>JAJVIG010000024.1 GCA_022072145.1 Pseudomonadales bacterium
CTCCCGCATCCGCCGCTGCGCCTGCGGCCGCGGCTCCACCGGCCGCTGCCTCCGCGGCCGGGGCCGCCGCCGCACCGTGCGCCGGCGCCTCGAAGCGGGTGCGGTAGTCGTCCCCGCCCTGCCCGTCGCGGTTGCCGTCCAGCGCGCCGAAGAAGCCGTGGAAGGCGTCCGCGCCGCTGCGCAGCAACACCTCGTAGACACCGCCCTCGAAGCGCTCGCCGGCCGCCACCACGAAGCGGAACCCGCGCCCGTCCGCATCCAGCGTGATCGTGCCCGCCACCGGCCGCCCGTCGGGGCCGTTCACCACGATGTCCGGCGCCCCCGCGCTGCCGCGGCCCGCGTCGTCCAGCGCCACCTCCAGCCCCTCGCTCGCCAGCGCCTGGTTGAAGCGCACCGCGAAGCCGTCGAGCAGCGGCACGAAGCGCTCCACCCACAGCAGCGCGCGCGCCGCCGCCGGCCGTCCCGGCGCCTTCGCCTCAGCGGCCGTCGCACGCATCGAACCCGGTTCGCGACCCACCGTGTCGACCAGCACCGGCTGCGCCAGACCGCCCAGCGGCTCCAGCGTCACGAAGCCGCCCGTGACCGCGATGCCGCGCCGCGCCAGCGCCGGATCGCTCACGTCGAAGGCGTAGCGGTTGGGCTGTGCCGGCACCGGCACCACCACGATCGCGTCCTCGACCACCGCGCGGCGCACCCGTACCGTGAAGCGCTGCGAGGCCTCCCCGCCGGCGCCGTCACGCACCGCCACCGTGAACTGCGCCGCCGTACCCGGCGTCGTCGCCCGCCACGTCAGCACCCCGCTCACCGGATCGAGCAGCGCCCCGGCCGGTCCACTCAGCAGGTGGTAGCTGAGCGCGTCACCGTCGATGTCGCTGCCCTGCAACTGCACGCGGAACAGCTCGCCCGCCCCGATCCGTGCATCCGCCACCGGCGCCAGCACGGGCAGGTCGTTGACCGCCTCCACCGTCACCGTCACCACCGCCTCGGCGCTCGCGCCCGCGGCATCCGTGACGCGGTACGAGAAGCGGTCCGTGCCGTGGTAGTTCGCCGCCGGCGTGTAGCGGATCCGTCCGCCCTCGAGCACCGCCGTGCCGTGCGCGGGTGCCGCGGCCAGCGCCAGCGTCAGCGCATCGCCGTCGATATCATGGTCGTTGGCGAGCACGTCGATCAGCACCGTGCCGTCCTCGGCCACGCTTGCGCGGTCATCCACCGCCACCGGTGCGTCGTTGACCGCCGTCACCGTGATCACCACCCGCGCCGTCGCCTCGCCGCCCCGGCCGTCAGCGATCCGGTAGACGAGTTCCTCGCTGCCGTGGAAGTTCGCCGACGGCGTGTAGCGGATCCGCCCGTCCTCGAGCACCGCCGTGCCGTGCTGCGCCGCCGAGACCTCGAGGATCGTCAGCGTATCCTCATCGGCATCGCTGTCGTTGGCCAGCACAGCGACCCGCAGCGTGCCGTCCTCGGCCACCGTGACCGCGTCGTCCACGGCCACCGGCGCCGTGTTCGGCGCCACCCGCACCTCGACCGTCACGCTGGTGCTCGCGCTCGAGCCCAGCGGGTCCACGATCGTGTAGCCGAAGCTGTCGCTGCCCGTGAAGCCTTCCGCCGGCGTGTAGCGGATCCGCCCGTCCTCGAGCGTCACCGTGCCGTTGGCCGGTTGCGTCAGCGCATCGATCGCGAGTGCCTCGCCCTCGGGGTCGACGTCGTTCGCCAGCACGTCGATCAGCACCGTGCCACCGGCCTGGACCTCGGCCGCATCGGCGTTGGCCACCGGCGCCTGGTTCTCGACCTCGCGCGGCAGCACCGTCACCTGGAAGCTGCGCGTGGTCTCGCGCACCCCGTCGCTCACCGTCACCGTGAAGCCGTAGCTCGCGTTCGGGCCGGCCGCGGTCCAGCTGATCAGCCCGCTCGCGGCGTCGATCGCCGCGCCGTCCGGCGCCGCATCGAGCCGGTAGGACAGCGTATCGCCGTCCGGGTCGCTCGCCTGCACCGCCAGCGACAGCGCCACGCCCTCGAGCAGTTCGAGGTCCGCGATCGGCGCCACCACCGGTGCGCGGTTCGCCGCCAGCACCGTCACCGTGACCGTCGCCGTCGCGCTCGCGCCGTCGGGATCGACCACCGTGTAGCTGAAGCTGTCGCTGCCCGTGAAGCCCTCCGCCGGCGTGTAGCGGACCGCACCGTCCTCGATCGCCGCCGTGCCGTTGGCAGGCTGCGTGAGGGCATCGATCGTGAGCGCCTCGCCCTCCGGGTCGAGGTCGTTGCCGAGCACGTCGATCCGCACCGAGGCGCCCTGCTCCACCGTCGCTGCGTCGGCCGCCGCCAGCGGCGCGCGGTTCTCGCCGCCCGCGGGCAGCACCGTCACCGTGAAGCTGCGGCTCGCCTCCGCGCTGCCGTCGCCGACCGTGACCGTGAACACCACCGCGGTGCCCGGACCGCTCGCGGTCCACGTGATCGCACCCGTCGCCGCATCGATCGTGGCACCGGCAGGCGCCTGGTCGAGCCGGAACGCGAGCGCATCGCCGTCGATGTCGCTGGCGCTCACCGCCAGCTGCAGCGTCACGCCCTCGACGATCTCGTAATCGTCGATCGGCGCCAGCTCCGGTGCGTCGTTGACCGCCTCCACCGTCACCGCCACCGTCGCGCCCGCCACGTTGCCGGCCGAATCGACGATGCGGTAGGTGAACGCGTCGCTGCCGTTGAAGTCCGGCCGCGGCGTGTAGCGGATCCGTCCGTCCTCGATCGCCAGCGTGCCGTGCGCGGCCTCGCCCACGTCGAGCAGCGCGATGAAGTCCCCGTCGGCGTCGCTGTCGTTGGCCAGCACGTCGATGAGCACCGTGGCGTCCTCGGCCACGGTGGTGGTATCGGCCTGCGCCACCGGCGCCACATTCACGCTATCCGGCCCCAGGAAGCGCACGTCGTCGATGCGCACCGTGGTGTCCAGCGCCCCGAAGCCGAGCAGGTCGAAATACAACGCCGCCTCGCTGCCGGCCACGCCCTCGGCCAGCTCCACCGTCACCAGCACCGGCTGCGACAGGTCGATCGACGCCAGCGCCTGGCCCTGCAGATCGGTCACCCGCACGCCGCTCGCGCGGTACACCGTGCCGCTCGACTGCAGGTTGAAGAACGCATCCGAATCGCTCAGCCCGATCGTGCCCACCAGCGACTGCAGCGTGTCCGGATCCAGCAGCGCCACCTCGAAGGCGTCCGGCGGGATCCCGCTCGCCCCCGACAGCGTGCCGCCGGTGAGGGTGAACTGCAGGCGGGTGGCGTCCACCGGCACCTTGAAGGTCTGCGTCAGGCGCGTGTTGCGCTGGCCGTCCTCGCTGAACACCGCCTCGCCACCGCTCACCGTCGCCGAGCCGCTGGTGCGCCAGCCGTACTCGTACAGCGCCGCGTCGTCGATGCCGAAGCTGCCGTTGATCAGCAGACCGCCGAGCGCACGGCTCAGGTCCAGCGTGACCGGGATGCGCCGCACCCCCAGCTCCAGCGCATCGACCATCACGCTGTTCGGCGCCACGTTGGCATCGATGTGCGACAACCCCAGCACGTGCCCGAACTCGTGCGCCAGCACCGTCAGCAGGTCCACCCGCCCGAAGGCATCGCCCCCGGTCGCGCGCCGCGCCTCGGCCGAGAGCGCGAGCCCGAACTCCTCGCTGTAGACCGGTGTCGCATCGACGAACCAGCCGTTGCCCGCCGCATCGCTGTCCAGCGTCAGCCGCGGCCCGTCGGCCTCCAGCGACACCAGCGCCAGCAGCGCGCCCGGCAGGTCCTCGACCGCGTAGCCGATGCCTTCGAGCGGCGCGATGTCCGCCCCCGCCTCCAGCCACAGCGACTTCACCTGCGTGACCAGCGACGCCACATCGTCCAGCGTGATCGCCTCGGCGCCGGCGCCTTCGCCCGGTGCCGCCAGCGGCACCGGCACGAACACCGTGTACTCGCCGATGCCGCCGTCGTCGTCGGTCACACGCAACGTCACCGTGGTCGGCGCCGAGAACACGTGGTTGACCAGCAGCGGGCCGGAGACCAGCTGGCCGCCGATGTTCCATGTAACCGTGTGCGTATCACCGCTGCCGGCGTCCGTGAACGAGCCCTGCAGCCGGTGCGCGCCCCCCGGGGTAGCCGGCGGCGTCACCGCGATCGAGACCACCGGGTCGGCGTTGGCGATCGCCACCGTCTTGCTGGTCTCGTCGAGGCGCGCGCGGACGGGGTCGACGCTGAAGTAGATCTTCACTCCGATCTGGTACTCGTCGTCGTCACCGGGCGGGCGATCGTCGGCGTAGCGGTGCGTGAACGTGAGCGTTGTCTTGCCACTGAAGTCCGACGCACCCACCTGCACCTCGGTCAGCGTCTGCCCGTCACCGAAGTCGATGTCGAGGTCGTACTGGCCATCGATGGACACCCCGAAAACTTCGACCGTCACGGTGACGACACCGCCCTCGTCGCTGGCTTCGGGTGTGACTTCGACGTTCCACAGGAACTCGAAGTCCGGATCCTCTTCCTCGATCACGACGATCTGCTGCGGCACCGGATCGGAGGCACTGCCGTCGTCGTCGGTGACGACCAGCGTCGCGGTGTAGGTCCCTGCGACAAGGAAGGTGAACGTCGGATTCTGCAGTGTCGAGGTGCCGAAGACGGCGCCGGTGTCGTTCGACACCACCGTCCACTCATAGGTGAACGTGTCGAGCTCGCCTACATCGGTCTGGTCCGCGAGCAGCGTCACCGAGCCGCCGGCAAAGGTCGCGACGTCACCGCCGCCGATCGCCACCGGGGCGACGTTCTTGACCACCAGTGCGGCGTCCGCCGTCGCCTCGCCGCTGTCGTCGTCGACCACGCGCACCGTCACGTTGCGCGTATCCTCCGTCGTGCCACTGGGATCGTCGTCGAGGTACTGGTAGCTGAAGGTCTGGCTGCCGAGCACACCGACGTACTCCTGTTCGCCGAGCCCGTCGTCCCAATCGATGAACACCGTGAAGGTGTCCTGATCGGACGGGTCGTCGATATCGACCTGTAGTTCGGCAGTGCCGCCTTCGTCGATCTCGGGCGTGAGGAACGCCGCGCTGATCGTCGGCTCGACATTCACCACGGTGAGGTCGAGTTCGCGGGTCGCCTCGCCGCGATCGTCGTCGATGATGCGGATCTTGACCTGGCCGAGATCCTGCGGTGTATGAGTCGGATCATCGTCCGCAAGCAGATGCGTCACCGTGATCGTTCCACGCCCCTGCGGATCCAGCGCCAGCGTGTGCGTCTCGGTGACCCCGTCGGGCCACTCGAGCTCCATCCGCAGGGTATCCTCGAGACCCTCGTCCGAGTATTCCACCGTCAGGCTGGCCTGCTCGCCCTCCTCGACGCTCGTTACATCCAGGCTCGCCTGTTCGATGACCGGATCCACGTTGTTCACTCGCACGGCGATGGTGCGCTCGTGGCGACCGCCGTCGTCGTCCTCCAGGGTGACGCGGATCGTGTAGCTGTCGTGCGGTGTGGCGGTCGGATCGTCGTCCTTGTAGGTGTGGCTCTTCTCCAGGGTGCTGCTGCCGCCGTCGCTGAAGCTGGGCAGGTCCTCCACGACGGTCGGCGTGCTGCCGTCACCCCAGTCGATCGTGATCCGGAACTCGTCGAGCACGCCGACGTCGTCGAAGTCGATCGTCAGCCCGGCATCCTCACCCTCGTCGATCTCGACGCTCTCGAGCTGCAGCGACTCGATCCGCGGATCGACGTTGCGGATCTCCGTGCGCGCCGTGGCAGTATCGGCGCCGACCACGTTGTTCGCGGTCACCACGATCGATTTCGGGTCGGCCGCCGTTCCGTTCGGGTCATCATCGGCGTAAATGTGCGAGAACGACGCCGTGCGCACTCCGGGTCCTACCGTGCGGGTCTCGATCGGCGTGCCGTCCCGCCAGGACACCGTGATCGTGGTCTCGAGCGCCGGATCGGCGGGAACCCATTCCACATCGAGCGTCGCCGAGTCGCCCTCGTTCACGACCGGCGTGACCGTGACCTCGAGGCCCTTCGAGAAACGGATGTCATCGAGGAAATAGACCTGGCCGATCAGGGTCGGGAAATTCGGATCGGCAAAGGTGTCGCCCTCGTCGAACACGACCCTGGTCGAACCTTCCATGTCCGCGTGCTGGAACTGCAGAAGCGCCACCTTGCCCTTGAACTCCTCGGGCACCGGGACCGCGTAGGTGTGGCGACTGAAGAACGACGGCTCCAGCTCGACGGTGAGCCATTCGCTGTCTTGCAGATCCGGATCCAGCTCGGTCGCGAGGAAGCGCACCTTGAGCTTGGCCGGTGTCACCATCACCGGCGCCACCACCGAGAACGCGAGCAGCGGCTCGTCCGCAGGCACCATCACGCGATTGTGCGTGATGGTATCCAGGTCGGCGATCTGGGCGATGATATCGTTGACGAACTGACCGGCGACGTCGCCGATGGTCAGGCGCAGGAAGTCCTCGACCACCGAGCTCGCGCCCATCATCAATGCATAGTTGGAGCCGGCCTTGAACAGATCCTTGAACAACTGCTCCAGGTAGGTGCCCATGTACTCCTTGAAGTTGTCTACCCCGAGCGGGTTCAGCTTCTTGTCCGGATCGACCTTGATCAGGTCCTGGATCGGCTTGATCGCCGCACCTGCGTCGATCAGCTTGTCGAGCACGCCGGCGGCGAGATCGTAGAGCGCCGAGTTGGCATTGAAGATCTTGCGGTTCTCGCTGTTGTCGCCCCAGTTCAGCTCGTACCAGTCGCGATAGCCCTGCGAGCTGCTCGCGTCCGGCTTCTTCGGCTCGCCGCCGAGGAAATCGAGCTTCGCCTTCGCCGCCAGCGCGCCGATCGTCTTGTCGACGATCAGGTCCCAGATCTTGCGCAACGCGCCGGTGGCCAGTGCCCCGACGTTGGTTTCGAAAACGAACAGCCCGCCGATGTCGAGCGTGCCCACCGGACCGAAGTCGATATTGAACCCCTCGCCGCCGTGGAAGGACCAGCCCGGCAGTTCGTAGGACAGCGGGAAGCGGTACTTGTCCGCGCCCGGCAGCAGCCGGTTCAGCAGCGACTGGCGGGTGCCGTGCTCGAAGTTGCCGTTGAACACGTTGGGCACCGCGTCGGGGCCCTTGGTGACCTCCGTGTTGTCGTCGGTGAGCGGTACACCGTCGCCGTACCAGATCGGGCGGTTCGATCCCGAACCGCCACCGCCGGAGTAGTACCACCCGGTCCCGATGCCCTCCCAGATCGCGCCGGCGCTGGTCCACTGGGCCGACGACACCAGGTAGTCGGTCGTCGCGCCCGGCACCGTCCAGTACCACGGCTTGGCATTGAAATCGAACACCGGAATGCCCAGGGCACGCGTGCTGATGCCCTCGTCGACGATGCGCCGGAACACCGGGTTGCCATCGAAGGTGAGCAGGTTCGTGCCCGCGGTTCCGGCGTACCACTGCCAGACGCGGCTGTGCGGACCACCGACGCCGGTGATGCCGAAGTCCTCGCCCGTGAAGCCGGCGATGCCGTTCATGAAGAAATTGAGGTCGGCGCTCTCGATGAAACGGCCGTTCGGTGTCGCTGTTATGCCGGTACTGCGGCCGGCGGTCTGGTAGTAGTTGTCGAGGTAACCGATGTTGGTCCAGCGCTTGACGTCCGGATCCTTGAAGTCGTCGTAGGGGATGTTCAGCGCGACGCCCATCACGTCGACCAGCGTGAGCAGCCGGCCCAACCACAGTTTGGTGGTGGTCAGTGCAGCCGTGGCCGCCGGCATGACGAATACCGAGATCGGTGCCGCGATCGTCAGCGCGTTGTTCACGAAGTCGAGCATGTCGCGCAGCGGCACCGCCAGCGCTTCCTGCTTGAAGTCGTGCGCATCAAGCGTGGTCATGTGGATATCGGTGACTTCCGGGTGCCACACGCCGAGCCGCTGCGCGATCTCGCTGTTCACCACGGTCCCGCGGCTGTGGCCGATGAGGTGCAGCGGAGAGGAGAACAGCTTGTTTCCGCTGTCGCGGTTCAACGCGGCAAGCGAGGTGTACAGCGCTTCGGCAGCGGCCTCGGAGAAGCCGCTGTCACTGATGTCGGACTCCTTGCTCCAGTCCGCGACCAGCACCACGGCCTTGCCGTCCTGCAGCACATCCGCGCCAACCGCGGTGCCGTCGGCGTCGCGCCACTCGCCCGTGTTCTTGTTGTACAGCAGCACCACGCCGCCGCCGGCCGCGTTGGCGATCAGGCGTGCGAGCGCGATGAACTGCGCCGGGTTCTGGAACGCGGCGTCGCTGGTCGTGGCTTTGAGGTCGAAGCCGTGCGTGATCAGCGTGACGCCGTTGTACGAACCGTTGCGATCGATCGGCTGCGCGACGAAGCTGGCGGATTCGATATACGTCTCACCGGCCGCAACCAGCTTGACCCCCCAGTAGTAGCGCTGGCCCGCGGTAAGCAGTGCGGGCGAGAACGGCAGGTCGATGCTGCTGGCGCCGGACAGCACCTCCGAGGTCCAGATCCGGTTCGGGTTGCGATCGGCCCCGGTGTACGACGGATTCGAGTCGATCACCGGCGTCAGCGTGCGCTCCACGGGCGGATCGTCGGGCCACAGACCTTCGCCCGGAGCAAGCGTACTGACGAACACCTGCACCGTGTAATTCGAGGTGCCGAGCAGGCCGGTATCCACATTCCAGCGGAACTTGAGCGGCACGCTGGCGTTGTGCAGATCCTTGGTTCCCAGCGGGTCGATCAGCGTGAGCGGATCGGCCGGCTGCACCGACAGGCCGCGCGCGAGTTGCCCGATCGCGATACCCGGCAGGTTGACCGGCTTCGACGGGTCGGGGTCGTCGGGCAGTTCGTCCACCGGATACCGGGTGAGATCGTTGCCCCCCGGCGAGGTTGCCTTCTCGTTCAGGTTCGCGACATCGAACACCAGCACGTCGCCGGCGTTGCGGTACAGCGCGTAGAGCTTGGAGCCGTCCGAGGACAGTTCCAGATCGGTCGCGAACGACAACGGGATCGGCGTCGTCGAGGCGAGGATCTTCGCCCCGGGACCGAACGGGTCCTTGATGACGCCGATCTTGGAACCCGTCTCGTGGGTGTCCATGTACTCGATCCAGAAACTCGGATCGTTGGCGCCCACGCTGAGCGGCACACCCCAGTCGCTGACATACGCGTACGTGAAATCAGGCGCCACGACGACGTCGTAGGCGTCACGTATGTACAGCTGGTATTTCTGGTTGCTGTTGCGCGACAGCTGCAGATCGATCCGCCGGATATTGGCGTCGAAGGAATCGGGCGCGCTGTTGCTGACCTGGACTACGGCCAGCCCCATGTAGCGCTGCCCCGGCCCGCTGCCGCCCAGCCGCGAGACGAAGGCCATGCGGTCCGGATCGGAGGTGCCCGTGATCCCCATCGGCTCGATGCCACCGTCGAATTCGGCGATCACCTTGCGCCAGTCGCGCGGGTTGGCGGTCGCATCGGGCGCCGGCCGGTCGTTCTCGTCGACGTTGATCACCATCACCGCGCCCGGATCGCGCCCGCCGAGCGTCCAGGGTTGCGTTCCCCCGAACAGTTCGGTCGCCGGCGCCGTCAGCCACAGCCGCGTGCCATCGGCGTTCAGTGCGATGCCGTTGATCTTGTTGTTCGGCGTCGTGACTGCGATCGTGTCGACGATGCGGTGCAGATCCTCGCCCGGCCGGATGTCGATGACGTAGATCGCCGAGCCGGCCGCGACGTAGAGGTAGCGCCCGTTCGGATCGAGCTCCATGGCGGTGGGACGCACCCCGTTCGGGAGCGCGATGAGGTCCAGCGAGTCCGTTGCCGGCGTGGCATCGGCGAGTTGCAGCCCGATGCCGTCGACGACCCAGATTCCCGCCGGCTTGTCGGTACCGGCCTCGACCGCGAGAAACGCACGCGACAGATCGGCGGTGGTGGCGGTATCGACGATGTACTGCCCCAGATCGATCTCCTTGACGACCTGTTCGATGCCACCCTGCTGCTTGGTTTGCAGGTCCAGGATCTTCAGCGTCCGGTACTGGCCGACAAAACCGTAGCCGCCAGGATTGTTGACCGTGACGCGCTGGCTGCTCGTCCAGTCCTGCACGGTGGTGCTGCCGCCCGTGGTCGCGAACGACTCTGACTTCGCGCGCTCTACGAAAATGCCGGACAGCCCCAGCACGACCTGCTTGGGAACCCGCAGCTTGATCTGCGTCGCCGAGAACGAGATGGCATCGGAACCGGTCACGTAGACCGGATCGCTGCCCTGCCGGAACGCCACGCGCACCTCGTCCCCGCTCATGCCGGCAACGCCGAAGTCGCTGCCGGTCAGGGTCAGCTCGCCGGTCTGTGCGTCGTAGGAGGCACCGGTGACGATCGGTGTCGCCGGCGGCACGCTGACCGGAGCCGGCACGTCCACGCGGATCCGGGTGGTGTCCTGACCCACATCGACCGGCACGTTCACCGACAGCGTTTGTCCCCCGTAGCTCGCGTAGAGCTGGATGTTGGCCGCCTGCAATGCCATCGGCAGCAGGATCAGCGCGGTCGCCAGCGAACCGAAGGTCACGACGCCGACCAGTGAACCCGAACCGGCGGCGAGGGCGAGCATGTACGTCGCCATCTCCCATCCCGAAAGGTCCAGCGTCACCGTCCGCACCGGCTGGTTCGCCCGCGCCATCAGGATGTTGCCGTTGCGCGAGAGGCCGGGCCACGGCGGCGAGGTCGTGCGTGCATAACCGTCGTCGCCGACCACGCCCGTGTCCATCGCCGCCCAGTATTTCTGCGGCGTGCCGGTGATGTCCGACTCGATCTCCATGAAGAAGTAGACCTGGTCGCCGGCTTCGTAGCTTTCGTCGACCGGCACCGCGATCTGCATCGGACCGCTGACCGCGGAACCGTCGATGTCGAGCCGGAACGCATTGCCGAACTCGACGATGGCCGGCACCTCCACCGCGAGGTCCTCCTCGGCGAGACTGGTGATCGTGACCGTCGTGCCGTCGGACACCTGGCCGGCGCCGAAGGCAACCATCTGCCCGTCCTCACCCAGAACCACGCCGCCCCCGGAACCGACCTCGCCACCCGAGGGTGCGACCACGACGACCGGCACCACCTGTTCACCGGAGCGATTGATCACCGTGACCGTGGTCGCACCCACATTGCGCGCCACCACCCGACCGTCGGCATCGACGGTCGCCACGTGCTCGTCACCGATAACGTAATACGTGCCGTCGGCAGCCGAGTTGAGGTACATCTCCGGCCCCCACTGCACGACCATCTGCCGGCTGTCGCCGGGCAGCAACGCGATCGTGTCCGGATAGGCGTCGATGCCGAAGTAGTACGTGAACATCTCGAGCGCCGTCTGCGGCTCGCCCACCGACACGGCGGTGGCCGCGCTGACGCCGCCGCGCGAAACGCGCAGCACCGCGGTGCCGTCGGCCAGCCCCACCAGTTCGCCGCGACCGTTCAGCGCCGCGACGGCCGGCTCGGACAGCCAGGTCTGCACGTAGGACAGCGGCAAGGCCACGTCCTGCTCGTCCTCGAAATCGCCGGTCAACTGCACCAGCCACTGGTCACCGGCACGGATCTTCGGCGCCCGCAGATCGAAGTCGATGCTGGTCAGCCGAGCATCGCTGACCTCGATGGTGAGCGTGACCGGCGCGGACTTCGTAAAGCCGTCGTCGGCGTAGACGGTCACCGTCGCAGTGCCCGCGAAACCGGCGTCGGGAGTGAAGTGGAGCGTGCGTCCATCACCCGCCATACGCACCGTGCCGTTGGTCGCACCGAGGATACCGACGTAGAGCGGATCACCCTCGGGGTCGGAGATCAGACGGTCCACGTTCCAGTTCAGATCGAGATCGACGTGGGTCTTGCGCGTCGCGGCGTCGATCGCCGGACCGGCGTTGGCGCCATACCCCAGCGAAGCGAACAGCAGTTGCGTGTCGCTGGCATCCAGCGTGCCGTCGCCGTCGAAGTCGGCCGCCCGGTCGTAACCGCCGGTGCGGCGCAGCTCGGCCAGCAGCGCGGCGTCGGCTGCATCGACCTTCGCGTCGCGGTTTACGTCACCGGCGACAAACAGTTCCAGCGTGTACTCGCCGGCGCCGCTGCCACCGACGCGCAGCAGGTCGAGTGCCGCCCGATCGATACGATAGAGCGCGAACGCTCGCCCGTCCTCGACGCGGCTCGCGATCGCGGCGTGGCCCAGCAATTGCGGCAGTGCCGGATCGAAAGCCGATCCGTCGGCCGCCGTCACGACCACGCCCAGCAGCACGGCGCTGCCGGCAGCCAGCACGACCTCGCTGTCACGCGTCGCGAGGCTGTAGAGATGCTGCTCGCCCGCAACGAGCGTGGCGCTGCGCGGCGCCGTCAGATAACCGAGGGCGGCACCCAGATCAGCCGCGACCGGCGTCACGGCCACCACGTCGCCGTACCCGATCGCCTCGCCGGCGCTCGCGCCGGTTGCGATGGTGAGTCGATGCGACTGCGGCTCCGCGTAACCGTAACGCAGCGAACTCGCCGCCTCGAGGTTGCGCACCGAAACGAGGTTGCCATCGATGTCGTAGCCGTAAAGGAACGTGCGCCCGTCCGGCGTCGTCGCCTGCCGCAACGCTCCGCTCGCGTCACGCACCCAGCGCAGCGACTGGTTGTCCGGACCGGTGATCCCCGAATCGCTGACCGCGAGGCGCACGCCGTCGCCAAACACGATGCCCGTGATCCCGCGCTCGGCGGCGATCTCGTAGCGCGTGCCGTCGGGTCCGACCAGCACGTACTGCGCGCTCTCGGCACCGAATGCCGCCGGGTTGTAGGCCTCGCCGGTCTGCAGGTCGTAGAAGCGGTCGGCGCCACGCTGCAGCTCGCGCGCGAGCGAACCCAACTCCCAGCCGCTCCCGGGATCGTCCGCAACCCAGGCAGGTGTCCAGTAGACGAAGCCGCGCCCCTCGCTCTTCTGCGGCGCGAAGGTGAAGCCGAGCCGCTGACCGTCGGGTGCAGTGAGGAACAGCCGTGTTCCGGCGCGCAGCGGGTTGTACACGCCGCTCGCCTCGGCACCGGTGGACGGCACGTCGGTTTCGAGTCGCACGTCGCGCAGGGCGAGCGACCAGCCGAAGCCGAAGCTGCCGGCGTTCGCCGCGTCCAGCGAATCGTAGCGGCGCGTGAAGTCCAGCGTGTGGCCACCCATCGAGAACGCGAAATCGGTGTCGCGGCGCAGATAGCGACCGCTCTTCGCGACGGTCGCGATCTCGACCGTGGCGGTCGTCTCGGCCACGCGGCCCGCGACATCGCTCGCGCTAAGCCGCAGCATGTAGAACCCGGTCTGCAGACGCGTCGGGTCGAGCGTCGCCAACACACCGTCGATGGTCTCGCGTCCTTCGGCGAGCAACACCCAGTCGTCGCTGCCGGCACGCGCGATCTCGAGTCGCCAGGCATCGAGATTGGCGTCGGCGACACGCCCGCCGATCGCCGCCACGGCACCGATACGCAGGCCGTTCAGCGCCGCGTCGAGGGCTAGTTCGGGTGCAGCGGCGTCGCTCGGGTCACGCACGCGCAGAACCCGCTCGACGGTGGCCGTCAATCCGTCGCGATCGGTCACCACGGCCGTCAGCACGTAGGTACCGCTTGCCGGGGCACTGATCAACGCGCGGTTCTGCTGATCCAGCGCCACCTCGACGCCATCGAGGAACAGCCGGCGCGTGAGAACGCCCGAGTACGCATCGGCGAGCACCGTGGCCGCCACCAGCTGTCCCGGAACCACCGGGAAGCCGGGAGTCAGGTTGATCAGCGCGGTCGGCGGTTGCGGCGTGAGCGTCGCGCGCAGGGACAGCGGGCGCACAGTGGTCGTCTTGCCGTCGGACAGGGACACCATCACCAGGTAGTCACCGGCCTGCCCGGCGCCCGGCGTCCAGGCGAACTCGCCGCTCACGGCGTCGAGCGTGGCACCCTCCGGCAGCCCCACCGCCGAGAAGCGCAGCGTCTCGCCGGCGTCGGGATCGCTGGCGGCGAGGGTGAATGCGAGCGCCTCGCCGAGCACGACCTGACGGTTGTACAACTCGCCGATCACGGGCGCCCGGTTGATGTCGGCCACACGCACCACGACCGCGATCTCGTCGCTCGCGCCATCCAGATCGCTGGCGCCGAAACGGAACACGTACTCGCCGGCCTGCTCCTGGCCGGGCGTCCACTCGAAGCGCCCTTCGACCGCGTCGAAGAACACGCCCTCGGGTCGCGTGCCGGGCTGCGCCACGCCGTCGCGCGTGTAGCCGAGCAGCGAATACACCACTGCATCACCGTCCGGATCGCGCGCGAGCAGCGAGAACTGCAGCACCCGCAGTTCCTGGCCGCCTAGCGGCGCAATGCCGGCCAGCAGCGGACCACGGTTGCTGTTGGTGACCTCGATCGCGAGGTTCTCGGTGACGGTGCTGTGACCGTCGCTGACTGATATCACGATGCCGCCGTAGCTGCCGGCCTGGAAGTAGTTCGGCGCGTAGGTGAGCACGCCGGTCACGGCGTCGAGCCGCGCTCCCGGGGGCAGGTTGGCCGCGCTGTAGGTGAGCGTGTCACCGTCGCTGTCGATCGCCTCGAGCTGCACCGTCAGCGTCTCGCCCTCGGCCACCGTGCGGTCGCCCACCGGCAGCAGCAGCGGCGCCGCATTGGATGCGCGCGCGACGATGCGGATCGTGCGCGCATCGCTGCCGATCTCGCCTTCGCCGTCGTTGCCGTCGTCGGTCACGGTGAACGTGAGCGTGTACTCGCCGGCATCCGCCGCCGTCGGCGTCCACTCGAATACCACGGTGCCGTACTGCACTCCCGGCGTCAGCGTGGCGCCCGGAGGCAACGCATCGGCGCTGAACACCAGCGTGTCCTGGTCGAGGTCGGAGGCGCGGATCGTGAAACGCAGCAGCTCGCCGAAGACCGCGACCTTGTCGCCGATCGGCGCCAGCACCGGCGCCTCGGAAGGCGATTCCGCGGTGATCACGAAGGTGTAGCTGCTGCTCTGGCGCATGCGCTCGCCGCCACCGTCGCCATCGTCGGTGGCGGTCAGCGTCACCACGTGATCGCCGCGGTCCTGCGCGCCGGGGGCGATTCGCAGCACCCGCGAACCGTCGCCCAAGGTGACGATCGAGGCAAAGTCGGGCAAACCTTCGGTGGTGATCGAGAGCGGGTTGCCGTCCGGGTCGCTGATGTCGAGCGCGACCTCGAGCGTCTCGCCGCGCGCCACGCTCTGGTTGCCGAACGGCAGGATGAGGGGTGCGCGGTTGGCGTTGTGCACGGTCAGCGGAACCTCGACCGTCACACTATTCGGCACACCGGTACCGTCGCCGTCGTCGGTGGCCGTGAAGCGCACCGTGTAGGTCCCGGCCTGCACATAGCCTGGCGTCCAGTCGAACATCCACGTCTCGGCGTCGAAGCTCGCGCCTTCCGGCAACCCCTCCACCGTGATCGTCACGCTGGGTTCGGAGCCGAGCACCTCGATGAGCTCGCCGGAATTCAGCCGGTCACGCGGCACGAAACCTGGATTGTCCGGATCCAGCGCGAACGCACGGAAGCTGATGCCCTGGCCCTCGACGACCGTCCAGTCATCGAAGCGGTCGAACACCGGCACGCCATTCACATTGGTGACATCGATGCGGAAGATCGTTTCGCTGCGCAGCAACCCGTCGGTGGCCCACAGCGCGATCTCGTGGCGACCCGCCTGCGTGAAGGCCGGAGTCCATTCGAACAGACCGGTGGTCGGGTTCAGGCGCGCGCCTTCCGGCAGATTCGGGCTCTCGAAACGCACCGTGTCGCCGTTCGGATCGAAAGCCGAGAGGCGCACCGACACCGGGTCGCCCTCGCGCACGCTGCGCGCAGGTACACCGGCGATCAGCGGCGCGGCGTTGGCCGGACGCACCAGCAGCGACAGTGTCTTGACGGTGCTGGTGATGCCGTCGCTGGCGACGATACGCAGGTCCGGATAGTCGCCCGCCTGGTCATGACCCGGCAGCCACGAAAGCACACGTGTGCGGCTGTCGAAGATCGCGCCGGGCGGCAGGTTGTCGATATAGACCGTCACCACCTGCCCATCGGCATCGACTGCGTCGATGCCGATCTGGAACAGCGCACCGGCGCGCAGTTCGAATCCATCGGGCAGGTCCGCGATCGAGGGCGCCGCATTGCCACCGTCGACCGCAATCGTGAAGCTTTGCTCGGCATAGCTGCCCCGCGTGTCATACACGCGCAGCACCACCGGCGCGCGCGCGTCGCTGCGCACCGTGGGATCCCAGCGCAGCACGCCGTCGGCGCCGAGGGTCATCCCCTCGGGAGCGTCGAGCAGCACGTAGCTGAGCACCACGCCGTCCGGATCGCTGGCCGCGACGGTGTAGCTGTAACCCTGGCCCGCGGTCGCCTGCGTGAGCGCGCTCGAACTGATCACCGGCGGGCGGTTCGCGTACGGTACGGCGTAGATTCCATAGCCGAGATCGGTGCGCTGGCCCTCGGTGTCGGCCAGCGTGACGGTCCGCACCACCGTCGAGTCACCCGGCGCGAGCACGCCGTCGACCAGGCCGGCCCCGATGTCGAGCAGCCACAGGCCGTCGTCCGAGATACCCGCATCGAGCGCGACGCCCTGGAAATAGCGGCCCGGGTCGAGCACCAGCATCAGCGGCGTCTGCAGGTTGTAGTCCGCGATGTTGGTCACGCGCACGTCGAAGGACAGTGTGCCGTCGGCCCGGTCCGAACGGGTGGCCACGAAATCCAGCCGCACCAGGCTCGAGAAGTCCTGCACACCGACGAAATCGACCTGATACGGCGCGCTGAGCGCCAGACCGCCGGCGCTCTGCACCCGCGCGGCGACGGTGAGCGAGTAGAAATCCGGTTGCAGTGCGTCGAAACCGAGCGTCACGGTGCGGGTCGCTTCGTCCCACGCGATGCTGGTGATCGCCACCGGCCCGCCGTTGGCCCCACGCAGCGTGTAGTTCTCGGGATTCAGCACCGAGCTCGCGCGCGCGGCGCCCGAGACGTCCATGTCCTGGTCGAACACCACCCTGATGCTCGCCAGCGGCAACGGCACCACGACCTCGTCGGCCGGCGTCGTGCGCACCACCGCCGGCGGCGTCAGCGGCATCAGCACATCGACCTGCTGCGAGTTGGCGATCAGCACCCGTCCGCGGCTGTCGATCGCCAGCGCTTCGGCCAACGGCCCGTTGCTCGCGACCTCGATGCGTTGCAGCGTCGCTAGATCGACCATCACCAGCGAGGAACCGAAGGGATCGCCGACCGGTGCGTGGCTGCCGACGAACAACAGCCCTGCCAGCGCGGTCCCGGACCTGCCGAAGGCGATCGAATCGACCGCGGCGTCGAGGCGCAGTTGCACCTGCGCGCGGCCCTTCGCGTCGAAGGTGACGATATCGCCGCGCCTGGGCCAGGTGGTGGCCCACAGTTCGCCGTCCGGCGCGAACGCCAGGTCGTCGACGCGCGTGTTGCTGAAGTGACGGAAGGCGAAGGTGAGCGGATCGAAGATCTCGATCCCGTCGCCCGAGGACACATAGATCTTCCCACTGGACGGATCGACCGCCAGCGCCTGCGTGAGGCTCTCGCCGTAACGGCCAATCACCGCGAAGCTCTCGGGATCGAGCTGCAGCAACTGGCCGCCGCCGGTGGTCGCCCACAGCCTGCCGTCGAGGTCGTAGGCCATGTCGTAGACCGGCTCGTCGAACACGACGAACGGGTTCAGTGCACGACCGCCGAACTCGCTGTAACGGTACAGCGCGCCGCGGTTCGCTCCGCCGCTCACGACCACGCTGCCGTCGGGCTGCACGAGGATCGCCAGGGGCCCGATGCCTGCATGGCTCTGGGCAATGCCGGTCGCGAACACCTCGGCGGTGAACGGCGCCAGCACCTGACCGAACTGCGAGGGCCGCGTCGAGGGCGCGGCGGGAATGCCCTGCTGCGCCTGCACGAACAGCACGTTCGTCGACGGTGTCTCGCTGGGCGTCGGCGGGATGCCCGTGTCCTGCGTGGTGCTGCCCACATCGGGCAGCGTGCCGAGGTTTACCTGCGAGCCGTCGTCGGGCAGCGTCGCGACCGTGACCGGGCGCTCCTGGTTGCCGGCGTTGTCGGTGGACACCGCGACGAACTCGTAGCTGTGCCCGGCCTCGCCCTGGAACACCGCGAACGACTCGGTGCTCTGACGCAGCCAGATTTCCCAGTCGCCGCCGTCCCTGGCGACGTAGATCGTGGTGTGCTTGACGCCCGATCCGTCGGCCTCCTCGACCGCGTTCCAGCGCACCTCGTAGTTCGCACCGCCGACGCGCGCCAGATCCAGCGTGGTGCGCGGCGCGGCGACGTCGAGGAACTGCACCAGTTCGGGCGTGTCGAGCGGCGCCGCGGTATTGAAGATCACGCGCGCCGAGGCGTGGATCTCGCGGTTCTGCTCGAGGCCGAACGCCGAGGTCACGGTGTAGCCGACACTGCCCACGCCCTGGCCGCCGGCGACGTTCGGCGGCAGCAATCCGATGGCCGGATCCCGCACCAGTTCACCGGTCATCGGATCGATCGCCTGCAGCAGCCAGGTCGCCGTCGCGGTGGCGGTGTCGATACCGGCCGAGACGCGCAGCACGTAGCCACGCGAGTTGCGCAGATCGAAGTCGGCCTGGAAGTTCGAGCGATCGGCCGGCACGTTGATGCGGATGTCGCCGAGTTGCAGGTCGCCGAGCCTGAAGGAGCGCGGACTGAGTCCCGGGTCGAGCTGCGTGACGATGCGGATTTCCGATGGATTCGTGGTCGCGTCGGCCGGGTTCTCGAAGCGGATCGTGTACGGGAGCGCGCGCTCCGCCGGCAGGAACTGCCGCTCGCCGTAGCCCTGCGGGCCCGTGATCGAGGCCTGGGTCGCGCTCTGCGCCGCGAGCTGGAACAGCTTCTGCAGCTGCAACGGCGTCAGTTCGTCGGATGCCGCCACCGAGGCATACGCGCTGTCGGGCACGTTGCCGTACGGCGTAAATACGTTGAACGTCGCGAAATACGTCTGGTGCGACAGCCCGAGATCGTAATCCTCGAACTCCGGCACCGCCGGAATCGGGATGTTGTATTCGCCGCACTCGTCGGATTCGCGAAGGTCCCAGGCGGCGATCTCGGCGAGTTGCCCCGGCGTATCGCCATACCATTGCCGGACCTGCGCGAAGAAGGCAACCAGATCCCCCTGGCTCTCGATCTGCTGCCCCGCCGGCCCGATCAGCACGCCGCTGGACAGCACCGCGACCACGCTGACCACCTTCGGCTGGGTGCGGATCGGTGGTGCCTCGTCCTCGGGACGCAGCAGGCCGCCGTCCTCGAGTGCCGCCAGATACGCCGCGACCCAGGTGTCCTCGTCGGCCGCGAGGTTGCGCAGCGCCACACTCGCCGTGGCGTCGGCCAGTACCGCCTCGCGCAACGCGCGCGCATCGGCACTCTGGCGGGCGACGAACTCCGCGCGCGTCATCGGCGTGGCCGCCGCGACCACATTGAAGCGGAAGGGTGCGAACAGCGGCACGCACTTGTGCGGGATCTCCTCGTCGGACGAGGACTCCAGCGATTGCAGTACCTCGATGACCGCGGTGATGCCCGTCGCTTCCTCCGCGGTGGCATCCTCTAGCGCCTCGAGCAGGTTCGCTATCGCGAGGTTGAGCTGTGCGCGCAGCGCGGTCGGGTCGGTGTCGGCGGCGGCCAGCGCCTGCAGGCTCGTGATCAGCGCCTCGCGTCGCGTGACCGACCAGAAGCTGCGTGCATCCTCGAGCGCCACGCGGATCGCGGCGAGGTCACGGTCGATCAGCGCCTGCAGCCCGGGATACGTGGTGACCGTGAAACTCATGCCCACATAGCCGCCCGCGATCACGTCCATCGCATAGCCGGGCGCCAGCATGTAGCCGTCGCGATTGACCTCCGAGTCGAGGCTGATCCACGGCACGTCCTCGCGCACCCCGTTCGGCGCACCGCCGACGTTGCTCGCGTAGCTGAGGTACGGCAGGCCGTAGATCTTCGCGTTCTCGCCGAGCTCGGGTACACCGAACTCGAAGTACACGTACGGCGTGTCGACGTTGGTCAGACTCTGCAGCGAGATGCCGTAGAGCCCGGTCTGGCCGGCGGGGACGATGCGCGGACCACCGAGACCGATGGTGACGTCGATCGGCAGCGCGCGCTCGACCAGGAAGCGGTACGGCAGCGTCGCCTCGGCACCGTCGGGGTTGATCACGGTTAGGTCGTAGAGCCCCTTCTCGCGGTCGCGCAGGTCGAAGGTCGCAATGATCCGCGTCGCGTCGATCACCTCGTAGCGCACCGGCTCGATCTCCTCGATGCCCGGGCGCACCAGCTTCAGCAGCGCCTCCTCGTGGAAGCGCGCGCCGCGCACCTCGACCGTCACCCAGCGGCTGTCGCCGCCCTGGTCGACCTTCACGTCGGTGACCTGGAAGGGCAGCGACTCGGCCTTGACCTCGACGTGCGACTGCACGGGACCGGAGAACTCGCGCACCAGCACGTAGTAGGTGCCGGCCTGCGTGCCCGGCACCAGCGCCTGCTGGTTCGCCTGCAGCGGCGTCTCGAAGGCCGCGTCGTAGTTCGAGCCGTCCGGCAGCGCGTTGTAACGCACGAAGATCTCGTTCGCAGCCGAGGATTGGTCGGATTTCACGCTGACGCGCAGCGTCTCGCCGGCGCCGACCGTGACCTTGAACAGCCGCGCCTGGCCAGCCAGCAACGATGTTTCCGACGCCACGCCGAGGGTAAGTTCAGGCACCTCGATGGTGATCGGATCGGCCGAGGTACGGTCGTTGTTGTCCTCGTCGGCGGCCTCGTAGACCTCGTCGAAGATGTCCGAGCGCACGATGATCCGGTACTGGCCGTCGAGCGCCGGCGGGACCAGCACATCCTTCAGTTCGGCCTCGTAGCTGGCACCGACCGCGAGCCCGCCGCTGTGCGTGACGCGCCCGAGCAGGCGGTCCGACAGGTCCCAGTCGCCGTCGGCGGACAGGTAGACCGCATCGCTCCAGCTTCCCTGCGCCGGGTTGTCGCCACGGTTCGTGATCGTCCAGCCGAGCGTGATCGTGCCGTTGACGGTGCCACGCGACGGCATCGAGATATCGTCGACCACCAGATCCGCCGGCGGCGGCAATTCGATCAGCAGCGGCTGCGCCGACGGGCGCGCGTTGTTGTTCTCGCGTCCGGCCTCGAACACTGCCCCGTTGGCGCTGCGCCCCGTGACCGCATCGGTCACGACGAACACGTAGTAGTCACCGTACACGCCGGGCGGGAGCCGGATCGGCCCTGTCTGCTGGTCGTGGCCTTCGCCCGCCGCCAGGCCGCCGGTATGCTCTATCGCACCGAGGTAGCGGTCTGCGTTGACGTCGAGGAACTCGTCGGCCGACAGGTAGATGCGATCGGTCCAGCGGCTCTGCAGCGGCGGTGTGTCACCCTCGCCACGGTTCTCGACCCGGTACGAGAACTCGAGGAACTGGCCGGCGAGCACCCGCTCGGGGATGTCGATGTCGACCACACGCAGGTCCGGCGCGGGCCGCAGGTCCACGTGCAGCGCGGCCGGAGTGATGTTGTTGCCCTCGCCGCGGTACTCGTTGACCGCGTCGTTGGTAAGTTGCAGCGGTTGGACCCTGGAGAGATCGGCGACGCCGCCACCGACCACCTCGCCGCGCACATCGGCATCGGTGTAGACCAGCACGTAGTAGTCGCCGTCGATGCCTTCGGGCAGCGCGAAAGTCAGCGAACGATCGTAGCTCGCCCCGACGTCGAGGTAGCCGTAGCGCGCGAACTCGCCGAGCAGCAGGTCGCCGGAATCCAGCGCCGCGTCCTTCGACAGGAACACGCGGTCGTTCCAGCCCCATTCGCGCGTCTGCCGCGTACCCTGGTTGGTGACCGTGAAGCTCGCCGTGACCGTGCTGCCGGAGTCGGCAGTCTCCGGATCGAGCACCAGACCGGAGATCACCAGATCCGACTCGCGGTAGACGATGTCGGTGACCGTGACGCCGGTGTTGTTGGCGAGTCCCACCGGTTCCCATGCGTTGTGCGCGTAGTGCTCGAGCGACTGCGGATTGCCGCCCCGGGCGTCCTCCGTGTCGGGCAGGCCGTTCCATGGATCGACGTCGGTGAATACGTAGACGTAGAACGGTCCTTCCACCCCGGCCGGCAACGTGACCTCGGCGCGCGCGGTATAGCTCTCACCGGCGCCCAGCGCAGTGGAGTTGTCGTGCACCACGGTGCCGATGCGCTGCGAACGCCTGTAATCGAAGGTCGGATACGCCGAGATCCACACGCTATCCAGCCAGTAGCGCGTGCCACTCCAGACCGCCCCGCCCTGGTTCTCGACCGTCCAGGCGATCTCGGCCTTCTCGCCCGAGAAATTCGTCTCGGGCGCGATCACCTCGACCACGCGCAGGTCCGCGGGCGCGGTCGCCACGTCGGTGGTGGTGGTGTGCGAGTTGTTGTTCTCGATGGTCTCGGCCAGTGTCGGCGGGTTGTGCGTGTCGGTGACGACGGTGACGTACTTGCCGGTCACCGCGGGCGACAGATCGAAACTCTTCTGCATCGTGTAGCGACCGAGCGACGGCAGGTCCTGCGGACGCTCGAAGCTGCCCAGCACCCACACCTGCGCGCCCGGCGCCGAGATGTCCGGCACGTCCGACACGTACACGGTGTCGAACCACGAACCGCTCGCTTCGCCCTCGGCGCGGTTCTCCACCGTCCAGCTCACCGTGAACGGCGCGTGCGCCGAACCGCTCGCATCGGCCTGCACCTCGATCACCTGCAGGTCCGGCTTCAGCACCACCGGGCCGATGAGGTCGATGCGCCGGGCCTTGTAGTTGTTGTTGTCCAGTTCGTTCGGATCGTCCTGGTTGATCCAGTTCGCGAAGGTGTCCTCGAGCACCGCATCGTAGGCGTCCGACCACGGCGTGATGTAGTACACGCCGGAGGCGATCTGCTGCGGCACCCGCACCTTCACGATCATCTCGTAGGACTCGCCGACGGCGAGCGCGCCCTGGCGCTCGAACGTCCCCAGCAGGATACCGCCGTTGCCGCCCGGGTTCGGACGCGTCTTGTCGCGCGTGAGCCAGATCGTGTCGCTCCACTTGTCGGTACTGGTGGTGTTCGAGCCACGGTTCGTGACCGTGTAGCGCACCTCGATCTCGGAGCCGTAGACCGCCTGCGCGGGAGCTACGACGTCGCTGGTGACCAGGTCCGAGGGCGGGAACGGATCGATGTAGATCGCCTGCGCCAGCGTGTTGTTGCCGTCCTGCGGGAACTCGTCGACGGCGTTGTTGGCGTCCGCGCGCACGATGATGAAACCGTTGCCGCGGAAGCGGATCGGAATCTGCAGCGCGTCGGCCAGCGAACGGTAGCTCTCGTCGGTATCCAGCGCCGATCCGTTGGTGATGCTGCCGATCAGCAGGTCGCCGGCGTCCAGCTTCGAGTCGAGCGACAGGTAGACGTTGTCCTTCCACTGGCCGGTGGCCGACACCGCGCCACGGTTCACGACGTCGAAGGAGACCTGGATGGTCGCCCCGGCCGCCGCGGTCGGCGGCACCGTGATCGACTCGATCTGCAGGTCGGGCCGCGGGTTCGCCGACAGCGTCATCGCCTGGTCGTCGGCCAGCACGTTGTTCCTCGATGCGTCTCCGTGTTCGTAGAGCGCACGGTTGGAATTGGTCACCACCTCGACGCGCCAGGATCCGGCGAGCATGGGCACCGTGAAGCGCTCGGTGCGCGTGTAGGACAGCCCCGCGCCGAGTCCGTTGGAGTATGTGAACGCGCCCAGCGTGATCGGCGCCGCGGTCGGGTCACCGACCTTGCGCAGCAGCACGGTATCGGTCCAAGCGCCGTCGGCCGGTGCGTCGCCCTGGTTCGCCACCGTCCACGTGATCTCGATCGGCTGGCCCTCGAAGCCCTCCTCCGGCGCGAGGATGTCGGTCACGACCAGGTCGGGACTCGGCGCCAGCGTGATCGATGTCGCTCCGGCGTAGCGCGCGTTGTCGTCCGTGTAGATGAACTCGAACGGCCCGCCGGTGGACACGAATACGTAGTAATCCCCGGTGAACCCGTCCGGCAGTGCGAGCAGCACGCTGCGGTCGTAGCCGGTGCCGGCGGACAACGCACCGAGATGGTCGAACGACCAGCTGCGCACCACGCCGCTGCCGTCGGCGTTGGTCGCGAGCACCACCGTGTCGGACCACGACAGGCGGTCGGTGCGCGCGATGCCGACGTTGTCCACCCGCCAGCTCACTGCCAGCGTGCCGCCGGACTGCGCGCTCGCGGCCGCCGCGGCCGAACTCACCTGCAGGTTCGCGTAGCCGTAGGGCATCACGTCGAACACGCCGGGGGCGCGATCGGCGTTGTTGGCCTCGAGACCGTTCTCGAACACCACGCCGTCGGCGTCGCTGCGCACGAACAGCGTGTAGCGGCCGGTGAATCCCGGCGGCAGGATCAGTTCCTCGCTGCGCGAATAGCTCTCGCCTACGGCGAGGAAGCCGTCGCGCGTGAAGCGCGCGAGCACGATGTCGTCGCCGTCGCCGGCGACGTCGTTGCGCGAGGCGACGATGGTATCGGTCCACGACCCGGTCAGACCGGGTCCGGTGCCTTCGTTGGTCACCGTCCAGCCGATGGTGACGTAGGCGGGATCGGCGATGGTCTGCGTGGGCGCGCTGACGTCCGAGACCACCAGGTCGGCGTACGGCGTCAGTGCGACCGCCAGCGCGGCGGCCTGCTCGTTGTTGTTCTCGGCACCGGTCTCGCGCACCGTGTTCGTCGCGTCGCTGCGCACGATGATCCGCCAGTCGCCGGCCAGATCGATCGGCAGCGTGACAGCCAGCGAACCGTCGTAGCCCTCGCCCGCGGCCAGTGGCCCGGTGTGCGCGATCTCGCCGAGCAGCGTGTCGCCGCTGCCGATCACGCCGTCCTGCGACAGGTAGATGCGGTCGACCCAGCTGCCCGGGGCCGGACGCGAACCGGCGTTCTCCACCCGCCAGCTGACGGTGATCGTGTCGGCCGAACTCGCGGACTCCGGCACCGTCACCGCGGTGACGTCGAGGTCCGGATGGCCGAGGAAGAAGGCCTCCGAGGCGCCCGTGTTGTTGGCCTCGCTGCCGTGCTCGTAGACCTGCGTGGCGGCATCGGTGACGACCACGATGCGGTAGTCGCCGTCGGCCCAGTCGGGCAGCGTGACCAGCGCGCTCGCCTCGTAGCTGCCGCCCACCGCGACCTGGCGCCCCTGCGCGACGGTGGCGAGCAGCAGCGCACCGGCCAGCGTACCGTCCACCGACAGGTAGACGCGGTCGACCCAGTTGCCGCTGGCTGAGGCCGCGCCCACGTTGGCCACGGTCCACGAGACGGTGACCGCCTCGCCGGTCGATGCCGCGGGCGGCACGATCACCGACTGCAGCGCCAGATCCGCCGACGGCGCGGCCGTGATCACGGTCGGCGTCAGCGTCGCGCCGGCGTTGTTGTTCTCGAACGCGGCCTCGAAGACCTGCGAACCGGAATCCGCGCGCACGATGAAGTACACGCTGCCGGTGATGCCGAACGGCACCGCGACGTTCGCGGAACCGGTGTAGGTTTCGCCGGGCGCGACCGCGCCGCTGTGGGTGAACTGCCCGAGCAGCGTGTCACCGGCATCGAGCACGGTGTCGGTCGACAGATAGACCGCATCGCTCCACCCGGACACGTCGGTCACGGAGTCCCCGCGATTGCGCACGCGCCACACCAGCGCGGCGTTGCCGCCCTCGGCGACCGTCGCCGGGCCCACCGCGACCTCGACCTGCAGGTCCGCGTACGGTGCATCCAGCGCGATCGTGCGCGCCGGCAGCCAGGCGTTGTCGGCGCGCGTGTCGGGCTCGAGCACCTCGCCCAGTGCGTCGCTGATCACGCTGAGGTAGAACGTGCCCTGCAGTTGCAGCGGCACCGTGACGCTGTGCACCGCCTCGTAACTTTCGCCGGCGGCCAGCGCGCCGCTGCGCGCCACCGTTGCGAGCACGATGTCGTCGGCGTTGCCGATCACGTTGTCGCGGCTCAGCACGATGCGGTCCGACCACGCCGTCTGCGCGGTCGCGACCGTGCCCTCGTTCTGCACGGTCCAGCGGACTTCGATCGCATCGCCCCCGCGTGCCGCCGCGGGTGCCGACAGCGCCTTGACCGCCAGGTCCGGATAATCGACCGCGGCCGAGCTGCGCACGATCACGGCCTGGTTGTTGCCTTCGGCGTCGATGGCGTCGACGACCTCGCGCACGTTGTCGCGCACATCGGCGGTGATGGTGATCTCGATGTCGCCCGCGCCACGCACGCCGGGCGGCAGCACGAACACGAACTGCCGCGCCCGCGATTCGCCGGGCGCCGGCACGCCGCCGCTGCCGGTGAGCGCCGGATCGAACTGCAGCTGCGTGTTCAGCAGCACCTCGCCGGTGGTGGTGTTGCGCACCACGATGCGGTCGTACCAGCCACCCACCGGCGAGGCATTGCCGGCGTTCAGGTCGTCCCACGACACCGTCACCGTCGCCCCGGCCCTCAGCCCGGACGGCAGCACCGTGAGGTTCGCCACCCGCAGGTCCGGCGCCGAGGCGATCGTGAGCTGCGCGGTGTTGTTGCTCTCGCCGGTGCCTTCGGCATTGCCCTCGGCGACTTTCTCGCCGGCGTCCGCGCTCAGCGTGAACTGGAACCGTCCGATCGCACTGTTGCCGCTCGGCCAGGTGAAGGTGGCGCTGCGTTCGATGTACGCACCGGCCGCGAGTTCCTCGCCGATATCGATGGCGCCGCCGAGCGTGGCGTTGTAGACCAGCGCGCCGCTGACGAGGTTGCGCACCTGGATGCCGTCGGACCACGGCACGGTCACGGCCGCGTTGCCGTTGTTGTTCACCCGCCAGCGCAGCGTCACGGTGCTGCCCGGCGCCCAGCCGGCGGCCGGCTCGACCACCAGGTTCGAGATCGTGAGATCCGGGTAGCGTGCGAGTCCGGACGTGATCTCGATGCTCGCGCTGTTGTTGTTCTCGGCCTGGCCGAAGGCACCCTGCTCGGCCACGGCGTTGGCCACGTCGGTGAGCACCTCGACGGCGAGGCGTCCGGCGCCGGCGCTGCCCTCCGGCAGCCGGATCACCAGGCTGCGCGCGGCACTCGCGCCACTCGCCAGCGTCTCGTCCTCGAAGGCGACGAGCACGTTGGCGACCAGCTCGCCGCCGCGATCCAGATTGCGCACCACCACGCGCTCGGACCACGGACCCGCGGCGTCCAGGTCGCCGGTGTTCGCCACCGCCCACGTCACCCGGATCTCGCTGCCGGACTCGATGGTGTCGCCCGTCACCGGGGCGACGGCCAGATCCTGCACCACGAGGTCCGGGCCGGGGCGGGTGCCGAACACGATCTCGACCGGCTCCGACAGCGACACGTCGCTGACGTTGAACGCGTAGCTCGCCTCGCCCGAGGTGTAATAGCGGCCCTCGACCAGCAGCGTGTAGGTGCCGCTGTAGGCCAGCGTCAGCACGTCGATGTCGCTACCGGTACTGTTCATGTTCGACGGCCCGAAGACCGAGCGCCCCCACGGATCGAGCAATCGCCAGTACACGTCACCGCCGGAACGGCTGGTGATGTCGAAGTAGAAGCGCTCGCCCGCCTGCGCATCGAAGCGGTACACATCGGTTTCCGCCGCCGGGCTCAGCGTACCCGCGACGGTGGTTCCGGTCTCGAGCGCGGTCGCCTGCGCCAGGTCGAGCAGCCGGAAGCTGTAGCTGCCGGTGATCTCGTTCGCGTAGGTCGTGTCGGCGGGCGCGTGCACCGTCAGCGTGTAGGTGCCCGGACCGAGGTCGTAGATCGAGGTGCCGTCCGACGAATCGCTGTCCCGGAACGGTTTGTTCGACACCACCGTGCCGCGCGGTCCGCTCAGCGTCCAGCGCAGGTAGTAGCTGTCGTAGCTGGTGTTCGCCGCCAGGCGGTCGAAATACACCCGCGTGGTCTCGTCCAGCGTGAAGGTGTAGACGTCGCGCTGCCCCGGCATCGCGATCGACTGGCTCTGCGTCTCGCCGAGCACCAGCGCCGCCGGCGGCTCGTCGGCAACCGTGTGCACGCGCACGCTGTAGCTGCTGGTCGCCGTCTGGTAGTAGCGCGATTCCAGCAGCAGCGTGTATTCGCCGTCGTAGGCGAGCGTCAGCGGGCCCACATCCTCGGTGTACGCCGCGTTGTTGAAGCCGGCCGGGCCGAACACGGTGCGCCCGAACGGATCGAGCAACCGCCAGCGTGCATCGCCGCCGCTGCGCGCCTCGATGTCGAAGAAGTACTTCTGACCGGCCGTGGCCGTGAAGCGGTACGCGTCGGTTTCCGCGGCCGGATCGAAGCTGCCGCTGACGGTGGTGTCGAGCGCCAGTTCGCTGGCCGCATCGAGGTCGAGCAGCCGGAAACTGTAGCTGCCGGTGATCTCGTTCGCGTAGCTCGTGTCCGCCGGCGCATGCACGGTCAGCGTGTAGGTGCCCGGACCGAGGTCGTAGATCGAGGTGCCGTCCGACGAATCGCTGTCCCGGAACGGTTTGTTCGACACCACCGTGCCGAGCGGGCCACTCAGCGTCCAGCGCAGATAGTAACTGTCGTAGCTCGTGCTCGCCGCCAGGCGGTCGAAATACACCCGCGTGGTTTCGTCCAGCGTGAAGGTGTAGACGTCGCGCTGCCCCGGCATCGCGATCGCCTGGCTCTGCGTCTCGCCGAGCACCAGATCGATCGCCTCGTCGGCGACCGCGTGCACCCGCACGCTGTAACTGCCCACCGCGGTCTGGTTGTAGCGCGACTCGAGCAGCAGCGTGTATTCGCCGTCGTAGGCCAATGTCAGCGGACCCACATCCTCGTAATACGCCGCGTTGTTGAACCCCGCCGGACCGAACACCGTGCGCCCGAAGGGATCGAGCAGCCGCCAGCGTGCATCACCCCCGCTGCGCGCCACGACATCGAAGAAGTATTTCTGCCCGGCCACGGCCGTGAAGCGGTAGGCGTCGCTTTCGTTCGCGGGATCGAAGCTGCCGCTCACCGTGGTGTCGGGCGCAAGCTCGGTGGCCTGTGCCAGATCGAGCAGCCGGAATCCGTAGCCGCCGGTGCTGCCGTGGACGCTGAGCACGTAGTCCCCGGGGCCCAGGTCGAGCACGCTCAGTCCTTCGGCCGAATCGCTGGCCGTGAAGGACTTGCCTCCCACCCATGTCCCGCGCGGGCCGCTCAGCGTCCAGCGCAACGCGGAATTGTTCGTCAATGCATCGAAATACACCCGCGTCGACGCATCGAGCGTGAACGCGTAGCGATCGACCTCGCTGCTCGTGCCCAGCGTCCCGTTCGTGGTTTCCCCCAGCGTGAGTTCCGGATACACCGGTGCGGTGCCGGCGGTGAGCGCCAGCGTCACGTGGTCCAGGTCGTTGTGCGCGCGCCAGCCGCCGTTGCGCGCACCGAAGGCCATCCGTCCCTCGTAGGGCAGCATGCCGGCGACGAAATAATCCTCGACGACCGCGACCTCGCTGCCCCCTTCCGGCGTCAGGTACACCGACACCGTGCTGCCGCCGTCGGCGGCCCCGATCACGAGGCGCGCGTGGTTGAACTTGCCGTCGTCGAGCCGGAACCCCGGCATCAGCGTGTTCAGGTTGAACTCGGCCAGCTCGCTGCCGTTGAAGTGCAGCGAGACGTGGTTGTCGCTGACCTCGCCGTTGTTGGTCGGGTCGAAACCGACACCGAAACTGCCGCCCAGGTTCGGTTCCTCGCCGAACTGCGGCGCGTTGCCGCCGCGCCCCCAGGCGGCGGTATCCAGCCACGCGAAACCGATGCCGTCGCCCTGGCTGGAGACGCGCGTGATGCGCAGGTCGAAGCCGATCTCGACCGTCGCCGGCAGCACGTCCGGATGCGTCGCCGTGAAGCCGATCGTGTTGGTGCCGGTGACATCGCCCGACAGCAGGCGCAGGAAGCGGTTCGGGTCGGGGTCGCCGTCGGGAACACGGTAGTTCGCGAGCCCCACTGCATCGAGGTCGAAGCCGTTGCTGCCGCCCGGTGCACCACCGGCGGTGCCGACGAGGCGGATATACCGCACCTCGGTCAGCCCCGAACCCGACAGGTCGTAGGAACGCGCGAAACCGGGATTGCCGTGCGCCTCGTCACCGCCGCCGAGCGCGACACGCGCCGCCGCGGTGGCCGTGATATCGACGTAATCGACGCCGTCCAGGCTGACCTCGACGCGCAGCGAGCCGAACTCGTCGCCGCCGGAATCGACCTCGTAGACGTTGAAGTCGCCGCCACTGCCGTCGAGCAACCGGTAGTCGCCGAGGTCGTAGATCACCGTACCACCGGTGCCGAGCCCGGCGTAGCCGTCATCGGGTGCACCGGTGAACACGCTGTCGGCCACGCCCACGTCGTTGTAATGCAGGGTCGGCGGGAAATGGCCCACGCGCAGCACCGCGGGCAGCACCCCGTTGCCGTAACTCGCCGGGGTGTAAGGCAAGCCGGTGCTGTCGAAATCCTGCCCCGTGTAGCCGTCCGGGTTCGCGACCGCGGTGTCGACCACGCGGAAACTCAACCCGACCGGGTTGCCCTCGCTGACGCGGCCCTCGACCAGCAGGTAATAGGTGCCTTCATGAGCCAGCGTCGCGTGCAGATCCGTCGTGTTCGACGGGCCGAACACCACGTCGCCCCACGGGTTGATCAGCCGCCAGTACACGGTGTCGCGGTCCTCGGCCAGCAGGTCGAACAGGAAGCGGCTGCGCGCACCGGCGTCGAAGCGATAGATCAGCGTCTCGTTGCCGCCGGCCAGCGTGGCGGCGACCGATTCGTCGAGGCCGACGTCGGTGGCCTGTGCCAGATCGAGCAGGCGGAAGCCGTAGTCGCCGGTCACATCGCCGTCGGGATCGACGACCAGCGTGTAGTCACCGGCGACGAGTTGCAGCAGCGGATTGGCCGTGAAGTCGGCGGAGTCGCTGTCGCTGAACGCGCGCGAGGACACCACGGTGCCGCGCGGTCCGGTCAGGCTCCACTTGAACGCACTGCCGTTCGTCAGCGAATCGAAATACAGCGTCGCCGCCGCATCGAGCGTGAAGCTGTAGCGATGCTGCTGCCCTGCGTGATCGATCGTCGCCGCGACTTCCTCGTCGAGCGCGAGCGCGCTCTCGACGTCGGCGACCGGCCGCACGTCGAAGGCGTAGGCCATGTCGCCGCCCACGTGCACACGGCCTTCGAGCAGCAGCGTGTACTCGCCGTCCCACGCCAGCGTGACCACGCCGGCATCGGCGTTGAACGCGGTCGGGCCGAACACATTGCGGCCGAACGGATCGACCAGCCGCCAGTAGGTGTCGCCGCCGCTGCCGGAGAGACGGTCGAAGTAGAACCGTTGCCCGGCGCTCGCGCTGAAGCGGTAGGCATCGGTTTCCTTCGCCGAAGTGAGCACCCCGGACACCGGCGTGCCGGGTTCGATGGCGGTTGTCTCGCCAAGGTCGAGCAACCGGAACGCGAAGGCGGGCGTACCCTGCCCCGTCTCGCGCACGCTCAGCGTGTAGTCGCCGGCCGGCAGGTCGAACACGGTGCTGTTGTTCCGGCCGTCGTGGGAATCGCTCTGGTCGAACGGCCGGTCCGAGACGATGGTTCCGCGCGGACCGGTGAGCGTCCAGCGCAACGTCGAACTGTTGGTCAGCGAATCGAAATACAGCCGCGTCGTCGCATCGAGCGTGAACGTATGGTGCACGCGCTGCCCCGGGGTGACGATGGCACCGCTGACCACGCCATCGGTGCGCGCGCGCACCAGCGCCGGGTTGCCGTGTCCGCTCGCATCGGCGAGCGTGTCGCCGCTGTCCTCGTCGGCCTTCAGGTACGCGACCAGCCCGGTCTCGTCGCCGACGAGGGGCGTGTCCCTGGCGGCGGCGATATCCTCGGCGCTGCGCGCCATCTGCCAGATCCGCACGTCGTCGATGCGGCCGAGGAAGGTGGCATAGTCCGTGCCGAACTCCGGCGTGTGGCCGATCAGCAGCGGCACCTCCTGCTCCAGCGCCGCCGCCGTGCGCAACGCCCCGCTGGCACGCTCGATGCCGTCGACCAGCAGCCGCATCTGGCCACCGGCGCGGTCCAGCACGATCGCGACGTGATGCCACGCGCCGGTGGTCAGCACACCGGCGGCGCTCTGCGCGTATTGCGCACCGCTGGCGTCGGTGCTGCCGATCGCGATCGAGCCATTGCTGTGCAGCCACACCGAGTAGCTGCGCGTGGAGGTGCCGGTGCCCTTGTAGAAAAGCGGCGTCCACGTGTCCTGGAAGCGATCGACGAACACGTTCGCCTCGAGCGTGATCGCGCCGGCACCGAGTTCGACGTCGGCGCCGTCGGCGATCTCGAGGTACTGGTGGCCGTTCAGCGCGAGCGCGCCGTCCAGTCGCCCGTCGTAGAAGCGCGGCTCCATGCCGCTCGCGGCCCCGGGCGTGATCGCGACCGAGGTGTCGGCCACCGGCAGCACGCGAAAGCCGTAATCGGTCACCGCGGCGAGCTGGTCGCGCCGCCCCTCGATCAGCAACGTGTAGGTGCCGGACCACGGCAGCGTGCGCAGCCCCACGTCGTCGTAGGGCATGTAGTTCGCGCCCCACACCGTGCGCCCCCACGGATCGAGCAGCCGCCAGTACGGGGCGCCGCCGCTGGCGGCGGTCACGTCGAAGAACAGCGCATCGCCGGCCGTGGCGTCGAAGCGGTAAAGATCGGTCTCGTTGCCCGGACGCAGCTGTCCCGTGACGGTGTCACCCGGCGCGAACCCGAGCGCATCCGCGAGGTCGAGCAGGCGGAAGGCGTAGATCCCCCGGCTGTCCGGGGTGGCGGCAATACGCACCTCGTAGTCGCCCGGCGGCAGCGTCAGGATGCTGCTGCCGTCGCTGGCGTCGCTCTGCTGGAACGGCCGATCGCTGACCACCGTGCCGCGCGGACCGCTGAGGTACCAGCGCAGGTAGTAGTCGTCGGTCAGCGAATCGAAATACAGCGTGCGCTCTTCGGTGAGCGTGAACCGGTACACATCGTTCTGACCCGGATCGATGCGCCCGGCGACCACGCCGGTGCCGCCGTCCCATAGCGTGCGCACCGTGGCGTCGTGGCCGTTGCCGCTCGCATCCCCCAGCGTGCTGCCGCTGAGCTCGTCGGCCGGCAGGTACATCACGAGTCCGGCTTCGCTTCCATCCAGCGCGGCCTCGTAGTCGGCCGCGATCTCGGCCGCGCCGCGCGCCACGTTCCACACGCGCACCTCGTCCAGCGTGCCGATGAAGGCACCATTGCCTTCCCGCGCGCCGCCGAGGTACAGCGGGTTGGTGTTCGCACTCGATGGCGTGGTGCTCAGGGCGCCGGTCGCTGCCGCCACACCGTCCAGATAGAGCGTCATCACACCCGTGTCGCGGTCCATCACGGCCGCGACGTGGTGCCACTGGCCCAGCTTGACCGAACCGCCCGCGGTACTGATCCACTGGTTCTGGTTGTTGCCCGAGGACAGGTGCAGGTAGCCCGAGGAGTTCAGCCACAGCGTGAACGAGCGCTGGTTGCTGTTGCCGTTGCCCTTGTACGCGAGCGCCTGCCAGGTGGCCGAGTACGCGTCGACGCGGAACCAGGTCTCGAAGGTCAGCGTGCCCGTCATCGACAGCGCGTCGTCGTGGGCGACCTCCGCCCAGCGATACTGATCGAGCCGCAGCGCACCGTCGATCACGCCGGGAGCGAAATGATCCTCCACGCCGTGGCTCTCGCCGACGGCGATGTCGACCACCTCGTCGACCACCGGGCGCACGGCGAAGGCATAGCTCGCTTCACCGGAGGTGTGGTACCGCCCTTCGACCAGCAGCGTGTAGGTTCCGTCGCGGCTCAGCGTCACTGGCCCGACGTCGTAGCCGCTGCCGGTGGAGTTCATGTTCGACGGCCCGAACACCGTGCGTCCGTTCGGATCGAGCAGCCGCCAGTACACATCACCGCCGCTGCGGCCGGTGATGTCGAAGTAGAAGCGCTCGCCGGCGGTGGCATCGAAGCGGTAGATCTCCGTCTCCGCGGCCGGACTCAGCGTGGCGGCGACCGTGGTTCCGGCTTCGATCGCCGTCGCCTGCCCCAGATCCAGCAGCCGGAAGCTGTATGTGCCGGAGATCTCGTTCGCGTAGCCGGTGTCGGTGGGCGCGTGGAACGTCAGCGTGTAGGTGCCCGGGCCGAGGTTGTAGATCGACGTGCCATCCACCGAATCGCTGTCCCGGAACGGCCGGTTCGACGTCACCGCCCCTTGCGGACCGCTCAGCGTCCAGCGCAGGTAGTAGCTGTCGATGTTCGTCGCTGCCGCGAGACGGTCGAAATACACCCGCGTCGATTCATCCAGCGTGAAGGTGTAGACGTCGCGCTGGCCCGGCATCGCGATCGCCTGGCTCTGCGTCTCGCCGAGCACCAGCGCCACCGGCGGCTCGTCGACGACGGTGTGCACACGCACGCTGTAACTGCTTGCCGCCGTCAGGTAGTAGCGTGACTCGAGCAGCAGCGTGTACTCGCCGTCGAAGGCCAGCGTCAGCGGGCCCACGTCCTCGTAGTACGAGACGTTGTTGAAGCCCGATGGGCCGAACACCGTGCGCCCGTACGGATCGAGCAAGCGCCAGCGCGCATCACCACCGCTGCGCGCGACGATGTCAAAGAAGTATTTCTGTCCCGCCACCGCCGTGAAGCGGTAGGCATCGGTCTCCGCGGCCGGATCGAAACTGCCCGCGACCGTGGTGTCCAGATCGAGCGGGCCTGCGTTCGCGAGGTCGAGCAGGCGGAAGCTGTAGGTACCGGTGATATCGTTCGCGTAGGTGGTGTCGGCTGGCGCGTGAAACGTCAGCGTATAGGTGCCGGGACCGAGATCGTAGATCGAGGTTCCGTCCGCGGAGTCGCTGTCGCGGAAAGAGCGGTTCGACACCACCGCGCCCTGCGGGCCGCTCAGCGACCAGCGCAGGTAGTAGCTGTCGTAGCTCGTGTTCGCCGCCAGGCGGTCGAAATATACGCGCGTGCTTTCGTCCAGGGTGAACGTGTAGGTGTCGCGCTGCCCGCTCGCGTCGATCGAGCCGTCGGTTTTCGCGTCCAGCTCCAGCGTGGCCGGCGCGTCGTCGACGATCTCGTGCACATCGAAGGTGTAGGAGAAACTGCCGGTGTACTGCGTGGTCCAGACCCGGCCCTCGACGATCAGCGTGTAGCGGCCACTGACCGCGGCGACGATTCCCTGCGCGCCGGTGACCGATCCACTGCGGTTGAACCCCGCCGGGCCGGCGACCTGACGTCCGTAAGGATCGAGCAGCCGCCACGAGACCCAGTCGCCGTTGTCCGGGCTCAGCGCGGTCACGTCGAGCGAGAACCGCTGGCCGGCACTGGCGTCGAAGCGGTACAGATCGGTTTCGTTGGCCGGGTTCAGCGTCGAGCTGGTCGCCTCGCCGAGCGTGAGCTCGGTCGCGGCCGCGGTATCGAGCACGCGGAACGAATAGGCACCGGTCGTCGAGCCGTCGGCGCGCACCCGCAACTGGTACGTTCCGGGCAGCACCAGCTGCACGGCGGGATTCGCCGAGCCGTACTCCCACGATTCGCTGTAGTAGAAACTGCGGTCGGAGACTTCCACGCCACGCGGGCCGGTCAGGGTCCAGCGGAAACTGCCGTTGTTGTTCGGCGCGAGGCTGTCGATCAGTATCAGCGTGGGCTCGTCGACCGTGAACACGTAGTCGTCGACTTCGCCCGCCGCCGCGATCGTCCCGCTGGCGGCAGTGCCGATCGTCAGGTCCGTGCCGGTGAGTTCCGGCAGCGGCGTATTCCCCTGCAGGAGCACGCTGAAACCGTAGTCGATGGCGCCCGATTCCCAGGTCCTGCCTTCGAGCAGCAGGTAGTAGCTACCGGTCAGCATCAGCGTCGCCGCCGAGCGGTCCTGGAAATATTCCGGTCCGAACAGCTGCCTGCCGGTGGCATCGAACAGCCGCCAGTAGGGGCTGCCGGCCGACAGCGACAGGCGGTCGAACACGACCTCGTCACCGGCGGTGGCATTGAATCTGTAGATCGCGGTCGCGTTGCCCGGGTCCAGCGTGCCCGCGACCTCCTCGTCGAGCGCGATCGCCTCGGCCTGCGACAGCGCGGCGAGCAGGAACGCGAACTCCGGCGTGGCGTCGCCGCTGGCGTCGACGGTCAGCGTGTAGGTGCCGGCGACCAGTTCGAGCAGCGGGTTGGAACCGTACTCGGCGGAATCCGAATACACGAAGGAACGCGCGGACACCTCGACGCCGCGCGGTCCGCTGAGTGTCCAGTTGAGCCTGTTGCTGCTGTCGTAGGTGCGGGAGTCGAACAGCAGCGTGCTCGTCTCGGCCAGCGTGAACGTGTAATGCACGCGTTGACCGGGATGCGCGATCTCGCCTTCGACGAGCGTGCCGGGTGCCAGGGAATCGCTCAGGTCCTCCACGTCGTGGACGACGAAGCGGAAATTCTCCAGGTACGAGGCATTGTCGATCCTGCCTTCCAGCGCGATCACGTACTCGCCGTCGAAGGCGGCGGTGAACACATCGCTGTCGGTGAAGGAGCGCGCCTCGCTGGACAGCACGCTGTTGCCCAGCGGATCGAACACCCGGATGGAAAAGCGGCTCTGCGCGCTTGCGATCGCGTCGAAGAAGAAGCGCTGCCCGGCGGTGGCGGTGAAGCGGTAGAGGCGGGTTTCGGTTGGCGGCGCCAGCAGCGTGCCGTGGTTGCCCTGCGACGAGAGGTCGGCCACCGTCGGCCCGTCCGTCTCGTCCATGCGCCAGTAACCGACCAGGCCGGTCTCGCTGCCGCCGAGCAGCTCGTCGTGGCGCGCCGCGATCTGCGCACCCGTGCGCGCCACGTTCCAGACCCGCACCTCGTCGATCAGGCCGATGAAGCCCTGCTCGGCGCCTTCGCGAGCACCGACGCGGAAGTCGTTGCGCCCGTCGACGTCGCCGAGCGCGCCCGCTCCTTCGTAGGTGTGCACCAGCGTGCCGTTGGCGTAGGTGCGCACGGTACCGTTGTCGTAGGACACCGCGACGTGCGTCCACTCATCGAGCGCCGCCACGTAACCGGTATCGATCCAGGTCCAGCCCGGGTTCGAATTCGCGAAGGCCCAGCGGATCGTGCCGTCCGCGAAACGCGCGATCTCGTACTCGCCCTCCTTGTTGACGATGATGCCGCCCCCGGCACCCCCGGTACCGGCCGCGGTCGGGCGTATCCAGGCCTCGATCGTGAACGTCGCACCCATGCGCAACGAGGAGCGATCGCCCATGCTCAGCGCCCGGCCGGAACCGTTCAGCACCAGCGCGCGGTTGGTCTCGCCCTCCGGGTAGACCAGCGGCGCACTCGAGTCGGCAAGGGCGTCCGGAAGGTCCAGGCGGCCGTTGGCCAGCGTGCCGCTCACCTCGGACCCCGGCACGAACGACTCCGCCACCGCGAGGTCGAGCACGCGGAAGCCGAAGTCACCGCGCGCATCGCCGACGCCGTCGATCGTGAGCGTGTAGGTGCCCGCTGCCAGCCGCAGCAGCGGATTGCCGCCTATGTTCGAACCGTCCGACTGGTCGAAGCGACGCCCCGAAATCTCGGTTCCCAGCGGCCCGACCAGCGACCACGTCATCGCGCTGTTGGTCAGGGCATCGAACAGCAGCATGCTGTCCTCGCCGATCGTGAACTCGTACGACTGCCACTGCCCCGGCATCGCGATGGTGCCGCTCACGCTCTCGCCGATCGCGATCGTGGCCGGCCCGGCCGGGTCCTCGACCTTGTGCAGCGTCAGGCCGTAGCTCGCCGTACCCGTGGTGTAGCTCCTGCCCTCGACCAGCAGCGTGTAGGTGCCGTCCAGCGGCAACGGCGACAATTCACGGTCCTGGCTGGTGTAGTTCATCTCGCTCGACGAGAACACCAGACGGTCCAGCGGATCGAGCAGGCGCCAGTACACATCGCCACCGGAACGACTGGTCACGTCGAGGAAGAACCGGTCGCCGGCGCCGCCGACGAAGCGGTAGACCCGCGTCTGGTTGGCGGGATCGAGCGTCTGCTCCTGCGCCACGCCGTCGGCGAGTTCGTCGCCCTTGCCCAGGTCGAGCAGCCGGAAGCCGTAGTCACCGGTCGCATCCTGGGTGCCGTCGACGGTAAGCAGGTACTCGCCGGCTTCGAGGTTGAGCACCGGATTCGAATTGAAATCGACCGAATCGGACTGGCTCAGCGCGCGGGACGAGACCACCGACCCACCCGGCCCGCTCAACGACCAGTTGATCCGGTCGGTGTTGGTCAGCGAGTCGAAAACCACCCGCGTGGCGTTGTCGAGCGTGAAGGTGTAGCGATCGGTTTCGCCGGTGACATCGAGCGAGCCGTTCACGCTCGCGACCACGAAGGCGGGCAGCGGATCCGCGGCGAGCAGCACGCGCTGCTCCATCGCCTCGAACAGCAGGCGGTGGCGTACGGGTGGGCGCTCGGGAGCGGTCGGCGCGGGTGGGCGCCGCAAACGTTCGTTCAGGAATTTGGCGAGTGCACCGGCCCTGCGGATGTTTCCCTTGCCGCCCGGGGTGTCGAAAGTACCCATGACGCCGTCCCTTTCGTTTTTTGTGGCTGCGACAATCTGCCACAAATGCACGAACAATGCGTCACCGTCAGGTCAAATTTTCTTCAATTTTGCGCGAGCCACATCATTAGCAATGAACATGCCAGCGCCACGGGAGGCGGCGCCACGAAACGCGCATCGGGCGCACCGGCCAGCGCTGCTTCGACCTCGCCACGGTCGACCCAGATCGCGTCCTCGATCTCTGTGGCATCGAGCACCAGCGCATCGCTGGCCACCTGGGCCACACAGCCGATCATCAGCGACGAGGGGAACGGCCACGGCTGGCTGACCACATAGCGCACAGCGTCGGCATGTACGCCGGCCTCCTCGAACAACTCGCGGCGCACCGCCTCCTCGAGCGACTCGCCGGGCTCGACGAAGCCGGCCAGCGCCGAATAGAACCGCGGGGGGAAGATCGGTTGGCGCCCCAGCAGCACCTTGCCGCCGTATTCGGCGAGCATGATCACGACCGGGTCGACGCGCGGAAAGTGCTCGGTGCGGCAATGCGGACAGCGGCGCCCCCAGCCGGCACGGAACGGCACGGTCGGCGTACCGCAGTTCGCGCAGTAGCGGTGGCGGTAATGCCAGTCGACCACGCTGCGCGCGCCGCCGTACAGCGCCGCCTCGGCCGCCGGCAGGCGCGCCAGCCGCTGCATCACGCCGAGCGAGCGGTCGATCGCACCGGCCTGATCGAAGCGCAGCTCGGCAAAGCACGGCACCCCCTCGTCGAGTCCCAGCAGCACCAGTTCGTTGTCCGTGGCAGCCTCCGCCAGCGGCACCCACCCGAGCCGGCCCGCGGCGTCGATCAGCGGCTGCAGGCCGTCGAGCACCAGCAGGCGCGCATGCGGGTCGGCGCGTGCCGCGGCGAGTTTCTGCTCGTCGGTGCGCAGGTGTTCGGCGCGATCGAGCGTGGCGCCGGTGAAGCCGGGTGTGGTGGTCATGGCCGTAGCCCCGTTACTGTCGATCCGCCCGCCGATGGCGCCTCGTGCGGAAGCTGCCGACGGCGCCTGCCTCAGAGCAGGCCGCAGATTACGTAGCCCCGGGGGCGAACGCAAACGGCCAGCGCACCGGTGGCGCCGTCTCAGGCAGGCGACGTGCTGCGCTCGATCCGATCGCCCTGGTAGACGGTCAGGTGCGGGAACGGGATCTCGATGCCGAGCGCATCGAAACGCTTCTTCAGCCGACGCAGGTACTCGCGCCGCACCGTCCACTGCTGCAGCGGCTGCACCCGGAACCGGCAGCGCAATATCACTGCCGAGTCGGCCCAGTTCTCGACGCCCGCGATCTCGAGTTCATCGAGGATCATGGCACCGAACTGCTCGTCCCCGCGCATCTGCGCACCCGCCTCCCGCATCACGTCGAACACCGCGTCCACATCCTCGCGGTACGCCACGCCGACATCGATCACCGCATAGGCGAAGCCGCGGCTGCGATTGGTCACCGTCGACACCACCCCGCTCGGCACATAATGCACATTGCCATCGTAATCACGCAGGCGGATGTGGCGCAGCGTGATTTCCTCCACCAGCCCCGCCTTGCCGCCCAGTTCGACCACGTCGCCCTGGCGAACCTGGTCCTCCAGCAGCATGAACAGGCCGTTGAAATAATCCTTGATCAGGCTCTGGGCCCCGAAACCGACCGCAATGCCGATGACGCCGGCCGATGCCAGCAGCGGTGCGATCGACACCCCGAGTTCCGCGAGCACCAGCATGACGGTGACCGCGGCGATCAGCACCGCGCACACATAACGCACCACGCGCCCCAGCGTGTCCAGCCGCTTTATCTGCTCGGGGTCGGATGCACGCCGCTGCATCTGGCGCTTCAAGGCCGGAATGATGCGCCTGGAAAGTCCGAGCAGCAGCCACGACACCAGCAGGATCACCACGATCCGCAGCCCCGTGCTCGCCATCCCGTTCCACCGCTCGACCTGCCCGAGCAACTCCGTCAACCTATCCATGCATGCCTCCCGGTATCGACGCCACCAGCGGGCGGAATTGCAGATGGTGGAACATCTGCAGATAGCGCGCGGTTTCCTCGCGTTCCAGGTTGCTGACGAACTTCCAGAAACCGTAGATCCGCGCCAGGCTCATCATGCGCTGTGCATAACGGCGCCACGTGTAACGCTCACCGACGCGCGCCAGCGCGCCACTGGAAATGCGCTCCCACTCCGCGGGTTCGCCAACGCAGCGCTGCAGGAATCCGGCGATACGCCGCGCCGCGTCCGCGCCGTCGTTGGGATCGATATGGAAACCCGACACCCCGTCACGAATGATCTCCAGCGGGCCGCCGTGGCGGGTCGCGAATACCGGCAGCCCGGAGGCCATCGCCTCGATCACGGTCAAACCGAAGGCCTCGAACAGCGCCGGTTGCACGAACACGCCACGCCCATCGGCGACGCAGCGATAGAGTTCACCGGTCAACGCCTTGTCGAGCCGTCCGCCCAGCCAGCGCACCTGCCCGTCCAGCCCGTGGCGGTCCATCAGTTCGTGCATCAGCCGGATTTGCTCACCCTCCTCGGCGTCATCGGATTGCGCGGCATCGACGTGGCCGCCGATCAGCAGCAGGTTGGCTGCCTCGCGCAGCGACTCGTTCTCTCCGAACCACCGGGCCAACCCGGTGAGGTTCTTGATCCGGTCCATGCGTGCCATGCTGAACACCAGCGGCTTGTCGGGATCGGCAAACCGGCCCCGCCAGGGAATTCCGGGATCGGCGTCCCGCAACAGCCGCGCGATTTCCGGCTGCAGCGAGCGCAGGCGACGCGCGCCATCGATATAGGGGAAATAGACCCGTTCGTCGGCCCCGGGCGAAACGATATTGAACTTCGGGTCGAAGGGATCGATACCGCTGACCACGCGATACAGGCCCGGCATCGTGAATGCCGCATAGCTTTCGTACTGGCCAACGGTTTCGGCGGTGCCGGCGATTTCCTGGAAGGTACTGGTGATGATGAAATCCGCGCTGTTCATCGCGATCAGGTCGGCCGTGTACTGCGTCGCGAAGTGGTACTGCGCGTCGTTTTCGCGCCAGTACAACGCCGAGTGCAGATACTTGGTTTGCTCGAGCGCGTGCGCGATGTTGCACTGCGTGACCCCGAGCCGCTGGGACAGCAGCGAGGCGACCAGATTGCCGTCGGAGTAGTTGCCGACGATCAGGTCGGGCCGCCCGCCGAAACGGGCCAGCGCTTCGCGTTCCACCTCCTGCGTGAAGTCCTCGAGGAAGGGCCAGATCTCGAAACGCGAAACCCAGTCGCGCACCACGCTGCCGTCGGCATGGCGGAACGGTACCCGCACGATCGCCGCGGCGTGGCAATCGTGGATCGGCTCGAGCGGATCCGCACAGGTCGTGTCCCCCGCTTCGGGAATCAGCCGTGTGACGACCAGTATCTGCGGCTCCACCGCAACGCCCTGCTCGGCCAGGCGTGCGCGCATCTCCTGCTCGAGTGCGCGCACCTGGTCCAGGATATAGACCACCTGCCCGCCGGTGTCGGGCCGTCCGAGCACCCCGGATTGCGCAAAGTAGCCGTGCGGCGACAGGATCAGCAGCCGCGAGATCATCGGGATGCGCTCGAGGAAGGCTTCCAGCAGCTGCGCCGAAGGCGCCTCCAGGATATCGCTCAGCAGGCCCATCGACTCGGCCATGCGGGCCCCGTCCGCCCCCCACCCCGGCGCGAAACCGAGCCGCCCGAGCGGCTCGGCGAGCTCCGCCCAGGCGGTCGTGGGTTCGTGGCGCTCCAGCAGCGCCTGCGCCGCGCGCAACGCCTCGCGCAGCGCCTGCACATCGTGGATGTGTTCGTAGATCATCAACTGGCGGCCTTCGAGCGCGTGCACGCGCAGGAAATCCAGCAGGCGCTGGTGCCCGTCGGCGGCGCGCTGGAACATCACGCCCGCCAGATGGCGGTTCAGGAAATGCACCCCCTGCCCGATCGAGCGCGTCTCGCGCATGCGCGGGAACTCGCGGTTGAACGGTCCGAAATCGACTTCCAGCGCCGGCCGCTCGGCGCCGTCCGGACACACCAGGCCCTCCTTGAAGCGCAGGAACTGCGCCACGTCGATTTCCTCCGGAACCGGGCTGTCGATATGGAAGCGCAGGTAATGCCAGCGACCGGGCCGCTCGCGCAGTGCCAGGCACGCCCACGGGGATCGCAGCACCCCCTCCTGGAGCAGGCGCACGATATCCTCGAACACCGAGCCGGGAAGACCGTCGTCGAGCCGCTCGACCACGGATTCGAAGATCGCACGCAGATCGCTCTGAAGCAGCAATGGGCGGCCGTCGGCGAAGCATTCGCGCACGAAACACTGTACGGCATCGCAATGCCCGGCCGCCCAGTCGCGGAAACTCTCGATCATGCCGCCTCCCCCGCATCCAGCGGATCGATGAAACCGTAATGCGCCATGCCCTCCACTATGCCGCCGGCGTGCCCCGCACTGGCGAAGTAGATCTGCTCCAACCCGCGCAGACGTTCCAGTTCGGGGCTGTGGTTGCCCACGACGACGCCCAGCGTGTCACCGAGCAGCATCTCCTCGTCGTTGCCGGAATCGCCCGCCACCAGGAAGTCGCGCAGCGCCATCCCCCACTTGTAGGCCAGATAGCGTACCGCCCGCCCCTTGCTGGCACGTACGGGCAGCACGTCGAGGAAACGGTCGTGCGAATACACCAGATTCGCATGCAGGCGCCGCTCCCGCAGCAGTTGGCGCAGTTCACGCATGGCAGGCATCTCGCTCGCGTCGACGTCGTAACTGAGCTTGAACTCGCGCTGGTTTTCCGGTGCCTGCGGCCGCAGCCCGGGCACCGCATCGAGCAGCTCGCGCAGCGCGTCACGGCGCCACAGGTGGCGGATGTGGTTGCGCCACCCCGTATCGGGTTGCAGCTCGCGTCCGTAGTGGATCTCGCTGCCCACGGAAGTGATCAGCAACTCGGGCAGCGGTACGCGCCACTGCCTGAGGATTCGCACGGTGCTTTCCAGCGGGCGGCCGGTCGCGACCCCGAAGCCCAGGGTGCGGCCGTCGCGACGCAGGAGTTGCAGCAGGACATCCAGTCCCTGGCGATCGCCGAGCAAGGTATTGTCGATATCGCTGATCAGCATGCGCCGGCACAGGGCAAAGGGACGGGCCGCGGGCAGCAGACGGCTCGCCTGTTCGCGTCGTACCTGTTTGCGCGTCTGCTTCAGGATCCGCTGCACGCTCTTCAGGTACTTCGCGACGTGCGCGTCCCACGTGAAGTGACGCGCCACGCCAGCGATGCCCCGCCGCGCGCGCCGCGGCCAACCGGGCAGGTCGAACAGCACGTCCTCGAGTCCCCGTGCGATGGAGGTGGTGTCCAGCGGGTCGACCAGCACGCCGTTGTCGCAGCTTGCGATGATGTCGCGGGGACCGCCATCGGCGGTCGCCACCACCGGCAGACCGCTCGCCGCGGCCTCGATCAGCGTCAATCCGAACGGTTCGGTGAGCGCGGCGTTGACGAACACCCCTCGACGCGATGCCGCCAGCCGGTACAGTTCGGGTACATCCTCGGATGCGTGCTGCTTCGGCAAGGCGACCTGGCCCCAGAGATCGTGGCGATCGACCTCGAGCAGCAGGTCGGTCAGCACGGCGGCCTGATCGGATTCCAGCGCGCGTATGTCCTCACGCTGTCCGGCGACGATGGCCAGATTGCTCATCGAGCGCAGGCGCTGCGAACCGGCGTATGCGGCCACCAGCCTGACCAGGTTCTTGCGCAGCTCCGGCCTGCTGATCGCCAGGATCAGCGGTTTGCGCGGCTGTACGAGGAAGCGATCGATCATCGCCACGACGTGATCGGGCACCGGCACGCGCCCCGCGGGCCGGAAGCGCGAGGCATCGGTGCCCGGTGCGATGACCACGGCGCGGGCGCGCCGGAAACTGTGGTACTGCGCGTACTGCTCGTCGCATTCCTGGTGCGTGCTGGTGACCACCAGGCTCGCGTGGGCGAGCACTTCCTCCTCGGCACCGATGCGACGCGCGAAGTTGAACTGGCGTTCCAGTGCCTGCGGCTTGCGGCCCAGGTCGAGCAGGCGTCGGCGCTTGCAGCGCCCCAGCGAATGGCCGGTATGCACCAGCGGCACGCCGAGCAGCTGCGAGAGCTGCAGCCCCACGTAGCCGGCATCGGCGTAGTGCGAATGGATCACGTCCGGGATGCGCCCTTCGCGCCTGATGTGCGCGGCGATGCGATCGACCAGTGAATCGAGGTGATTCCACAGGCTTTCCTTGCGCAGATACCGTGCCGGACCGCACGCAAGGCGCAGCAACCAGGCACCGGGGGCGAGCGACTCCCGTTCACGCGCGTAATCGGCACCGACCTCCGGGTCCTCGATGCGGCGCGTCACCAGATCGACGCGATCCACCGCCGGATTCCTGGCGAGCGCCCGTGCCAGCTCGAGCACGTACAGGACCTGGCCTCCCGTATCGGCGTCCCGCCCAAGCTCCGGTTCCGTGCCACGCACCAGCCCGTGCACGCTGATCATCATGATGTACAGGGAGCTCACGCGAGATGCCCCACGGGTGCGCGGAATTCGCGCCGAAACCCTTCGTAGAACGCAGGACTGTCAGGCACGGCGCCCCGGATGCGGCAGAGCGCGCGCGCGAAGCGGTTCGCGCGCCGCAGCCAGAGACCCGCCGGCCACCCGCGCACCAGTCCGAGCAGACAGACGGCCGCAAAGGCATCGCCCGCACCGACGCTGTCCTGGAAATCCTCCGGCGCCGGCTCGGCCTCGGTGACGACGAAGCGTGCGTTGCCGTCCACGGTCCACGCGCCATGCTCGCCCCGCGTCACGATCACGCGACCTATACCGAAGCGCTCGATCAGCCGCAGCGCAGCGGCACCCGGATCACGAGATCCGGTTCCAGTCAGGGCGGCAATACGGCGCAGTTCGTCTTCGTTGAGCTTCAGCACCTCGGCACGGCCGAGCGACCACTCGAGCACTTCGTGCGAAATTGCGTCTTCACGCAGATTGACGTCGAGAAAGCCCGGGGTGAGGTTCGCACCGAGCAGCGAACGCAGCGCGTCGCGGGAAAAACCACGTTGTGCGAGCGTCCCGAAGTAGATCCACGCAGGCTGCCGGCCATCCAGGACGTGCAGGACAGGGGCTGCGGCAATGTAGTCCCACGCCTGCTCCGGATCGATCATGAAACGATGTCCACCGGCTTCCGTGCAGATCTCCGCATGCCCACTCGCGTGGCAACCATCGAACTGGATGGCCCCGGTATCCAGGCCGAGTCCACGCATCCGTCGCAGAAGGAATTCACCGCGCGCGTCGTGGCCGACGCGACTCACCAGCAAGGGCTGGCCGTCTTGCTCATCCCGGAGCGCAGCGAGATGCGCCGCGACGTTGAAGGGTGCGCCGCCGGGAATCTCGCGATCGGCAAAGCAGTCACTCAGCAGTTCGCCGAACAGCAGCCACGTCGCTCGTGTGTCGCCGGTCGAGCGACCCTCTTCTATCGTCGACACGCCAGGCCCACCCGACGGCGGGATTCGATTCGATTCCACATCCTCGCCTCCTCATTTGATTTTGCATAAAATCGTTTTGTGCAATATAACATGCCATGCTACTGCTGTCGCACCCATGACACGGGCGTGCCTGCCCGTCACAATGCGGCGGGCAATCCGAGCACCGATGAGCAATGCCGACCGACAAGCAGACGGCTTCGCCTGAACGAAGCCACCCGATGGATGTACTCAGGAAGTTCCGCATCGTGGTCGGTGCGGTGCGTCGTCACACACGGGACCTGGAACGCGCCTGTGGCATCGCCGGCGCACAGGTCTGGATGCTGGCAGCGATCGCGGAGACGCCGGGGATCACGGTGTCGGCGCTGAGCAGGGCGTTATCGATACACGTCTCGACTGCCAGCAACCTGATCGAAAGACTCGTTCAGCGCGGACTGGTGGAACGCCTGCGCTGCACGGACGACCGGCGCGCGGTGCGGGTGCGCGTGACCACAGCGGGCAAGTCCGTGCTCGCGAATGCACCGCAACCGTTGCGCGGACTGCTGGTCGATGCGCTGTCCCGGTTGCCTGCGGAAACGCTCGCCCGACTGGACGGCGATCTCGATTGCCTGATCGCCCACCTGAACGGCGGCGCCGACGCCGACGCCGCCAACGAACCGCTCTAAGGCGTCGCAGCCCTCTCTCAGCCGAGTGGCTCGAAGACCACGACCGGTATGTGCCGCACCCCTTCGCAGCGCGCACGGTACTCGGCGAAGCCCGGGTACATCGCCTCGAGTCGCGGCCAGTAGGTCCGCTCCTCGGCCTCGCTGGCGATGCGCGCCTGCATGTCCCGCGCACGGTTGCCGATCTGGATGCGCACGCGCGGGTTCGATTCGATGTTGCGGAACCAGACCGGCGCCACGCTCATGCCGCCCTTGGACGCCGCCATCACCACGCGTTCGCCGTCCTCGATATACAGCAGCGGCACCTTGCGCCGCTTGCCGGACTTGCGCCCGGTGGTGGTCAGGATCGCGACCTGCCCGCCGAGGAAGGTGTTCCACAGGCGACCGCCGCTCAGTTCGTAGACCAGCACCTGCAAGGAGCCGATGTTGCGGATGAACCAGGTGCCGAACTTCTCCTGTCCGGCGGTGAATCGCTTGACCTCGGCTGGCTGGCTCATGACACGCGGTCCTTACGGAAGTGAACGAGGACCGACAATCTAGCCGCCCGCCACGCGAAAAGCGATGACGGATCGGTAAGGCGTACGCCCACCGGCACGCAACCGCCATCGCGCACCTCGCGACCGGTTGCAACACGCCGGTCCGGCCGAACATGTCCGGACAACAAATGTCCGCGTAGGTTCGGCCTGTGGCCGAACGTGTCCTGGCAACCAATGTCCGGGCACAGCCCGGACCTACATCCGTGTGCGCAGGTTCCGCCGCCGCGAGGCACACACCATACGACCGCGGCATCTTCTATGCTTTTGCACGAACCGGTCGGTGGAGACCGCGCATGGACCGTACCGAACGCTTCTACAAGATCAATCAGTTGCTGGAACACGGCCGGCCGGTCGCGTTCACCACGATGCTCGAGGCCTGCGAGGTATCGCGCGCCACGCTGCAGCGCGACCTCGAGTACCTGCGCACACGCCTGAACGCACCGATCGTCTACGACCGGGAGCACAACGGCTACCGGCTCGAGCACGGCAACACCCAGGTCGGCGGGCAGTACGAACTGCCCGGGCTGTGGTTCAGCTCACAGGAGATCCACGCCCTGCTGACCATGCAGCACCTGCTCGCGAACCTCGACCCGGGCGGCCTGCTGGCCCAGCACATCGAACCGCTGAAGTTGCGCCTGAACACGCTGCTCGGCGCCACCGACGACGAAGTCGACGACATCCGCCGCCGCGTGCTGGTGGTGGGCACCGGCAAGCGCGCGCTGAAGATCGCCCACTTCGAGCGCGTGGGCTCGGCGCTGCTGCGGCGCAAGCGGCTGCAGATCCGCTACTACGCGCGCGGCAACGGCGAGGTCAGCGAACGCGAGGTGTCGCCGCAGCGCCTGGTGCACTACCGGGAGAACTGGTACCTCGACGCCTGGTGCCATCTGCGCAACGACCTGCGCAACTTCGCCGTCGATTCGATCCTCGAGGTCGACGTGCTCGAGCGCCGGGCCAGGGAGGTGGCGCGGCGCACCGTCGAGACCCTGCTGAATCCCGGTTACGGAATCTTCGCCGGCGCGACCGTCGGCGTCGCGGAACTGCTATTCACCCCCGAGCGCGCGCGCTGGGTGGGCAGTGAGAACTGGCATCCGCGCCAGAGCAGCGAATTCCGCCCCGACGGCAGCTTCCTGCTGCGCGTGCCCTACGCCGACGACCGCGAACTGATCATGGACATCCTCAAGTACGGCGCCGACTGCGAGGTGCTGGGGCCGCCGGCGCTGCGCTGCGCGGTCAGGAAGGCGCTGCGGGACGCCGCGGCGAGGTACGGTTGAAGCGCAACGGCGCGCGACGGATCGCGTCGCCACTCTGCGGGACAAACTGATATGGATGTCTGAGGGCGACATACACCGTGCCTATCCGTGACTCGCGGCACGCGGCGCGCACCGCGCCGGCGACTACGGTGGACATTGAAAATCATGGCTCTTATGCTCCATCCCTCGCGCGAAAGCGCGTCACGCCACGGGACCATGCCAAAGGAGCAGATCATGCACAGGAAATTGATTGCGATAGCACTGTCGACCAGCCTGGTCTGCGCCGGCTTCAGCACCGGGGTGGCGGCCGCGGTCATCGATACCCCGCAGGCGGTGAGCATGGACGCGCGCGAGCAGCGCATCGCCGAGGTCAGCGCCACGCTGGCGCGCGACGACGTGCGCGCCGCGATGATCGAGCTCGGCGTCGATCCGCAGCAGGCGCAACTGCGCGTGGCCTCACTGAGCGATGCCGAGCTCGCGCAACTCCAGGGCGAACTCGACAAGCTTCCCGCTGGTGGCGGCGCACTCGGGCTCATCGGCGCGGTGTTCCTGGTGCTGCTGATCCTCGAGATCACCGGCGTGATCGACATCTTCAAGAAAGTCTGAGGCATGCGCCTCGCGTGGCGCGCGGCCGGCATGCACCGGCTGCGCGCCCTGCTGCTGGCGCTGCTGCCGGCCTTCCTCTGCGGCTGTTCCCTCAACCCGCCCCTCGAACTGGCTGACGTCTCCTCGCCTCGCACGCAAAAGCGGCTGCTGGCCGTGCCGTTCTTTGCGCAGGACGAATACCAGTGCGGGCCGGCCGCGCTCGCCGGCGTGCTGGGCGCTTCCGGCACAAGCGCGATGCCCGAGGCACTGACGCCACAGGTGTATCTGCCCGGACGCCGGGGCAGCCTGCAACTCGAACTGCTCGCCGCCACGCGCCGCGCCGGGCGCCTGCCCTACGTGCTGGCGGGCGAACCACGCGCACTGCTCGCCGAGCTCGAGGCCGGCCGCCCGGTGCTGGTGCTGCAGAACCTGCGTACTCGCCACTATCCCGTCTGGCACTACGCGGTGCTGACCGGATTCGATGCGACACGCAATCAGCTGTACCTGAACAGCGGCAGCGAGCAGGATCTCGCGCTGGCCGCGCCCGCGTTCCTGCGCACCTGGGACTGGGCCGGGCGCTGGGCCATGGTCGCGCTGCGCCCCGGCGAACTGCCGGCCAGCGCCGAGGCAGCCGCCTACCTGGACGCAGCGCTGGCCTTCGAACGCGTCGCAGCCCCGGACGCGGCACAGCAAGCCTGGCAGGCCGCCGCCACGGTCTGGCCCGCCCAGGCACTGCCGCATCTCGCGCTCGGCAACCTCGCCTACCGCGCGCAAGACCTGGAGCGCGCGGCCACACACTATCGCGGCGGCCTCGCGCACAACGCGGGCGACCCCGCTCTCGCAAACAACCTGGCCTCGGTACTGGGCGAACTGGGCTGCCCGCGGCGCGCCGAGTCGCTGCTGCGGCAGGTGGCGGACGCCCTCGCCGCCGATTCGCGCTGGAAGACCGCGACCGCGACCACGCTGCGGGAACTCGGGGCACGCACCGGCCCGGATGACCTGTCCTGTAACGCGCCCCCCTCGCCTTGACGCGGCGTGGGAAAGCTGCGGCGTACTTCGCATAGGAGGCGCTGTGGGGAACGCCTGGATCGATTCGCAGCGCAACGTCTTTCCGTCGCCGGCACTGGTGCAGACCCAGGCGGCTGCTCGTTCGTCATCGCCGAAGGCAGCGGGTATGTGGGGCGCTCGGCGCTGGTCGGCATGGTGGCACGCAAGCCCGGCTGAGCGGGCCTGCCTGCGCCAGGGCCTAGAGTAATTCCTTGCGCAGTTCGGCCGCGCTCTTGGGCGACAGCAGCCCCGGCGCGATGTCGAACACGGTCCTGGCGCCGACCTTGCCCTGCTGGCCGAGGCGGAAGGCAGCGCGCGCATAGGCGACGAGCACGCTGGAGGTGAACTCGGGGTTGCTGTCGAGCTTGAGCCCGAACTCCATGATCTGCGAGGACGCCACACCGGTGACCGGGGAAGCCAGTATTGTTCGGCGGCTCACTGGAAGCTGATTCGGAACTGTGGCCTGCAGGCGAGCATGAGCGCCAAGGGGAACCGCTACGACAACGCGTGTGCGGAGAGCTTCTTCCACTCGCTGAAGGTCGAGGCGGTCCACGGCGAACGGATCACGACGCGCGATCAGATGCGCCAGATGGTCTTCGAGTACATCGAGGTCGATTACAATCGGAATCGCCGACACAGCGCCAACGGGCACATCAGCCCCGAAGCGTTTGAGGCGTTGAAAGTGGCTTAGCGGCGTGTCCATTTTTCGCGGGCAGGATCACCTTGCACCTCATAAGGTTTGGGCGCTTACCAGGCATCATCGACCTCATTTTCTCCCAGCTCAACACTCTGGGTGTGCGCGTCTCCCGCGAAGGTGGTTACGAAGAAGGCCCAGTTGTTAGCGCAACTGGGCCTTCGCATTTTCTGCCTAAGCGCGCTTACGCGCACGCGCGCCACTTGGATGCCGGTGGTTGTCGTCTCCATCCTCGGCGCCCACTTTTTCAGCCTTGTCCTTCTCCGCTTTCTGCATCTTGCTTGCGTACTCACGAACCAGATCCTTTACCTCGGATTCAGCGAACCGCCTCAACATTTGGCGGATTAGCGGCTGATAGCCAAGGCCATGGAACTGGGCGATAAGCTTCAGATCATCCAGAAGCTCTTTGGGCAGCCTGATTGAAATCATCTGCAGTTCGAGGGTCTCATCCAGTTCGCCGATCTTGAGATTGCTGACGCGAACATGGCGCTCGTCGGCGCCAAGCTCACGGCTTTCCCACGCCTCTGCAGTGCCTTCCACTTTACCCTCTTGCTCCTTGATCACAATTAACGCTCCGTTATCTTGGGTGTGCGCTCTATCCGCTCTACCTGGCGAACTTGGCGTAAATCCTTTCCTCTTCCTGATTCGGAGGAAAGGCGGATTTAATGATTACCTTACCTTCCTTGAAGATGAACACGATCTTGATTCGCTTCCCCATATCAGTCTCACCGATAAACCACTGGGTCGGCGGGTCGGTTTTATGCTCCTCCCGAGTATCGATTAGCAAAACAACCGTCGGATCACAAAAGCACTCGCGCACATCTCGCTCGGACAAACCATGTTTGAGCGCGAGCTTCTGACGCACCTTCGAAGAGATCACCAGCTGCATGGCAACATCTCGCGCCCCCTGTAAACATGTATATACGCAATGATACAGATGGGACGCAAGCTTGTATATACATGGCGGGGTAATTTGTAGGTAGATGGGCAGGATTCGGCCAAAATACGGCCAAAACGAAAACAGCCGCTTCGGCTCTTCACCCAAGCGGCTGTTTGAATTGGGGAATTTGGTCGGAGCGGCGGGATTCGAACCCACGACCACCACCCCCCCAGAGTGGTGCGCTACCAGGCTGCGCTACGCTCCGATGTCTGTCTGCCGCGCCCGGCGGCAAGGCGGCGCATGATACCCGAACCGGTGCGCGATGTGTACGCCGGAAGTGCGGAATCAGTAGCGCAGCGTGGTCAGGACTTCCTCGAGTTCGACGATCGTCTGCCGGATCAGCTGCCGGTAGTGCGAATCCTCCTTGCCGGACTCGCCCTCCATGCGCTGGCGCGCGCCGCCGATCGTGAAGCCCTGCTCGTAGAGCAGGCTGCGGATCTGGCGGATCAGGATCACGTCCTGGCGCTGGTAGTAGCGGCGGTTGCCGCGGCGCTTGGCCGGCTTCAGCTGCGGGAACTCCTGTTCCCAGTAGCGCAGCACGTGCGGCTTCACCGCACACAGCTCGCTCACCTCGCCGATCGTGAAGTAGCGTTTGCCCGGGATCGGTGGCAGTTCGTTGTTGTTACTCGCTTCCAGCATACGCTTCCACCCTGACTTTCAGTTTCTGACCCGGCCGGAACGTCACCACGCGCCGCGCCGAGATCGGGATCTCCTCGCCGGTCTTCGGGTTGCGCCCGGGGCGCTGGCGCTTGTCGCGCAGATCGAAGTTGCCGAAGCCCGAGAGCTTCACCTGCTCGTTCGTCTCCAGTGCCTGGCGGATCTCCTCGAAGAAGGCCTCCACGACCTCCTTCGCCTCGCGCTTGTTCAGCCCGAGGTCCTCGAAGAGCTTTTCGGCCAGATCCGCCTTGGTCAGCGCATTGCGCATCGCTTCACTACCTCAGGACGGCCCCGCAACGGGCGGCGAGTGCCGCGAGCATACGGTCCATCGTGGCGTTGACTTCCTCGTCGGTCAGCGTCCGGTCACGGTGCTGTAGCACCACCCCGAGCGCCATACTTTTCTTACCACTTTCAATGTGTTGCCCGCGATATACGTCAAACAGCCTGAGGTTGACGAGCAACTCTCCCGCGACCTCGCGCGCCGTTTCCAGCACCTGCGCCGCTGGCACTGCGTCGTCCAGCACCACAGCGAGGTCACGTCTGACCTCAGGAAATTTAGATAATCCTTTGAAACTTGGCAAGTTTTTCTTGCATGCCCGCGCATGGTCCAGTTCGAACACGAACACCGGCCCCTGCAGGTCCAAGGCCTTCAGCACTTCCGGGTGCAAAGCGCCCAGCCAGCCGAGCGCTTCCCCGTCACGGTGCAGCCGCACCGACTGCCCCGGATGCAGTGCCGGATGCGTGGCCGCCTCGAACACGAACTGCGCGCCGGTCGCGTCGATGTCGAGCAGCGACTCGACGTCGCCCTTGATGTCGAAGAAGTCGAGTGCGGCGGCCGCATCCGTCCAGTTCTCCGGCGCGCGCTCGCCACAGGCGATGCCGGCGATCGCAAGCCGCTGCTCGAGGCCGGCGGCGCCGGGCAGGAACCGCAAGCCGGTCTCGAACAGCCGCACGTTGCGCTGCTGGCGGTTCTGGTTGAACTGCACCGCCTTGACCAGGCCCGCCCACAGCGTGCTGCGCATCACGGCCATGTCGGCCGAGATGGGGTTGGCGACCGCCACCGGCGTGCAGTCGGGGTCGAGCAGCGCCTGCGTGCGCGGGTCGACGAAGCTGTAGGTGATCGCCTCCTGGTAGCCCAGCGTCTCCAGGCGACGCCGCCAGCCGCTGAGCGCGTGCTCGGCCTCGGGGTGCGGGCGCAGCGCCACGGCGGCGCCCTGCAGGCGTGCCGGGATGCGGTCGTAGCCGTGCACGCGCGCGATCTCCTCGATCAGGTCGGCCTCGATGCGAACGTCGAAGCGGTAGCTGGTCGGGCGCACCAGCCAGTCGGCGCCGTCGCGTGTGACGCCGAAGCCGAGCCGGACGAGGATCGCCTCGACCTCGGAGGCCGCCAGCGTGACGCCGAGCAAGGTGTCGAGCCGCCCGGCACGCAACCGGATCGGCGCCGGCGCCGGCAGGTGCTCGTCGGCGGTGGCCAGCACCACCGGCCCCGCTTCGCCGCCGACGATGTCGAGCAGCAGCCGGGTGGCGCGCTCGATCGCGACCTTCTGGAGTTCGAAGTCCACGCCGCGCTCGAAGCGGTGCGAGGCGTCGGTGTGCATGCCGAGCGCGCGCGCGCGGCCGGCGAGTGCCGCGGGGGCGAAGAACGCCGATTCGAGGAAGATGTCGCGCGTGCCCGCGCCCACCGCGGTGCGCTGCCCGCCCATGATCCCGGCCAGCGCGATCGCGCCCTGCCCGTCGGCGATCACCAGCATGTCCGGACGCAGCTCGCGCTCGCTGCCGTCGAGCAGCACCAGGCGCTCACCTGGGCCGGCCAACCGCACCGTGACGTGCCCGGCCAGGGTGGCGCGGTCGAAGGCGTGCAACGGCTGTCCCAGTTCGAGCAGCACGTAGTTGGTCACGTCGACCACGGCATCGATGCTGCGTACACCGCTGCGGCGCAGCCGCTCCTGCAGCCACAGCGGCGAGGGGCGTGCGACGTCGACCCCGCGGATCACCCGCCCGGCGTAGCGCGGGCAGGCGGCCGGTGCGGCCAGCGTGACGTCGAGGGTGTCGGGTATGGTCGCCGGGACCGGGTCCAGCGCCGGCGGCGTGGTCGCCAGGCCGTTCAGCGCCGCCACCTCGCGCGCCAGCCCCGCGATGCCGAGGCAGTCGCCACGGTTGGGCGTCAGTCCCAGCTCGATCAGCTGGTCCGCCAGGTCCAGGTAGCCGACGATGTCCTGACCCACGGGCGCATCGGCCGGCAGTTCCAGCAGGCCCTCGCCGCGCGCCTCGATGCCGAGCTCGTCGGCCGCACACAGCATGCCGCAGGACTCGACGCCGCGCAGCGTCGCGCGCCGGATCTCGAGCCCCGGCAGCTCGGCGCCCTCGCGCGCGAACGGCACCCGCAGCCCGGGACGCACGTTGCGCGCCCCGCACACCACCTGGTGCTCGCGCGTACCGTCGCTGACCCGGCAGACGCTGAGGCGCTCCGCGTCCGGGTGCGGCGCCACCGCCAGCACCTCGCCCACGACCACCCCGGCAAGCGCGGCCGCCGCCGGCGTCACCGCGTCCACTTCCAGCCCCGCCATCGTGAGTTGCGCGGCGAGTTGCCCGGTCGAAAGCGCCGGATCGACCCACTCGCGCAACCACCTTTCGCTGAACTTCATTGCTGTACCCGTAGCGGCCGATGCCGCGTAATTCACTTTAACTATTCAAAGTAATTCTTTGTTTTTAATTGAATTGCTTAAGAAATCTCAGATCATTCTCATAAAATAGCCGCAAGTCATTGACGCCATAGCGCAACATCGCCAACCGCTCGACGCCCATGCCGAAGGCGTAGCCGGTGAAGCGCTCGGCATCGATCCCCGACAGCTCGAGCACGCGCGGGTGCACCATGCCGCAGCCCATGATCTCGAGCCAGCCGGTGTTCTTGCACACCCGGCAGCCACCCCCGCCGCAGATCACGCACTGCATGTCGACCTCGGCCGACGGTTCGGTGAACGGGAAGTACGACGGCCGGAAACGCACCGCGAGTTCGCGCTCGAAGAACGCACGCAGGAAGTCGATCACGGTGCCCTTCAGATCGGGCATCCCGGTCCCCTCGGCGATCACCAGCCCCTCGACCTGGTGGAACATCGGCGAGTGCGTCAGGTCGGAATCGCAGCGGTAGACGCGCCCGGGGCAGATCACACGGATCGGCGGTGCGGTGGACTGCATCACGCGCACCTGCACCGGCGAGGTATGGGTGCGCAGCACCGTCGTCGGGTCGATATAGAAGGTGTCGTGCATCGCCCGCGCCGGATGCTCCGGCGGGATGTTCAGTGCCTCGAAGTTGTGCCAGTCGTCCTCGATCTCGGGCCCCTCGACGACCTCGAAGCCGACCCCCACGAACAAGGCCTCCATGCGCTCGATGGTGCGCGTGACCGGGTGCGCGCCTCCGGCCGCCCGGCGTCGCCCGGGGAGCGTGACATCGACGCGCTCGCTCCACAGGCGCCGTTCGAGCTCCTCGCGCTCGAGCTGCGCGCGCCGGCCCGACAGCTCCTGCTCGAGCTGCTCCTTCAGCACGTTGATCTCGGCGCCACGCGCGCGCCGTGCCTCGGGGTCGAGCTGGCCGAGTTGCTTCAGATGCTGCGTCAGCTCGCCCTTCTTGCCGAGGTAGCGCACGCGCTGCTCCTCGAGCTCGGCCAGCGAGGCGGCCGCCGCGATCGCACCCAGCGCGCTGGTGACGGTCTGCGTCAATTCGTCCATAGCGAAATTCCTGTCTCCGGGTCCGTGACCGCGCGGGCCGTGCGCGACGCAAAAAAAATAGGGAAAGAACTCCCGCCCTTTCCCTACCTTGGTCCCTGTCGTCGACGAGGGCACTGGCGCCACGCAAGGTGGCGCCAGCACCGGGGTTCACGCGAGAGCGGTCCTCGCCTTGTCGACGATCGATGCGAACGCCTGCTTGTCGTGCACGGCCAGGTCGGCAAGCACGCGACGGTCCAGCACGACCTGCGCCTTGCGCAGGCCGTCGATCAGACGGCTGTACGTCAGGCCGTTGGCACGCGATGCAGCGTTGATCCGCGTGATCCACAGCGCGCGGAACTGGCGCTTGCGCTGACGGCGGTCACGGTAGGCGTACTGGCCTGCCTTGATCACCGCCTGCTTGGCGACGCGGTAGACGCGGCTGCGGGCACCGTAGTAACCCTTCGCGCGCTCCAGGATCTTCTTGTGTCGGCGTCGTGCGACGACGCCACGCTTGATACGGGGCATGATCTATATCCTCACAAACGGATGGCAGATGTCACTTGTCGCGCAGCATGCGCTCGACCTTGGGCTGGTCGGCGGGGCTGAACGCCTCGGTCCCGCGCAGCTGGCGCTTGCGCTTGGTGCTCATCTTCGTGAGGATGTGGCTCTTGTTCGCGTGTTTGCGCTTGTAACCGTCGCCGGTTTTCTTGAAGCGCTTCGACGCTCCGCTATGTACCTTTACCTTGGGCATTTTCCCTGACTCCGCATTTCATGTGACTGCAACGCTGTGGAAGTGAGCGAACTCACTTCTTCTTCTTGGGAGCGAGGACCATGGTGAGCTGACGGCCTTCCATCTTCGCGTGCTGTTCCACCACCGCATGCGGCTCGAGATCGGCTTCGATGCGCTTTATCAGCTCCATCCCGATCTCCTGGTGGGCCATCTCGCGACCCCGGAAGCGCAACGTCACCTTGGTCTTGTCTCCATGCTCCAGGAAACGTACCAGGTTGCGCAGTTTTACCTGGTAATCCCCTTCCTCCGTCCCTGGCCGGAATTTCACTTCCTTCACCTGGATGATCTTCTGCTTCTTCTTCGAGGCGCTCTTCTGCTTCTTGGCTTCGAAAACGTACTTCCCGAAGTCCATGATCTTGCAGACCACCGGTTCGGCCTCCGGCGCGATCTCCACCAGATCGAGCCCTGCCTGTTCGGCGTTGCGGAGCGCTTCGTCGATCGCGACGATCCCCAGCTGCTTGCCTTCCTGATCGATCAGTCGCACCTGGCGGGCGCGAATTTCGCCGTTGACGGCAAGTCTTTTGCTATCGGATTTCAAGTGTTTCTCAACCTTCCATGACAAATCGGCCGCGACGGTCCACCTCCGCACCGAGGTGGGCCGCGAACTCGTCGAGAGTCATCGCGCCCAGATCCTCGCCGCGCCGGGTCCGTACGGCCACCGTTGCTGTTTCCGCCTCGCGGTCCCCGACTACCAGCAGGAACGGAAGCTTGTCGAGCGTGTGCTCGCGGATCTTAAAGCCTATCTTCTCGTTCCTCAAGTCGCTGATCACCCTGAAACCCTTGTTTTTCAAGGATTCTTCCACTTTCAGGGCGTATTCACGCTGGGCGTCGGTAATATTCATCACCACCGCCTGCGCCGGCGCGAGCCAGGCCGGGAACGCCCCTTCGTGGTGTTCGATCAGGATTCCGATGAAGCGCTCGAAGGATCCGAGCACCGCGCGGTGCAGCATCACCGGGGTCTGACGGCTGCCGTCCTCGGCCACGTACTCGGCGTCGAGGCGCCCGGGCATCGAGAAATCGACCTGGATGGTGCCGCACTGCCACACGCGCCCGATGCAGTCGCGCAGCGAGAACTCGATCTTCGGCCCGTAGAACGCCCCCTCCCCGGGCAGCAGTTCCCAGGCGAGCTCCTTGGCGTTCAGCGCCTCGGCGAGCGCCTGTTCCGCCTTGTCCCACACCTCGTCGCTGCCGACGCGGTTCCCGGGCCGCGTCGAGAGGCGATAGATCACGTCGGTGAAGCCGAAGTCGGCGTAGACCTCGTGCAGCAGGTCGATGAACTGCGCCACCTCGGACTGGATCTGCGCCTCGGTGCAGAAGATGTGCGCATCGTCCTGGGTGAAGCCGCGCACGCGCATCAGCCCGTGCAGCGAACCCGAGGGCTCGTTGCGGTGGCACGAACCGAACTCGGCCAGCCGCAGCGGCAGGTCGCGGTAGCTCTTCAGCCCCTGGTTGAACACCTGCACGTGGCATGGGCAATTCATCGGTTTGACCGCGAAATCACGCTCCTCGCTCTTCAGCGCGAACATGTTGTCGGCGAACTTGTCGGCGTGCCCCGAGCGCTGCCACAGGCTGAAATCGACCACTTGCGGCGTGCGGATCTCGTGGTAGCCGCGGCGCCCGAGCTTGGCCCGCATGTACTGCTCGACCGCCTGGTAGATCGCCCAGCCGCGCGGGTGCCAGAACACCATGCCCGGCGCCTCTTCCTGCGTGTGGAACAGGCGCAGCTTCTTGCCGATCCGCCGGTGGTCGCGGCGCTCGGCCTCCTCGATGCGGCGCAGGTACGCCTCGAGCGCCTTGCGATCGGCCCACGCGGTGCCGTAGACGCGCTGCAGCATCTCGTTGCGCGAGTCGCCACGCCAGTACGCCCCCGCGAGCTTGGTCAGCCGGAACGCCTTCAGCCGCCCGGTGCTCGGCACGTGCGGGCCGCGGCAGAGATCGACGAAATCGCCCTGCCGGTACAGCGAGATGTCCTCGTTCGACGGAATCGAGGCGATGATCTCGGCCTTGTAGTGCTCGCCGAGCCCGCGGAAGAACGCCACCGCCTCGTCGCGCGGCATCACGCTGCGCTCGATGGCGATATCCGCGCTCGCGAGTTCCTCCATCCGCTTCTCGATCGCGACCAGGTCCTCCGGCGTGAAGGCACGCTCGAACGCGAAGTCGTAATAGAAGCCGTCCTCGATGACCGGACCGATGGTGACCTGCGCCGAGGGAAACAGTTGCTTGACCGCCTGCGCGAGCAGGTGCGCCGTCGAGTGGCGGATCACCTCGAGCGCGTCCTCGGAGCGCTCGGTGACGATCGCCAGCGAGGCGTCGGCAGCGATCGTGTACGAGGTATCGACGAGGCGGCCGTCGACCCGCGCGGCGAGCGCGGCCCTGGCGAGGCCCGCGCCGATGCCGGCGGCAACCTCGGCGACGGTGACGGGAGCATCGAAACGACGCTGGCTGCCGTCGGGCAGCGTGACGGTGACGGACATGCGGACTTCCCCTGGCGGTGGTGACCCTGACGAGAGGCCTCTTGATCCACCGGAACGTGTTGCGAATTCGACCCGCGCCCCCGGTCTCGCGGCGGCCACTGCCGGGGCCCGGCGTGGCGTCGGGAGCGAACCCAGTGGGTTCGAACGGCGGCGCGAAGGCGGCAATCGTACGCGAGACGGGGAGGAAGGCGCAATTCGGGCAGCCGTCGCAACGCACGCGAGGCGTGCGTCACCGGCCTCACACCGGTGGGCGTGCTCCGCCGGGAACGGTGACCCGGGACACGATCAACGCACGGTCGGCGCGTGGCGCCCCGCTTCCTCGGCGACGAAGGCGGCGCCGAGGCGCGACAGTTCGCGGTAATAACGCGGCGCCGCGTGTCGCTTCAGGTCCTCGTGCAGCGCGGGGATCCAGCCCGCGAGGTGGCGTGCCAGGAAATCGTGCTGCGCGCGCACGAAATCGCCGCTGTCCTCGCCCTCTTCACGGCACTCCGCCTCACGCTCGCACAGGAAGTACATGAACTCGAGCAGCGTGCCCAGATAATCGGGCAACTCGTTGGCCGGCGTGTCGGCCGCGGTGAGGCCGAAGTGGTTGTAGAAACGCACCAGTTCCTCGAGCACCGCCATGCGCGCATCGCCGCGTCCGGCGCTGCTGTTCAGGCAACACGCCGGCGCGCCGCCGCCGCAGGCGTCGAACAGTCGCGTGTACTCGATCGCGAGTTCGTCGCCGCTGCCGGCGTCGCCGAGCGCCGCATCGTCGATGCTCGCCGCGAGCGCCGGATGGACCGTCTCCAGCAGCGTGCGCACGCGGGCAGCGACCGCGCCCGAGCGCACCAGCGCCAGCAGTTCCCGGTCCGGGTACTCCAGCGCGGCGGCGAAGAAGCCGTAAAGCTCCGCGCACACGCGTGCGCGTTGTCCGTCGTGCGGGACGATCGTGGTGCCTGCTCCGGGGGTTGGCGAGGAATCGATGCGCATCGTGTTCACACCCTCAGGCGACCTTCTCGACCTCGATCGCCGTGCCGTGCGGCACGTGGCTCGGGGCGCCGTAGAACATCCGGTAGTGGATCTGCCCGTAGCCGCCCGCCAGGTGCAGCGCCTTCCACGGCGACTCGACCGGCTCCTGCTGGCCCTTCCAGTTGCGGAACTGGTACGTCTCCCACGCGTGATAGACGATCACCTCGCCGGGGGCTGTCACCGCCGCCACCTTGACCATGCACTCGAAGGCGCCGTTGTCGTTGAATACGCGCACGGTGTCGCCGTCGACGATGCCGCGCGCGGCGGTGTCGCGCGGGTTCATCCAGCACACCGGCTGCCCGCGCTGCAGCCGCAACAGCAGTTCCACGTCGCGCCAGATCGAGTGGATGCTCCAGCGCGTATGCCCGCCGGCCATGCGCAGCGGCAGGCGGCTGTCGAAGTACGGAGACTCCTTGTGCGTCGGCAGTTCCTCGCGGGCCTCCAGGAACCACGGATGGTCGATGTAGAACTGCATGCGCCCGGTCAGCGTGGGCCAGGCGACCTTCTTCTCGATGAAGTCACGGTGCGCCCAGTGCGTGTCGTGAGGATCGTAGTCGCTGTAGTTCTGGTTGATGATCCCCGGCGGCGCGCTCGCGATCACCGGCACCGCGCCCATGTCGAGCGCCTCGCGCCCGCTACGCGCCGACACGCTCGGGCTGTGCGCGAAGATGTCGTCCATGACGCGCATGGGATCGTCCGGGTCGAGCGGGTCGTAACGCCCGTTGCTGGTCTGGCGCGCGTGCACGGTGCGCAGATCGAGCGGCTCGTCGCGCCAGCCGCGCACCATGCCCACGCCGCGCTCGGTCGCACGCTCGCCGATCGTCTTGGTGAGCCGGCCGAAGATCTCCCACTCGCTCTTCGCCTCGCCCTGCGGTTCGGTGGCCTTGTCGGAGCAGATCACGTACGGCACGTAACTCTGCGCGTACTTGATGCCGATCTTCTCGTAGTAGGCCGCCGCCGGCAGCACGTAGTCGGCATGGATGCCGGTGCTGGTCATGCGGAAATTGATCGACACCACCAGATCGAACTTGGGCCACAGCTTCTCGCGCGCGATCTGCGGTGACGGCCAGCGGCGAAACGGGTTGCAGCCGGTGAGGATGTAGGCCCGCGGATTGCGATCCTCGCGCGGCGACACCCGGGTCCAGCCATTGTCGATCGATTCGCGCATGTAGTCGGCGACGTTGCGCGGCAACGACTTGTCCTGCAGTTCCGGCTTTTCCCACAATTCCTTGTAGCCGCCATGCACGTAGAGGAACACCATCAGCGGCGTCCACCCCTGCACGTTGCTGACCTTGGTGTAGATCTGCTCGTAGTCGCGCGGGGTGAGGCCGCGCAGCGCCTTCGGGATCAATCCCAGCTTGTCCTTCAAACCGAGCGGGCTCTCGCCCCCGAACTCCAGCCCTTCGAGCCACCACCATGCCGCGACCTTGAGCCCGCCGCCCTGCTTGCCCTGGTTGCCGGTCAGGCTCATCAGCAGCACCATCGCGCGCTGGAACAGGTCGCTGTGGTAGTGCTTGCAGGCGCCCCACGAGGCAAAGATCATCGAGCGGTTCGCGCCCGCCATGCCGCGCGCGAAGGTACGGATCACGTTCGGATGCAACCCGGTGACCTTCGCCGCCTGCTCGGGCGTGTACTCGGCGTCGAGCTTGCGCACCAGCCGGTCGAACACGGTTTCGCATTCGACCGTCGCGCCGTCGGCCAGCACCACCTGGCGCACACCGGAGAGCGCCGGACGCATCCCGCCGAGCGCCAGGCTGCGGCCACCGTCGCCGTCGCCCTCGCATCCGGGCGCCACCACGATCTTGCCACTCGTCTCGTCCCAGAAGTAGAACGCCTCGTCGGAGCCACCGCGAACCACGTCGCTTTCGCGCAGGAAGCGGCCGTCGTCGGTGCGGACCAGGAACGGCAGATCGGTCTGCTCGGCGACGTAATCGGCCTTGTAGAGCTTCTCGGCGATCATCACCTGCGCGGCGGCCAGCCCGAGCGCGGAATCACTCTCCGGGCGCAGATTGAGCCACAGGTCCGCATGCGCCGTGGTCGGGCTGAGATCGGGGGCGATCACGACCAGCTGCGCGCCGCGGTAGCGCGCCTCGTGCAGGAAATGCGCCTCGGGAATGCGCGTCGAGTTCGGGTTGCCGATCCAGATCACGATGTAGTCCGAGAGGTACCAGTCGTCGGCGGTACCCTCGCAGTTGAACATGCCCCAGGTCTGCACCAGCCCCATCGGCATGTCCGAGACGCCGGCCCAGGAATCGATCGCGGTGCAGTTCATCGCATCGCGAAAGCGCGCGTCGCCGTGACTCTCCGGACCGAAGCCGCCGTTGGTGGTGCCGTCGTCGAACACGATCGACTCGGTACCGTCCTCGACCGCGATATCGATCAGCTGGTCGGCGATGTCCTGCAGCGCCTCGTCCCAGCTGACGCGCTTCCACTTGCCCTCGCCGCGTGCACCCACGCGCTTGAGCGGGTACTTGATGCGCGACTCCGCCAGTTGCAGCGTGGTGTAGCACGCGCCCTTCTGGCAGCCGCGCGGGTTCATGTCCGGCACGTCGGCGCGGTGCGGTTCGTAGATCGCGTTCTGTTCCTCGCGCCAGGCGATGCCGTCGCGCACGTACACGTCCCACGAGCAGGCGTCGCAGCAGTTCGCGCGCGTGTGCGTGCCCTTGACGACCTTGTCCCAGGTCCACTTCTCGCGCCAGATGTCGGAATAGTCGTCGTAGCGGATGCTGCGGGCCGCGGTCTTCGGCGCCGGTGGCGGTCCCGGCAGGATCGCGCCCGGCGTTTTCGGCCGCAGGTTGTGGAACACCAGACCGCCGGCGGCCACGACGCCGGCGCCCGCGAGAAAGTGACGACGCGAAACGTGCATGTCACGAACCTCCTGTGATGGGCTCCCCCGGGAGCGCGCGCATCAGGTCCAGCGCAGAGTCTGTGGATTGGTGTCGAAGCCGCCGAACATGTCGTTCCAGCGGAACGCGATCAGCAACTCCATCAGTTCGGATTTTTCGCCCCGGCGAACCTTCTCGCGTTCTGCCGCGAGCGTCGCCAGCGCGCCCAGCACGCGCTCGCCGAACAGCGACACGAGGTACTCATCGGGAATGCGCCGCTGGCCGAAGTCGAAATCCCCGGCCTCGTCGAAACGCGCCGGGCCGGCCGGAGGCACGTAGAACACGTTCGGCTCGGTGCCGAACTCCGGATGCAGCGGCAGCGCCACCTGCCACTTGTCGACGAGTTTCCAGATCGGCGCGTTCTCGTCGTCGCGGTAGCCCACGAAGCGCACGCGGCCCGGGCACTGGCGCGCGCACGCCGGCGCAACACCCTGCTCGAGCCGCGGGTAGCAGAAGATGCACTTCTGGCTGACCTGCTTCACGTGGTTGAAGTAGATCTTCTTGTACGGGCACGCCTCCATGCAGAAGCGCAGTCCGCGGCAGCGGTTCTCGTCGACCACGACGATGCCGTCCTCGTCGCGCTTCACGATCGCGCTGCGCGGACACGCCTCGACGCAGGCCGGGTGGGTGCAGTGATTGCAGATCCGCGGCAGATAAAAGAAGTAGCTGTTCGGGAAATCGCCACCGCCCTGGTCCTCGTCCCAGTTCGGCCCCCACTCGGGCGCCGGGCCCTGGATCTGCAGGTGGACGTCCTGTCCCTTGCCGCCGTGAAACACCTCGGCATGGTTGTATTCCCACGCCTCGCCGAAGGCGCCGGTCGAGGGCATTTCACCGAGCGCGGCATCGCCGGTCGGGAAACCGCCGCCCATCGCCTCCCAGTTCTTCGGCGTGCCCAGGCCGGGCATCGTGTTGACGGTGTTGAAGTGCATGTATTCCATGCCCTCGTCACGCGTCCACAGCGTCTTGCAGGCCACGGTGCAGGTGTGGCACCCCAGACACTTGTTGAGATCGAGGACCATCGCGACCTGACGTTTCGTCGTGCTCATCGTGTTCGCCCCGCTGCGGATCGTTGCCGGGTTCGCTCAGTTCGCACCGGCGGCCAGCTCGAGCGGCAGCCAGTCACCGGAAAATGCCTTCAGGCCGCCGCGCTCCTGGCTGCCGCCCTCCCAGACCGCGACGCCGAAACGCGTCGTCGCGCCTGACTCGAGTTGCACCACGTCGGCGGCTCCATCGACACGCAGCGGGCGAGTGATCACGACGCGCCAGCCGCTGTCGTGCCATCGCGCCGCCACGCGCACCTGCGCGCGATCGACGATGCGGCTGCTGCCCGGACCTTCGGCCACGACCTGCATGCCGGCCTCGGCGGAGTCGGCACGCCAGTACCACGCGGCGACCGGCGCCCCCGGCGCCCCCATCGACAGCAGCGGTGCGTCCTGGTGCAGCGGCAACGCGACCGCCGCCGCGTCGGGCCAGCGCGTGTTGTCACCGTGATCGACGTCGTGGCGGGGATCGAGCCAGTCCAGGTGGAAGGCGAGCACGGAACCGTTGTGGACCGCGCGCACCGCGACCCTGGCGGTGACGCCGATCGGACGGTTCTGCCAGGTGTTGCGGATCGCGGCGCTCGGCTGCATCGCGAGCGGGGTACCCTGCAGGGCCAGCGCGGTCGGCGCCACGCGCTCCCAGAACTCCGCGTCGGGCTGCGGCAGCAGTTCCTGGTTCACGTCGGACACGAAAAGCGCTTTCACGGGCACCTCCGATCGGTCAGCGGGAACTCAATGCGGCATCGTGTGGTTCGGACCTGTGTCTTGCTGAGGCTTGCGCACGGTGGTGCGGCGGGCAGGCAACTTTATACTAGTAGGTGTTAGTTTTGGCGAGTTACAGTTTTTACACGTTTGTCAATAGACCGACCTGACGCGTGCCCGCACGGTGCGAGGACCGTGGGCGCGCGCGATACGCGCGGCAGTCGTCGGTCTGCGACCGAACGACGTATGAACGAGGGGCAAGGGATTGGGACTGTCCGGTCGCAGACCGGATCTGCATGCATCCGCGAGAAACGGTTGTGCCTGCCGGATCAGTGCGCATTCCGGCACGGCGGAATGCGTGATCTGGTAGGCCCGACTGGGGTCGAACCAGCGACCTCTACCATGTCAATGTCGGCGGTACAGCCCGCATTCCTCATCTGCATCATGAGGATACAGCGCCCTCATTCCAGCACCGCCGCGGCGATCAACAT
>JAJVIG010000041.1 GCA_022072145.1 Pseudomonadales bacterium
CTCGCGGCGGCTCGCGGCGCTCGGCGCGCGCGTGTCGGGCAGCGTCAGCGCGCGCACCAGCGTGGTGGTCGCGGGCCCCGGCGCGGGCTCCAAGCTCGCGCGCGCCGAGGCGCTCGGCCTCGAGGTCTGGGACGAGCCGCGGCTGCTCGCGGAACTCGCCCGACTCGGTGAAAATGAGGCGTGAAAAATACAGCATCTTGATTCGATCGCAGTCCCAAGCCGGCGCGATCCCGTTATCATTTGCCGACTTTCACGAATGGCCGAAGGCTGCGGTGCAGGGAGGGGTCCCGGCGCCGGTTCCCGGCTACCACAACGACGGTGAAAACACCTTGAAACCCACCGACATCAGCGATCCCGAATACTTCCACAAGGTCGTCGACTGCCAGTATGCGTGTCCCTCGCACACGCCGGTGCCCGAATACATCCGCCTGATCGCCGCCGAACGCTACACCGATGCGTACATGGTGAACTGGGAGTCGAACGTGTTCCCCGGCATCCTCGGGCGCACCTGCGACCGGCCCTGCGAGCCGGCGTGCCGGCGCGGTCGGGTCGAGAAGGAGCCGGTGGCGATCTGCCGTCTAAAACGGGTCGCGGCCGACAACAAGGGGGCGGTCGAGGCGCGGATGCCGAAGGCGCCAAAGCGCAGGAACGGCAAGCGTGTCGCGCTGATCGGGGCCGGACCGGCCTCGCTGACCGTCGCGCGGGACCTGGCGCCGCTCGGCTACGAGATCGACCTCTACGACGACCAGGCGAAGGCGGGCGGCATGATGCGCAGCCAGATCCCGGTGTTCCGCCTGCCGCCGGCCGTGCTCGACGAGGAGACCGGCTACATCCTGGACCTCGGCATCAACCGCCACTTCGATACCCGCGTCACCAGCATGAAGTCGGTGCTGGAGCGCAACTACGACGCCGTGTTCGTGGGCACCGGCGCGCCGCGCGGCAGCGACCTCGACCTGCCCGGGCGCACGGAAGCGGCCGCCAACATCTTCGTCGGCATCGACTGGCTCTCCAGCGTGTCCTTCGAGCACATCCACACCATCGGCAGGCGCGTGCTGGTGCTCGGCGGCGGCAACACCGCGATGGACTGCTGCCGCACCGCACGGCGCCTCGGTGGCGAGGACGTGAAGGTCGTGGTGCGTTCCGAGTTCGACAAGATGAAGGCCTCGCCGTGGGAGAAGGAAGACGCGATGGCCGAGGACATCCCGATCTTCAACAACCATGTGCCCCTGGAATTCGTGCACCGCGACGGTCGCCTGGTCGGCATGAGCTTCGACAAGGTCGACGTGGTCTACGACGACAAGGGCCGCCGCAGCCTGGTCTCCACCGGCGAGCCGCCGGTGTTCTTCGAGGCCGACGACGTGTTGATCGCGATCGGACAGGACAACGCGTTCCCGTGGATCGAGCGCGAGCTCGGCATCGAGTTCGGCAAATGGGACATGCCGGTGATCGACGCGGTCACGTTCCAGTCCACGCTGCCGAAGGTATTCTTCGGTGGTGACGCGGCGTTCGGACCGAAGAACATCATCACGGCGGTCGCGCAGGGCCACCAGGCGGCGATCTCGATCGACCTGTTCCTGCGCGGGGAGAGCGTGCAGGCACGCCCGGCGCCCGGCGTCACGCTGGTCAGCCAGAAGATGGGCGTGCACGAGTGGAGCTACGACAACGCGGTGGTCGACGACCTGCGCTACAAGGTGCCGCACGTGGCCAAGGAAGTGGCGCTCAAGGACCTGAAGGTCGAGGTGGAACTCGGCTTCGATGCCCGGGCCGGCCTCGCCGAGGCGCAGCGCTGCCTGAACTGCGACGTGCAGACCGTGTTCAAGGCCGCGAAGTGCATCGAGTGTGACGCCTGCGTGGACATTTGTCCCACCGAATGCATCAACTTCCTGATGAACGACGAGGAGCCGGCGTTGCGCGGCAGCCTGCGCGCGGCGGCCACCAACCTCGCGCAGGACCTGTACGTCGCCGACGGCCTCACGCAGACGCGGCGCGTCATGGTCAAGGACGAGAACGTGTGCCTGCATTGCGGCCTGTGCGCGGAGCGCTGCCCGACGGGCGCGTGGGATATGCAGAAGTTCTTCTACAACGTCACGAAGGCGGGACAGGCATGCACGCCAAGCAAGCAGTAAACGATTTCGTCGTCAAGTTCGCGAACGTCAATGGCACCGGCTCGGCTTCCGCGAACCACATGTTCGCGAAGGCGATCTTCCGGATGGGGATACCGGTCAGCCCGCGCAACATCTTTCCGTCGAACATCCAGGGCCTGCCGACCTGGTACGAGGTGCGCGTGAGCCACAAGGGCTACCTCGGTCGCCGCGGCGGCGGGGTGGACCTGATGCTGTGCGTGAACCCGCAGAGCATGGAGCGCGACGTCAAGGAGGTCGAGCCGGGCGGTTATTTCGTCTACGACTCGACCAAGCCGCTGGACCCGCGCCTGATCCGCAGCGACATCAACTACATCGGCATCCCGATCACCTCGATGTGCCTGCGCGAGTACACCGACGCCCGCCAGCGCCTGCTGTTCAAGAACGTGATCTACGTCGGTGCGCTGGCCGCGTTGCTCGACATCGAGTTCGGCGTGCTGAAGGACCTGGTGGCCGAACAGTTCAAGGGCAAGGAAAAGCTGATCACGCAGAACGTGCACGCGCTCGAGATGGGGCATCAGTACGCGGTGCAGAATTACGCGTGTCCGATCGGCCTGCGCGTGGAGCGCGGCGGCAACATCGCCCGCCACATCCTCGAGACCGACCACATCCTGATGGACGGCAACACCGCGGTCGCGCTCGGCGCGGTCTACGGCGGCGCCAGCGTCGCGGCCTGGTATCCGATCACGCCGTCGACCTCGGTGGTCGACGGTTTCGAAACCTACTGCAAGCGCCTGCGCATCGATCCGGGCACCGGCGAGAAGAACTATGCGATCGTGCAGGCCGAGGACGAGCTGTCGGCGATCGGCATGGTGATCGGCGCCGGATGGAACGGGGCGCGGGCCTTCACCGCGACCAGCGGCCCCGGCCTGTCGCTGATGGGCGAGTTCCTCGGGCTGGCGTATTTCGCCGAGGTTCCGGCGGTGCTGGTCGACGTGCAGCGCTCGGGTCCTTCGACCGGCATGCCGACGCGCACCCAGCAGTCCGATGTGCTGGCGGCCGCGTATGCCTCGCACGGCGACACCAAGCACGTGCTGCTGTTTCCGGCCACGCCCGCCGAGTGCTTCAGCCTGACCGTCAAGGCCTTCGACCTGGCCGACCGGCTGCAGACGCCGGTGCTGATGCTGACCGATCTCGACCTCGGCATGAACGACTGGATGTCGCCACCGCTGCATTTCGACGACCAGCACACCTACGATCGCGGCAAGGTACTCGACGCCGAGGCGCTCGAGGCGCTGGCGCGCGAGGGCAAGCGCTTCGGCCGCTACCTCGACGTCGACGGTGACGGCATCCCGTACCGCACCTATCCGGGCGCGCATCCGACCATCGGTGCCTATACCGCCCGCGGCACCTCGCGTGACGAGTACGCGCTCTACACCGAGGACGGCGCGGCCTACGTACGCAACGTCGACCGGCTGCTGAAAAAGTTCGAGACCGCCAAGCAGTACGTGCCCGAGCCGAAGATCAAGCCGGCCGCGAAGAAGACGCCGTACGGCGCCATCTTCTTCGGCACCACCGCCTCGCCGGCCTACGAGGCGGTCGAGATGCTGGCCGAGGAAGGCATCGCGATCGACACCATGCGCCTGCGTGCGTTCCCGTTCTCGCAGGCCGTGGAGGACTTCATCACCGCCCACGAGACGGTGTTCGTGATCGAGCAGAACCGCGATGGCCAGATGCGCCGGCTGCTGATCAACGAAACCGATGTGCCGGCCAAGGAAAAACTGGTTCCGGTGCTGAACTACGACGGGTTGCCGATCACCGCGCGCCAGATCGCGGCAGGAGTCCGCGCCGGCATCGGCGGTACCGACAACGTCACTCCGATCGACCGCAGCAAGCGCAAGACGTCGAGGAAAAGCAAGCCATGACCTACCAGAAACCGTCTTTCCGCCATCCCGCCGCGCAGGTAAACGAGCTTGGTTACACGCGCCGCGACTACGAAGGTTCGCTGAGCACGCTCTGCGCGGGTTGCGGCCACGACTCGATCAGCGCGGCCATCATCGAGGCGGTGTTCACACTGCCGCTGGAGCCCCACCGCATCGCGAAGATGTCGGGCATCGGCTGCTCGTCGAAGACGCCGGCGTACTTCCTCGGTCGCTCGCACGGCTTCAACTCGGTGCACGGGCGCATGCCGTCGGTGACCACCGGCGCCTCGCTGGCGAACCGCGACCTGGTGTACATCGGCGTCTCCGGCGACGGCGATACCGCCTCGATCGGTTTCGGGCAGTTCGGCCATGCGGTGCGCCGCAACCTGAACATGACCTACATCGTAGAGAACAACGGCTGCTACGGGTTGACCAAGGGCCAGGACTCGGCGACCGCCGACGTCGGCTCGAAGAACAAGAAGGGTGCGGCGAACCCCTACGAGCCGATCGACCTGGTCAGCATGGCGATCCAGCTCGGCGCGACCTTCGTAGGGCGCAGCTTCAGCGGCGACCGCCAGCAGCTGGTGCCGCTGATCAAGGCCGCGCTGACCCACCGCGGTTTTGCTTTCCTCGACGTGGTATCTCCGTGCGTGACTTTCAACAACCACGAGGGCTCCACCAAGAGCTACGCGTTCACGCGCGAGCGCATCGAGGCCACGCCGCTCGACTTCGTGCCGATGCGCGAGGAGATCCGCACCAGCTACGCCGCCGGTGCGACGCAGGAAGTCTGCATGCACGACGGCTCGGTGATCCGCCTGCACAAGCAGAACGACGAGTACGACATCGAGGATGCGCAGTCGGCGCTGCAGGCCATCGCACACCACAACAAGCAGGGGCGCGTGCTGACCGGGCTGCTGTACATCGACCGCGATGCGCACGAGATGCACGAAGTGCTCGGCACGGTGCGCCGGCCGCTCAACTCGCTGACCGAAAAGGAACTGTGCCCCGGCACCAAGGTGCTCGACAGCATCAACGCCGGGCTGCGCTGATCCGTTGCACGAGCCGGTACGGGGACGCTCTCCCCGTACCGGCGTTTCCGGTCTTGCCTGCCTTTACGGCTCAGCGCTGGATCCAGGGCTTCAGCGCCAGATCGATGCCTTCCTCCAGCCAGCTCGCGTTGTCGAGCACCGTCTTCTCGCGCGTCCAGCGCGGTGTCGACGGCTTGAGGTTGAGGTATTCCGTCACTTCGATGCCGCCGGCGCCGTTGAACAGCCGCTGCAGCTTCAGATCGAACACGTTGACGTAGAGTCCCACCGCGTCGACCCCCTGCACCCAGTCGAAGTCCCCCGGCACGCCTTCGCCGCCGCGTGCCGCCGGACGGCGCGTCACGCCGAGGAAATGCGCCGAGTGGTTGCCGCCCGGCGAGAAGTAGACTTGCGTCTCCTCGAGGTTCGTGAACACGATCGCCTGCACCTGACCCTCGGCGGCCAGTGCGTTGACCGTCTCGGCGAGCACGTACTGCAGCACCGTCTCGTTGAGCTTGCCGGTGCCGGGGTTGTACGGTTCGCCCCACTTGCGCACGCCTTCCTTCCAGGCCTGCGCAAACAGCTCCGACGGCAGCAGCTGGTAGCCGGCCGCCGTGAGCCGCTCGGCGACCAGTCGATCGACGCGCGCCTCGTGCTGCGCGAGGTAGGCGCGGCTCGGCTTGCCGAAGTTCACGCTGGCGATCACGAGACGGCCGAACTGCGCCTTGTCGGCGAGCCGTGCATCGTAGGTCGCGGGGTACGCGGTCGCGGCCGAACCGTCGCTCCCGGTGCTGCCGGCACAGGCAGTGAGGAACGCGGTGAGTATCAGCAGGTAGAGAGTGCGCATCGTTTGGTTCCGCTGTTCCGGGGCTGTCGACACGGAGGTGGTCGCCGCGGCGATGGGTGGGTATCGGCTGCGCGGAATTCTAGCAACGGCTCTTGCCAATGAGAACCGCGCCGTGCTCCCATCGCGCGATCGCGCGCGCTGTACGCGGTACGGAGGACACGGTGTCGGAACGGTTGCTGCATTGCCAGACGCTCGGCGACGGCGCGCGTACGGTCGTGTTGCTGCACGGACTGTTCGGAATGTCGGCCAACCTCGGCCCACTGGCACGCGAGCTCGCGCGCCAGTGGCGCGTGCTGCTGCCCGACCTGCGCAACCACGGCCGTTCCTTCCACGCGCCCGGCATGCGCTACCGCGAACTGGCCGCCGACGTGGTGCGCCTGCTCGATGCGCACGGCATCGAGCAGGCGGCGCTGCTGGGCCATTCGATGGGCGGCAAGGTGGCAATGCAGGCCGCTCTCGATCACCCGCGGCGTGTGACGCGCATCGTGGTCGCGGATATCGCGCCGGTCCGCTACGAGCCGCATCACGGACCGGTGTTCGCCGCGCTGCGCGAGGCCGCGGCCGATACGCTCGCCGACCGGCGGGCCACGCAGCGCATTCTCGAGCGGCACATCACGGAAGCGGGTGTGGTTGCGTTGATGCTGATGAACCGCGCGCACGACACTGCCGGCGGCTGGCACTGGCGCTTCGACCTCGATGCGATCGAAAGCGGCTACGCCGACATTCTCGCCGCACCCGTATCGGAGGCAGCCTGGGAAGGGCCGGCGCTGTTCCTCAAGGGCGAGTTGTCCGACTACATCACGGCGGCGGCGCGCGAGCCCACGGCGCGGCTGTTTCCGCACGCGCGGCTGAAGGTGATCGCCGGCGCCGGTCACTGGCTGCACGCCGAGAAGCCGGCCGTGTTCCTGCGCCTGGCGCGGGAGTTCCTGGCGGCCGGACCCCCGTAGGTCCGGGCTGTGCCCGGACAGGTGTGGCGCCCGCAATGTTCGGCCACAGGCCGAATCTGCGCGCGACCCCGGGTCGTTCGATTACGACTTGGTCAGTTGGTGGCGCTGGCCGGGGGAGTTGTGATCATATTCGTCCACGAGGGCACACGGAGCGACACGCATGGGTGACGGGGATCTGCTGCTGGCGGGCTTGCGGGTGATCGACTGCGGGACCTGGGTTGCGGCGCCGGCCGCGGCGACCATGCTCGGTGATTTCGGCGCCGACGTGGTCAAGATCGAGGCGCCTCCCGGTGGTGACACCTTCCGCTGGTGCGCGCAGTTCGTGCCGGGATTTCCGCAGGCCAGCGAGAACTACGCGTGGCAACTCACCGCGCGCAACAAGCGCTCGCTGCTGCTGGACCTGAAGAAGCCGGAAGGCTACGAGGTGCTGCGCCGGCTGGTGGCGCAGGCGGACGTGTTCGTCACCAATTTCCAGCCGGCCGTGCTCGCGAAGCTGCGGTTGCGCTGGGAGGACCTCGAGGCCGTGAACCCGCGGCTGGTCTATGGCCATCTCACTGGCTACGGCGAGCACGGGCCGGACGCGAACCTCGCCGCCTTCGATCGCAGCGGCTGGTGGGCGCGTTCGGGGATGATGGACCGCATGCGGTTCCATGGACATCCGCCGGCCGGCGGCGTGCTCGGCTGGGGCGATCACGCGAGCGCGACGGCGCTGTTCGGCGCGCTGATGAGCGGACTGTACCGGCGTGAGCGCAGCGGCCGCGGCGGCAAGGTGTCGACCTCGCTGCTCGCCAACGGCGTGTGGGCCAACGCGATTCCGGTGCAGGCGCGCCTGAGCGGCGCCGAGGTCTCGCTGGAGACCCCGCGCGACCAGATGGACAACGCGCTCGCGATCCCCTACGAGAGCGCCGATGGGCACTGGTTCTATCCGTGGTTGTTCGACGAGGAGAACGACTGGCGTCGATTCGTGCGCGCGCTCGGGCTGCACGAAACCGCCGACGACGCGCGCTTCGCGACCCGCGAGGGCCGGCGCGCGGAGGCGCAGGCGCTGATCGTCGCCATCGAGCAACGCGTGCGCGAGCACGACTGGGCCCACTGGGGGGCGGTGATGGCCGGGGCGGGCGTCGCGCTGATCTCGGTCGCCACGATCGACGACGTGCTGGCCGACCCGCAGGTGGAGCACAACGCGATGCTGGTGCCGCTGGCAGGCACCGACGGCGTGGCCCGGCGCACCGTGAGCAGCCCGCTCGGGGTCGACGGCTGCGTGAAGCGTGCGGCGGGCAAGGCGCCGGCGCTCGGCGAGCACACCGACGAGGTGCTGGCCGGGGCCGGCTACAGCGAGGCGGAGATCGCGGCGCTGCGCGCGGCCGCGGTGGTGGGCTGAGCAGCGCGGATGGCCGGTGCCAGCCTGCTCGCATTGCTCGACGATATCGCGACGGTGCTCGACGACGTCGCGGTGATGACCAAGCTCGCCGCCAAGAAGACCGCGGGCGTGCTCGGCGACGACCTGGCGCTGAACGCGCAGCAGGTCGCCGGCGTGCGTGCCGAGCGCGAACTGCCGGTGGTGTGGGCGGTGGCGCGTGGCTCCCTGGGCAACAAGCTGGTGCTGGTGCCCGCGGCACTGGCGATCAGCGCCTTCGCGCCCTGGCTGGTCACGCCGCTGCTGATGATCGGCGGTGCGTGGCTGTGCTACGAGGGGTTCGAGAAACTGGCGCACCGCTTCCTGCAGGGCCAGGGTGAAGCGGACGCCGGACATGCGGCGATCGAGCGTGCGCTGCGCGATCCGGCAACCGATATGGTCGCCTTCGAGCGCGAGAAGATCCGCGGCGCGATCCGTACCGACTTCGTGCTGTCGGCCGAGATCATCGTGATCGCGCTCGGTACGGTGCAGCAGCAGCCGTTCACCCGACAGGCCGCGGTGGTGGCGGCGATCGCGCTCCTGATGACGGCGGGCGTCTACGGTTTCGTCGCCGCGCTGGTCAAGCTCGACGACGCCGGGCAGTACCTGCTGGTGCTCGGCGGGCGGGTGCGCGCGGCGCTCGGCAACGCACTGCTGTGGCTCGCGCCGCGCGTGATGCGCCTGCTCGCGGTGCTCGGCACCGCGGCGATGTTCCTGGTCGGCGGCGGCATCCTGGTGCACGGAGTGCCGCCGCTGGCGCACGCGCTGCATGGCGCCGGGCACGCGGCCGGCGGGATCCCGGCCGTGGGCGTCGTGCTCGTCGGCGTGGTGCCGATGCTCGCGAACGCGCTCACCGGCATCGTGGCCGGTGCGTTCGCGCTCGCGCTGACGACGCTAAGCGCTCGCGTGCGCCGGCACTTCGGCGCGCACTGACACGCGACTGTCGCCCGCACGGCGGGCATCGCAGCGGAGGCTCGCATGATCGACATCGGATCGCTGTTCTCGCTGGCCGGACGCACCGCGCTCGTTACCGGCGGGTCACGCGGGATAGGGCGCATGATCGTCGAGGGGTTCATCGCGCAGGGCGCGCGCGTCTACGTGAGTTCGCGCAAGCCCGAGGCCTGCGAGGCGGTCGCGGCCGAGTTCGGTCCGGCCTGCCGGGCGCTGCCCGCCGATGTGTCGACGGTGGCGGGCTGCCGGGCGCTGGCCACCGCCTACGCGGAGTGCGAGGACGTGCTCGACATCCTGGTCAACAACGCCGGGGTGGCGTGGGGGGCGCCGTTCGATGCGTTTCCCGAGTCGGGCTGGGACCGTGTCATGGACCTGAACCTGAAGTCGCCGTTCTTCCTGACGCAGGCACTGCACGCGGCGTTGAAGGCCGCGGCCAGCGAGCAGCGGCCCGCCAAGGTGATCAATATCGCCTCGATCGACGGGCTGCGCCTGAACACCTGGGACACCTACAGCTACCAGGCCTCGAAAGCCGGGCTGATCCAGCTGACGCGACGGCTCGCGGCGCGGCTGATCGCCGACCGCATCGTGGTCAGCGCGATCGCGCCGGGTGCCTTTGCATCCGACATGAACCGCGCCGCGCGCGACCACGCGGACACCGTCGCGCTCGCGGTACCCGCGCGGCGTATCGGACGTGCGGAAGACATGGCGGCCGCAGCGGTGTATCTGGCGAGCCGCGCCGGTGACTACGTGGTGGGTGAGACGCTGACCGTCGACGGCGGGCTGGTATATGCGGCGCTGGGGGCGTCGATCGACGCCTGAGAGGCGGGAAGCTGCAGCGTGCCGGCCGGTGCAGCCGGCACGCTGCGCGTATCGGCGATCACATCAGCAACTGCTTCTCGAGCATGATCACGGCGCAGCCGGCCACGTAACCGAGCAGCGCGAGTCCGCTGATGTTGCGCATGTACCAGAAGAAGTTGATGCGCTCCATGCCCATGGCTGCCACGCCGGCGGCCGATCCGATGATCAGGCAGCTGCCGCCGGTGCCGGCCGCGAAGGCCAGGAATTCCCACAGGGGCGAGTCGGTGGGGTGCACGCTGAGGTCGTACATGCCCATCGTCGCGGCGACCAGCGGCACGTTGTCGATCACCGCCGACAGCAGGCCGATCAGGAACACGATCAGGTCCAGATTGCCGACCGTGTTGTCGAGGAACGCTGCTGCCTGCGCCAGCAGGCCACTGGCCTGCAGCGCCGACACCGCGGTCAGGATGCCGAGGAAGAACAGCACGCTCGGGGTGTCCACCCGGCGCACGACCTTCAGGATGTGCATCCCGGATTCCATGGCCTTCTCGCGGTCTTCATGCAGGATCTCGGACACCACCCACAGCACGCCGAGGCTGAACAGCATGCCCATGAACGGCGGCAGGTGGGTCAGCGTCTTGAACACCGGCACGAACAGCAGCCCGCCCATGCCGACCAGAAAGATCAGGTTGCGGTGCGATTCCGGAACCACGTAGTCGGTTTCGGAGCCGGCGGCATTCTGCTTCGGGCTGCTGATCGTGCGCCCGCGCAGCCGGAAGGTCAGGAACAGCAGCGGGATCGCCAGGCAGACCACGCTCGGCAGGAGGATCGCTTCCATGATCTTCAGCGTGGTGATCTGGCCGCCGATCCACAGCATCGTGGTCGTGACGTCGCCGATCGGCGACCAGGCGCCACCGGCGTTGGCCGCGATCACGATGATGCCGGCGAAGAACAGGCGGTCGGACTGCTCGTCGATCAGCTTGCGGATCAGCGAGATCATCACGATCGTGGTCGTCAGGTTGTCGAGCGCTGCCGACAGGAAGAAGGTCACGGTGCCGATGACCCACAGCAGCGTGACCATGCTGGTCGAGCGGATGCGGTCGGTGATGATCGAGAAGCCGCCGTAGACGTCGACCATCTCGACGATGGTCATCGCGCCGAGCAGGAAGAACAGGATGCTCGCGGTCTCGGCGAAGCCTTCCAGCATCTGGTGGTGGCCCACCCAGGCCGTGACGACCTCCTTGGCGGTCTTGCCCGCGTGTGCGTCGAGGAAGGACTGCGGCAGGCTTGCGAGATCGATCAGTCCGGGGGCGGCGAGAATATAAATGGCCCAGCACAGCACGCCGGTCAGCACCGCCGGGGCGGCCTTGTCGACGTTGACGTTGTGCTCGAGGATGATCAGGGCGTAACCGACACAGAAAACGGCGATGATCGCGATCAGCGGTAGTGGCATGGGTCCGTTCCGTCGAGTGGAGCCGGAAAATCGGCGGCGGTATTCTGGGCCAAGGGATTGGTACGCGACAGCCGCGACCGTGGACCGTGTGCATATTCCCGAAATGACGCGCGGTGGTTCCGGCGAGCGGGACGGAGACTATGCTGCCGCCGTGGTGGCCGTGTCCCGCGGCACCTCCCGAGCAACGGAATGGCGCCGATGGAAGCCGAGCAGCACGAGCAATACCACCGCAGTCTGGAGGCCACGCTCGGCGAGCTGCTCGATCTGCTGGCGCGCCACCGGCTCGAGCGCGAGCTGAGCCTGCGCCAGGCGCCCGACCAGCGCGAGCTGGTCGATTCACTGCTCGGGCGCCAGCACCACGCCGAGTACCAGCGCCGCCTGGCGCGGATGCACCCGGCCGACATCGCGTTCGTGCTCGAGCGGCTGCCGGTCGAGGAGCGCGTGCAGGTGTGGACGGCCGTGGAGCCGGCGCGCCGCGGCGGTGTGCTGCTCGAACTCGCCGACGGCGTGCGCGAGGGCCTGATCGCGACGATGCCGCAGCGCGAGATCGTCGATGCCGCCGAGCACCTCGAGTCCGACGAGATCGCCTACCTGGTGCCCAGCCTGCCGCAGGATGCCGTGGCGGCCCTGCTGTCCTCGCTGGACCAGCGCGACCGCCAGAAGGTCCGCGAGATGCTCGCCTTCCCCGAGGGAACGGTCGGCGCGCTGATGGACATCGAGTTCGTGACGGTGCGCGACGACGTGGTGATCGAGGTCGTGCTGCGTTACCTGCGCCGGCACGAGGAACTGCCCGATCCCTTCGACCAGGTGTTCGTGGTGGACCGCGAGGGCGTGCTGGCAGGCGTGCTGCGCCTGAAGGATCTGCTGACGCACGATCCCGACTGCCCGGTGGCCGAAGTCATGCAGCGCGATCCGCTCGCGTTCACCACCCACGACCCGGTGACCGAGGCGGTCGATGTGTTCGAGCGCTACGACCTGGTGTCGGCGCCGGTGGTGAACCTGCACGGCAAGCTGGCCGGCGTGCTGCATTTCGCCGCGGTGATGGATTTCATCAGCGAGCAGGCCGAGAGCCAGCAGCTGAAGCAGGTCGGTCTGGACGAGGACACGGACCTGTTCGCACCGGCGGTGCAGAGCGCGCGCAACCGCTGGCCGTGGCTGGGCATCAACCTGCTGACCGCACTGGTCGCCTCGCGCGTGATCGGTGCCTTCGAGGCGACCATCGAGCAGCAGGTGGCGCTTGCGGCGCTGATGCCGGTGGTCGCGAGCATCGGCGGCAACACCGGCAACCAGACCGTCGCGCTGGTGATCCGCGGGCTCGCGCTCGGGCAGATCATCGCCTCCAGCCTGTGGATCGTGGTGCGCCGCGAGCTGGCGATCGCCGCCGTGAACGGCCTGCTGTGGGGCTGCGTGGTCGCGGGGGCGGCGGCGCTGTTCTACCGCCAGCCGCTGCTGTCGCTGGTGATGGGGCTCGCGGTGTGCGCGAACCTGCTGATCGGCGCGCTGGCCGGGGTGTTCATCCCGCTCGCGCTGGAGCGCCTGGGACGCGACCCGGTGCTCGGCTCCTCGGTGCTGCTCACCTTCGTGACCGACGCCATGGGATTCCTGCTGCTGCTCGGGCTGGCGGCGTGGTGGATCGTGGGCTGAAGTTCGGCACGCGGGCGCATTCCATGCATAATCGGCCGGTGAGTCGATTGAAAACCCGCCCCGGAGGGCAGCGATGACGGTGGAATTCGTGCTGAACGGGCGTGCCGTGCGCATCGAGGGCGAGGGCGAGCGTCCGCTGCTGTGGGCGCTGCGCGAGGACCTGGGGTTGACCGGCACCCGCTTCGGTTGCGGGCGCGGGCTGTGCGGCGCCTGCACCGTGCATGTCGACGGCGTCGCGGTGCGCTCCTGCTCGCTGCCGCTCGCGGGGGTGGCGGGGCGCGCGGTGACGACGATCGAGGGGCTGGGCGCCTCCGTGCCGCACGCGGTGCAGCGCGCCTGGCTCGAGGAGAACACGCCGCAGTGCGGCTACTGCCAGAGCGGCCAGATCATGAGCGCCGCGGCGCTGCTGGCCGCCGATCCGGCGCCCGACGACGCGGCGATCGACCGGGCGATGGCCGGCAACCTGTGCCGTTGCGGAACCTATCCGCGGATCCGGCGTGCGATCCATCGGGCCGCCGCGCTGCTGGCAGCGGAGGCCGCGTCGTGAGCGGGCTGGACCGGCGCAGTTTCCTGCGCAACGTGTCGGTGGCCGGCGCCGGCGTGATGCTCGCGATCACGCTCGGTGGCTGCGGGCGAACCGCGCCGCCGCCGTGGCCGAACCGGCGCGAGGGCGTACTGCAGCCCAATGCCTTCCTGCAGTTGCTGCCCGACGGCAGCGTGGTGTTCACGATCGCCAAGACCGAGATGGGGCAGGGTGTGATGACCGGGCTCGCGACGCTGGTCGCGGAGGAGCTCGGCATCGATCCGCGCGCGCTGAAGTGCGAGTTCGCCGAGCCGCACCCGGACTACGTCGACCCGGAGTACCACTCCATGGTCACCGGCGGCAGCAATTCGCTGCGCATCAATTTCGACACGCTGCGCACCGCCGGCGCGGCGCTGCGCGAGATGCTGCGCGCGGCGGCGGCGCGCGAATGGCAGGCGCCGCTCGCCGATTGCATCGCGGGCGACGGCGAGGTGCGCCTGCGTGACGGTTCGCGGCGCGCCGGCTGGGGCGAACTCGCGGCGACGGCGGCGACGCTGGAGGTGCCGCACGGGCTCCCCCTCAAGCCGCGCGAGGACTGGCGGCTGATCGGGCACCACGACGCGCGCGTCGACGCGCCGTCGAAGGTCGACGGCAGCGCGCGTTTCGGCATCGACGTCGCGGTCCCCGGCATGCTGACCGCGGTGATGGTGCGCTGCCCGCAGTTCGGCGGCCGGCTGCGCCGCTGCGATCCCGAACGCACGCTGGCGGTGGCCGGGGTGCGCCGCGTGCTCGAGTTCGAGACCGCGGTCGCGGTGGTCGCCGACGGCTACTGGCAGGCGAGTCGGGGCGCCGGGGTGCTCGGCGTCGAATGGGACGCAGGGCCGCTGGACGGCGTGGATTCGGCGGCGATCACCGCGGCGCAGCGAGAGCGCCTGCACGACGAGGGGCGCGTGGTGCGCGAGGAAGGCGAGGCGCCGGATCCGCAACGCATCGCGCGCACGCTGAACGTCGAATACCGCGTGCCGTACCTCGCGCACGCGGCGATGGAGCCGCTGGCGGCGGTCGCGGTGGTCGGTGACGGCCGCGCCGAGGTCTGGGCCGGCAATCAGGGCCCGGATATCCTGCAGGCGCTGATCGCGCGCCGGCTCGATATTCCGCGCGCGGCGGTGCGCGTGCATTCGCTGCCGGCCGGGGGCGCGTTCGGGCGCCGCACGTACATGGAGTTCGTGCTCGAGGCGGTGGACATCGCGGCGGCGATGGCGGCGCCGGTGAAGCTGATCTGGTCGCGCGAGGACGATATGCGGCACGACCGCTACCGCCCGGCGGCGCTGGCCGCGATGCGCGCGGACTTCGGCGCCGACGGTGCGCTGCTCGCGTGGGAGGCGCGCATCGTCTGCCCCAGCGTGGTCTCCGGCATGGTGCCGCTGATCGCGCCGCTGTTGCTGCCCGATGCGATTCCGGCCGCGATCGCCGATCCCTTCGAGGTGCTGGCTGCGCGCTGGGATCCGATGAACACCGAGGGGGCATCGGGCATTCCGTACCGGTTGCCACGCGTGCGCATCGAGTCGCTGCTGTACGACCCCGACGTACCGGTCGGCGTCTGGCGCTCGGTGGGCAATTCGCAGAATGCCTTCTTCTCGGAGAGCTTCGTCGACGAGGTCGCGCACGCGCTCGGCGAGGATCCGCTGCAGTTCCGCCTCGGGCGCCTCGGCAGTGAGGCGCCCGAGCGGCGCGTGCTCGAGCTGGTGGCAGAGAAGTCGCGCTGGGGACAGGCGCCGGCGGGGGTGTTCCAGGGCGTGGCCGTGCTCGCCTGCTTCCAGACCACGGTTGCCGAGGTCGTCGAGGTCGAACTGGTCGCTGGCGTGCCGCGGGTGCGCCGCGTGGTGTGCGCGGTCGACTGCGGCACCGTCGTCAATCCCGACGTGGTGCGCATGCAACTCGAGAGTGCGGTGGTGTTCGCGCTCAGCGCCGCGCTGTACGGCGAGATCACGATCCGCGACGGTGCGGTCGAGCAGGGCAACTTCGACGACTACCCGCTGCTCGGCATCGACGAGTGTCCGGCGATCGAGAGCCATTTCGTGGCGAGCGAGGCGTCGCCGACCGGCATCGGCGAGCCCGGCGTGCCGCCGCTCGCGCCGGCGCTGGCGAACGCGGTGTTCGCCGCCACCGGACGGCGCGTGCGCGAACTGCCGATCATGCGTGCCTTCAGTACAGGAAACCCCACGTGAGCGAAGCGAACCCGGGCAGGCAGGCACTGGACTATCCCTGGGGCGCGCGGCAGGAGCCGGGCACCGTGGTCACCATCCAGCCCGGCGTGCTGTGGGTGCGCATGGCGCTGCCGATGACGCTGGATCACATCAACCTGTACGCGCTCGAAGACGCCGCCGGGTGGTGGATCTTCGACACCGGCCTGCGCCTCGACGCGACCCGCGAGATCTGGGAACGGGTCGCGGCCGAACACTTCGGCGGCAAACCGGTGGTCGGGATGATCTGCTCGCATTGCCACCCCGATCACGTCGGCATGGCGGGCTGGATCAGCGAGCGCTGGCAGGCGCCGCTGTGGATGACGCACGGCGAGTACTACATGGGGCTCGCGTTCTCGCACGGCGGCGGCGACGGTCCGCTGTGGGAGGCCATCGAGTTCTACCGGCGCGCAGGTGCGGCAACGGGTTTCCTCGAACGCTTCCGGCAGCGCACACGGGGGTTCGCCGGCCTGGTCGAGCCGCTGCCGCGGGCGTTCCACCGCGTGCGCGACGGCGAGGTGTTCACCATCGGCGGTTCGCGCTGGGAAGTGGTGGTCGGGCGCGGACACTCGCCGGAACACCTCTGCCTGCTGAGCCGCGAGCGCGCGCTGCTGCTGTCGGGCGACCAGGTGATCCCGCTGATCACGCCGAACGTCAGCGTGCTGGCGATCGAGCCCGAGGGCAACCCGCTGGCGGATTTCCTGGACTCGATGCGCCGTTTCCTCGATCTGCCCGACGAGGTGCTGGTGCTGCCGGCGCACAACACGCCGTTCCGCGGCCTGCACCGGCGGCTGCGCCAGCTGATCGCGCACCATGAGGATCATCTCGCGGCGCTCGAGGAAGCGTGCCTGCAGCCGAGCACAGCGCTCGAGCTGTTGCCGGCGCTGTTCAAGCGCACGCTGGACACCGAACAGATCGGTCTCGCGCTCGGGGAGTGCATCGCGCACCTGCACCTGCTGCTGGCGCGCGGGCGGATCGAGCGCCTTGTCGACGCCGACGGGCTCTACCGCTACCGCACGCTGGATCCCGCGGTCGCGGAGCGCGCCGGATCCGTGCCCCACGTGCGCGACGACGATCCGGTGATGGCGATCGACGGCGAGCCGATCTAGCACGCTTGTCGAAACGATGAGCACCACTGCCGGGCGCAGCGTGCGCGTGGTCGCGGCGGCGCGGCTGGAGACCTCGGGCACGCTCGACGATGCCGCGCGCGCGGGAATCGAAGGCGTGCTCGCCGCGCTGGGCGCCGACGGCGGGCAAGGACCGTTCGCGCGCTGGCTAGGCGAGGCCCGACGTGATGGCTGCCTGCGCCTGCCGTCGCCCGCGGGCGACGGGGTGCTCGAATGCCGCCATGGCGTGTTCTGCGGCAGCAGCAATTTTCTGGCGTTCCCCCACGATCGTTCGCCACTGTGGGTGGTGCAGCACCTGCATACCGCCGACGCGCTGTACCTGCCGGAGCACGCGCTGGCGGTGCGCCTGCCGTACGGTCGCATCGATCCCGCGGACATCGAACGTTTCGCCGCGCAACATGCCCGGTCTGGCCGGGCGTCGCGCGATGCACCGTTCGGCGTCCGCGCGTTCCGTGGCGTGCTGACGCAGGCGGTGTCACCGTACCACTTCTTCTACGATTGCCTGCCCGCGTTCGAGGCCGCCCACGAGGCCGGCACCCTGGCCGGGCTGCGTGGCCTCACCGCGATCGACGGCGCGCACTATCTTGCGCTGGCTCGCGTGTTCGGCGACCCGTTGCGCGTGCGGGCGCGTTCGGCGGCGCATATCGAGGCGCAGTCGGGTGAGGGTTTCCATCTGCTCGCGGGCGAACCGTTCCGCGGGCTCCCGCGCGAGCTGATCGCGCGGCTCGATGCGCGCGTGCTCTCCAGCGTGCGGCCGCCGCGCTGGTGGCAGAAGTCGCCGGTGCCGCGACGTGCATCGTCGGGTCCGCGCGTGTGGATAGGTCTGTGCTCGCGCAAGCGCGGCTGGCTGAACGAGGCGCCGCTGCTGCGTGAATTGCTGCAGCGCCTCGCAGCAGACTATCCGCGTGTGGAGGCGGTCTTCGACGGCAGTACCGCGGCGCTGATCGGCGCCGGCAGCGCACATGCGCACCTGGCGGCCGAGCGCGCGCAATTGCGCACCATCGTCAGCGGTCTGCCGCGCAACGTCGTGGTGCTGAGCCTGATCGGCGCCGGCAGCGAAGCCAAGCTGCGCGCCGCCGCCGGGGTCGACTGTTTCCTGGCGGACCGCTACACGGCCTCGATGTATCCGGCGCGTTTCGCGGGCAAACCGGGGCTCGCGTGGTCGAGTCACGCGATGCACGCGGTGCACGCGGAACTGCACCTGCACCGGCGGACCCGTCTGCTCGAAGCCGGCGCGGTGCACGACGAACCCGCCGTGGCGCTGCGCGTGCGGCCCGACCAGGCCGCGTTCCGCATCGAACCCGCTGCCTTCCTCGCCGCCGCGCTCGATGTGGTGCGCGCAAGCTACGGCGAGGGCAGCGCCACGCGCACGATGCGGTCGCCGGCGAAGGACCCCAGATAGAGGTCCTCGCCGACCTGCTGCGCCACCGTGGCCGCCCCCATCGGCGCTCCGCTGTGCTCCAGCACGGTGCGTCGTTCGAGGGTGCGCGGGTCGACGGCGACGATCGCGAACGGCAGCCCGCAGGCGCCCTCGGTGATCCCGAAGCACTCGAGCGCCTCGAATGCCCCCCCACCGTGGGAGGCGACCAGCAGGTGGCCCTCGGCGTCCCACTGGCTGTTGTCGGGGCGCTTCACCGCGACGCGCCCGAGCAGCCTGCCGCCCGGATACGCGATCTTGCGCACCTCGTCGCCGAGGTAGGCGTTCACGAACAGTGCGCTGCCGTCACGCGCGACCTGGATGCCGTTCGGGAACGGCATGCCGGTGCCCTTCAGCGCCGCGAAGCGGCGCCCGTCCCAGTGCAGCACGTAACCGGTATCGAAGCCGAGCAGTCCCTTCAGCATGGCGAGGTCGAGCCGCCCGATCCGCGCGCTGTTGTGCGGGTACATATGGGTGGTCACGAAACCGCCGTCGGGCAACGCGGCGACGTCGTTCAGATGGCTGCCGGGATCGGGGACCGCGCAGCCGCGCCACGCGAGCCGGTAGCCCTCGGCAGCATCGACCACGTGGAAGAACTCGACGCTCTCGCGCCCGCCGTGGTTCACCGCGAGCAGCTGCCAGGCGCCGTCGGCACGGCGCACGAGGTCGATGCCGTGCGGCGAGAACGCCGCGCCCGGCGGTTCGGTGCACGCCGGATCGCCCCACGGCTCGCCGTCGGCGACGGTCGGGGCGGGCAGTCGCGTGATCGTCTCGTTCACGGTGTCGAACAGTGCGAAGGAGCCGGGCACCTCGCCGCTCATGGTGCCCATCTGGCTGATCAGCAGTGTGCGCCCGTCGGGCATCAGCGCCATGTCTTCCGGGTGCGAGAAGCCGCAGGTCGGCTCCATGCCGTCGACCGGCACGCAGCCGCTCACGGGTGGGGTGGGTTGGCCGCAGCCGGCCAGCACGGCGGCCAGCAGCAGGTACAGTGCGCGCATCGAACGTCTCGGCTCCACGGGGTGCCGCCGCTATGGTAGTGTGCTGCTGCGCCGCCGGCCAGTAGCGGCGCGGACACGAGGCGAGGACACGGCAACGGTGAGTGAACAGGCATCCGGATTGACCCATCTGAACGTGGCCGGCGAGGCCCATATGGTCGACGTAGGCGCGAAGACGGTCAGCGCGCGCGCAGCGACCGCCGAGGCGTGGGTGCGCATGCAAGCCGCGACGCTGGCGCTGATCGCCGGCGGCGGGCACGCCAAGGGCGATGTGTTCGCGGTCGCGCGGATCGCCGGCATCCAGGCCGCCAAGCGTTGCGCGGACCTGATTCCGTTGTGCCACCCGCTCGGGCTCGACGCGGTCGAGGTGCAGCTCGCCTGCGTGCCGGAGCGCCACGCCGTGCGGATCCGCGCCGAATGCCGCGTGCACGGGCGCACCGGCGTCGAGATGGAGGCACTCAGCGCCGCATCGGTGGCGGCGCTGACGGTCTACGACATGTGCAAGGCCGTCGATCGCGGCATGGTGATCGAGGGCGTGCGCGTGCTCGAGAAGAGCGGTGGACGTTCCGGGCACTGGCGCGCGGAGGAGGCGGCGGCATGCTGACGGTGCGTTTCTTCGCGGCGATCCGCGAACGGCTCGGTCGCTCGCTGCTCGAGTTGGCCTGGGACGATTCCTGCGCCGGCGTCGCGGGGCTGGTGCAGCGGCTGGAGCGCGAGATCCCCGGCGCCGCCGAGGTACTGCTCGCGCCGCGCACGCTGGTCGCAGTGAACCGCGAGGTGGTGGGGCGCGGGCACGCGCTGCGCGACGGCGACGAGGTGGCGTTCTATCCGCCGGTCACCGGAGGCTGAAATGGCGAGCGATGCACTGCCCGAAGTGGAAGTCCGCGAGGCGGACTTCAGCATCGACGAGGAGTACCGGCGCCTGTGCGCCACCGGAGCCGCCACCGGCGCCTGTGTGCTGTTCACCGGCCTGGTGCGCGACCACGGCGCCTGCGGCGAACTGCAGGCCATGGAACTCGAGCATTACCCCGGCATGACCGAGTCGAGCATCGCCGCGATCGTCGCCGATGCGCGTACGCGTTGGCGGATCGCGGCGGTGCGAGTGATCCATCGCGTGGGACGGCTCGTACCCGCGGACCAGATCGTGCTGGTCGGTGTCGCGAGCGCGCACCGCGGCGATGCCTTCGCCGCCTGCGAGTTCATCATGGACTACCTGAAGACGCGCGCCCCGATCTGGAAGAAGGAAACCGGCGCGGGCACGGAACGCTGGGTCGAGAGCCGCGACAGCGACACCGGGGCAGCGCAGCGCTGGAACGATTGAAGGTCTTGCCGGAAGCGACGATGGGATTCGACAGCCTGCAGTTCCGCCAGGCGCTGGGGCGATTCGCGACTGGCGTGTGCGTGATCACCGCGAACCCGCCGGGACATGCGCCGTTCGGGCTGACCGTGAACTCCTTCGCCTCGCTGTCGCTCGCGCCGCCACTGGTGCTCTGGAGCCTGCAGAAGGACTCCGATACCGCCGAGGCGTTCCGTGCCGCCCGGAGCTACTGCGTGAACATCCTCGCACAGGGGCAGCGCGCGCGGGCCGAACGCTTCGCGCGCAAGGGCGCCCACGCGCTGCAGCCGGGCGAATACACTCCGGGCAGCGGCGGCCTGCCGTTGCTCGCGGACGTGCTGGCCACGCTCGCGTGCGATATCGAGGCGCGTCACGACGGCGGCGACCACACGATCCTGGTCGGGCGGGTGCGCGAGATCGCGGCCCACGGTTCCGGACGGCCGCTGCTGTTCTACGGCGGCACCTACCATGCGCTCGGCTGAAAGACGATGAAGTACTGCAGCAGTTGCGGTGGCGAGGTCTCGCTGCGCGTGCCGGCGGACGACGATCGCGAGCGCCACGTCTGCGACCGCTGCAACACCGTACATTACCGCAATCCGCGCATCGTGGTCGGCTGCCTGCCGGTGCACGGTGATCTCGTGCTGCTGTGCCGGCGCGCGATCCAGCCGCGGCGCGACTACTGGACGCTGCCGGCGGGCTTCATGGAAATCGGCGAGACCACGCTGGAAGGCGCGCGGCGCGAGACCTGGGAGGAGGCCCGCGCACGCGTCGAGGACGAATCGCTGTACACGATCTTCGACCTGCCGCACATCTCGCAGGTCTACATGTTCTACCGCGCGCGGCTCGCCGCGCCCGAGTTCGCCGCCGGACCCGAAAGCCTCGACGTGGCGTTGTTCACCGAAGACGCGATCCCGTGGCGTGAGCTCGCGTTTCCGGTCGTCGACCTGACGCTGCGGCGCTTCTTCGAAGACCGCCGCAGCGGCGTGTTCCCCACCCATTGCCAGACCCTGCGCCCGGCCGACTGGTCCCGCACCCCGTAGGTCCGGGCCGTGCCCGGACATTTGTTCGGCCGTAGGTCCGGGCTGTGCCCGGACAAATGTTCGGGCACCGGCGTTCGACGTTACGGCGCGGCTTCGAGCTGGCGGATCCGGTGCTGCAGCCAGCCGACCAGCCAGAAATTGCCGGTGGTGCAGAAGGTCTGCGCCTCGGCCAGCAGGTCGCGATGCACGTGCAGCATCAGCGCGCGTGCGCCGGCGTGCGCGGGATCGGCGTTCAGCACGATGTCGAGCAGGTGGATCGACTCCTCGCACTGTCCGGCGCTGGCCTTGCGTTCGGCGAGCGACACCAGGGCATCGGCGCCGGCGAGCGCGACCAGGTCGGCGTGCACGGATGTCTGCGGCACGCTGTAGAGCTCCGTCGTCGACTCGTGCTTGAACCAGCCCGCGTAGTTCTCCCAGATCGCGCGGATGCTCCAGTTCAGCTTGCCGTAGCCCTGGCCGACCTCGCACTCCGCGGGCAGGCGGATCTCGTTCTGCAGCGTGCCGATGTCCTTGCCCTCGTTCATGCCCTTCACGACCTCGTCGTGCACGTACAGGATCGCGTCGCGGTAGGCGACGAGTTCGCTGCGGATCAGTTCCGCGCCGGCGACCGGCTCGTGGTGGCCGTAGAGCAGCAGTTCCGCGCCCAGATCGAGCACGGTCTGCGCGGCGGCCGCGCAGGTCAATGCGTCGCGGTAGCGGTCGCCGCGGATCGTCACCAGGTTGGGAAAGTGCCCGAACGGGCAGCCGAACAGGTTGCCGGTCAGCACGATGCGATGCTGCGGCAGCCACACGACCAGCGAGTCGTTGGTCTCCGCGCCGGGTACGGCGATCAGCACGATATCGAGCCCGCCCAGCGTGAACTCGTGGCGTTGCCCGAACAGCACGTCGGGGGTGGGGCGATCCTGCGGATTGATCGCCACGTAGCCTGCGGCGGCGTAGCGCTGGAACACCTGCGCGAACTCGTGCTGGAAGCGGAACGCCGAGCGCGCGCCGCGGAATGCCTGCAGGCGTGCGTCGTAGGCCTGGTGCTCGGGGTTGCCGGCCTGCGCGATGTAGACCAGCCCGGGATGCAGGTCGCGGAAGTACTGCACGCCGCCGACGTGGTCCACATGACCCTGGGTGGTGACCAGGTAGCGGATCGGCACGTCGGAGAAGCGCGCGAGGTTGTGGCGGTGCACCGGCGCCTCGAAGCCCATGCCGGAGTTGATCAGCACGCCGCCGGCGGGCGTCTCGATCAGGTAGACGTTCGAGTTGCCCTCGGACATCACGATGAAATCGGTGACGCGCGCGCATCCCTGGTCGAATTCGGCTGCCGCCGGACCCACGCGGCGGTGCTTGTAGACCGGATCTCTCATCGCTGTGCTCCCGGGCGAAAGTGGCCGGATGATATGAAACCGGAATATGAAGTACAAGCGCCACGGTCCGGTGTCGATGGTCGACTGCCGGACCGCGCCAGCCCGCTCCGTACGGTGTGCTAGCATGCGGCCCGCATGAACACGCACGCACCCGCGCGGCCGCCCCGTCGCGACACTCTCAACACACGCCGGCGGCTGGTCGATGCCGCCGAGACCCTGTTCGCCGAGCGCGGCGTGGACAACGTGACGCTGCTCGAGGTGGCGCGGGCCGCCGGCCAGAAGAACCGCAACGCCGCGCAGTACCACTTCGGGGACAAGGCCGGGCTGATCAACGCCGTGCTCGACAAGCACAGCGACCTCATCTCGCTGCGGCGCCGGCCGATGGTCGAGGCGCTGCTCGCCACGCCGGCACCGACCCTGGGCGAGCTCGTCGAGGCCTATGTGCGGCCGGTCGCAGAGCACGTCGCGAACGACGGCAACGGCCTCGCGTTCCTGCTCGTGAACTGCCAGATCAGAACCTCGGGCGCCTTCGCGCACCTCGGCGCGGGACGTGTCGACCGCTACCCCGAGGTCCGGCAGCTGACGCGGCTCATCGAGCGCAAGATGACCGTCCACTCGCGCGCGCAGCGGCAGGCCAAGATGCTGCTGATCCAGACCATGCTGTTCCACGGCCTCGCGGGGTTTCACGTGGCCGGCAACGCGGGGTCGGGCAAGACCTTCGTGCGCACGCTCTGCGCCGGGGTGGAGGCGGTACTCGCCGCGCCCTGAACGCCGGGCGCGTTGCCACTCGCGCCCGCCGCGGCCGCACGGTTATGATCCGGCGTCGGTCAGCCGGGAGAAGACGCGCATGTCCTATGTGAAGATCACACGCCCGCGCCATGCGGTGGCACTGGTCACACTGGATCGGCCCGAGCGCATGAACGCGATGGCCTTCGACGTGATGGTGCCGCTGCGTGATGCGCTCGAGGAGCTGAGTTTCGACAACTCGGTGCGGGTGGTCGTGCTGACCGGTGCGGGTGATGGCTTCTGCTCAGGCGCCGATCTGGTCGATCCGGGCTACCTGTCGATCTTCGACGGACTGACGATGTCGGGAATCGCGCGTCGGGCGCTGCGCGTGATGGACGACGTGGTGAAGACGATGCGCGAGATGCACCAGCCGGTGATCGCGGCGATCAACGGCGCGGCGATCGGCGGCGGCTTCTGCCTCGCGATGGCCGCCGATCTGCGCATCGCCGCCGAGCAGGCGTATTTCCGCGCGGCCGGGATCAACAACGGGCTGACGGCAGCCGAGCTGGGCCTCAGCTTCACGCTGCCGCGCGCGGTCGGCTCGACGCGCGCATTCGAGATCATGCTGAGCGGCAGGGACGTGCAGTCGGAGGAGGCCGAGCGTATCGGCATCGTGTCCCAGCGCTGCGCGCGCGAGGAACTGCTGGAGCGTTGCTACGTGCTCGCGGAGCGCATGACCGGTTACAGCCAGCTCGGGGTGGAACTGACCAAGCAACTGCTGTGGGCGGGGCTGGAAGCAGGCAGCATGCACTCGCACATCAATCACGAGGGTCACGCGCAACTGTTCGTGCGCATGACCACCCGCAACTTCGAGGAAGCGATCAAGGCACGCAAGGAGAAGCGCAAGCCCGTGTTCAAGGACTGAACCCGCCCCGCCCGGGGGTGGGCGTTGGCGGGCGTCGCGCCTATACTGCGCGGCCCAGGCGCCCGTAGCTCAGCTGGACAGAGCAGCGGCCTTCTAAGCCGTTGGTCGGGGGTTCGAATCCCTCCGGGCGCGCCAGCCATCCGTCGGTGCAGACCGGGAGCGTTTGCATGACCCCCGAGCACATCCTGCGCTTCTGGTTCGAGGAACTCGAGCCGCGTGACTGGTGGGCCAGGGACGAGGCGATCGACAGGACCATCGCGCGGCGTTTCGGTGCCACGCTGGATGCGGCTGCAGCGGGAGAGTTGTTCGGCTGGCGAAGTGACGCACGCGGGCGGCTGGCGGAAATCATCGTTCTCGACCAGTTCTCGCGCCAGATCCACCGCGATACACCGCTGGCGTTCGCGTGCGACGGCATGGCGCTGGTGTTGGCGCAGGAGGCGCTCGGCGCCGGCGCCGACCAGGTCCTGGCGGCTGAGCAGCGCGCGTTCCTCTACATGCCGTTCATGCACAGCGAATCGCGGGCGATCCAGGCGGTCTCGGTGAGACTTTTCGCGCACCCCGGGCTCGAGCAGAACCTGCGCTTCGCGATCGCGCACCGCGACATCGTCGAGCGCTTCGGCCGCTACCCGCATCGCAACCGCATCCTCGGTCGCGAGAGCACTGCGGAGGAACTGGAGTTCCTGCGTCAGCCTGGTTCGAGTTTCTGAAGCGGCGGCAAGTCGATCATGATCACCGCCATGCGAACCACGCGGTCGCTGCGGTTGCGCCACGCGTGCATCGTCGCGCGCTGCACCACGCAGTCGCCGCCGCGCAGGCGCACTGATCCCGTCTCGAGTTCCAGTTCGATCTCGCCGTCGAGGATCAGCACGTAATCGAGGGTGTCGGTGCGGTGCATATCGACCGAATCGAGGCCTTCCATTGGATTGCTCGCCACCTGCGCGCGGTAGATCGCATCCGGCGGCCACTCCACGATGCGCCAGTTCGACCCGCCCGACGGCGGTTCGAGCGGCAGCGATTTCACGCTCGCGGGATCGTAGCCGAGCGGGTGCTCCGCGCTCGCGACCCAGACGTTCGAGGCCATCGGAATCTCGGGTGCATGGTCGTCCACGACGATCGCCGATTTTCCGTTCACGATTCCGGTGACGATCCTGCGTACGGTCATTGCTCACCTCCGTTATCTCACCGCTGTTGACAATCGGGTGCCGATGGCATTAAGGTCGGTTCGTAATACGGAACACAATGCCACAATGTAGAACATCAGAGCAAGAGGAGCCGTGTCGCGCAGTGGTTGCCGGCGGATCGACACTTCGAAAGCTGAATGCAACGGGAGGGTGGAGAGCATGAAAATCAACGGCAGTTTCGCGCTGAGCGACACCGAGATCGAGGAGTTCCTTCGCGAGGCGAAGATCATCCGTGTAGCCACGCACGGACCCGGGGAGCGCATCAACCTGGCGCCACTGTGGTATTGCTGGGCGGAGGGGAAGGTCTACGCGTACACGCGCGGGCAGAAGGTGGAGAACCTGCGGCGCAACCCGCGCTGCACGATGACGCTCGACCGCAACGAGCGCTATCCGGAGTTGCAGGGCGTGATGCTCGAAGGCACGGCACGGGTGCTGGAGGACGCCGCCGCGGAGGCTGCCGACGCGCACCTCGATGCGCGGGTGCGCGATGCGATGGGCGCCAAGTACGCGAAGGACGGCTTCGGCAGCGGCGGCAGCACGCGCAACGAGAGCACCGCGATGGGGAAGAACTGGCGCTGGATCGTATTCACGCCCGAGCGTGGTTTCAGCTGGGACAACACGCGGATTCCGCAGCGTGCGCCCAAGGGTTGAGCGGGACGGGGAGGCAGTCATGAGCGGGAACAGGTGTTTCGGTGCCGGATCGACCACCGGCGAGGTGTTGCAGGGTATCGATCTGAGGGGGCGGGTGGCGGTGGTCACCGGCGCTTCCGGTGGCATCGGCGAGGAAACCGCGCGCGCGCTGGCTGCGGCCGGGGCGCGCGTGGTGGTCGCGGCGCGCAACGAACAGAAGGCGAGCGCGGCGCTGGCGCGGATTCGCGCGGCCACCGGCAGCGAGGCGCTGGAGTTCGAGCGCCTCGACCTGGCGTCGCTGGCGAGCGTGCGTGCCTGTGCGGCGCGGCTGCTGCAGAGGCACCCGGCGATCCATCTGCTGATCAACAACGCCGGCATCATGGCGTGCCCGCTGGAGCGCACGGCCGAGGGCTTCGAGATGCAGCTCGCGAGCAACCATCTTGGGCATTTCCTGCTGTCCGGGCTGGTGCTGCCGGCGCTGCGGCGCGCGGCGCCGAGCCGGGTGGTGGCGCTCAGCTCGATCGGACACCGCGTCTGTGGCGTGCAGCTCGACGACCTCAACTTCGAGCGCCGGGCGTACAACGCGTGGGTCGCCTACGGGCAGTCGAAGACGGCGAACGTGCTGTTCGCGGTGGAGTTCGACCGCCGCTTCGGCCCCGAAGGGGTGCGTGCCTACGCGGTGCATCCGGGCGCGATCCCGACCGAGCTCGATCGTCATCTGGACGCGACCGAGCTCGCGGCGGTCGATGCCCACAGCCCCGGCGGCAAGCTGCAGCGCAAGACCGTGGCCGCGGGGGCGGCGACGACGGTGTACGCGGCAACGGCGCCGGAGCTGGCAGAGCGTGGCGGCTGTTATCTCGAGGATTGCCATGTCGCGGCGATCAACGACGCCAGGAGCTCGGCCGAGGGCGTGAAGTCCTACGCACTCGACGGCGCACTGGCGCTCGGGTTGTGGGCGGCATCGGAGGCGATGGTGGGCGAGCGCTTCGGCGCCGCCTGAACGAGGAATCGACGGAGGATCGGGCGATGACGTATCACACCATACTGACCGAACAACGCGGGCGCGTGGCGATCGTGACGCTGAACCGCCCGGAGCGGCTGAACGCCTTGAGCATGCAACTGGTGCACGAGCTCTACGACGCGTTCGAGCGCTACAACCGCGACAGCAGCGTCGGTGTGATCGTGCTGACCGGGCAGGGGCGTGCGTTCTGTGCCGGACTCGACGTGCAGGACTGGGAGAATCCCGAGCCGCCGCCGAACGGGGAGCCGATGAACTACCGCTCGCAGCTGCGCTGGCTGGAGATGATGCGCGAGTCGAAGCCGGTGGTGGTGGCGGTGAACGGGCTGGCGGTCGGTGGCGGCATCACGCTGATCCTGTCGTGCGACGTGCGCATCGCCTCCGAGCGGGCGCAGTTCGAGGAGCGTCACGTGCGCATGGGGCTGATGCCCGACATGGGCAGCAGCCGGCTGCTGGTGCAGACGGTGGGACTGGCGCACGCGTTGCGGCTGCAGCTCACGGCGCGGCGTATCGATGCGCGCGAGGCCGAGCGCATCGGTCTGGTCACCGACGTGGTGCCACACGAGGAGCTGCTGGAGGCGGCGGTGGCGATCGCCACCGAGATCGCGGCGCATCCGGTGTCGTCGCTGATCGCGACCAAGCAACTGGTGTGGGACAACATGTGCGAGGCCGACGGCCACAAGGTGCTGTGGCGCGAGACCGAGGTCGAGGAACGGCTGATGAAAGGCCCCGATTTCGCCGAGGCCACGCGCGCGTTCATCGAGAAGCGCCCGCCGCGTTTCAACGGCTGATGCCACAGCGCAGGAGATCGGGATCATGAAGCAGTCCCCGTTGCACACGGTGCTGTGCGAGCGGCTCGGAATCGAATACCCGGTGGTGGCGTTCACGCACTGCAAGGACGTGGCCGCGGCGGTCATCAACGCGGGCGGCTTCGCGGTGCTCGGCGAGGCGATGCACACGCCCGAGCAGATCGCGGCCGACATCCGCTGGCTGCGCCAGCGCATAGGCGGCAAGACCTTCGGGATCGATCTGGTGCTGCCCGCGGCGGTGCCCGAACAGCGCTCGCTCGAGGAGCTGCTGGCGCAGATCCCGGCCGAACACCGCGCCTTCGAGCGGTCGATCAAGGCGAAGTACGATGTGCCGGACCCGAAGAGGCCGCCGGATCTGTACCAGTGGGGCGGGCTCGACCAGTCGCGCGGACTGAAGCAGCTCGAGGTGGTGTTCGACGAACGGGTGCCGGTGTTCGCTTCGGGGCTGGGTTCGCCGGCGTTTCTGCTCGAGCGCGCGCACCAGCTGCAGATGCAGGTCTGGGGCCTGATCGGCAAGCCGCGGCAGGCGAAGCGCCAGATCGAGGCCGGTACCGACGTGCTGATCGCCCAGGGGTACGACGCCGCCGGGCACACCGGCACCATCGGTACGTTCTCGATCGTGCCGCAGGTGGTCGACCTGTGCGCGCCGCGTGGCATACCGGTGCTGGCGGCGGGGGGCGTGACCACCGGCCGCCACCTGGCAGCGGCGCTCGCGCTGGGCGCCGCGGGGGTGTGGACCGGCACGTTGTGGCTCGCCTCGCGCGAGTCCGACGTGAACCAGCCGCTGAAGGAGCGACTGATCGAGGCCTCGTGCACGGATACCTGGCACTCGGACTGCCTGTCGGGCTTCACGATGCGCACGCTGGTGAGCCCCTGGCATCGGGAGTGGACGAGTGAGGGCGCTCCCGCCGTGTTGCAGCCTCCGCTGCAGTCGCTGCTGTCCGCGGAGTACATCCAGGCGTCGCTCGACCACCAGCGCAAGGACCTGATGACCGAGGCTGCGGGGCAGGGGGTCGATTACGTGACCGCGATGAAGCCGGCGCGCCAGGTGCTCTCGGATCTGGTCGACGAGGCGCTCGATACGCTCGAACGCCTGGGCGGCGGGACGCAGTGATGCTTGCCGGCGGGTGTTTGTGCGGTTCGTTGCGCTACGAAACGAGAGCGCCCCCGTTGTTCGTCCACGTCTGCCATTGCACGCGCTGTCAGAAGTCTTCCGGCAGCGCGTTCACGATCAGCATGCTCATCGAAACGTTCAACGTCGCCCTCACGCAGGGCACCCAGGATGACTGTCGGATCACGGGTGCGAGTGGCACCCGCTACGACATCACACGTTGCGCCGACTGCGGCACCGCGCTGTGGGGGCGTGCGCATGGGCGGTCCGAAACACTGGCTTTCGTGCGGGTCGGAACGCTGGACGAGCCGGATCGCGCCCCACCGATGGCACATATTCATATCGGGACCCGGCAGCGGTGGGTCGCGCTACCGCGCGACATTCCGTGCTTCGAGGAGATGTATGCCCTCGACCAGGTCTGGTCACCGGAAAGTCTCGCCAGGTTCAGGATTCTCGGTAGCTGACATGGGAAGAACCAATCAGAGCGCGGTATTCACGCTGCGCGTGCTCGAGGAGCTCGCGCAGCGGCAGCCGATCGGTGTCAGCGCGCTGGCGCGCGAGATGGGCGTGCCGAAGAGCAACCTGCAGCGTGCGCTGGCCACCCTGGAGGAGGCGGGCTGGATCCGCCCGGACGGCGATGCGGGCTCGCAATGGATACTGGGCTACAAGCTGCTGGTGGTGGGGCGACAGGTCGGCAACGAGCATCGCCTGCGCGACCTCGCGGCGCCGCAACTCGAACTGCTCAGCGTCGAGACCGGCGAGACGGTCGGCTTGTCGCTGCGCGACGGCGATCACTGGGTGATCGCGGACATACATGAGGGGTGGCAACCGGTGCGTGCGGTGGTGCAGGTGGGAGTGCGCACACCGCTGGACGTCTCCGGGACCGGACACGCGATTCTCGCGTACCTGCCGGACGCGGAACGCGACCGTATCCTCGATCATCGTGGCGTCGATGCGCGCCAGCGCCGGCTGATCGACGAGCGCATCGTCACGATCCGGCATGACGGTTTCGCGTATTCGAAGGGTGAAATGCTGGAAGGTGTGGCGGCCGTTGCCGCGCCGATCCTCGATGCCACCGGTCGTCCGGTGGGGGCATTGGGAATCACGGTGCCCAGCCATCGGGTGACCGATGAGGCGATCCGCAACCTCGGCGCACGCGCGGTGCAGGCGGCCGGCGAGATTTCGCGGGCGTTGCGGCTGCGCTGAGACGCACCGCCGCGCCCCCCGCGCCCCCCGCGCCCCCGCGGTGTCACTGCCTACTTGCCGCCCACCGAGAACACCAGCAACGCGTTGCCCGGCCTGCCCCAGAACGGCGCGTAGCCGGAGTTGACGAACAGCCGGCCGCCGGCAAGCACCGCGCCGCCCTGTGCCAGGGAACCACCGCGCCCGCGCGGTCCGCATCGAGCGCCCACAGCACACCGGACGTCTGCGGTGCGAGCAACACGCGGCGTCGGCATTGGTGTAGGAATTGCCGGTGGCGACGAACACCTCGCCGCGCGCGGCATCGATGATCGGTGGCGGCCAGATCGCGCCGAGGCTGCCGCGGAAGGTGCAGCAGGGGTAATCCTTCTGCATCGCCAGCCCTTCCTCACCCGAGGATGCCGTCACGTACAGCCGCCCGTCGTGATACACGGGACTGCCGGTCAGGCGCGTGGCGACGTGGGTGTCGATGTCGACGTCCCAGCGCCGCTCGCCGGTGTGTGCATCGAGCGCGTGCATCACGCCGCCGTCGTCACCGAAGAAGGCGGTGAACTCCCCGGGGGCCGTCTCGGCGACGACCACGCCGGCGCGCGCCGAACGGCCGAGATGCCGGTGCCAGCGTGCCGCATAGAGTGCGGCGCCGTGCGCAGGAACTCATGCCAGGCCTTCCTCGCGCAGCGCCTGCTGTACCGCGGGCAGCGCGCCGATGCGTGCCTGGTACGCCTGCAGCGTCGGCCAGCGGCCGAGATCCACCCCACCGTAAGCGCACCAGCCGAGCACCGTGAACAGGTAGCAGTCGGCCAGCGTGAAGGTGTCACCGCCCAGGAACGGGGACTGCGCCAGCGTTGCCGCGATGCGCGCGAAGTGCTTGCCGATCTGGGCGCGCACGGTGTCCTTGAACGCATCCGGCGCCGCCGGGTTCATCAGCACGCCGAAGGACTTGTGCACGTCGGATGCGAGGTGGTTCAGCCACTCGAGGACGCGGTAGCGCGCCAGCGTGTGCCCGGCGGGAAGCAGCGTCGATGCCGGGCAGCGGTCCACGATGTACTGCATGATCACCGCGGCCTCGGTGATCACGGAGCCGTCGTCGAGTTGCAGCGCCGGCAGCGCACCCTTCGGGTTGAGCGCCAGATAGTCCTCGCCGTGCTCGGTCTTCTTGGTGAACAGGTCGGTGCGCACCAGTTCGCAGACCGTGCCGGTCTCGCACAGCGCGATGTGGGGGGCGAGCGAGCAGGAGCCGGGGTACCAGTAGAGTTTCATTCGCGTCTCCGTGATTTGTTGCGAAGCGGAATCAGCAAGCCCAGGCCCGTTGCGAACAGCAGCGCCGCGCTGCCGTCCGGTACCGCGGCCAGCGTCTCGCCTTCGAGCGAGAAGCCCACATGGCGTGCCGATGACAGCAGGGTCCCGGTGCTGTTGTAGACGCGGTCGTCACCGGTGCTGCCGTCGCTGCCCCACGAGGCGCTGCCGCCGTTGACGCCGAACAGGCTGAGCCAGTAGGTGCCGGGCGCCAGCTCCCAGCCGTCGGGAAGATCGATCGAGATCTGCACCCGTGAACCTGCGCCCACCTTCCGGTAACCGGCGGCAGTCACGGTGGTGTCCAACAGCGCGACGCCCTGCGGGTCGTTCCAGACGGATACGTTGAGGTCGGCAACGTTCCAGGGAAGTGCATCGACGACCGCGAAGTGCGCCGTGTCGAGGCGCGTCGACTCGACGAGGCTGAACGAGGCGAACACGCGGTTGTTGATCTGCGGGGCGCAGGGCGAGCACCAGCCGCTGTTCCAGTCCGGCGCCAAGGGCTGTTCGGCCACTGTCGCCGCGTTCACCGTCGTGGCTGTCAGTGCTGCCAGTGCCACTGCCTGCACCATCCGTCCGATCATCGTCGCCGCCTCCCTGGTCGTTCGTTGTTGCCGCCGAGTATGACAAGCACGTCATGCCGTGGCCAGCCGTCTGGTGGTGGACGCAGTCTGTCGCCATAATCGCCCGGCGGCCGATGCATACCAACACGAGAGGAGAGCGGACGCGTGAGCGACTGGACGATTGCCGGCAAGACGGTGCTGGTCACCGGGGCTACCAACGGGGTCGGGCTCGCGGCGGCGCAGGAGTTCGCGCGCCGCGGCGCCGACGTGGTGCTGGTCGGGCGCAGCGCCGGACGTGGCGAGGCCGCGCTGGCGGCGGTGCGCGCTGCCGGTGCCGCCGGCAACCACGCGTTCCTGCGCGCGGATTTCTCGCTGATGGGCGAGGTGCGCGCGGCGGCCGATGCCTTTCTCGCCAGCGGGCGGCCGCTGCACGTATTGGTGAACAACGCCGGCGTCATGAATGCGGAGCGCCGCCTCAGCGACGATGGTTTCGAGGAGATGTTCGCGGTCAATCACCTCGCTCACTTCCTGCTGACGTGCCGGCTGCTGCCGCTGTTGCAGCAGGCGGCGCCGGCGCGCATCGTGCACGTGGCCTCGAACGCGCACCATTTCTGCAAGGAGATGCGCTGGGACGATCTCGCGCTCGCCAACGGCTACGCGGCGTTTCCGGCCTACGGGCACTCGAAGCTCGCCAACATCCTGTTTTCGAACGAGCTCGCAAGACGCTTCGCGGGCAGCGGGATCGTCTCCAACGCGATGCATCCGGGCGGCGTCGCCACCGGCATCGGCAAGAACAACGGGGTCGTGGCGCGCGTGGCGACCGCGATCGCCAAACCGTTCATGCGCACGCCCCGCAAGGGTGCGGAGACGGCCGTGTGGCTGGCCGCGGAAGCCGACGCGGGATCGAACGGCGGCTATTTCATCGATCGCAAGCCGGTGACACCGCGTCCGTGGGCCCGCGATCCGGACGCCGCGCGCCGACTGTGGGAGACCAGCGAGCAACTTCTGACGAGGTGGTCGAATCCATGACTATGCCTGCCGGAATCGGCGTGATCGATCTGATGCTCAACATTCCCGGTGAGCACACCGGCCAGTGGTACGATTTCATGCGCCCGCTGCTGCTCGATACCGAGAGTCGCGAGCAGTTCCGCATGCCGGCGCAGTACATGTTCAAGGACGTGCCGCGCATCGAGGGCAAGGAGGACTACGTCGCGTGGACGGTGGCGGAGATGGACCGCCACGGGATCGAGCGTGCGATGCTCGGCATCGACGACGACAACCTGGTCACCCAGGACGCGTTGCGACGCTTCCCGGAGCGCTTCTTCTGCTCGTACGAGGCGAATCCGAACAACGGCATGGACGAGGTGCGCAAGATACGGCGGCTGCAGCGCGAGTACGGCATCAAGGCGGTGACGGCCTTTCCGTCGGGGCTGTGTCCGCAGGTGCCGGTCAACGACAAGAAGTGGTATCCGGTCTACGCCGCGCTGGTCGATCTGGACCTGCCGTTCTGTCCCTGCCTCGGCGTGCCGGGGCCGCGGTTGCCTATGGAACCGCAGCGCGTGGAACTGATCGACGAGGTCTGCTGGTTCTTCCCCGAACTCAAGATCGTGGCCCGTCACGGCTGCGAGCCGTGGACCGCGCTCGCGGTCAAGCTGATGCTGAAGTACCCGAACCTGCACTACATGACCAGCGCGTTCGCGCCGCGCTTCTATCCGCGCGACATCATCGAGTTCGCGAACACGCGCGGGGCACGCAAGATCCTCTACGCGGGTTATTTTCCGATGGGGCTGTCGCTCGAGCGGATCTTCGCCGAGATGCCGTCGGTGCCGTTGCGTGACGAGGTCTGGCCGCTGTTCCTGCGCGAGAACGCGATCCGCGTGTTCAAGCTCTGACCCGAGGTGCCGGCATGCGTTACGTGACTGTGGCTGAAGGCAGGCGCGCGCCGGGATTGCGCCTGGTGCTGAGCGCGGGGGTGCCGGGGCCGTGGGGCGAGGCGGCGAAGGCGATCCTGCGCGTCAAGGGACTCGACTACGTGGCCGTGGCGCAGGAGGTGGGCGGGGAGAATGCCGAACTGCGTGAGTGGACCGGGCAGGTGTCGGCGCCGGTGGCGGCGTGGAACGACGAGCCCCCGTGCACCGACTCGCTCGATATCCTGTTCCTGGCCGAGCGCCTGGCGCCGTCGCCGCGGCTGATTCCCGCGGACGTGGCCGAGCGGGCACGGATGTTCGGCATCGCGCGCGAGATCATCGGCCGGCGCGGACTCGGGTGGATGCGCCGCGCGATGCTGATCGCGCCGCTGCTGGGCGATCCCGGGGCCGCGCCGGGTGTGCGCGCGATGGGTGCGCGCTACGGCTGTCACGAGGAGTCGCGCGCGGGGGCCGAGGCCGAGGTGGTGCGCATCGTGGCGTTCCTGGCGCAGACGCTCGCGGCGCAACGCGCGGCCGGCAGCCGGTACCTGGTCGGTGAGACCCTGAGCGCCGCGGACCTGTACTGGGCGACATTCTCGAACATGCTGCAGCCGCTGCCCGAAGCCGATTGTCCGATGCCCGCGCATGTGCGCCAGGCGTACGGGCACATCGGCCCCGCGATCGCGGCGGCGCTGCCGCCGGAGCTGATCGCGCACCGCGATGCCGTGTTCCGCGAGCACATCGGGCTGCCGCTGGACTTCCTCCCGTCGTAGGTTCGGCCTGCGGCCGAACAGTGCATTCGAAATGTCCGGGCACAGCCCGGACCTGCGGCGGAACCATGTCCCGGCACAGCCCGGACCTGCACGACGCTCAGGTGATGAGGAAACGGATCAGCCAGCAGACCACGGTCAGTATCTGCACCACGAAGAGCACGAAGCGCAGCGACACCGCCGCCAGGCTGGTGGAGACCATGTGCACCACGCTTTGCGCGATGCGCGCGCCGAGCAGGATGAGTGCGCCATCGTCGGTGATCGCGGTCTGTTCGGTCGCGATCGCGAACAGCAGCAGCACCAGGAACAGCGGGATGTTCTCGCAGCAGTTCGCGTGCACGCGCACCAGGCGTTGCGCGAGTCCGCGGACATCGCTGCCGTCGGGCGCGAAGGTGTTGGCCTCCTTGCCGGTCGAGGTGCTGATGTAGACTCGGGAACCCGCGAGCAGCAGCAGTACCACGATGTGCCAGCTCGCAAGCCCGAGCAGTGCGTAGACGGAGTGTGACATGGGCGTCTCCTGATCGTGCTTGTCGAGGCGCGGGGGCAGGTTAGCACACGGAGTGGAACGATGAACAAGGCCGTGCTGGTACCGTTGACGGTACTCGGGGTGGCGCTGGTGGCCGTGCTGGCATGGGGGCCGGCGGAGGTCGAGCGGCGCCTGAACCGTGTCGACGCGGTGCCCATCGCACCGGCGCCGCCGCTGCACGCGGAACTGTTCGTCGCCGACCTGCACGCCGACACGCTGATGTGGCAGCGCGACTTCCTCGCGCGCGGTACGCGCGGTCACGTCGACCTGCCGCGCCTCGAGAATGGCAACGTGGCGCTGCAGGTGCTGACCACGGTCACGCGCTCGCCGCACGGACTCAATTACGAACGCAACGCGGCCGATGCCTTCGACGACATCACGCTGCTGGCGCTGGTGCAGCGCTGGCCGCCGCGCACCTGGCATTCGCTCGCAGAGCGGGCGCTGTACCAGGCCGGACGGCTCGACGGCTTCGTGGCGCGCGAGCCGCAGCGGCTGCTGCGGATCCGCTCGCGCGAGGATCTGGAACGGCTGCTCGCGCGCCGCGCCGCCGGTGAGCGCGTCACCGGCGTGCTGCTCGGCACCGAGGGCTCGCACGCGCTCGACGGTGACCTCGGCAACGTGGCGCGGCTGCACGCGGCGGGGTTCCGGATGATGTCGCTGCAGCATTTCTTCGACAACGAACTCGGCGGCTCGCTGCACGGGACCTCGGGCGCCGGGCTGAGCGCGTTCGGGCGCGCGGCGCTCGCCGAGATGCGCCGCCTCGGCATCGTGGTCGACCTCGCGCATGCCTCGCCGGCGGTGGTCGAGGACGTGCTGGCGGCCTCGCCGCAGCCGGTGATCCTCAGCCACACCGGCACCTGGGGTCATTGCCCGGGGCCGCGCAACATCCCCGACGAACTGGTGGCACGCATCGCGGCGCGCGGCGGGCTGATCGGCATCGGTTTCTGGGCCGAGGCCGTCTGCGACGCGACCCCGGCCGGGATCGCCGGGGCGATCGTCGCGGCCGTGGCGCTCGCCGGCGAGGACGCGGTCGCGCTGGGGTCGGATTTCGACGGCTCGGTGACCACCACTTTCGATGCGGCCGCGCTCGGTGTGCTGACCGGCGCGCTGCTCGAACGCGGCGTCGCCCCGGGTGTGATCGCGAAGGTGATGGGCGGTAACGTGCGTGACTTCCTGCTGCGCAACCTGCCGTCCGCTGCGGAGCCCGCACGTTGATGCAGTGGCACTGGGAGCATTTCTCCGCGCTGGACGCCGGCACCGCGTACCGCATCCTCGCCGCGCGCGCGGCGGTGTTCGTGGTCGAGCAACACTGCGCGTACCTCGATCCGGACGGCCTCGATGGCGATGCCTGGCATCTGTGGGCGAGCGCTCCCGATGGCGCGATCGCCGCCTGCCTGCGCGTGCTGCTGCCCGGTGCGCGCTACGCCGAGCACTCGCTGGGGCGGGTGCTGACCACAGCCCCGTGGCGCGGCACAGGGCTGGGACGCGAACTGGTGGTGCGCGGCATCGAGGCGGTCGCCGGGGACTGGGGCGCCGTGCCGATCCGCATCGCGGCGCAGGCGCACCTCGAGGCGTTCTACGGCGGCTTCGGTTTCGTGGCGTGTGGCCAGCCCTTCGACGAGGACGGCATCGCACACCTGGAGATGCTGCGTGCGCCCTGAGCCGGCGGCCGGCCCAGGGCGGGCAGCTCAGGGCCAGATGCCGCCGTGCATGGCGGGCGCCGGTGCCGCGGTGCGCCGGCCGCGCGCGGTGCGCAGCCCGGCGAGCAGCGTGTTGCGCAGTTCGCGCGGATCGATGATCTCGTCGTAGGCCAGCGTGTCGCCGGCGCTCCACGCGCCGCTCGATTGCGCCTCGCGCATGCGCCGGCTCGCCTCGGCGTCCATACCTGCGGCCTGGGCGCCGCCGGCGGCCGGCAGTCCGCCGAGCGAGATGCCCGGGAACGCCACGCTCAGCGTCTGGTGGTCGAAGGGGTTCATCGCCATCACCGAACTGCCGAAGCCGTAGGCCTTGCGCAGCGTGACGTGGAGTTTGGGAACGCGCAGGCGCGACTGCGCCATGAACATGCGCGCGGCGGCGCGCAGCGTGCCGGCCGCTTCGGCCTTGCTGCCGGACAGGATGCCCGGATTGTCGGCGAGGAAGACCACCGGCAGGTGGAACGCCTCGGCGATCTGCAGGAAGCGCGCGGCCTTGTCCGCCGCGTCGCGGTCGATCGAGCCGGCCAGGAAGGTGGGCTGGTTCGCGACCACCGCGACCGGCTCGCCGCCGAGGCGCCCCAGCACGGTCAGCAGCGAGCGCCCGAACAGCGGCTGCACCTCGAGCGCCTCGCCGCCGTCGAGCAGCAGGCGCAGCACCGCGCGCATGTCGTAGGGCTTCTGCGCATCGCGTGGCACCAGCTGCAGGATCGCATCGAGGCGGCGCTCGCCGCTGTCCCCGTCGGGGCGCGACGGCGGCCACTGCCACGCGTTCGACGGCAGCAGCGCGAGCCAGGCACGGACCAGCGCGAAGGCCTCGTGCTCGTCGGCGACCACGTTGTGGGCAACGCCGCTGCGTGCGGCGTGCAGGCGCGCACCGCCCAGGTCCTCCTTGGCCACCATCTCGCCGGTCGCCGCGGCGACCAGTGCGGGTCCGGCGGCGAACAGGGTGGCTTTCTCGAGCATGATCACGAGGTCGCTGAGCAGCGCGGTGATCGCGCCGTGCCCGGCCGAGGAGCCGGTCACCACCGCGATGGTCGGCACCTGTCCCGACAGGTGCGCGAGTTCCTGCATGTCGTTGGGCGCGTATGGATGGCGCGCCAGCGCGTTGCTCGCGCGCTCGCCGGCGCCGTCGAGCAGCATCACCAGCGGCACGCGCTCCTGCAGCGCGATGCGCGCGAAGCGCAGCCGTTTCGCGTGGGTGGCGAAGCCGATCGAGCCGCCCTGCACCGTGAAGTCCTCGGCGCCGACCACCACCGGCCGACCGTCGATGCGCGCCAGCCCGCCGACCAGCGCGTCGGCCGGCGCGGTCGGGATGTCCCCGTGCTCCATGCCGCCGGCCAGCGTGCCGAGCTCGACGAAACTGCCTTCGTCGCACAGCGCGGCGATCTGTTCGCGGGCGTTCAGTCGGCCGGCGGCCGCGAGCTTCGCCAGCCGCGTCTCGCCGCCCATCGCGTGCGCCCCCGCCACACGCTCGCGGAACTCCGCGAGCAGCGTGCGCCAGTCCTCGGGAATGCCGTGTTCGTCCATCAGAGCATCCCGTGCGCGGCGAGGAATGCCTGGCGCACCTCCTTCTTCAGCACCTTGTGGGTGGCGTTGCGCGGCAGCGGCTCCGCGGTGAAATCCACGTAGCGCGGCACCTTGAACGCGGCGAGACGCTGGCCGAGGAAGGTGCGCACCGCGGCGGCGTCGAGCGTGCCGGGCTGCTTCAGCCGCACCACCAGCGCGAGTTCCTCGCCCCACTGCTCGTCGGGCACGCCGAAGCCGACGGCCTCGAGCACGTCGGGCGCGTCCATCAGTGTCTTCTCGATCTCGAGCGGGAAGATGTTCTCGCCGCCGCGGATCACCATGTCCTTGGCGCGGTCGGTCAGGTACAGGTAGCCGTCGGCGCCGAGGTAGCCGATGTCGCCGCTGTTGAACCAGCCGTCGCGGAACTCCTTCGCGTTGGCATCGGGGCGGTTCCAGTACTCCTTGATCAGACACACGCTGTGTACCCAGATGTGGCCGGGTTCGCCGGGGGGCATCTCGTTGCCGTCCTCGTCGCGGAACGACAGCTCGATCACCGGCTGCACGAAACCGGCGCTCGCGATGTGCTCGTGGAAGGCGTTGCCGCTGAACGAGCTTCCCAGTGCGTTGGTCTCCGTCATGCCCCAGCCGGTGCCGGGCAGTGCGCCCTCGACGCGCCGCGACATCAGCAGGCCGATCTTCGGCGGCGTGGCGGCGCCGCCGGCGCCCATCGCGCTGAGGCTGCGCGTGTCGTGGCGATCGAAATCCGGTGACTCCAGCAGGTCCATCAGCATCGACGGCGCACCGGTGAAATTCGTCACGCGCTCCTGCTCGACCAGCTCGAGCGCGCGCTCCACGTCCCACTTGAACATGATCACGATGCGCCGGCCCGCGCGCAGCGAGGTCATGAACACCGCGTAGCAGCCGCTCACGTGGAACAGCGGCACCGCGAGCAGGCTGGTCGGTTCGAAGCCCTTGGCCATCATCGCGGCGATCAGCTCGTGGTTGGCCATCGCCTGCGCCATCGCCGAGCACTCGAAGCAGGTGATCGCCTGGCACACCGCGCGGTGCGTGGATACCGCGCCCTTGGGGTTGCCGGTGGTGCCCGAGGTGTAGGCGATCACCGCGATGTCGTCCGGATCGATCGCGACTTCCGGCAGCGGTGCGTTCTCCGCGCCGGCGATGTAGTCGGCCAGCGCGAGCGATGCGGGCGGCAGCGCTTCGTTGCCGGGACGCACGACGACCAGCGTGAGCCCCAGCGCCGCGGCGCGCGGGGCGACGTAGTCGTGACGCTGGCGGTCGCAGAACACGATCTTCGCTCCGGCGTCGCTCAGCGCGTACTCGAGTTCCTGCGCGCGCCCCCAGCTGTTCAGCGGCACCACGGTGGCGCCGGCGCTGGTGATGCCGATGTAGGCGGCCATCCACTCCGGGTAGTTGCGCATCGCGATCGCAACCCGGTCGCCCTTGCCTGCGCGGCTTCGGTGCACCAGCTGGTGCGCGATCGCGTCGGCCAGCGCGAGCATGCGTGCGAAGCTCCAGCGCTCGCCCTCGTAGACCACGAATTCCTTGTCGCCGTGCGCGTAGGCCGGTGCGTAGAGCTCGCGCAGCGTGCGCGGGGCGTTGCGGAACAGTCTGTACGGGCGACCGTCGATCGTTTCTGTCACGAGTTCGAACGGCGCACCGGGTCCGGTGATCCGGGCGTAGCTGGCGTCGATCTTCTGCTTGTCGGGATCCACCGTGGCCTCCATTGCGATTCGGGTGCGCGCGCATTATAGGCAAGCCGGCGTGCTCGCCGACAGGCCGGGATGACAGCGCGGCAATGTTCGGAGCACGGACCGCCGCGCGTATGGCGGGCGCCCCGCGCGGCATGCGATGATCCGGCTCCGCGGCCAGAAGAAGGAGAGCGATCGATGACGATGGACATCCAGGAAATATCCGACCGGCTCGAGATCAACAACCTGCTGATCGACTACTGCAGCGCGGTCGATGCGAAGGACTTCGACGAGTTCGACCGCATCTTCACGCCCGACGCGCTGATCGACTACACGGCGCTCGGCGGCGCGCGTGGCTCGGTCACCGAAATCAAGGACTACCTGCGACGCGTGATGCCGTATTTCCCGTCCACGCAGCACCTGATCGCCAACAGCCGGGTGTGGATCGACGGTGATACCGCGCACGCGCGCACCATGTGCCACAACCCGATGGAGATCCCGCTGCCGGCCGGCGGCACCCAGATCGCCTTCTACGGCCTCTGGTACGTAGATCGCCTGGTGCGCAGCGCGCAGGGCTGGCGGATCGCGGAGCGGGTGGAGGAGCGCGGCTACGCCTTCAACGTGCCGGCGCATTTCCAGCCGGCGGCGGACTAGGACGGCGCGGATGCGTTTCACGCTGGCGGTGGGGGCCTGCGAGGCGGCCTGGTACGTGCCGCTCGCGCGTGCCGCCGAGGCGGCCGGCTGGGACGCGGTGACGGTGCCCGACGGGCTGTTCCACCATCGCGACACCTCGGCACCGTACCCGTACACCGCCGACGGCCGCCGGCCGTGGGAACCGCAGACGCCGTTCCTCGATCCGTGGGTGCTGATCGCGACCATGGCGGGGGCAACCGAGCGGATCGGCTTCTACCCCTCGGTGCTGAAGCTCGCGGTGCGCGATCCGTTGCTGGTCGCCAAGCAGCTTGCCTCGTGTGCCGTGCTGTCCGGTGAGCGCGTGGCGCTCGGCGTGGGCCTGAGCCCCATACCGGAGGACTTCGACGTGCTGGGGCGCGAATGGACGCGGCGCGGGCCGCGCTCGGCCGAGATGATCGAGATCGTGCGCGGCCTGCTGGCCGGCGGCATGTACGAGTTCCACGGGCGCTTCTACGATTTCGGACCGTTGCAGATCGCGCCGGTGCCCAGGCACCCGGTGCCGGTGTATATCGGCGGTTTCGCCGAACCCGTGCTGCGCCGCGCCGCGCGCATCGGCGACGGCTACATCGGCTGGGAGAACCCGCGCTGCGACCTCGCGCAGCTCGCCGCCTCGATACGGCGCATCGAGGGCTACCGGGCCGACTACGGGCGTGCCGATGGCCCGTTCGAGTACAAGTTCATGCCGCGCGACGCCGATCCGTCGACCTGCGCGCGGCTGGCCGATGCCGGCGTCACGGACATGATCTGTGCGCCGTGGACGGCCACCCACGGGCCCGACGCGGACCTCGCGGCGCGGCTCGGTGCGATCGCGCGCTTCGCCGACACGGTGATCGCGCGTACCCGTTGAAACCGATCGATCACGAACGACAGGAGCAGAGCAGGATGGGCAGGTTCGAAGGCAAGGTGGCGATGGTGACCGGAGCGGGCTCGGGGATAGGGCGCGCGACGGCGTGCCGGCTCGCCGCGGAGGGGGCAAGGATCTCGGCGAGCGACATCAACGCCGCCGGACTCGCGGAGACGATGGCGCTGCTCGCGGGCGAGGGCCACCATTCGCAGCTGCTCGACGTCTCGCAACCGGCGGCGTGCAGCGCGGCGGTCGAGGCGGCGGTGGCCGCCTGCGGGCGGCTCGACGTGCTGTGCAACGTCGCCGGCATCGCGGGTGCGTACCGCCTGGAGGAAATCACCGACGAGCTGTGGGCGCGCATGATCGGGATCAACCTCTCGGGTCCGTTCTACATGTCGCGCGCCGCGATGCCGCACCTGCTGAAGACGCGCGGCAACATCGTGAACATCGCCTCCACCGCCGCGCTGGTGGGACAGGTCTACAACGCACCGTACTGCGCCAGCAAGGGCGGGCTGAACCTGTTGAGCAAGGCGCTGGCGGTGGAGTTCTCGAAGCAGGGCGTGCGCGTCAACGCGGTCTGCCCGGGCGGCGTGCGCACCGCGCTCACGCAGGCCTTCCGCGTGCCGGAGAATCCCGACGGCGAACTGTTCGCGCGCTTGTCCTCGCTGGTGCAGCCGATGGCCGAGCCGGAGGAGATCGCCGGCGCGGTGGCCTATCTCGCCAGCGACGAAGCGCGCTTCGTGACCGGCGAATCGCTGACCATCGACGGCGGCCAGACGGTGAGCTGAGATGGGGCGCCGGCCACCGGAGGCGGAGTTTCTGGGGCGCGAGGTGCCCGGCTATTCCGGGCCGCGCCTGCAGCACAAGCTCGCGCGCCATGCGCTGGCGGCCGGCCGCGAGGTGGTCGAGAAGGTGCTGTGGCTGTACTACGCCTCGCGCCGTCCCGACGTGCCGCGCTGGGCGAAACTCACCATTTATGCGGCGCTCGCGTACTTCATCCTGCCGCTCGACGCGATCCCGGATCCCACGCCGCTGGCCGGCTATGCCGATGACCTGGGCGCACTCAGCGCCGCGCTGCTGACGGTGGCGACCTATGTCGACGAGGGCGTGAAGCAGAAAGCCCGTCGCCGCCTGCAGAAGTGGTTCGGCGCCCCGCCCGGCGGCACTGCGGAGGACTGAGTCATGCATCCCTGCGTTCATGCGGTCGCGCGCCCCGACAAGCCCGCCTTCGTGATGGCGGCGAGCGGCATCGTGGTGACCTATGCGCAGCTCGAGGAGCGCAGCCGGCGCTGCGCGCAGCTGTTGCGCGGGCTGGGGATCATGACCGGCGATACGGTCGCGATCTGCATGGACAACAACCCGCGCTATTTCGAGCTGTGCTGGGCCGCGCAGCGCGCCGGGCTCCACTACACCTGCATCTCGAGCCGGCTCACGGCGGCCGAGGTCGCGTGGATCGTGCGCGATTCGGGTGCCCGTGCGCTGTTCCTGTCGGTGTCGCAGCGCGCGCTGGCCGAGGAACTCGCGACCCTGATCGGCACCGACGTCGAGCGTTTCTCGGTCGACGGCAGCATCGACGGCTGGCGCGACTACGAATCCACCTGCGCACGCTTTCCGGCCGAGCGGCTGTTCGACGAGACGTCCGGCATGGACATGCTGTATTCCTCGGGGACCACCGGCCGGCCGAAGGGCGTGCGCATGGCGCTGAGCGGGCTGCCCATCGAGGAGCCGCCGCCGCTCACGCACCTGGTGGGCGCGCTCTACGGTTTCGCGGCCGACTGCGTCTACCTGTCGCCGGCGCCGCTGTACCACGCCGCGCCGCTGCGTTTCAGCATGACGATGCAGCGCTACGGCGGCACCGTGATCGTGATGGAGCGCTTCGACCCGCAGTGGGCGCTGGCGCTGATCGAGCAGTACCGCGTCACCCACTCGCAGTGGGTGCCGACGATGTTCGTGCGCATGCTGAAGCTGCCCGAGGCCACGCGGCGCCTGTACGACCTCGCCAGCCACCGGGTGGCGATCCACGCCGCGGCACCGTGCCCGGTCGAGGTCAAGCGCGCGATGATCGCGTGGTGGGGGCCGATCGTGAACGAGTACTACGCGGGCAGCGAGGGCAACGGGCTGTGCGCCATCGACAGCCGGGACTGGCTCGCGCACGAAGGCTCGGTGGGGCGCGCGGTGTTCGGCGTGCCGCACATCCTGGACGAGCAGGGCCGCGAGCTGCCGCCGGGGCAGGAGGGCACGATCTACTTCGCCGACGGCATCGACTTCGTCTACCACAACGACCCGCAGAAAACCGCCGACAGCCGCACCGCGCTCGGCTGGACCACGCTCGGCGACGTCGGCTACCTGGACGCCGACGGCTACCTGTACCTCACCGACCGCAAGGCGTTCATGATCATCTCCGGCGGCGTGAACATCTATCCGCAGGAAGCCGAGAACGTGCTGATCACGCATCCGCGCGTGCTCGACGCGGCCGTGATCGGCGTGCCGGACGCGGAGTTCGGCGAGGCGGTCAAGGCCGTGGTGCAGCCGCTCGACCCGCGCGAGGCCGGTCCGGCGCTGGAGCAGGAACTGATCGCGTGGTGCCGCGAACGCATCGCGCACCTCAAGTGCCCGAAGTCGGTGGACTTCGTGGCCGAACTGCCGCGTGAACCCACCGGCAAGCTCTTCAAGCGCGAGCTGCGCGAACGCTATTGGCAAGGACACGGGAACCGCATCATATGAGCAACGAACGCAACGCCGGGCTGAAGGTCGACGCCAGCCTGCTGGTTTCGAACCCGGCCGACGCCGGTCCGCTGGCACGCCAGCTCGAGGACATGGGCTACGACGGCGTCTACACCTTCGAGGGGAGGCACGATCCGTTCCTGCCGCTGGCCGTGGCCGCCGGCGCCACCAGCCGCCTCGAACTGACCACCGGCATCGCGGTCGCGTTCGCGCGCAACCCGATGCTGCTCGCGAACCTCGGCTACGACCTGCAACTGATGTCGGGCGGGCGTTTCATCCTCGGGCTCGGCTCGCAGATCCGCGCCCACATCGAGAAGCGCTTCAGCGCGCAGTGGTCGCAGCCGGCGCGACGCATGCGCGAGTTCGTGCTCGCGCTGCGCGCGATCTGGGACTGCTGGCAGAACGGCACGCCGCTCGATTTCCGCGGCGAGTTCTACACCCACACACTGATGACGCCGGTGTTCACGCCGGGGCCGAACCCGCACGGGCTGCCGCCGGTGTACCTGGCCGGCGTCGGGCCGCACATGCTCGAGGTGGCGGGCGAGGTCGGTGACGGGCTGCTGGTGCATCCCTTCGCCACGCCGCGCTTCATCGCCGGCGAGGTGCTGCCGGCGTTCGAGCGCGGCATCGCGCGTGCCGGCGCCACGCGCGCCGAGCGGGCGGTGTCGTGCCAGGTCATCGTCGCGACCGGACTCGATCGCGAGGAACGCGAGCGCAATCTGGCGCTGGCGCGCGGGCAGGTCGCCTTCTACGCCTCGACGCCCGCGTACCGGCCGGTGCTCGAGGCGCACGGCTGGGGCGAGCTGCAGTCGCGCCTCAACGTGCTGTCGAAGCAGGGCAAGTGGGGCGAGATGGGCGAGTTGCTCAGCGAGGAACTGCTGAACGAAGTGGTGGTGCACGGCTCGCCGGAGGAAGTGGGCGAGCGATTGCGCGCACGCTGTGCGGGCTGGGCCGAGCGGGTCAGTCCGGTGATCTACGCCGGCGACATGGAGCTGCGCGAACGCCTGGTGCGCGCGATCAAGCGCGCATGAAGGCGCAGGCCACCAGCAGGCACCGTTTCGCCGGCAACCCGATCCGCCACAAGCTCGCGATCGAGGGCCTGCCGATCGTCGCGTGGGAGTGGCCGGGCGAGGGCGATCCGATCCTGCTCGTGCACGCCACCGGCTTCCACTCCCGCTGCTGGGATGCGGTCGTCGAGGTGCTGCCCGGGCGGCGCGTGTTCGCGCTCGACCTGCCCAGCCACGGCGGCAGCGGGCGGCGCACTCCGCCGTACGACTGGCGGCGCTTCGGCGAGGATGTACGCCAGAGCGTGGCTGCCCTGGGCCTGCGCCGCGTGCTCGGCGTCGGGCACTCGATGGGCGGGCACGCGCTGGTGCTCGCGGCCGCGGCGGCGCCACAGGCGTTTCGCGCTCTGCTGCTGGTCGACCCGGTGATCGTCGATCCGGAATTCGGGCGCCACCTGCGCGGCCTGAGCGCCGGGGATCATCCGGTCGGCCGGCGGCGTGATCGCTGGGAATCGCCGGAGTCGATGTTCACGGCCTTCCGCGCGCGCAGTCCTTACTCGGCGTGGGAACCCGCCGTGCTGCGCGATTACTGCGACTACGGGCTCGAACGCGATCCGCGCGGTGGCTACCGGCTGGCGTGCCCGCCGGCGCACGAGGCCGCGATCTACACCAGCATGGAGATGGAGCACATCCTGCCCGCGCTCGCCGCGCTGCACCTGCCGGTCGACGTGATCCGCGCGCGCGCGCGCCGTCCCGAGGACAGTCACTTCGACTTCGGCCCGTCGCCGACCTGGGAACGGCTCGCCGAGCTGCTGCCCGACGGCCGCGACGAGCAGCTCGCGGACTGCTCGCATTTCATCCCGATGGAGCGTCCGCGCTGGATGGCGCAGCGTATCGCCCGCGCTGCCGACGGCATGCGCTGATGGGAGAGGAGCCAGCCGATGACTGAACTGGCGATGCTGCTCGCGGGCACCATGCTGATCTACCTGCTGGTGCTCTCGGCGCACGGACTTCGGCACCGCTACGGCCTGGCGCTGTTCTACGCCACGCTCGGCGGGCTGACCGCGATCATGGCCTGGACCACCGACACCGGTCTGGCGCTGGACGTGAACGGCATCCGGTTCGTGATCGGCTCCACCGTGTTCTACACCGCGCTGATGCTCGGGGTTTTCGTGATCTACGTGTTCGAAGGGCCGGCGGCGACACGCATCGCGATCCTCGCCGTGCTGGGGATGTCGATCCTGACGCCGCTCACCCTGGCGGCGATGCGATTCGCACTCGAGATGACGGGCAATTCGCCGGCGTCGATCCCGGCGCCGGGCGTGCGGCTGAACGCGGCCTCGGCCCTGACCACACTGATCGATTTCGTGTTCCTGGCGATCGTCTGGGAGTACCTCGGCAAGCTGTCGATCGATCTGCGGCTGGGCGTGCGTGCGTTCCTGACGCTGCTCGGTGTGATGTGCCTGGACGTGCTGCTGTTCGCCACCGCGGCGTTCGCCGGTACTCCCGGCTACCTCGCCATCCTGGCCGGCACGCTGTCGAGCCGTTTGCTGGTCGCGGTGTTCGCGTTCCCGTTCCTCTATGGCTACCTGCGCCGGGAGAGCACGCGCAAGGGCGTGGCGATCGAGCAGCGGCCCGTGTTCGCGATCCTGCGGCAACTGGAAGACACGCGGCACCACCTGGGTCTCGCGGAGCAGGAAATCGAACGCCGCCGCCAGGCCGAGGCCGAACGCGACGCGTCGATCGCGCGGCTGCAGTCCGCGCTGGCCGAGGTCAAGGCGCTGCGCGGTCTGCTGCCGATCTGCATGCACTGCAAGAAGGTGCGCGACGATCAGGGGTACTGGAGCCGCATCGAGGCGTATATCGAGCAGCGTACCGATGCGCGTTTCACGCACGGCATCTGCGGCGACTGCGTGGCGACCCATTACCCGGAGATGCTGGACGAGATCAACGCGCCGGAGCAGAAGAAGGTCTGACACGCGGTGCGATCGGGCACCGCATCGGAGTGGTAACGATGGCAAACGCGTTTCTGGAACATCTGGCCTCGCGGCTCGAGGGCATCGAACGCGAAGGGCTGTTGCGGCGCGAACGCGAGCTGGCGAGCGTGCAGGACGCGCTGGTGCGCGTGGCCGGCGGCGAGCCGGTCATCAACCTGTGCGCGAACAACTACCTCGGGCTGGCGAACCATCCGGAGCTGGTCGCGGCCGCGCACGCGGGGCTGGAGCGCTTCGGTTTCGGCATGGCTTCGGTGCGCTTCATCTGCGGCACGCAGACCCAGCACCGCGAGCTGGAACGGCGGCTGAGCGCCTTCCTCGGCACCGGGGACACGATCCTCTATTCCTCGTGTTTCGACGCCAACGGCGGTCTGTTCGAGACGTTGCTCGACGAGCAGGACGCAGTGATCTCGGATGCGCTGAACCATGCCTCGATCATCGACGGCATCCGCCTGTGCCGCGCCCGGCGCTACCGCTATGCCAACGACGACATGGCCGACCTCGAGCGCCAGCTGCGCGCGGCCCGGGCCGACGGCGCGCGCTTCCTGTTGATTGCCACCGACGGCGTGTTCTCGATGGACGGCTCGATCGCGCGGCTCGATGCGATCTGCGAACTCGCCGACCGTCATGACGCGCTGGTGATGGTCGACGACTCGCACGGCGTGGGCGTGCTCGGCGAGCACGGTCGCGGCACGCACGCGTACCGCGGCGTGACCGATCGCGTGGACATCCTGACCGGCACGCTCGGCAAGGCGCTGGGCGGCGCTTCCGGCGGCTACACCTCGGGGCGACGCGAGATCGTCGAACTGCTGCGCCAGCGCAGCCGGCCGTACCTGTTCTCGAACTCGCTGGCGCCGCCGATCGTCGCCGCCTCGCTGCACGTGCTCCGGATGCTCGAGGAAGGCGATCGGCTGCGCGTGCGGCTGCACGCCAACGCCGCGCGCTTTCGCGCCGGATTGCAGGAAGCGGGCTTCACGCTGGCCGGGGGCGGCCATCCGATCGTACCGGTGATGGTGTTCGATGCGCGTGTGGCCACGCGCATGGCCGAGCGACTGCTCGCCGAGGGCATCTACGTGACCGGCTTCGCGTACCCGGTGGTGCCGCAGGGGCAGGCGCGGATCCGCACCCAGCTCTCCGCGGCGCATACGAGCGAGCACCTCGAGCGGGCGATCGGGGCGTTCGCCCGCGTCGGTGCCGAGCTCGGCATCGTGGCGCCGCGCTGGCCATCGCGCGATGACCCGTGATTCGCGCCCGGCGCGCGCCGCGCAGCTGGCTCGGACGCACCGGCGGCTGCTCGACGCGGCCGTCGGACTGTTCCTGGATGCCGGTTACGCGCACACCACGGTCGGTGCGGTGGTACGCGCCGCCGGCGTCTCGCGCGCGACCTTCTACGCGCACTTCGCCAGCAAGGACGCGGTGCTGCGCGAACTGATGACGCAGGTCTGGGACGCCGCGACCGCCGAGTACGCACGCTTCGCCGAGCTGCCCGATTGTTCCGACGCCCGCGTGCGCGGCTGGCTGGGCGGCCTGCTCGATGCGTGGCAGCGCTACGGGCCGCTCACGCTGCTGGTCAACGAACTGCTGGCCGCGGACCTGGTCGCGCAGAGCCGCGAGCGCGAGCGTCGCAACGTCGCCGTGCTGCTCGGTGATTACCGGCACTGGGGACACCTCCCGCGCGAGGAAGCCGGACGTCGCGCGCAGCTGCTGATCTTCCAGCTCGAACGTTGTGCGCTCGAATGGGTATCCGGGCGCTGGGACGAGCCGCGCGAGGCGCTGCTGGGCACGCTGACGCGCGTGTGGCTCGCGACGCTGCGCGCGCGCTGAGCGCGCCGCGTCCCTCGCAGTTCGCCGGACATTTGCGCGTTCATTGTCTGGCCATCGGCCGCGCGTCCGCTGTGCCCGCAGTGCAGCCTTCCTAGAATCCCGCCATCACGAACGCCGGACGTGTTTCGTACGGGGACGTGTTCGGTTACCACCGCGGTGGCAGGAGGAGAGATGAGCGGTACGGGACACGGCAAGGTTCGGGCGTGCGGCCCGCTGGCGGCGGCGCTGGCCGGCCACGCTGCGCGCCGCGTGTTCGCGCCGTACCTGTGGCGGCTCGCCGGGGAGCGCAGCGGCAGCACGGAAGCCGGGTACGCGGCATCGGCGAGCGTGATGGTCAATGCACTGCAGGGCGCGCGCCAGCTGGTCGGGAGCGACGCGATCCATGTGCCGGTGCCGGAGCCCACCGGCGCGGCGTTCGATGCGCTGCAGCGCCTCGCCGTGATGAGCCGCGCCTACGATCTGGTGGCCGTGGTGCCGGGGCCGGTAGCGCTCGCCGCCGCGAGCGGGCGTGCCCTCGACGATGCGCAGGAGGACTTCGAGGACCTCGCGCGCGCGGTGCTCGAGGCCGGCTGCGATGTGCTGGCGGTGCACGAACCCGAGCCGGACGCGGACTCCGCCGCCAGCCTGCGCGCGATGGCGCGACTGGGGGCGTTCTACGGGGCGCGCACGCTGCTGCTGGCGCCTGCTGCCGGGGCGTTCGCGCTGGCGGCGGGATTCGACGCGATCGACACCGGCGAGCCGGCAGCGCCTCCCGGCGGCGTGGCGGTCGCACCGGCCGTGGCCGACGCGCCGCTCCCGGCCAGCACCATCGTGAGCAGTTCCTGGGCGCAGCCGGTGGGCGGCGCCGACGCCGACTGGCTGCGCGCGGCAGCACGGCAGCTTCGCAACGACAGCAAGGAGTGAACCGCGATGGCGGTAACGATCAACATCGACACCGGCGGCACCTTCACCGACGGCGTGTTCACGCGTGCGGGCCGCGCGGTAGGCGTGAAGGCCTTCAGCACGCCGCACGACCTGACCATCGGCATGCTCGAGTGCGTGGACGCCGGCGCCGAGGCGCTGGGGCTCGATGTGGAGCAGATGCTCGCCGAGACCACCGCCTTCCGGTTTTCCTCGACCATCGTCACCAACGCGCTCATCGAACGGCGCGGCCCGCGCGTGGGGCTGCTGGTGTCGGCCGGCGAGGAGCGCACGCTCTACGGCGACGGCGCGCTGATCCGCGGCGGCTACGTGGACCCGGAGCTGGTGGCCGGTGTGGCCGAGCCGCTGGACGATGCCGCGGTGACGGCGGCCATCGAGGGCCTGCTCGATCGCGGCGCACGCGTGCTTGCGGTCAGCCTGCGCGATTCGTGGCGCGATCCGGTCGGCGAGCGCGCGCTGCGGCGCATCGTGCGCGATCTCTATCCCACGTTCTACGTCGGCGCGGTGCGCGTGTTCCTCGCCAGCGACATCAGCGCGCTGCCCGGCGCCGAGGCGCGCACCAACACCATCGTGCTGAACGCGCTGGTGCACGCGTATCTGGCGCGCAGCATCTATCCGGCCGAGGAGAAGCTGCGCCGGCGCGGACTGCGTTGCCCGCTGCTGCTGGTCGACGGGCATGCGGGGCTGGCACGCGCGGCCAAGACGCTCGCACTGCAGACCCACAACTCGGGACCGGCGGCCGGCGTCTCGGGCGCCGCGGCGCTGGCCGACACGCTGCGCGCGGGTGCCGGGGCCGTGATCACGCTCGATATCGGCGGCACCAGCTCGGACGTGGCGGTGGCCGATGCACGTTCGCTCGCGATCGCCTGGACGCGCGCTATCGAGGGCCTGCGCGTGCACGTGCCGTCGGTGCGCGTGGAGGCGCTGGCCTACGGGGGCGGCACCCTCGCGCGGGCGCGCGACGGCGCGCTGTGCCTGGGGCCGCAGAGTGCCGGTGCGCATCCGGGCCCGGCGTGCTTCGATCGCGGCGGCGAGCACGCGACGGTCAGCGACGCGAACCTGCTGCTCGGCTTCCTCGCGGCCGACGGCTTCCACGGCGGACAGCTGCGGCTGGTGCGCGAGCGTGCC
>JAJVIG010000037.1 GCA_022072145.1 Pseudomonadales bacterium
AGCGGGCACGCCGCGCTCGACCGGGCGTTGCACCGCGGCGGCTGGCCGCGCGCGGCGCTCACCGAACTGCTGGGCACCGCCTGGGGCGTCGGCGAGCTGCAGTTGCTGGCGCCGGTGCTGGCGCGCTGCAGCAGCGGAGCGCGGCGGCTGTTTTTCCTGGGCGCGCCGCACCTGCCGTACGCGCCGGCGCTGCACGCCTACGGCATCCGGCTCGAAGCCGTGCTGCTGGTGCAGCCCGAACGCGGCCACGACGCGCTGTGGTGCGCGGAGCAGATCCTGCGTTCCGGGGCGGCGGCGTGCCTGCTCGCCTGGCTGCCCGAGGCACGGCTCGCCGACTACGCCACGCTGCGCCGCCTGCAACTCGCGGCGCAGGCCGGCGACGTCGCGGGCTTCCTGTTCCGGCCACTGCAGGCGGCGCGCGCGTCCTCGCCGGCGGCGTTGCGGCTCGCGCTGCGCGCCACCGATGACCAGCTCGCGATCGAGGTCCTGAAGCAGCGCGGCGGGCGCTCCGGACAGCGGATCACGATCGCGCGCGATGCGGCGCTGCTGCGCCGGCGTGTGGACCCCGCGCTGTTGCCGGTACCCACCCTGCAGTGAGGCGCGCATGCTCTGGCTGCACCTCGAATTTCCGCTGCTCGCACTGGAGATCTTCACGCGCGACCTCCCCGCGGACGAGCGCCCGCTGGCCATCGTGGAACAGCAGCGCGTGCTGTGCCAGGACGCGCGGGCACTCGCCTGCGGGGTGGTGGCGGGAATCCCGCTGGCCACCGCGCAGGCGCTGTGCCCGCAACTGCGCACCATCGAGCGCCGCCCCGATCACGAGGCGGCCGCGCTGCTGGAACTGGCCGACTGGAGCTGCCGCTTCACCTCGCTGTCGAGCTGCGTGCCGCCGGCCGCCCTGCTGCTCGAAATCGGCGCCAGCCTGCGCCTGTTCGGCGGCGCCCCGGCGTTGCTGCGCCAGGTCGAGGAACAGTTGCGCGAGCGCGGCTACACACACCGCTGCGGGCTCGCGCCGACGCCGGCCGCGGCCGGGCTGCTGGCGCGCGCGCTGCCCTGCACCCATGCCGGGATCCCGCCCTGGTGCGTGGACGGCGACCGGACAGCCTTCCTCGCACAACTGGGTGCGCTGCCGCTGGCGTTGCTCGAGCTGCCGGAGGCGCAGCGCCAGCGCCTGCGCAGGATGGGCCTGAGGCGCATCGGCGAGTTGCTCGCACTGCCGCGCGCCGCGCTCGGCAGGCGCTTCGGGAATGAACTCCCGCAGCGCCTGGCGCGCCTGGGCGGCGAGCTCCCCGATCCGCGCAGCGCGCACCGTCCGCGCGAGTTCTTCCTCGCCGAACGTCAGTTTCCCGAAGCGCTGCACCACTGCGCGGCGCTGCTGTTTCCGATGCAGCGCATGCTGCGCGAACTCGGCGGGTTCCTCGAGCGCCACCAGGCCCACTGCCAGCGACTGCTGTGGCGGCTGCGCGACACCGCCGGGGAGCAGCGCGAGCTCGTGCTCGCCTGCTCGCTGCGCCACCACGACCACGCGGCGCTGCTCGAGCTGACGCGCCTGCAACTCGACGGCGTGCGCATCACCGAACCGGTGGAATCGCTGGCGCTGCTGTGCCGGGACTTCGTGCCCACGCACCCGTGCAACACGACGCTGTTCGGCTCGCCTGCCGAAGGCGATGCACAGGCCACGCTGGAACTGCTGCTCGACCGGCTCGCGCTGCGCGTGGGGCAGGACCGGGTCCTCGGGCTGGGGCTCGCCGACGCGCACCTGCCGGAGCAGGCCTGGTGCGATCCGCGCCGTGGCATGACCGCCCGGGCCGCGGCCACGCCGGCCGCGCAGCGCCCGGCATGGCTGCTGCGCGAACCGCTGCCGCTCGCCGGCGATGCCGCCGGCCTGCGCTGCGACGGTCGCCTGCAGTTGCTGCGCGGCCCGGAGCGCATCGAGAGCGGGTGGTGGTGCGAGCAAACGCGCCGCGATTATTTCGTCGCGCGGCGCGAACACGACGGCGCGCTGTGCTGGGTGTTTCGCGACCGTGCGAGCCGGCGCTGGTTCCTGCAGGGCTTCTTCGGTTGAGCCGGGCCACTCGTCTGTCTGACCCCGATTTAACTTGTGGTCCGCCGGCAAGCCTTGCTATTGCTGACACCTCAGCCCGACGGAAATCGCACCATGGCCGTGGAAACCGTCTACCGCAGCTGCCCCACCTGCGAGGCGAGCTGTGGCCTCGCCCTGGAAGTGGACCGTGCCACCCGGCAGGTGCTGTCCATCAAGGGCGACGACCGCGACCAGCGTTCCCGCGGCTATGTCTGCGCCAAGAGCCAGGCCTTCCACTACGTCCACGAGGACCCGCAACGCTTGCGCCGGCCGGTGAAGAAGGTCGCCGGTGGCTGGCAGGAGGTCGGTTGGGAAGAGGCGCTGAACGACGTGGCCGCACGCCTCGGCGCCATCCGTAACGAGCACGGCAAGGACGCCATCGCGATGTACTACGGCAACCCGAACGGCCACAACTTCCACAGCCAGATCTACACCCAGTTGCTCATCCAGATGCTCGATACCGAGCGCTTCTTCTCGGCCGGCTCGGTGGACCAGCAGCCGAAGAACCTGGGCTGCGAACTGCTCTACGGCAACGCCTGGCTGTTCCCGATTCCCGATATCGACCGCAGCGACTTCTTCGTCTGCATGGGCGGCAACCCGCTGGTGAGCCAGGGCTCGCTGATGAGCGCGCCGGACATCGGCCGGCGCCTCGCCGCGATCCGGGCCCGTCACGGCCAGGTGGTGGTGCTGGATCCGCGCCGCAGCGAAACCGCGCTGGCCGCCGACCGCCACCTCTTCATCAAACCCGGCACCGATGCCTTCCTGCTGCTGGCCTGGGTCCACTGGCTGTTCGCCGGGAACCGCGTCCGGCTCGGCCACCTCGCCCCGTTCACCGACGGCGTGGAGTCGCTGCGCACGATCAGCAAGGACTTCACGCCCGAGGCCACCGCGGCGATCACCGGCGTTCCCGCTGCGGCGCTGCGCCAGCTCGCCGGCGAATTCGCCGACGCGAAGACGCCGGTGCTGTACGGTCGTACCGGACTCTGCACGCAGCGCTTCGGCACTATCGCCTCCTGGCTGATCGACGTGGTCAACGCGCTCAACGGACGCCTGGACGCGGTGGGCGGCGCCATGTTTCCTCTCCCCGCCACCGGCCACACCGAACCACCGGCCGCGGCGCAACCGCTGCACCGCGGCCGGTTCCGTTCGCGCGCACGCGGCTTCCCCGAATACCTGGGCATGCTGCCGGCATCGCTGATGGCCGAAGAGCTCGAATGCGAAGGCGAGGACCGGGTCAGGGCCATGATCACGCTGGCCGGCAACCCGGTGCTGACCGTGCCCAACGGCAAGCGGATCCGGGCCGCGCTGCAGAAGATCGAGTTCATGGTGGCGCTGGATTTCTACGTCAACGAAACCACGGCCTGCGCGGACTACATCCTGCCCTCCACCACCCAGCTGGAGCACAGCAACTACGATTTCATGTTCACCACCACCTGCGTGCGCAACTTCGCCCGCTACAGTCCGCAGGTATTCCAGCCCGAGCCCGACAGCCGCGAGCAGTGGCAGATCTTCACCGACATCGTCGCGCGCATGAGCGGCATGACCCTCGAGTCGCTCACCGACCTGATGCGCGACGGACTGATCGCGCAGGTGCTCGCCAGCCCGGCGCTGCCGCAAGGACTGGATGCGGCGAAAATCACTGCCCTGACCGGCGCTCATCCGCACACGGAGCAGTTGCTGGACATCATGTTGCGCGCGGGTCCCTACGGTGACCGGTTCGGACTGAACCCCGCGGGAATCGACCTCGACCGACTGAAAGCCGCACCACACGGCATCGATCTGGGGCCGCTGCAACCGCAGCGCCTGCCCGCGGCGCTGGCGACGCCCGGCAAGCGTCTAGCCCTCGCTCCGCAGCTGATCCTCGACGACGTGCGCCAGCGCCTGCTGCCCGCGCTGCAGGAAGCGCGCGACGACCGCACGCTGCTGCTGATCGGACGGCGCCACGTCCGTGACATGAACTCCTGGCTGCACAACCTGCACCAGTACGCGCGCGGCAAATCGCGCTGCACCCTGCTGATGCATCCGCAGGACGCCCGCAGCCGCGGCATCGCCGAGGGCGACGAGGCGCTGATCCGCTCGCGCGTGGGGGAGTTCCGCGTTCCCGTCGCACTGACCGGGGACATCATGCCGGGCGTGGTGAGCCTGCCGCACGGCTTCGGTCATCGTTACCGCGACGGAGGCCAGACCACCGCGGAAACGCTGATCCCCGGCGTGTCGGCCAACGATCTGGTCGACGACGGGGAACTCGACCTTGCCTCCGGCACCAGCGTGGTCAACGGGGTGCCGGTCGAGGTGCGTGCGGTGCCGGCGCCAAGCGCATGATCAGGCCGTCGTCCGTCCCCAGTCCCCGAGGACCTCAGGCGTCAGGTCCCTGAATTCCCCGCTATCCGGCAGCGGGGTGCCCAGCCACTCGCGGTAAAACCCGTCGAGGTCGGGCAGCGCGTCGAAGATCACCGGGTAGCCGCACGGCACCGATTCCACTTTCAGCAGGCTCGCGCAATCGGGACAGATGAACTCGCGCAACTCACCGAGTTCCGGGTTCGGCGCGGAAAGCCCGGGATAGATCTGCTCCAGGCTCTCCAGGTCATCGCGGACCAGGATATGGGCCCGGAGCTTCCAGTTGCACCGGTAATCGCCGAATTCATGCCCACAGTCGCAGCGCACGATGCGCTCGGCGCCTTTCTGGACGATGTACAGATGCTCGCTCAGGGGCATCAGTATCCGGTCCGTCCATCCGGTGCGGGCCTGCAGTATCTCCAGCACCCGCTGGAAACGGTCCTGCTCCTTGGGGCGACTGACGATGTCCCTCACCTCGTTGGCAGGCAGCCTGCCATCGATCAGCGCCACCAGATCGTCGTTGCCAGGAGCCATCATTTCACCTCGGGAGTCCAGGTTGCGGGGAGCGCCCAGAAGGCGCGGAATTCGTCGGCGAACGCCGGGCTCATCGCCATGCTGCTGCCGTACATTTCGGCAATCAGGGGATGGAACTCCCGCCGGGCCAGACGTTGCCTCACCCCCTGCCACCAGTCGTGCACCGGAACGGCACGCGCCTTGCGATCCTTGCGGTGTTGCTCGCGCAGTGCCGACGTCGCGGCGGCATCGATTTCCCAGCATCCGTCGTCTTCCCGTTGGTGGCACACCGCACCATGGATCCGCTCGGCGATGTCCACCGTGGTCGATCCATCCTCGAGGTCCCGCAGGATGCGCCCGGGTTCGCGTTCCAGCGGATCGCCATAGCCTCCGGCAGCACCGTTGGCGTCCACCACCACATCTCCGGTCTGCAGCTCGAAGGGCTCCGGTACATGATGAGGCAGCCAGATATCACCCTTCAGCATGCTGGCGAAGTCCGGATGCGCCGGATGTCCCAGCTGGGCCGGCAGGGGCTTGCCTTCGGCAATCAGTTCCATGGCATTGGTGTTGCGAACGACGGCCCGGACGAGCTTGGCACCGGGGTAGCCGCCCCCCAGGCCAAGATTGGGCAGTATGTTGTAGGTCCCTCCGGCCAGCAGCGCCCCGCCGGTGATATCCCGGCCGCCGAAGATCAGACTGATCGTGGGCATGGACAGGCCCGAGCGGTATTTGCCTGGTCCGACCGAATACGGATTGAGCCGGCGGGACAGATCCAGATACGGCATGAACTGTTCCCAGATCTCCACATTGCCCACGTCCACATGGGGGACGGGTACCGCTCCGCCCGGGCTCAGTCCATCCCGAACCGCGCTGGCGGCCGCACCGATGGTGCCCACGGTGCCCGAGACCATGGGCCGGCGAACGCCGTACTGGTCGTAACCCGCCATGGCGATGGCGAAGGCGGAACGGAAACCCAGCATCTCCTCCCGGAAACCCCGCATGTAATAGGCCTGGCTCAGCGAGGTCAGCCACACACCGAAGGATTCGATCGTGGTGGCCCAGATGTTGGCCTGCGCCAGCGGCCGGGTGTCCTGCGGATTGAAAATGGAGTTCCTGGGCAACTCGAGATCGAAGGGCAACAGCGAGCCGAGGTTCGCCCGCCCGTCGCAGGAAAGCGTCTGCACCAGACTGATCGACAGGCACCCCCACATCCCGGAGGGCGTTGCATTGCAGCTGTGCCATCCCCACTCGCCCGCCCCTTCCAGGTCGATCGTCACCCGCCCGGAGGTCTCGATGCGGGTCTCCACCGGAGCGACCCGTATCACGTCCTTCCTGGCGGCCAGCCAGGTCAGCGGCTGATCCTTCATGAAATACTCGAATACCCCCACGTTCCGGTAACGGCCCGGCACCGTCATCCGCCGCAGCCGCGCGAGCTGGTTGCGCCGCTCCATCTCGATCAGTTCGCCGCCGGCCGACTTGAAATAGTCGAGGCCGAACTCCCCGATCATCTTCTCCACCTCGCCGCGAATGTGGATGTTCGCTGCGATGGCGCCCTTGCGGTCCAGCAGGAAGACATCCGACATGTCGAAGCTCAGTTCACACTTGAGGTGGATGTCGTGGCGCAGCTGGTCACGGCTTCCCACCTTTTCGCCGGCAAAGCGGATGCCGTCGGTGGCCCGCTCGATGTTCGGCACCGGCATGCAGCCCGGCGTGATCGCGCCGATATCCATTTCCATGATGACCGTCACCACCCAGGCCACCAGCTCGCCCTGCCAGAAGATCGGCAGGATGTCGTAGACGTCGGCGGGGTGCATGCCTGCGATACTGCATTCGTTGAACCAGAACAGGTCCCCCGGCGCGATGCCGACCCGTCCCTCCCAGTCCTGCTCGATCATCCATTGCAGCGCCTCGCCCATACTCCGGCTATGGGCCTGGATACCGGTGGACTGGGCGATGTTGTCGCCTTCCGGGGTGTAGATGCCGATCGCCAGTTCGGACACTTCCCGGACGTAGGGCGACGCGGAAATCATCCGCGTTTTCTCGCGGCCGGCAATCAGCGCGGACAGCAACCGCGTGTGGAACAGTTCGGCCCTGACCGGATCGCGCTGCAGTACGCACGGATTGGTAATGCCGCGGTAACATCCGGTGGCCTCGTACGCCTGCCGGCTTCGCTTCAGCATCTGCCGCAACGTCATGCCGTCGCTGCCGATACCGCGCGCTTCTTCCTGCCCCGCACCGACGGCGATCGTCCCGGCGTTCACATGGTCCATGGTCGATGCTCCGTCGTTCATTCGAGCCACATCACTGCAAGTTCATCCATGCGCAGCTTGCGCCCGATGGGCAGGAAACAGGTGGTGGTCGCGGCCTCGATGACCGCGGGGCCGACCACCTCGTTGCCGGGGACCAGCGCATCCATGTCGTAGATGGTCGCCTCCTGCCAGTGGCCATCGAAATGGATCCGGCGCTGGCCCTTGACGGCGGAGGCGACGGGTTGCGGTGATGCCGGAGCGCGGCGCCGAAGCCTCGGCTTGACCTTGGGAATGCTGGCTTCGATGCCGAGATCGAAAATCTCGAATCCGGCCCGCTCGTGTTTCGCCACACCGGCGTAGGTCTGTTCGTACTGTCGTTCGAACGCCTCGAGCAGGCGGTCCAGGTCGCTGGCGGACCCGATGCGCCGGATCGGGGAGCGTATTTCGAGATCTTCCATCTGCGCGCCGTAGCGAACGAAGGCAATGGGCTTGAATGCCACCGCATCGACCTCCAGGCCCTCATCGAGGAAGTCATCGCGCGCCTGGCTTTCCAGCTCGTCCCAGGCGGCGTTGATCGCCTCGCCCATCCTCGACTTCCAGTCGTCGCCGGCACCATGGGGAATGACGATGCCCACCGATTTCTCGTAGCGGTGCATCAGGTCCACGGTGGCCGCACCAAAGGCGGAAAAGCCGGCCGCCCACGGCACGGTGGCCACTCCCTTGAATGGCAGACCCTCGGTGTACAGCGCCAGCAACAGGGGACCCGCACCGCCATAGGCCAGCACGTGGTAGTCGACCGGCGAGAGTCCCCGGATGCTCAGTGTCGTGCGCAATTGCTCCTTCATCTGGCTGGCGATCAGCCGCAATACGCCTTCGGCGATGTAACAGGGATCCACGTTCAAGGATCTGGCGCATTTCTCCTCCAGCATGCGCAAGGCCTTGTCCACGTTCAGCCTGACCTTGCCACCCAGGTAGTTGTGCGGGTTGATCAGGCCGGTGATCAAGGCGCAGTCCATCACCGTGGGCGTCTCGTTGCCCTTGTCGTAGCAGACCGGCCCCGGATCGGCTCCGGCGCTTTCCGGCCCCAGCGTGATGCGCTGCGTGACCGGATCGACCGTGACATAGAGGCCCATGCCGGCCGTGATGGTCTCCATCATCAGCGTCGGCATGTTGAAGATCCGCCGGGTGATGGTTACCTCCCGTTCGATCAAGGGTTCCTGGCCACGAATCAGCCCGACGTCGAAACTGGTGCCGCCCATGTCGGCGCAGATCCAGTTGTCGATGCCGAGTTCACGCGCCATGAAGCGTGCGCCCAGCAAACCCCCGATGGGGCCGGAAAAGGCCGATTCATGGAGACGCGAGTAGCGGATGTTGGCAACCCCCCCGTGCGACAGCACCACCTGCAGCGGATTCCTGTAGCCCCGCTGGTGCAGGGAGCGCTCGATCGCCTCGTACTGCTTGCGGCCGGTGTCGACCGCCGCCGCGTGCAGCCAGACGGTATTCAGCCGCCCCTGTTCGCGGCTGATCGGGGCCAGCTTGCAGGAAAGGTGAACCGGAACCTCCCGGCCCTTCGCTCTCATCACGTCCCGCGCGATCCCTGCCAGCGCCAGTTCGTGCGCCGGATTGATGTAGGAAAACAGCAGGCAGACGGCAATCGACTCGACCCCCTCGTCCAGCAGTGCTTCCACCGCCTGGCGGATCTCCTGTTCGGCGAGGGGAATCACTTCCTTGCCCAGGCAATCGATACGTCCCGAAACACCGTGCACCAGACGGCGCGGGACCAGGGGCGGAGGGTAATGATGGGCGGCATGATGCAGGGTGTCGGCGTAGGACAGGCCGAGCCAGCTCTGGCTCACCCGCTGGTGGATGAACACATCCTCGTCTCCGCGCCGGACGATGACGCCCACCCTGGAGCCCGTGCCGGTGATCAGCGCGTTGAGCATGGCCGTGCCCGCATAGACGATGGCATCGACACTGCCGAGCAAGGCCGCGGCCCGGTCCCCGAAATCGATTCCCCAATTGCCGAACCCGTCCGCGAGGGATTCGATGTAGCCGATGCTTTGATCATGGGGGGTGGTGGAGGCCTTGCCGATGGAAAACCGGCCCTGCGCATCCACGATGATCGTGTCGGTCATGGTGCCACCGGCATCGCAGGCGATGATCTGCGCCCGCAGCGGTTCTTGTCTCGAGTCCATCGTGGAGTTCCTTCGTTCGCCGAAATTGCCTTGCTCGACGGGTGGCTGACCGGTTGGCGCCGGCGCTCAGCGCGGGATGATCTCGCGCACCTGCGGCACCGGCACCACGAAGCGCCCGCCCCAGGCCCCGATGCCGGCCATCTGCGCGACGATCTCCTCGCTCAGGTTCCACGGCAGGATCAGCACGTAATCCGGCCGGTCGGAGAAGATCCGCTCCGGCGCGTGCACCGGAATGCGCACGCCGGGCAGCAGGTGCCCCTGCTTGTGCGGACTGCGATCGACCGTGTACGGGAGCAGGTCCTCGCGCACCCCGCAATAGTTCAGCAGCGTGACGCCCTTGGCCGGCGCGCCGTAGCCGACCACGCGGCACCCGGCGTCGGCCGCGTCGATCAGGAAGCGCAGCAGGCCACGCTTGAGTTCGCGCACGCGCGCGGCGAAGCCGCGGTAGGTCTCGATGCACTCCAGACCCGCGGCGTGTTCGCGCGCCCGCAGCGCCTCCACACGCGGCCCCGGAGCACCGGGCGCAGCCGCACGATGGCGCGCGTGGATGCGCAGCGAGCCGCCGTGGGTCGGCAACTCCTCCACGTCCACGATCACCAGTCCGTGCGCGGCGAACACCCGCTCGACCACACCCAGCGAAAAGTACGAGAAATGTTCGTGGTAGATGGTGTCGAACTGGCACTCGGCGATCAGCCGCAACAGGTGCGGGAACTCCATCGTGATCAGGCCCTGCGGGCGCAGCACGAGCGCCAGCCCGGCGACGAAATCGTTCAGGTCCGGCACGTGCGCGAGCACGTTGTTGCCGATCAGCAGGTCCGCGCCCTGCCCCGCCTCGCGCAGTTCGCGCGCGAGCGCGCTGCCGAAGAATGCCACACGGGTCGGGATGCCTCGCTCGCGCGCCACCGCCGCGACGTTCGCCGCCGGCTCGATACCGAGCACCTCCACCCCGGCGCGCGCGAAGTACTGCAGCAGGTAGCCGTCGTTGCTCGCGATCTCGATCACCCGCCGGCCGGCCGTCGCCAGCGCGTGCGCGCCGGTCATCGTGCGTGCGTACACCTCGCAGTGACGCAGCCACGAATCCGCATAGGACGAAAAGTACGCGTAGTCGCCGAAGATCGCCTGCGGCGTCTCGAAGGCCTCGAGCTGCACCAGGAAACAGCGTCCGCAGACCCGCGCGTGCAGCGGGTAGAAGGTCTCCGCGCCGTCGCGCGCGGCCGCCGGCACGAAGGCGTTGGACAACGGCGACATGCCCAGATCGGCGAAGCTCTCGGTGAGCGGCGCCGTGCAGAAACGGCAGCACGGTTCGCTCATCGCGCGGCCACCTCCATGTAGCGTCCGATCTGCGCGCGCGTGAGCGCAGCCAGGTCCCGACCATCGGCGTGCGCGCGATACCACTCCACGGTCCAGGCCAGCGCCGGCTCCAGCCCCAGCCGCGGCCGCCAGCCGAGCCGGGTGCGTGCCTTGGCGCTGTCGAGCCGAAGCAGGTGCGCCTCGTGCGGGTGCTCGCCCGCGTCGATGCCGATTTCGCCCTCCGGATCCCACAGCCGCAGCATCCGCTCGACCAGTTCACGCACGCTGACCGCATCGGTGTCCAGGGGGCCGAAATTCCACGCCTCGGCGTGGCGCTGCGGGTCCTCGCACAGCGCTTCGGCGAGCCGCAGATAACCGGCCAGCGGATCCAGCACGTGCTGCCACGGGCGCACCGCCCCGGGGCTGCGCAAGCGCACCGTCTCACCGGCGGCGAGCGCGCGTGCCACGTCCGGAACGATGCGCCCCTCGGCCCAGTCGCCGCCGCCGATCACGTTGCCGGCACGCGCCGAGGCGATCGCGGTCGCGCCGGCTCCCCCCGCGAAGAACGACGCCCGGAATGCCGCGGTCACCAGCTCGGCGCAGCCCTTGCTCGCGCTGTACGGATCGCGCCCGCCGAGCGGCTCGTGCTCGCGGTAGCCCCAGTCCCACTCGCGGTTCTCGTAGCACTTGTCGCTGGTGACGATCACCGCCGCGCGCACGCCGGGCCGATGGCGCAGCGCATCGAGCAGGTGCGCGGTGCCGAGCACGTTGGTCGCCAGGGTGCCCACCGGATCCTCGTAGGAGGTGCGCACCAGCGATTGCGCCGCCAGGTGGAACACGATCTCGGGGCGGGCGCGTGCGAGCGCGACATCGAGCGCCGCGCGATCGAGCACGTCGGCGTGCATCGACTCGATTCCCGCGCCGGCGCGCACCACGTCCCACAGCGAGGGTTGCGTGGGCGGGTCGAGCGCGAACCCGGTGACACGCGCGCCCATCGACGCCAGCCACAGCGCCAGCCAGCTGCCCTTGAAGCCGGTGTGCCCGGTCAGCAGCACCCGCCGGCCGTCCCAGAAGCGCGGATTCATGGCCAGACTTTCCACGGCGGCGTACCGCTCGCCCACAGCTCCTCCAGGTGGTTCTTGTCGCGCAGCGTGTCCATCGGCTGCCAGAAGCCGCGGTGCCGCCACGCATGCAGCCGCCCGTCTCGCGCGAGCCCCTCGAGCGGCTCGCGCTCCCATACCACGTCGTCGCGCCCGGGCGCGATGTAATCGAGCACCGCCGGCGAGCAGACGAAGAAACCGCCGTTGATCCAGCCGCCGTCGCCGGCCGGCTTCTCGCGAAAGCGCAGCACGCGCTCACCGTCGAGGTCGAGCGCGCCGAAGCGCCCGGGCGGACGCACCGCGGTCAGCGTGGCCGCGGCGCCGCTCGCGCGGTGGCTCGCGATCGCGGCCGTGACGTCGATGTCGGCCACGCCGTCGCCGTAGGTGAAACAGAAATCACCCTCGCCCAGGTAGTTCGCCACGCGCCGCAGCCGACTGCCCGTCTGGGTGTGGTCACCGGTATCGATCAGCGTGACGCGCCACGGCTCGACCTGGCGGTGGTGGAACTCGAGGCGGTTGTTCTCCATGTCGATGGTGACATCGGACATGTGCAGGAAATGGTTCGCGAAGTACTCCTTGATCACATAGCCCTTGTAGCCCAGGCAGACCACGAAGTCGCTGATGCCGTGCGCGGCGTAGATCTTCATGATGTGCCACAGCATCGGCTTGCCGCCGATCTCGATCATCGGCTTCGGACGCAGCGCCGACTCCTCGCTGATGCGGGTGCCGAGGCCGCCCGCCAGTATCACCGCTTTCATTCATGCTCCCCCGGTGCAACTCCCTGCCGGCGGCGCGCACTGCGCCGCCGTCCGATCGGCGCGCACAAGGATAGCGAGGTTTTCGATCTCCTGCCGCGCGCGGTCGCCGTCGGCGCCGCGCAGCGCCTGCTCCAGATCCAGGCAGCAGTCCTCGAGTTCCCCGCGCGTGAACAGCCGTGCCAAACCGAGCAACTGGTGTGCGAGATCGGCCGCGTCGTTCGCCCCCGCTTCCCACGCCTCGCCCAGCGCATCGAACAGGTGGGCGATCTCGCGTTCGACCTCGCCGTCGGCGATCCCGGGCCGTGCCAGCACCCGCCAGGGCGGAGCGGGCTGCCCATGGTTGGCCAGCACGTCGAGCAGCCGCTCCGGATCGAGCGGCTTGTAAAGCACCGCGCGCACCCCGCTCGCGGCGAGCGCGGCCTCCTCGCTGCCGATCACGTTCGCGGTCAGCGCGTAGACCGGCACTGCCGGGTGGCGGTCGCGTACGTGCATCGCGAGCGTGATCCCGTCCATGCCGGGCATGTGCACGTCCGCGAGCACCAGGTCCGGCTGCCGGTGCGCGAGCAAGGCGAGCGCCTGCTCGCCGCCGGCGGCCTCGACCACGCGCACCCCGAGCGCGCGCAACTGCGCGGCGATCATGCGCCGGTTGAGCGCATTGTCCTCCACGACCACGCAGCGCCCCGCGAGCGCGCGCGCCTCGTCGCGGACACTGTCCCGGCAGCAGCTCTCGCCGATGCGTTCGGGATGTCCGCTGCGGCGCAGGCACGCGGCGAGCAGGTCGCGCCGGCGCGCCGGCAGCGGCACCACGTCCTGGCAGTAGCGCTGCCCCGGGTCGGCGATCACCTCGATCCTGCGCAGGCGCACGACCGGCACGTCCGACGACAGCTCCCGCTCGTCGACTCCCTCGCCCAGCACGTACAGCCCGGGAGGCTCGGCGTCCCGCGCGCGCAGGCTCTGCTGCAACTGGCGCGCGTCGTCGAACTCCTGCAGCGCGAAGCAGCCGCCGAGGTAGTCGCGCAGCACGGCGCGATGCGGACTCGCGGCGGGCCACACCAGGGCCACACGCAGGCGCGGCAACGGTGGCGGCACCGGCGCACTGCGTCCGGGCAACAGCAGCGGCAGCAGCACCGTGACGCGGGTTCCCTCCCCCGGCGTGCTCTGCAGGTCGATGCGCCCACCCAGCGCCTGCACCAGGCCGGCCGTGATCGACAACCCGAGGCCGCTGCCGCCGAAACGCCGCGTGACGCTTTCGTCGCCCTGCACGAACGGACGGAACAGCTGCGGTACCGATTCCGGCGCGATGCCGATACCGGTATCACCGACCGTGAGCCGCAGCGTCGCACCGTTCTCCGCCAGCAGTCGCACGGTGACCATGCCGACCGCCGTGAATTTGATGGCATTACTGATCAGGTTCGTCAGCACCTGCGACAGCCGCAACGAATCGCCGATCACGCAGCACGGCAACCCACCGGCGATGTGGCACAAGAGGTCGAGTCCCTTCGCGTGCGCGGCCGGCGCCTGCATCATGACAGCGTCCTCGATGCAGGCTTCGAGATCGAACTCGCGCTGTTCCAGCCGCAGCGAGCCGTCCTCGAGCTTCACGAAAGTCAGGATGTCATCGACGGTGGCGACCAGAATCCGCGAGGCCTGCTCGAGCGTACGGTAGAAATCGGCGCGCTGCGCCTCGCTGCGCGACTGTTGCATGAGCTTCGCATAGCCGGTCACCGTCGCCAGCGGTGTGCGCAGTTCGTGACTCATTCGCGCCAGGAACAGGTCCTTCGCCCGCGCCGCCGATTCGGCGCGCTCCAGCGCGAGGTCGAGTTCGCGGTTGCGCTGCTCGCGCTCGATCAGCGCCAGCGACAGCTCGGCCGTGGCTTCGTCGACGCGCCGGTTCAGCTCCACACTCGCTGCCTCGACGCGGTCGGCCATCGCGTTGATGCCCAGTTCGAGCTCGCGCAGCTCACCGGTTCCCGCCGGCTGAGTGCGCGCGCCGAGCTCGCCGTCCTGGATGCGTGCCACGACGCGCGAAAGACGCTGCATCGGCGTGATCAGACGGCGCGAGACGTACTCCGCGGCGATCCACCCGATCAGCAGTGCCAGCGCCGTGATCAGGGCGCTGTGCAGAAGCATCGCCTGCTGGATCCCGACCATGCGTCGCGGATCGAAGGACAGCAGCACGGTACCCACCGGCTGCGGCGGACTCGTGGTGCCGGCGCCGAGCTCCAGCCCGCCGCGCGGTCGCTCGGCGCCGGCATGCACCGACTCGCCGAACACGTAGCGCGGCGTCCCGTCCCGGCAGCTTTCGCGGTGACTGCAGTCACGCGCGAGCTCGACTTCGCGGGCATCTCCGGCAGCCGCGAGCAGTTGCCCCTCGGCGTCGAGAAACAGCACCGCGGTGGCGGCATCGTCGTCGGTCAGGTTGCTGGCGGCGAGCCGTTGCAGCGTCTCGACGTCACCGACCAGCAGCGCCAGCGAGCTCGCGTCGGCCAGATACCGCACCTCGTGCTCGCCGCGTGCGATCAGGCCGTGGCGCGCGTCTCGCACCCGCACGCTGGTGTGCCAGACGCTGAGCGCCAGCGAAGGCAGCAGCATCGGCGCGAGGATCGCCAGCAATGCGATCGAGCGGATACTGTCCTTCATGGCACCAACGGTCCCTGTTCGTCGATCGTGCAGCATAACGCGTCGACGACAGGCTCAAGAATGCGATGTTTCGCACACGAACGGTGTACCCGGCGGCGCGCTGCGAAGGCGCACCGCCGGGGCCACGGGAAGGCGAGGGGCGGATCTCAGCTGGCCGGCGAGGTCGGCTCCAGACTGGCGACACGGTCGTCGACGGCCTGCCCACCGGTCTCGCGCCGATGCAGCCCGACGAGGTTCGCATCGGCAATCTCCTGCACCGCCTTCGCCAGCGCCGCCTCGCGGCACTTCAGCTCGTCGGCACGCGCCGCGATGCTGCGCTCGACGCCGCGGCGGCAGGCGAGCCTCGCCGCGTTCTCGAGGCGCTCGTACACGGCACGCACGCCCTCGCTGGAAGCGAGTTCAGCGGCATCGAAACGCACCGTGATGCTGCGCGTTTCCTGCTCGGAGGCAACCGTCGGCGATTGCCCGGCCTGCGCCGCGCCGGCGACCAGGCTGGCCGCGAAACCGATGGCCAGAAACAGTCTGGAGCTGCGAATCGTGTTCATCGTCGATCTCCTCGGGTGCCGTGGCACCCATTGATGGCGGGTTGCTGTCGTCGTGGTTGCCGTTTGCCTTTCCGGCTTCGCTCACGACGAACGTGAGTCCTTTATAGCGCGCACGAAAATTTTCGCAGTCGTCCTGCGACGACCTGCCGCCGCGCCGCGACGGAATGCAATCACGACGCCGGCAGATGCAGCGCGGCGCCGGTTCTGCTACAAACGCGGCACCCGATCCGGACGATGTCGACGTGCCGCGACACCCTCGAACGATCCGCTCGCGCGTGTTGCGCACCGCCGCCGCGCTCGCGACCACCGCGCTGCTCGCCGTGCTGGCCGCGACGCTGTGGCTGCGCGCGCACCCGCAGCAGCTGCTCGCGGCGCTGAACGCACGCCTGCCGGCGGGAGTCGTGGTGCAGGAGGTGCGAGGCCTCTCGGCGTGGGCCGCGGGCGGGCGCATCGGCCGCCTGCGACTGGAACTCGCCGGGACGACGGTCTCGATCGACGACGCACGCTGGTACTGGAGCATCGAGAGCGTGCGGCCGCTGCGCATCGCGGCGAGCTCGCTGGCGATCGCCGCGCTCGAGGCCCGGCTCGCCCCGGGCAGCGCTGCGGCACGCGACGTGGTGCCGCTGCTGCCACGCTTCTGGACGCTCGGCTGGTGGCCCGCGCTCGCGCACTCGGGCGCCACGGTCGAACAGCTGCGCCTCGTGCGCGACGACGGCACCGGACTGCTGGCGGGTGAACTCACGGTGGCCGACGCCGGAGCCACTGGCCACGCGACGCTGCGTGCACCGTCAGGCATCGCGGCGCAACTGCGCTGGCAACCGCTCGCGGACGAAGCGCGCGCCTGGCGCATCGAGTGGCAGGCCGATGCGGGAGCAAGCGCACACGGCACGCTGGACCTGCGCGCCGCTGCCACCGCGGATGCGGTCGCCTGGGAACTGCGGGCGGAGATGCCGGCTTTCGGCCCGGCACCCGCGCTGAGCGAACTCGCGCTCGACGCCGCCGGCAGCGCCGATCTGTTCGCCGCGATGGATCCGCTGCTGGTCGCGCGGCTGCAGGTGACGGCCACGCTGGACACGCCGCTCGGTCCGGCGCCCGCCCGGTGTGTCGGCACCTTCACCGCCGCGCAGTCGCTGGCGGCGGTGATCTCGCTCGATGCCTGCGATGCGCGCGTGGATACCGCCGGGCTCGCGCTGCGCATGCCCCTGCTGCTCACGCTCGATGCCGCGTGGTCGGCTGGCTCGCTGGGAACCAGCGGCGGCTCGCTGCGCCTGAGCGGGCTACCGGCGGGCGGATGGAACCTCCGTGAACTGCGTTTGGAGTCGCCCGCGGCAACGCTCTGGGAGGCTGGATCGACGACGCTCGCCGCGCCGGCCACGAGCTTCGCCATCGAGCTCGCGGAGCCCGCACACGACCTCGCGCTGCGTCTGGCGGGAGGCTTCGCTGCGCAGCGTTTCGACCTCGCGCGGCCGCGGGCCACGCTGCGCGCCTCGCTGCACGCGAGCCGCGGACGCGAACGGCTGCAGCAGCCGCTCGAACTGCGCGCCACGCTCGCCGCAGGCGACGGCACCCTGGGCGTCGACGGCACGCTGGCACACCCGGCGATCGGGCGCCTGCTCGCCTGGCGCCTCACGCACGCATGGCATGACGCCACGCTGGGCGGCGAACTCTCGCTCGATACCAGCGCGTGGCGCTGGGGCGAGGGCCTGCTGCACACGCTGCTCGGCGAAGGCCAGACGCTGTTCACTGGCGATCTGCGTGCCGGCATGCTGCGTGCGACCGCACGCCTCGACGGCAGCGCGCAGAACCCGCGTGTGCGCCTGCAAGGCAGCGCGAGCGGCCTTGGCGGCACCGTCGGCCGCGCGGCTTTCGTCGGGGTGGACTGCGCGCCGTTCGGCCTGGTCTGGCGCACCGCGCGCCTGAAGCTGAGCGAGGACATCGTCTGCGCCGCGCGCAGCGTGAACGCCGGCATCACCATCGATGCATTGCGCGCCACGCTGCACCAGACGGCCGCCGGCTGGCAGCTGCGCGACGTCGGCGCGACGGTACTCGGCGGCAGTGTCACGGTCGCCGCCATCGATGCCGCCATCGATGGCCCGCTCGACATCGCCGCCAGTGTGCGCGGGATCGATCTCGCGCGCGTCGCGACACTGCTGGCGAAGCCGGAACTCGGACTCGGCGGCCGGCTCGACGGTGAACTGCCGCTGCGCCTCGCCAACGGTGTGCCGACGCTGCACCGAGGTACGGTGCGCAGTGCGGGGCCCGGCGTGATCCGTTACCGCGGCACCAGCGCGCCGGCGCAGGAGTCGGTGGAGGTGTCTCTGAGCCGCAAGGCACTGTCGAACCTCGAATTCGACAGCCTGGAAGCCACCCTCGACTACGGCGCGGACGGCACGCTGGCGGTCGCTGCCGCGATCCGCGGCCGCAACCCGGACCTCGACACGACGCGCCCGGTGCATCTCAATTTGACACTGGAGACCAACTTGCGCACCCTGATGCGAAGCCTGAGCGCGGCGGATCGCGTCAACGCCTGGCTGGAAAAACGCCTGTAGGTTCGGCCTCCGGCCGAACGAGCGAGTGTCCGGTCGTATACCGGATCCAGGAAGAGGGAGAAGCCGATGCGCTTGCGTTACCTGATCGCCTCGCTGTGGCTGGTCGCCGTCGCGGGCTGCACCCCCACCGTCAAGGTCGAGGCGCCGGACAAACCGATCACCATCAACCTCAACGTGAAGATCGAGCACGAGATCCGCGTGAAGGTCGACCGTGAACTCGAGGACATGTTCGAGGAAGACAAGGGCCTGTTCTGAGCCACACCCGCCCAATGGAGACGCGCATGAGGAAGTTACTGAAGATCCTGGTCGCCGGCGCGGCGATCGCCGCCAGCGCCGCGGCGTTCGCGCTCGACATCCAGGAGGCCAAGAACGCCGGCTGGGTCGGCGAACAGCGCGACGGCTACGTCGGACTGGTGGCCCCGTCGGCTCCCGCCGAGGCGCGCACGCTGGTCGCCGAGGTCAACGCCGCCCGGCGCGACAACTACCGTGCGATCGCTGCACGTACCGGCGCCGAGCTGCGCGCGGTCGAACTGCTGGCAGCCGAGAAGGCACTGCAGAAAACGCCGACCGGGCATTACGTGCAGACCGAGAACGGCGCCTGGACCAGGAAATGACCCCCCGGCGTGGCCATCGCGCACCCCGCTCTCTATAATCCCGCCCGTTTTTCCACTTTCGGGTGCCCGCACGGGGCGCCCGCTGCTGCCGGAGCGCCATGTTGATGGAAGATTCCTTCCGCGAGAGTTCGATCCGTTACCACACCCACCCCACGCCCGGAAAACTGGCGATCCAGCCGACCAAGCCGCTGGCCAACAAGCGTGACCTCTCGCGCGCCTACTCGCCCGGGGTCGCCTACGCCTGTGAACTGATCGAGAAGGACCCCGCCCAAGCCGCCGCCGTGACCGCACGTGGCAACCTCGTCGCGGTGGTCACCAACGGCACCGCGGTGCTAGGACTCGGCGACATCGGCCCGCTCGCCGGCAAGCCGGTCATGGAAGGCAAGGCGGTGCTGTTCAAGAAGTTCGCGAACATCGACGTGTTCGACATCGAGATCGAGGAGAAGGACGTCGACAAGCTGGTCGACATCATCGCCTCGCTGGAACCGACCTTCGGCGGCATCAACCTCGAGGACATCAAGGCGCCCGAGTGCTTCCTCGTCGAGCAGCGGCTGCGCGAGCGCATGAAGATCCCGGTCTTCCACGACGACCAGCACGGCACCGCGATCGTGGCCGGTGCGGCGGTCTACAACGGGCTGCGCGTGGTCGGCAAGCGCATCGGGGACGTGAAGATGGTCGTCTCGGGCAGCGGCGCGGCGAGCATCGCCTGCGTGGACCTGCTGGTCTCGATGGGTCTGGATCCGGCCCACGTGACGCTGGTCGACCGCTCCGGCGTGGTCTACGAGGGCCGCACCGAGGGCATGAACCCGTGGAAGCAGAAATACGCACGTGCCACCTCGCTGCGCACGCTCGACGAGGCAATGGAAGGCGCCGACATCTTCATGGGGCTGTCCGGCCCCGGCGTGCTGAAGGCGGCGTCGGTGCAAAAGATGGCGCCGCACCCGCTGATCCTCGCGATGGCCAACCCGACGCCCGAGATCATGCCCGAGGAAGCGCTGGCGGTACGCCCGGACGCGATCCTCGCCACCGGGCGCTCGGACTACCCGAACCAGGTCAACAACGTACTGTGCTTCCCGTTCATCTTCCGCGGCGCGCTCGATTGTGGCGCCAGCACCATCAACGACGCGATGAAGGCGGCTGCGGTGAAGGCGATCGCGGGACTCGCCGAGAAGGAAGTACCGAACGAGGTGGTGCAGGCCTACGCCGGTGAAACGCTGAAGTTCGGCCCGCAGTACCTGATCCCCAAGCCCTTCGATCCGCGCCTCATCGAGGACGTGCCGCTCGCGGTCGTGAAGGCGGCGATGGAAAGCGGTGTCGCCACGCGCCCGATCGCCGACCTCGACGAGTACCGCCGGCGACTGCACGGCTTCTCGAACCGCTCGGGCCTGTTCATGCAGCCGTGCATCGACGTCGCGCGCGAGCATCGCGCGCGCATCGTCTACGGTGAGGGCGAGAACGAGGACGTGTTGCTGGCCGTGCAGTCGGTGGTCGACGAAGGCGTCGCCGAACCGATCCTGATCGGGCGTCCCGACGCGATCCGTGCGCAGATCGAGCGCCTGTCGATGCACATCGAGATCGGGCGTGACGTGCAGGTGATCGATCCCGAGGAGGCGGACAGCCGGCCCGAGTACTGGCAGGCGTACCACCGGATCGTCGGCCGCCAGGGCGTGTCGGTGGAGGCCGCGCAGATCGCGATGCGCACGCAGTCCTCGGCACTGGCTGCGGTGCTGGTGGCGCGCGGCGAGGCCGACGGCCTGATCTGCGGCAAGGTAGGTGCGTTCAGCGACCACCTGCGCACGATCCGCGGCGTGTTGGCCAGCGGTGACGAGCAGCGCCACGTCTCGTCGCTGTGCGCGCTGCTGCTGCCCGAAGGGCCGCTGTTCATCGCCGACGCCTTCCTGACGGTCGATCCCAGCGTGGAGCAGGTAATCGCGACGACGCGCGCCAGCATCGAGATGGTGCGCCACTTCGGCATCACGCCGCGGGTGGCGTTGCTGGCGCACTCGAACTTCGGCACCTCGCAGGCGCCGTCGGCGATCAAGATGCGCCACGCGGCGCAGATCCTGCGCGAGCAGTTGCCGGAGGTGCAGATCGACGGCGAGATGCACTCGTTCACCGCGATGAACGAGGCGTTCCGCAAGACGATCTACGAGGGGGCCAACCTGCGCGGCAGCGCGAACCTGCTGATCATGCCGAACATCGACGCTGCCAACATCACGCTCGGCATGATCCGCGCGCTGACCGACGCGCTGCTGATCGGGCCGCTGTTCACGGGTTTCAGCAAGCCGGCGCACGTGGTGATCCCGTCGGTGACCTCGCGCGGCATTTTCAACATGACCGCGTTCACCTCGGCCGAGATCCACCGCCAGCGCGAACGCCGCGCGTAGGTCCGGCCTGCGGCCGTACAGACGGGGCCTGGCGTAGGTTCGGCCTGTGGCCGAACAATGTCCGGGCGCACCCGTCCGGGCACAGCCCGGACCTACGGGTACGGGAGCGCGGCAAGGTCGGCCTCGACCATCGCGGCAACCTTGAAGCCGGAATCCACCGCCTGGTGCGTGCCGGAGCCGGTGCCGCCCGCGTCGCAGCCGACCAGATACAGGCCGGCGAGCGGCGTGCGCGCAGCCGGCTTCGACCGCCCTACCTGCCCAACCACCTGCGCCAGCCCGACCGCCTCGCCGCCGGCGCCGGGCACCACCGAGTCGCGGCTCAGGCCGGAAACCTGCTTCGGCCCGTACGGCTCCTTGCGCAGCACATGGCGATCGAGTTCGGGCCACAGCTCGCGGATCACCTCGTCGGCGCGCCGGATCGCTTCGCGCCAGTTGGTCGATTCCGGATCCGCCGAGCAGAACACCTGGCAGTTAGCGACCTGGTGGCCGGGAACCGCGACCAGCGAGGGATCGAACTCGGACGCCACGTCGATCGCGATCAGCGGCACGTCGGGCCACTCCCCGCGCTCCATGCGCGCGAAGCGCTCGTCGTCGAGCCAGCTCTGGTCGGAGAAGATCGGGATCAGCCCCGCGTCGAACACGCGCGCGTCGAGCACGTAACGGTAACCGGCAATCGACCACGAGGGTTCCAGCGTTTCCACTCGTCGCACGTAGTCCGCGGGAAAATGCTCGCGTCCCGCGAGCGCGAGCACGGTCGGCTGAATGCCCGCCCCGGACACCACCGCGCGCGCACGGATCAGCCCGTCGGCGGTCTCCACGCCTACCGCGCGACCGTTCTCGACCACGATCCGCGTGGCGCGGCACTTGCTGCGAAACACGCCGCCGCGCTCGGTCACCACCTCCGCGCAAACCTCCGCCACGCGGCCGTAACCGCCCACGTGGTAGCGCCCCGCGCCACCCAGCGCCTGCGCGCGCAACACCGGAATCGCCTCGGACGCGGCGATGCGATTCACGGGTGCGACGAACAGCGTGTTCAGGTTCATGCAGATCTGCGCCTCGAGCGCCGGATGCAGCCCGAACTGCCGCATCCAGCCGAGCATGCCGACGTCCTCGAGCGCGGCGAGCGCCGCATCGTCGAGCGCGAACAGCGCGCCGTAGTAGTTGCCGAGCGCCTCCAGCTCGGCGTCCCCGACACCGTAGACACGCTTTGCGTTGGCGATCTCCTGCGGCGTGCCGGTGGCGATCAGCGGCGCGCGCATGCTTCGCCAGCTGCCGTCCGGCGCCTTGTAGCGCACCGCGGCCGCCTCGCCCTGCGGCACCACGAATTGCACCCGGTCGGCCACGCCGAGACGCTCCACGAGTTCGTGGAAACGCGAGTTGAACGCCGGGATGCCGACCGCGCCGAACATCTCGAAGCGGTAGCCGAGTCGCTCGGTGGTTTGCGCCTTGCCGCCGGCGCGCGCGGTCTTGTCGAGCAGCGCGACCCGTCGCCCCCCGTGCGCGAGCAGCGCCGCCGCGGTCGCACCGCCGAAACCCGCCCCGATCACACAGACGTCGAATTCGTCCATCGCCGCGTCTCCCCCTTTGGCAACCCGGCCGATTATCCGGCCGCACCCTGCGGGGGCGTCATTACCATTTGCTCAGCTTGCGCAACGCGCGCTTCACAGCACGACCGGTGCATCGGCGACGGTGTTGGGCCCGGCGCCGGGATAGTGCTCGCGCAGCAGTTCACCGACCGCGACGATCGCCGCGAGTGCGCCAGGGCCGAAGTCACCGGCGGCAAATGCCCGCTCCATACCGGCGCAGATAGCCTCCCAGCGCGCCGGATCGACGCGCGCCGCGATACCCCGATCGGCCACGATCTCCACGTCGTGATCCGCGAGCAGCACGTAGATCAGCACACCGCTGTTGTCCTCTGTGTCCCAGACGCCCAGTTCGGCAAAAACCTGCAGCGCGCGTCCCCGCGTACCCAGCCCATGCAGCAAAGCCGACGGATCGAGCGCGCTTTCCACCGCAAAACAGATCTGGCCGCGATGCCAGCGTTCGGAGTCCGAGATCGCCGCCTCGATCGCGTGCAACGCGGCTGGCGGCAACACACGGCGCAGCCGCCACGGCGGCAGCAGCAGATGACGCAGCACGCGCCGCACCCCGCTCACCATCGTCCCGACGCGCCTCCCCCGCCGAAGCCGCCGCCCCCGCCGCTGAATCCACCACCGCCTCCGAAACCGCCACCGCTGCCGAAACCGCCGCTGGACCAGCGTCCGCCGCCACCATGGCCGGGGAGCAGCACGAACAGGAAGGCGAACACGCCGATGAACAGCGCGACCACGGCCACCCCGACCACCAGCCACGCGATCAGCGCCATCGCGCCGCCGGCGATGCAGGCCCCCGCGAGGCGCCCGAAGATCCGGCGCAGCACCGCGCCCATCGACAGCAGCGCGAAGAACACGACCATCACCAGCTCGGGCGGGCGTGCGGCGGGCACTGCCGCGGGCGGCGGCAGCGGCTCGCCGTCGATGATGCGCATCAGCTGCTGCATGCCGGCGTCGATGCCGGCCGCGATCTCCCCTCGCCGGAAATGTGGCGTGATGGTTTCGTCGATCACGCGCCTGGCGACCGCGTCCGGCACCACACCCTCGAGCCCGTAACCCACCTCGATGCGCAGCGCGCGGTCCGCGGTCGCCACGATCAGCAGCAGACCGTCGTCGATGCCGGCGCGGCCCAGCCGCCAGGCCTCGGCCACGCGGATCCCGTACTGCTCGATCGTCTCGGGTGCCGTCGTCGGCACGATCAGCACCGCGAGCTGCGCGCCCTTCAGCGCCTCGAAGGCACGCAGCGATTCCTCGATCCGCGCGCGCGCGGCGGCATCGAGCACGCCGCCGGGATCGGTGACGCGCGCCTCCAGTGCGGGGACCTCGACCAGCGCATGGCAGACCGGCAGCTCCCCGCCCAGCGCCAGCAGCGCGAGCACCAACCAGCGCGAGGCCGCCGCGGTCACCGGTTCAGCCCTGCGGCGCGGGGGCTTCTTCGGTGCCGAAATCTACGGTCGGGGGGCGTGCGATCGTCGCTTCGTCCTCGACCGCGAACTGCGGCTTGAGCTCGAAACCGAACAGCATCGCGGTCAGGTTGACCGGGAAACGGCGCACCGTGACGTTGTACTCGCGCACCGCCTCGATGTAGCGGTTGCGCGCCACCGTGATGCGATTCTCCGTTCCCTCGAGCTGCGCCTGCAGGTCGCGGAACGCCGCGTCGGCCTTCAACTGCGGATAGTTCTCCGCGACCACCAGCAGCCGCGACAGCGCCGAGCGCAACTCCCCCTGCGCCGCCTGGAAGCGCGCCAGCGCCTCGGGGTCCTCGAGCGCTTCGGGCGGGAGCGTGACGCTGCCGACGCGGGCACGCGCCTCGGTGACCCGCGTCAAAACCTCCTTCTCGTGCGCCGCGTACCCTTTGACGACGTTCACGAGGTTGGGCACCAGGTCGGCGCGCCGCTGGTACTGGTTGAGCACCTCCGACCAGGCGGACTTCGTCTGCTCGTCGGCGCCCTGCAGGGTGTTGTACCCGCAGCCGCCCAGGTTGAGCAGCAGCAACAGACCGAACAGCATGTGAATCGACCGGCGCATCGCAATCTCCCGAGCGGGCTGGAACGCAGGCATTATATGCAGCGAGCGCGCGCGGGCTTCAAGCGCGCCGGCGGGCGGAGGACGGCGAGCACATGATGCGATGGCGGATCGAGACCCAGATCCTCGCCGGTTTCGTACTGGCCGTCATCGTGCTGGCGATCGTCGGCACCGGGCTGTACCGCACCACGGTCGGTTTCGTCGCGACCAGCGCCGCACTCGACCGCTCGCAACGCGCCGTGACCGCGCTGGAGACCGTCTATTCCCTGCTGAACCAGGCCGAGGCGCGCCAGCGCCTGTGGTTGCTGCTCGGCGGTGATCAGGAACTGCTGACCCGCGAACAGGCGCTGCGGCGGATCTACGGGTTGCTCGACGAACTGGACACGCTGACCGAGGACAAATCCGAGCTGAACGCGCGGTTGCCCGAACTGCGCGCCAGCATCGCGACACGACTCGGGAGGCTCGACGCCGTGCTGGAGGCGCACCGGCGCGACGGCGCCGAGGCGGGCCGCAGACAACTGGCCGCCGGACCCGGTCGCGCGGAGATGGAGAACGTACGGGCGGTGGTCGTGGCAATGCAGGCCGAACTCGACGGTCACATCGCCGCGCGACGCCAGGCCGTCGAACACAGCGCCAACCGCACGCTGTCGATGCTGGCACTGTTGCTGATGCTGGTCGCGCTCGCGCTCGGGGCGCTGTACGCACGCATCCGGCGCGAAACGAGCGAGCGGCGCGCCAGCGAGGAGCGGTTGCACGCGGTGGTCGCCAACGCGGGCGACGGCATCGTCACCATCGATTCGAACGGACTCATCGAGAGCTTCAATCCGGCCGCCGAGCGCCTGTTCGGTTACGCAGCGGCCGAAGTCGTGGGGCGCAACGTCTCGCTGCTGATGCCCGAGCCGCACCGCGGCCGCCACGACGGTTACCTCGAGCGCTATCTGCGCGGCCAGGGAGCGAATCTGATCGGCACGGTGCGCGAACTGAGCGCGCGCCGCAAGGACGGCAGCGAGGTGCCAGTAGGCTTGTCGGTTGGCGAGATGGTCCTGGGCGGCGAGTCGCACTTCACGGGCGTGCTGCACGACCTCACGCAACGTCGCCGGTCCGAGGCACGCCAGAACGCACTGATCGCGGATCTGCGCACGATGAACGAGGAACTGGAGAACTTCGCTTACGTCGTGTCCCACGACCTGAAGGCGCCGCTGCGGGGCATCGGCTCGCTGGCTGACTGGCTGCTCGCCGACTACGCAACGGCGCTCGACGACCAGGGGCGCGAATACCTGTCGCTGATGAAGAATCGGGTGACACGCATGGACGCGCTGATCGACGGCATCCTCGAGTACTCCCGCGTCGGACGCACGGAACCGTCGCGTGCGCCGGTCGATCTGAACGTGCTGCTCGCGCAGGCGCTGCAATTGCTGGCGCCACCGCCGGAGGTCACGGTCACGGTCGAAGGCGCGCTGCCGGTCGTCGAGGGCGACGCGACCAGGCTGCAGCAGGTACTGCAGAACCTGATCGGCAACGCGATCGCGCACCGGCACCAGCCGCACTGCGCGATCCGCGTCTTCGCCACCGACCAGGGCGAGCGCTGGCGGATCAGCGTCGCCGACAACGGCCCGGGCATCGATCCGCGCCACCACGAGCGCATCTTCCAGCTGTTCCAGGTGCTCACGCCGCGCGACCGCAAGGAGAGCACCGGCGTAGGGCTCGCGCTGGTGCGCAAGATCGTCGAGCTGCACGGTGGCAAGGTCTGGGTGGAGTCACGACCCGGCGAAGGAGCCACGTTCCATTTCACGCTGCCGAAGGCAGCCCAACCCGCAAGTCGAGGAGAGCACCGCGCATGAAGTCCGATGCCAAGCCCATCCTGCTGGTCGAGGACGACCAGATCGACACCATGACCGTGCGCCGGGCGCTGAAGGCGCTGCACATCACGAACCCGATCGAGCACGTCGAGAACGGCGAGGCGGCGCTCGCCTGGCTCGACGATGCGCGCCACGAACGCCCCTGCCTGATCCTGCTCGACCTCAACATGCCGGTGATGGGCGGCATCGAGTTCCTGCGCGTCGTGAAGGCGGAGGGCCACCGCTTCCGGCGCATCCCGGTGATCGTGCTGACCACGTCCGAGGAACAGCGCGACAAGGTGCAGAGCTTCGATCTGGGCGTCGCGGGCTATATCCGCAAGCCGGTCGACTACCAGCGCTTCGTCGACACCATGCGCACGGTCGATGCGTACTGGACCATCAGCGAAATGCCGGAGTGAATTCGATGACACAACGCACCCGCGTGCGCGTGCTGCTGGTCGACGACGACCTGGTCGATCGCCTGGCCTGCCGGCGCGCATTGGCCGGACACGCGGAGTACGACTTCGAGCTGCGCGAAGCCGCCACCGCCCGCGAGGGCATCGCACTCGCGCGCGAGGAACCACCGGACCTGGTGCTGCTCGACTACCATCTGCCGGATCTCAGCGGAATCGAGTTCCTGGCCGAGCTGCGGGTGGGTGACGGCGATCCCGGCATCCCGGTGCTGATGCTGACCGGCGCCGACAATGTCGCGATGGCAGTGCAGGCGATGCGCCACGGCGCCCGCGACTACCTGGTCAAGGACAACGAGCGCAGCCATCTGCAGCTGCTGCCGGCGGTGATCGAACGCGTGCTGCGCGAGCAGCGTCTCGACGCGGAGAAACGCGCCGCCGAAGCGAAGTTCCGCACGCTGGTCGAGCAGATTCCCGCCATCACGTACATGGCCGCACCCGACGGTTCCGCACGCCTGCTGTACGTGAGCCCGCAGGTGGGCTCACTGGGACTCGACCCGCGGGACCTTCTCGCGGACCCCGACGGCGTGCTCGCGCGCGTGCATCCGCAGGACCGCGACGATCTGCGCGCCGCGTACCTCGAGTGCTGCGTTTCCGGCGAGCCGCTGCGCCGTGAATACCGCGTGCTGGCCGCCGACGGCACACCGCGCTGGCTGCTCGACGAGGCGCGCCTGGTCCGCGACGCGGGCGGCGAACCGTTGTTCCTGCAGGGGGTGCGGATCGATGTCAGCGAGGACCGGCGCACCGAAGAGGAACTGCGCCAGCGCCTCGAGCGCATGGTCGAGGTGCGCACCGCGCAGCTCGCCGAGCAGACGCGGCTGCTGGAGCAGGCGAACGCACGCCTGCTGGCCGGGATCGAGGAGCGCCGGCTCGCGGAGAACGCGCTGCGCGCCAGCGAGGAGCGTTTCCGCCTGCTGCTCGAATCGGCCGGTGAAGGCATCTACGGCCTGGACACCGAAGGCCGCTGCACCTTCGTGAACGACGCCGCGCTCGAGATGCTCGGCTACCGGCGCGAGCAGATCCTCGGGGAGCCCACACACCCGCGGATCCACCACAGCCGCAGCGACGGTTCGCCCTACCCCGCAGAGCAGTGCCCGATCTACGACGCGTTCCGCGCGGGCATCGCGCGGCGCGGCCTGGTGGAGACGCTGTGGCGCGCCGACGGCAGCGCGCTGACCGCCGAATACTCCTCGCAGCCGCTGCGGATCGGCGGCGAGGTACTCGGCGCCGTGATGGTGTTCCGCGACGTCACCGAAGCGCACGCACGTGCCACGAGGTTGGCCTGGCAGGCCTCGCACGACGCACTGACCGGCCTCGTGAACCGCAGCGAATTCGAGACCCGGCTCGCGAACGCGATCGAGGGGGCACGCACCAAGGGCGCCGTGCATGCGCTGTGCTATCTCGATCTGGATCGCTTCAAGGTGGTCAACGACAGCTGCGGACACGCCGCCGGCGACGAACTGCTGCGCCAGGTCAGCCTGCTGCTGCACCAGCGGCTGCGCCAGCGCGACACCCTCGCGCGCCTGGGCGGCGACGAGTTCGGCGTGCTGCTCGAGCACTGCCGCAGCGACAAGGCGGTGGAGATCGCGCAGGAGCTGTGCGACGCGGTGCGTGAATTCCGCTTCATCTGGCAAGGGCACGAGTTCACCATCGGCGCCAGCATCGGCGTCGCACCGATCGACGCCGCGAGCGCGGATGCCGGAGTGCTGATGAACGACGCCGACGCCGCCTGCTACGCCGCCAAGGCCGCCGGCCGCGACCGCGTGCAGCTCCACGCGGCGACCGGGCATTGACCACGCGCGGCCCGGGCTGCGCCCGGACATGAATTGTTCGGCCACAGGCCGAACCTGCGGCGACGTGTTCGCGTAGGTCCGGGCTGCGCCCGGACATGAATTGTTCGGCCACAGACCGAACCTGCGGGACGATCTCCGGCCGGACTTGCAGTAAAACCGGGAGGACGCGATGAACTGGCACGCCAGGAACTCCAGCGAGGTAGTTCACGAACTCACCGCCGACGCCAGCCACGGGCTCAGCCACGCCGGGGCAGCCGAACGGCTCGCGCGCCACGGCCCGAACCGCCTGCCGGCACCCGCATCGCGCGGCCCGCTGCTGCGCCTGCTGCTGCAGTTCCACAACCCGCTGATCTACGTGCTGCTCGCCTCCGGACTGATGACGCTGTGGGTTGATCACCTCGTCGATGCGCTGGTCATCCTCGGTGTGGTCGTGATCAACGCGGTGATCGGTTTCGTCCAGGAGGGCAAGGCCGAACAGGCGCTGGAGGCGGTACGTGCGATGCTCGCCAGCCGCGCCACCGTGCTGCGCGAGGGCGAACGCCACGAGATCGACGCGGGCGATCTGGTTCCGGGCGACATCGTGCTGCTCGAGTCCGGCGACCGCATTCCGGCCGACCTGCGCCTGCTGCGGGTGAAGAACCTGCGTGTGGTCGAAGCGGCACTGACCGGGGAATCGGTGCCGGTCGAAAAGGATCCCGCGGCGGTAGATCCCACCGCGTCGATCGGAGACCGCCACTGCATGGCGTGGTCGGGCACCGTGGTCGCGTTCGGCCAGGCACGCGGCGTGGTGGTGGCCACCGGCACCGACACCGAGATCGGCCGCATCGGCCGCCTGGTCGCCGAAACCGAACAGCTTGCCACCCCGCTGACCCGCCGCCTGGACCAATTCGCACGCCAGATCACGCTGTTCGTGGTAGCCGTGGCGGCAGTGAGCTTCCTCTACGGCCACTACGTGCAGGCCATGCCGGCGCTCGACGCCTTCCTGGCCGTGGTCGGCCTTGCGGTCGCGGCGATCCCCGAAGGACTTCCGGCGATCGTGACGATCACGCTGGCGATCGGCACCCGCACGATGGCGCGCGCAAACGCCATCGTGCGACGCTTGCCGGCCGTCGAGGCGCTGGGCTCGGTCACGGTGATCTGCAGCGACAAGACCGGCACGCTGACCCGCAACGAGATGACCGTGGTCACCGTGGTGCTGCCGACGCGCACGCTCGCCGTCAGCGGCGTGGGCTACGCGCCCGAAGGCGGCTTCCACGACTCGGGCAACGCCATCGACCCCCAGCAGGACGCGGCGCTGGCGGCGCTCGCGCGCGCGGCGCTGCACTGCAACGACGCGCGCCTTTCGCGCGACGAGACCGGCGACTGGACCCTGGTGGGCGACCCCACCGAGGGTGCGCTGCTCGCCTTCGCGCTGAAGGCCGGGCTGGACGCGGCGACCGAACACGCCAATGCCCCGCGCGTCGACGAAATCCCGTTCGAGTCCGAACACCGCTTCATGGCGACGCTGCATCACGACCACGAAGGCCATGTGATCGTCGAACTCAAGGGCGCCCCGGAGCGCGTGCTCGCGCTGTGCACGCACGACGCAGCCGGGCATGAACTCGATCCCGCGCGCTGGTGCCGCGTAATCGACGCGGCCGCAATGCGCGGCGAACGCGTGCTGGCACTCGCACGCGCGGCGTTCCCGGCGGACACGACCGCACTCGCGCTGCACGACATCACGCAACGCTTCACGCTGCTCGGACTGGTCGGGATCATCGATCCACCGCGTCCGGAAGCGATCACCGCGGTCGCCGATTGCCGGCGCGCCGGCGTACGCGTGGTCATGATCACCGGCGATCACGCGGGCACAGCGGCGGCGATCGCACGCGAACTCGGTCTGAACAGCGCCCAACCATTGACCGGGGAGCACATCGAGACGCTCGACGACGCCGGGCTCGCACGAATCGTGGACAGCACCGACGTGGTGGCGCGCGCGAGCCCGGAACACAAGCAGCGACTGGTCGGCGCGCTGCAGTCCAAGGGGCACCTGGTCGCGATGACCGGCGACGGCGTCAACGACGCCCCCGCACTGAAGGCCTCCGACATCGGTGTCGCGATGGGCTGCCGCGGCACCGACGCGGCGCGCGAGGCCGCCGACCTGGTGCTCACCGACGACAACTTCGCGAGCATCGCACGCGCGGTGCGCGAGGGCCGCACGGTGTTCGACAACATCAAGAAGGCGTTGCTGTTCATCCTGCCAACCAACGGTGGCGAGGCCGGCGTGATCCTGCTCGCGATCGCCTTCGGTCTGGCGTTGCCGGTGACGGCGGCGCAGATCCTGTGGGTCAACATGGTCACGGCAGTGACGCTCGCGCTCGCGCTCGCGTTCGAACCGGCCGAACCCGGCGTGATGCGCCGTCCGCCCCGCCCGCCCGGGGAGGCGCTGGTCACGCCACGACTGCTGTCGCGCATCCTGTATATCAGCCTGCTGATGGTGGCGGTGACGCTGGTCGTCTATTACGTGGAACTGGCGCGTGGCAACAGCATCGAGACCGCACGCACGGCGGTCGTCAACATGCTGGTGCTCGGCGAGATCGTCTACCTGTTCAACGTGCGTCACTTCACGGCATCGGCACTCACGCGCGACACGCTGTATGGCAACCCGGTCGCGTTCTGGGCCAGCGCATTGCTGATCGTGCTGCAGATCGCGTTCACATACGCACCGTTCATGCAGACGCTGTTCCACACCACCGCGCTCGACGCCTTGTCGTGGGCGCTGATCGCAGGCCTCGCGCTGGCGAAGTTCCTCGCCGTCGAGGGCGAGAAGTGGCTGCTGCGCAGGGCGGGGATCAGCGATATGTAGTCCGGCGTCGCTGCCGGTGTAGAATCTGCGCTCGCAAGGGACTCTACGGAACAGGGAGGTTCGCATGGCGAACGTGACGTTCGGTGACTTCGCGGCGGACATGCGTCTCGAGGACGACATGTACGGCATTCCGCCCGCGATCGCGGCCGGCGAGTTCCTCGCCGGCTTCGTCGCGCGGGAATGGGAGGTCCTGACCGACACCCCCACGTTGCTGCGGATGCTCGCCCGGGACGCCCGGGGAGCCACCCTCGTCACGACCATCGAGGGCAGTCGCTCGCAGTCGTTGCTCAGCGCACTGACACTCGAAATGGCCGACGTCGTGCTCCGCTACGAAGGTGACTTCGAGATCGACGCACGGGACGACGTCACCGGCATCCTGCGCAGCATGGCGGTTTTCCTGAACGAGGACGGCGAGCGCCGGGTCCTGGTGAAGATCACCGGCATCGAAATGCCGTACGAGTCGGAAGATCCCGACAGCGAGATGCTGAGCGGAGCGGACCTGATCGTCTCCGGCAGCGGTTCCGACTACCTGCTCGGTTACGCCGGCAACGATTCGGTGATCGCGGGCGCCGGCGACGACACCGTGTCCGGCAATGCCGGCGACGACACGCTGGACGGTGGCGCGGGAGCCGACCTGGCGGGCTACCAGGATGCCCCCGCCGGCGTCACCGTGGACCTGGCGCTGAGTACCGTGCAGCAGACCGGTGGTGCCGGACAGGACCGCTTGACGGGTATCGAACACGCTCTCGGCAGTGCCTTCGCCGATGTGCTGTGGGGCAGCGGCGACGCGAACCGGATCGGCGGCGACGGCGGCAACGATGCCTTGGGCGGGCGCTCCGGCGACGACACGCTGCACGGGGACGACGGCGACGACACGCTGGCCGGCGGACTCGGCAACGACCTGCTGCTCGGTGGCGGCGGCCACGACAGCGCGGCGTTCGCCGGCAAGGCGGCGTCGTTCGCGCTCGGCAGCACGGGCAGCCACCACTGGCTCGTCGACCGCACGGCAGCGGACGGTGACCTCGGCACGGACCACATCGCGGACATCGAGGTGCTGCGCTTCGCGGATCGCGACCTCACGCTGTCACTTACCGGTCCAGCCGTCCTCGCGGAAACAGCGCTGCACAGCGCGATCGCGGCGCTTCCCGGTGGCGGGTATGCGTTCGCCTGGACCGCGTACGACAGCGCCCATCGACTGCAACTCTTCATCCGTACATCGACATCGGAGGATCAGCCGCAGGGCGCCGCCACGCTGGTGAACACACCGTCGACGAGGCCCTGGTCGGTCGCGCCGGCAATCGCCGCACTGGACGACGGCAGCGTCGTGGTGGCGTGGGGCACCGGGGCGTCCGACGATGCGAACTCGCTGCTGCGCGTGCAGCGTTTCGACAGTTCCGGGCGCGCGCTCGGCGAGCAACTCCGCATCGACGATTCCCGCGGCTACGCGGAGACGCCCGCCCTCGCCGCGCTCGCCGACGGCGGATTCGTCCTCGGTTGGCGTGCCCCGGAATCCGTGGGGGGCACGAAACTCTACGCACGCCAGTTCGATTCCGCGGGCACTGCCGGCCCCCTGCTGCAGGTCGCGGCCGCAGGAGGCGAGGCAAACCACATGGGTGCCCTCACGCTTGCCGGGCTCGACAGCGGTGGCTTCGTCGCTACCTGGTACTACGGCTACCAGATCGACAAGCCGATATCGGTGCGAGCCCGAATATACGGGGAGGACGGCACTGCCGGCCCGCAATTCTTCGTGACACCGGAAGGTGTGAGTGCGGCCCGGCATGTGGTGGACGTCGCGGTCCTCAGCGGGGGCGGCTTCGTGGTTGCCTGGGAGTCGGGGAGCCTGTATCCCTACGCTCATGGCATCGAGTTCCAGGTGTTCGCCGACGATGGAACCCCCCGCTCGCCGCGCATCGCGGTCAGTGACGAATACGTCGATCCGTACTTCGATCCCACCCTGACGGCACTCGACGACGGCGGTTTCGTGCTTGCCTGGTTCACCGACTCCGCCGCCACCATCACGGCGATGCAAGCCTTCGACGCCGCTGGTTCGGCAGTCGGGCAACGTGCCGTTTTCGAGGCAGCGGCACGCGACCGCAACGACTTTTACCGGCCGACGCCGCACGTGGTCGCGACCAGCGACGGCGGCTGGCTGCTCGAGGTGCCGCAGTTCGCCGGGAAAGTGGCGCAGCGCTTCGATCGTGCGGGCAACGCGCTGCGCGATCCGATCCTGACCGGCACCGGCGAGGACGACGTGCTGCGTGGCGCCGATGGTACGCAGATCCTCGACGGCGCCGGCGGCGCCGACACGCTGGAAGGCGGGGTCGGAGACGATGTGTACGTGATCGACCAGTCCGGCGATCGCGTCATGGAGAACGCCGACGGCGGCAACGACACCGTCCGTTCGCCGTTCACCCTGTCCCTGCTGGAACTGCCCCACATCGAGCACCTGCAACTCCTCGGCACCGATCCCGCGGACGCCATCGGCAACGACGACGCGAACCGGCTCGAAGGCAACGCGGCCGCGAACCTGCTCGATGGCCGGGGCGGCGCCGACACCATGCTCGGTGGCGCCGGCGACGACACCTACGTCCTCGCGCAAGCCGGTGATCTGGTGATCGAAAATGCCGGCGGAGGCAACGATACCGTCCGTTCGCCGCGTACCACCGTGCTCGCTTCCCACGCCCACGTCGAAAACCTGCACCTGACAGGCAGCGATCCCGTGGACGGGTTCGGCGACGACGCCGCGAACCGTCTTGGCGGCAACGCCGCGGCGAACCTCCTCGACGGGCGCGCCGGTGCCGACACCATGGACGGGGGGGCCGGTGACGACACCTATATCGTCGACGACGGCGCCGACCTCATCATCGAGACCGCCGACGCCGGTCACGACACGGTGCAGTCACGCGTGGGCCGCACGCTCGAGGAGCACATCGAGGATCTTGCGCTGCTCCCCGTGGCCGGCGATGCACGCGCCACCGGCAACGCCCTGCCCAACCTGCTGGTCGGCAACGCCGGCAACAACACACTCGACGGCGCCGGTGGCGCCGACACGCTGAGCGGCGGCAAGGGTGACGACACCTATCTGACCGACATCCTCGGCGATGTGGTGATCGAGGGTCCCGACGGCGGCATCGATACCGTGGCGAGCCTCACCACGCGCACGCTGGGCGAGCACCAGGAAAACCTGCTCCTGGCCGGCGAACGCCACAGCATCGGCACCGGCAACGCACTCGCCAACCGCATGACCGGCAACGCCGGCAACAACTCCCTGCGCGGACTGGAAGGTCACGACACACTGATCGGCGGCGACGGCAACGACACGCTGGCCGGCGGCAGCGGAGCCGACGCGCTCGCCGGCGGCGCCGGCGACGACGTCTACGCGATCGACTCGGCCGCGGACACGATCAGCGAATCGATGGTGCGCAACAACCGCATCGCTTCGGAAACGGCCAATGGCACGCGGATCCACCCGGGGAACGCCGGAGGATCGATTGCCGCCGACGGGCGCCACGTAGTATTCAATGGCGGGGCCTATGGAAGCCCGGTGTTCGTCAAGGACATGGAAACCGGGGCGGTGGTGCGCGCGTCGATCTCCACCGACGGGACCCCGGCGTCGGGCTCCAACTACGGCAAAACGGCAATTTCCGCGTCGGGTCGCTTCGTCGCCTTCACCAGTGACGCAGCGAATCTGTCGGCGAACGACAGAAATGACGCCGACGACGTGTTTCTGAAGGACCTCGACACCGGCGCCCTCACGCGCGTATCCAGCGATGCAGCGGGCAATATGGGCAACTCCAGCAGCTCGTTGCAGGGAATGTCGGCCGACGGGCGCTACGTCGTTTTCGCCAGCTACGCGTGGAACCTCGTTGAAGGGGACACCAATAACGCGCGCGACGTTTTCGTCAAGGACGTGCAGACCGGCAGCGTGACGCGTGTCGGCAGCTCGGCTACGGCGGCGCAGCCCAACGGGGACAGCGCCACCGCCAGCATCTCCGCCAATGGGCGCTTCGTCGCCTTCGCAAGCCTGGCGAGCAACCTGGCGGGCGCCGACAACAACGGCGTGGCCGACATATTCCTGCACGACCTGGTCAGCGGCAGCGTGCAACGCGTGTCGTCCTCCGTGTTCAGCGCCCGCCTCGACGGCGCCAGCATGGATCCGTCGGTCTCGACCGACGGACGCTACGTCGCGTTTGCCAGCCACGCGACGAACCTGGTGGCGGGCGACCGCAACGGCCGGATCGACATCTTCGTGCGCGACATGCGGACCGGCACGCTCGTGCGTGCCTCGATCACGCAGGATGGCGACGAGGCGAACGGATCCAGCTTCAAGCCTTCGTTGTCGGCCGACGGGCGTTATCTCGGCTTCGTCAGCAACGCATCGAATCTGGTCGACGGGGACACGAACGGAGTCAGCGATGTCTTCGTCAAGGACCTGCTGACCGGCGAGATCGCGCGCGTCTCCGCGGAGCCCGACGGCACCGGGGGGCGCAGCCCCGGCAGCACCGCGATGATCGCAGGCAATGGCGAACACCTGTTGTTGTTCGGACCTTACACGCTGCTGGGGTCGGAAAACGACGGCAACTTCAGCGGCCTGGTGGTGGCAGCCAACCCGCTGGCCGACGCCGGCGGCAGCGACCGCGTGAAATCCTCCGTGAGTCACGTGCTGGGCGCGCGCCTGGAACACCTGACCCTGACCGGCGCGACCGCGATCGATGGCACCGGCAACGCCGCCGACAACCGCCTCACCGGCAACGAAGCCGCGAACGTGCTGAGCGGACTCGAAGGCGCCGACACGCTGAACGGCGCCGCGGGTGCCGACTCGCTCTACGGTGCCACCGGCGCCGACTCCTTGCGTGGCGGCCGCGGGGCCGACCAGTTGTTCGGCGGTTTCGGCGACGACACACTCGCCGGCGGCGCGGGCAGCGACACCCTGACCGGCGGGCCCGGCAGCGACCGGTTCCTGTTCGATGCGCCACTGTCGGCCACCGGCAACGTCGACCGCGTAGGCGATTTCACGTCCGGCACCGATCTCATCGCACTCGACGACGGCGTCTTCGCCGCCTTCGATGCCGCGGCGTCGGCCCTGCTTGGCGCGGCGCAGTTCACGTCCGGAGCGGGACTGAGCGCAGCGCAGGAAGCCGGGCAGCGCATCGTCTGCGACACCTCGACCGGCACGCTCTACTACGACCCGGACGGTCCGGGGGGGCGCACGGCGATCCCGTTCGCGATGCTCGATACGGCGGTGGCGGCAACACTGGCGGCAGGGGATTTTCTGATCGTCGATTGAGAGCCGCCGCGCTCGCGGCCACGATCGTCTACACCTGCAGACCGACTTCCATGTAGCGATGGTCCGGCACGCGACCCGTTCGGTCGGCGAGCGTCGAGCGCCGCGTTGCCCGCACCGTGAAGCCCATCGCCTCGTAGAGCGCCCGCGCCCGCGAATTGCTCGCGGCCACGTCCAGCCCCGCACGCCGGTAGCCGGCGGCGCGTGCGCGTGCGAGCAGGTGCTCCAGCAGCGAGCGTCCCACGCCCTGCCCGCGCAGCTCCTCGCTTACCGCCACGTGCCCGATGTACGCGACGTCGCGTTGCGCCGGCCTCACCACGCGCTCGAAGCGCAGCCCCCGCCACAGCACCCCCGGCGCCGCCGCGCGGTAGAAGCCGACGATCTGCCGCACCGCGGCGACCGTGAAGGCCGCGTTGCTGCGCCCGTCCCACAGCGCCGCCACGCCGAGCACCGAGCCGTCGCGCTCGATCGCCAGGTGATTGCGAAAACCGAACTCGCCGGCACCATCCGCGAAGGCCGCATGCAGGAAGGCGAGCGCCTGACCCTCGGCCCGCGGCGCGAACACGTAACGGAGCGCGGCCGGACCGGAGGCGTGGATCAGCGGGACCGCGACCGCGGCATCCGCCGCGGTGCACGGCCTCAATGCCGGCGCGCCGGCACGTTCCACCGGCCCGTGTTCAGCCCACGATCACGAAATCGCCCGCCGTGAGCTCTGGATGCGCGGTGACACCCAGGGTCCCGAAACGTTGCGCAGCGATCGATCCGTCGCCGTCGGCGTCGTAATAGAGCGCGCCGGTCGTGGTGTCGTAGAGGATGCGCTGGTCGGCGTCGGTCGCGGCGGTGAGTCCCGCGCCGGAGGCGAACTGTCCCGCACCGAGCGTGGTGCTCACAGTGGCATCGAAGGCGCCGAATACGTCGTCGTCGAGGCGCAGCAGGTCCTCGCCCGGAGTGAAGTCGGTGAGCAGATCGTTGCTCGCACTGACGATCAACGCGCTGGCGAATACGAAAACGTCCGCACCGGCCCCGCCGCTCACGGTGTCGCGCCCCGGACCACCGACCAGCACGTCGTCGCCGGCACCACCGCCGAGCACGTCGAAACCTTCACCGCCCTGCAGCGTGTCGTTGCCGCCACCGCCGAGCAGCGTGTCGTTGGCCTTCATTCCTGCGAGCAGGTTGCGCCCGCCGTTGCCGACGATCTCGTTGGGCTGCGCGTTGCCGGTGCCCGAAAGGTTCTGCGTGCCTGACGTGAGCAGCAACCGTTCGATGTTGGCCGCCAGCGTCCACGACTCCGCGCTGACCACGGTGTCCCACCCCTGCGCCAGCGCCTCGACGGTCGTGTCGCCGGAGTTCACGTAGTAAGTATCCGCGCCTTCGTTGCCCACCAGGCGGTCGGCACCCGCGCCGCCGATCAGCGTGTCGTTGCCCATCCCGGCCGACAGCGTGTCGTTGCCTCCCTTCCCGCGCATCACATCGTTGCCGGCGTAGCCACTGGCGATGTCGGCGTCGGGCGACAGGTTCACGATGTCCGCTCCTGCCATGATCTCGCCGATGACCGCGTAGTCGTCGACCGTCGACTCGCTGACAATCGCCTGATAGACGGTCACGGCGCTGACCGCGAAGTTTTCCAGTCCCCACACCGGCTCCCAGGCACTGCCCGACTCCACGAGTTCGACATAGGCGTTCAGCGTACCGCCGATGATCGAAGGCCCCGCGCCCAGTTCGATGTCCGTGCCGCAGAACAGCCCGCGATAATCGTAGGTGCCGTCGGTGAAACCGACCTGGAGCACGTCCTGGTAGGTGTAGCCCAGCGGGCTCACGTAATTGGTGTCGTCCAGGAAAGCGAGCGAGGTTTGATCAAAGAAAATCTCGTAGAAAGAAAGATCGTCCAGATTGACGCGATAGTTCGCGTAGATCCTGGCCATGGCACAGCCCTCCTGGGGTTCGGGTGCGAGAATGTTCCGACGGCGATTCTGCGCCCGCTCAGGGGGCTTGTCGATGGGCGGATCGCGTCTGCGTCTTGCACCCCACGGTGAGTACCGCGGAGGATCTCAGCGCGGATGCAGGCGCAGGAAGGGATTGGCGATGCGCCCGATCAGTCCACCGAGTCGGACCGGGGCCTCGAGCACGCCCAGACACAGGCAGTCCGCATCCGGCGCGGCGACTGGCCGGTGCACGTCCGCGCTGCCGCGCAGCACGAAGTCGCCGGCCCGGTAACACCCTTCGTGGTCGGAGAAAGCACCGTTCAGCACCACGGTGATCTCGTTGCCGCCGTGCCCGTGCTCGATCGCATGTGCGCCGGCCCGGATCTGGTACAGCGCCACTTCCCGCCGCGGATCACCGAAGCGCAGCCGCGAGGTGCGCACGCCGCGCCCGCTGCGCTGCCAGTCGAGCTGATCGACGCCGGCCGGGACCAGCGTGCGCAGCGCACGCGGCAAACCCTGCGAGGCGCCGTGTCCGCGCGCCGGAACGGCGCCGGCCGCCGCTGCCGGCGGGATGTCGTCGAGGCGCTGCAGCAGGCGCGCGAAGGCGTCCTCGGCGACGGGCACCGGATCGAGGCCGCCGAACAGCTCGCCACCGAGGCGGCTGAGTTGCCCCACTTCGGCGCGGCACTGCGGGCAGTAATCGAGGTGCACGGCGATCGCCAGCGCCACCGCTCCCGGGAGCGAGCCGGCCACGTAGTCGTTCAGGAGAAACTGATCGGGATGGTATCGGGTCATCGTCGCCATGCTCATCGGTCCAGCATCAACTTCAGCTTGCTCATCGCGAGTCGCACCCGCGACTTCACGGTTCCCAGCGGCAGGCCGAGTTCTTCCGCGACTTCCGTGTGCGACTTGCCCTCCATGTACACCTTGTTGATGATCTGGCGCTGCTCGGCCGGCAGCGCCTCGAGCGATTCGCGCACATCGACCTCGGCGCGCTGCTGCTGCACCTCGGACTCCAGCAGGTCGTCCTCGGTACCCAGGTCCCACAACTCGTCGACGTCGACCTCCTCGCGCACGCGGTGTTTCTTGCGCAGCAGGTCGATGCGGCAGTTGCGGGCGAGCGTGTAGATCCAGGTGGTGGCGCTCGCCTTCGACGCATCGAAGGTGCAGGCCCGGTTCCAGATCTTCAGCATCACCTCCTGCACCAGTTCCTCGGCCAGCGCGTTCGACGACATGCCGGGGCTGGACAGCGCGAAGCACTTCAACAACGGAGCGAAGTGGCGGAAGATCTCGGCGTAGGCCTGGCGGTCGCGTTCGCGCCCCACGGCCTCGAGCCGCATGGTCCACGCATCGGCTGTCGATTCGGAAGTCGCGACGGATATGCTCATGGGTTGCCATGATCGCGACTTGCCGGTGCGGTGTAAACCGCGTTCGGCGGGGAAAGGCACCACGTTCAGGGCCCGCATCGCTGAGCTCCGGTTCCGGCTGCTTCGATGGCCGGTTCTACGCGTGCCTTGCAGTGGCGGATCACAGCCGCCGACGGTACAGACATCCGCTGATCCACGGCGTCTGCGAAGGCGTACACCGCCCCCGTAACGGAGCGCGGCACGCAGGAGGCGCAATGAGGATCGGGATCGTCGGAGCCGGCATATCGGGCCTCGGCGCGGCATGGCTGCTGAGCCGCGCCCACGAGGTCGTGGTCTATGAGGCCGAGGACCGGATCGGCGGCCACACCGCGACGATCGATGTGAACGTCGATGGCGAGCATCACGCCATCGACACCGGCTTCATCGTCTTCAACGACCGCACCTATCCGGACTTCATCCGCCTGCTCGACGAGCTCGGCGTCGCCTCGCAGCCGACCACGATGAGCTTCAGCGTCAGTGGCGAGGCCGAGGACATCGAATACGCCGGTACCAGCCTGGCAACGCTGTTCGCGCAACGCCGCAACCTGCTGCGCCCGGGCTTCCTGCGCATGCTGCGCGACATCCTGCGCTTCAATCGCCACGCCGGTGCCGACCTCGCGGCCGGGCGCATCGCCCCGGGCATGCCGCTCGGCGACTACCTGCGCCAGCACGGCTATTCGCGCGAGTTCCGCGACTGGTACCTGATCCCGATGGGCGCGGCGATCTGGTCCTCCGGGACGCAGGCGATGGAGCGCTTCCCGCTCGCATTCTTCGTGCGCTTCTTCGACAACCACGGGCTGCTGACGGTGAACGACCAGCCGCAGTGGCGCACCATCCGCGGCGGCTCGCGTGCGTACCTGGAGCCACTCACGGCGCGCTTCGCCGCAGCGATCCGCACCGGCGATCCGGCGCAGCACATCCTGCGCACCGACTCGGGCGCACGCATCCAGCTGCGCTCGGGGCACGTCGACTACGTCGATCACGTGGTGCTGGCGACCCACAGCGACCAGGCGCTCGCGCTGCTCGCCGACGCCTCGGCCGCCGAGCAGTCGATCCTCGGCGCCATCCCGTACCAGGACAACGACGTGGTGCTGCACACCGACACGCGGCTGCTGCCGCGCCGGCGCAAGGTCTGGTCGAGCTGGAACTACCGCCTCGGCGCGGACGCCGCGGCGCTGCCGGTACTGAGCTACGACATGAACATCCTGCAGCGCATCGAGTCGAACCACACCTTCTGCGTCACGCTGAACGCCACGGCGGCGATCGATCCGGCACGCGTCCTCGGGCGCTACCGCTACAGCCATCCGGTGTTCACGCTCGCCGGCATCGACGCCCAGCAGCGCTGGGCCGAGATCAACGGCATCCGGCGCACCTGGTTCTGCGGCGCATGGTGGGCGAACGGCTTCCACGAGGACGGCGTGGCCAGCGCCCGCCGCGTCGCGGCCGGTCTGGGAGTGCCATGGTGATGGCCCCGCCCAGCGCGATCTACACCGGCGAACTGCGCCACCGGCGCTTCGTGCCGGTATCGCACGCGTTCCGCTACCGGCTGTGCATGCTGCTGCTCGACGTGGAGCGGATCCCCGAGTTGTTCGCCGGCAGCCGCCTGTGGTCGGCGCACGCGCCCGCGCCAGGCTGGTTCCGCCGCGCCGACTTCCACGGCGACCCGGCCCGGCCGCTGGCCGACTGCGTGCGCGACCTGGTGCACCAGCGCACCGGCGAGCGCCCGGGCGGGCCGGTGCTGCTGCTCGCGAACCTGCGCTATTTCGGCGTGCTGATGAACCCGCTGTCGTGCTACTTCTGCTACGACGCCGACGGACGGACGTTGCGCGCCGTGGTCGCCGAAGTCACCAACACGCCGTGGCGCGAACGTCACGCCTACGTGCTTCCGGCCAGCGGCGGCGAGCCGCTGCGGGTCGAGTTCGACAAGCGCCTCCACGTCTCGCCGTTCAATCCGATGGACATGCGTTACCGCTGGACCGGGCGCGCACCCGGTGAGCGGCTGGCAATCCATCTGGAGAACCTGCAGCACGGCGAGAAGGTGTTCGACGCCACCTTGAGCCTGCGCCGCGAGCCGCTCGATGCCCGCGCACTGCGCCGCCTGCTGCTGCGTTACCCGCTGATGAGCCTGCGCGTGGCGCTGGCGATCCATTACCAGGCGCTGCGCCTGTGGCTGAAGCGCGTGCCGATCCATACCCACCCGCCCGCGATGACCATTCCCGAGGAGAAGACCCGATGAGCGCCGGAACCAGCGAACTCGCCCTGCCCGCCGCCAGCAGCCTGCCGTGGAGCGCCAGGATAGCCCGGCGCGGACTGTTCGAACGCCTCGCGGCACTGCCCCAGGGACGGCTGGTCATCGAGGACGCCGAGGGCACGTGGCGCTTCGGCAGCGGCGCGCGCGAGGACCTGGTGGCGCACGTGCAGGTGCTCGACCCGGGGTTCTACATCGAACTCGCGCGCGGCGGCAGCGTGGCGGCCGCCGAGGCGTGGGTGCGCGGCGAGTGGAGCACACCGGATCTGCAGCGGGTGATGCAGCTGATGGCTGCCAACGTCGACCTGCTGAACACGCTCGATGATCGGGGCTCGCTGGCCGAGCGGCTCGCGCTGCGCGTGCTGCACCAACTCAACCGCAACAGCGTGCGCGGATCGCGCCGCAACATCGAGGCGCACTACGACCTCGGCAACGCCCTGTTCGAGACTTTCCTCGACCCGAGCATGATGTATTCCTCCGCCATCTTCCCGCACCCGGGCGCCACGCTGGAGGAGGCTTCGGAGGCCAAGCTGCGGCGTGTCTGCGAGCAACTCGAACTGGGGCCGGACGATCATCTGCTCGAGATCGGCACCGGCTGGGGCGGCATGGCCGAGTACGCCGCGCGGCACACCGGCTGCCGCGTGACCACGACCACCATCTCGCGCGAGCAGCACGCCTACGCCACGCAGCGCATCCGCGCCGCCGGGCTCGCGGACCGCGTGACCGTGCTGCTGGAGGACTACCGGGCACTCAGCGGTCGCTACGACAAGCTGGTTTCGATCGAGATGATCGAGGCCGTCGGGCATCGCTACCTGCCGCGCTATTTCCGCAGCTGCAGCGAGCTGCTGGCACCGCACGGCCTGATGCTGCTGCAGTCGATCCTGATCCCCGATCAGCGCTACGAACGCGCCCGGCGCAGCGTCGATTTCATCCAGCGCTACATCTTTCCGGGCGGCTTCCTGCCCTCCACCGGAGCGATCACCGCGCTGGCCGGCTCGCAGACCGATCTGCAACTCCTCGACGTTCACGACCTGACCGTCGACTATGCACTCACCCTGGCCGAGTGGCGCCGGCGCTTCAACGCCGGCGCCGAGCGCATCCGCGCGCAGGGGCACGGCGAGGATTTCCTGCGGCTCTGGAACTACTACTTCTGCTACTGCGAGGGCGGCTTCCGCGAGCGCGCCATCCGGACCGCGCAGTTCCTGTTCGCCAAGCCCGGCTACCGGAACCCCGGGGCGTGAACCTGGTCTGGTTCCGTTGCGACCTGCGCGTCGACGACCACGCCGCGCTGGCCGCCGCCTGCGCGCACACCGGGCCCGTGGCCGGCGTGTTCGTGCTGTCACCGGCGCAGTGGCGCGCGCACGACTGGGGGGCGCGCAAGCAGTCGTTCGTCTGGCACCATGTGCTCGCACTGCGCGAGCGTCTCGCCGCGCTGGGCATTCCCCTCAGCGTGCTGCACGTGGAGCGCTGGAGCGACACGCCGGCGGCGCTGCGCGCGTTCGCGCAGGCGAACACGGTGCACTGCGTGCACGCCAACGCCGAGTACGCGGTCGACGAACGGCTGCGCGACCGGCGCACCGCCAAGGCTCTGCGCGAGGCCGGCATCGGCTGGGAGCTGCATCACGACCTCACGCTGATCCCGCCAGGCACGCTGCGCACGCGCTCCGGGGCGCCGTTTCGCGTGTTCGGTGCGTTCCGGCGCGCGTGGCTGGAGCGCGCCCGCAGCGCGCCGCCGCGCACGCACGCGGCGCCGGCGCCACGTGCGCCGGTCACGCCACCACCGCTGCCCGATTGGGAGCCGCCGCACTGCGATCTCGACCGGCACTGGTGGCCGATCGGCGAGGACGCAGCACACGCGCGGCTCGCGGCCTTCGTCGACCAGCACCTCGATCGTTACCACGAGGACCGCGACGTGCCGGCGCTCGACGGCACGTCGCGCCTGTCGCCCTATCTGGCCTCCGGCGTGCTGTCGGTGCGCCGCTGCTTCGCCGCCGCGCTGGTGCACAACCACGGCGAGTGGGACTCGGGCTCCCCCGGTGCGCAGACGTGGATCACCGAACTCGTGTGGCGCGAGTTCTACACGCACCTGCTGGCGGACTTCCCGCAAATCGCACGCCACCGGGCCCTGCGCCCGGAGACCGAGGCGGTGCCGTGGCGCGCGCCGGGCGAGGATTTCACCCGCTGGTGCGAAGGGCTCACCGGCTTTCCGCTGGTCGATGCCGGCATGCGCCAGCTGCGCACGACCGGCTGGATGCACAACCGGCTGCGCATGCTGTGCGCGATGTTCCTCGGCAAGCACCTGCTGATCGACTGGCGTCATGGCGAGCGCTTCTTCTGCGAGCAGCTGGTGGACTGCGAGCTGGCGGCGAACAACGGCGGCTGGCAGTGGTCCGCCTCCACCGGCACCGACGCCGCGCCGTACTTCCGCGTGCTGAGTCCGGTCGCGCAGGCCGGGCGTTTCGACCCGGACGGTGTATTCGTGCGCCGCTACGTTCCCGAGCTCGCGCAGGTGCCCGCCGCCGCACTGCTTCGCCCGGGGCACCCGCAGCTGCTGGCCGCCGGCTATCCGGCCCCGATGGTCGACCTGAAAGCGGCCCGCGAGCGCGTGCTGCAGGCCTTCCGCGGCCTGGGCGCTTCGCCGCCGGCCGAACCTCCCCCGTAGGTTCGGCCGGCGGCCGAACTCATGTCCGGGCACAGCCCGGACCTACACGAACGACGCCGCAGGTTCGGCCTGCGGCCGAACTCGTGTCCGGGCACAGCCCGGATCTACGCGAACGACGCCGCAGGTTCGGCCTGCGGCCGAACATCTTGAATGTACGCGCAGCGATCCATCGCCTTCGCGCAGACGTAACGAGGGCAGCAGCAGCGGACGGGCCCTATGAGGCGCCACCTGTCACCCCGCTGCGAATGCACCACCGGAGGCAGCGATGACACGCGCGCGCGCGATCAACGCCGTGATGTACCAGCTCGGCTGGTTCGCCTGCGTGCTCGGCGGCAACGCCTGGGCGCTGCTTGCGCTCGCACTGTTCGTTCCCCTGCACCAGCGGTACTGCGTGCAACGGCCCGCCGAATGGGGCTTCGTGCTGCTCGCGGGCGCGCTCGGGCTCGCGATGGACCTTGCGTGGGCGCGCGCCGGCGTGATCGGCTTCCACGGCACCCTGGGCTTCGGCGCGGCACCGTGGCTCGCCGTGCTGTGGCTGATGTTCGCGACCACGCTGCAGCATGCGCTGGCCGCGCTGCAGACGCGCCTCGCGCTCGCCGCGCTGCTCGGTGCGGTCGCGGGGCCGGTGAGCTACCTGGCCGGCATCGCACTCGGCGCGGCGAGCACTCCGCTCGCGGCGTGGGAGTTCGCCGCACTGCTCGCTCCGGCGTGGCTGCTGCTGACGCCGCTGCTGGCGTGGCTGGCGCGCCGCGCAAGCGCGCCGGCGCTTCAGGGAGCCACGACATGAACCTGCGCGCCCGCCTCGGCCTCGGCGCGCTGATCGTCGCGTTGCCCTCGCTCGCCTGCGGTGGCGCCATCGAGCGGCTCAGCGGCGTCGCGCGCCAGCCCGACGGCGGCGCCGTCGCGTACCGCGAGATCCACGAGATCGACGGCGACACGCATCGCATCGAGTACCTCGGGGCCGACGGCACGGCGATTGCGCGCAAATGGCTGGACTACCGCTGCAGCGACAGTGCGCCGGCCTTCGAGCAGCTCGACCTGCGCGACGGTTCGCGCCTCGGCGCACGCTGGGAAGACGGCACCTATGTGCTGCTGCGCGACGACGCCAGCCGCGCCGTCCACACCAGGGCGCCGCTGGTCGGCAGCTCGGGTTTCGACCGTTTCGTGCGCGAGCACCACGCGCGGCTCGCCGCCGGCGAACGCATCGCCTTCGATTTCGCGCTGCCCGCGCGCCTGCAGACGCTGCGCCTGCTGATCGAGCGCACGGAGCCCGCGCGCGAGCTGCCCGGCGCGCAGCTGTGGTTGCGTATCGTGCCGGCGCAGTCGCTGCTGCGGGCCTTCGTCGCGCCGATCGTGCTGGCCTACGACGCCACGCCACGACTGCTGTACTACCGCGGACTGTCGAACCTCGCCGATGCGCGCGGTCGCTCGTTGCAGGTCGAGATCCTGTACGACGCTTCGGCACCGGAGATGCCGAATGTGGCGATCTCCACCCCGTCGGCCCGGGCGGCCGCGATGCCCGCGGCACCGACTGAACCGCCCGCAGGCCCGGCGCGTATCCCCGCGCACTTCGCCTGCCAGGACGTCAACGCATGAACCGCGAGATCACGCTCGACGAAACGATCGAGGTCGCACGTCCGCTGCACGAGGTCTTCGCCTACATCGCGGACTTCGCCAGCATCGAGCAGTGGGACCCCGCCGTGGCGCGCGCCGAGCGCCTCGGCGAAGGCCCGCCGGCGGTCGGCAGCGCATACCGCATCCACATGAAGGCGGGGTTCGCGCTGCACTACCGCGTCGTGGAGTTCGAGGCGCCGCGGCGCCTCGTGATGGACGTCACGTCACGACCGTTCACGGCGCGCGAGGAAATCCTGTTCGACGCCACGCAGCACGGCACGCGTGTGCGCTACATCGCGCGCTTCCGCTTCCGTGCGCCGCTCGCGGCGCTGGTGCGGGCCTTTCCGGCGGTGATGGACGGTGTGGCGCGCGACACGATGGCCGGCATGCGCCGCGCCCTCGAGGACCGCTTCGAGGCACCGCGCACCTCGCTCGCCACGGCGCTTGCCGATCGCCTCGTACTGCCGGGACTGTGGCAGTTCACGCGCTTCGGTTACCGCCGCGCGCAACGCCGCTGGCAGCCGTGCTCCGCCTGGCTGGGCGGACGCCACGCCGTGGTCACCGGCGCGAGCTCCGGGATCGGCTTCGCTACCGCGCAGGCGCTGGCGGCGCGCGGAGCCACCGTCACGCTGGTCGGGCGCGACGCGCGCCGCATGCGCGCCACCGCCGCCGACATCCGCCGCCTCGGCGGCAACGACGCGGTACGTGTCGAGATCGCCGACCTCGAACGCATGACCGACGTCGACGCACTGGTGGCGCGCCTGCGCAAGGCTGGCGAACCCATCCACATCCTGGTCAACAACGCCGGTGCGTTGTTCAATCCACGCCAGACCACCGCCGAGGGTCTGGAGCGCAGCTTCGCGCTGCTGCTGCTCGCACCGTACCGCCTGACCGAAGGCCTGCAGCCGCTGCTCGCTGCGGCCGGCGGCGCACGCGTGGTCAACGTGCTCTCCGGCGGCATGTACACGCAGCGCATCGACGTCGACGACCTGCAGAGCGAGCACGGCAACTACTCCGGCGCGGCGGCCTACGCGCGCGCCAAGCGTGGCCTGATGATCCTCACCGGGGAGTGGGCCAGCGCGTGGGCGAAGCAGCGCATCGTGGTCAACGCGATGCATCCTGGCTGGGCCGACACGCCCGGCATCGCGAGCGCGCTGCCGGCGTTCCGCCGCCTCACGCGCGCGGTGTTGCGCAACCCCGCCGAAGGCGCCGATACCGCCGTCTGGCTGGCCGCGGCGCCCGAGGCCGCCGACCTCAGCGGACGCTTCTGGCTGGACCACGAACCGCACCCCACCCACGTCTTCCCGCACACCCGCGAGACCGCGGCCGAGCGCCGGCGGCTGCTGGAGGCGCTGGCGGCGATCTGACGTTGCGCACGCGCGCCGGGGCCTGCGTTCACGCCAGGCGCGCGTCGATCAGCAGATTGCGCGGCGAGAGTTCGCGCGCGCAGAAGGTTCCCACCCCGACCCGGTAGCCGGCCTCGAGCAGGTACTGCGCGCGATCGAGCACCAGCCACAGTTCCAGCACACGGCGGAACCGGTGGCGTACCAGGTCGAGCGCGGTCACGTGGCGAAAGCGCTCCTCCCCGGCGCGTTCGTAGCGCGCGAAATCGGTTGCTGCCGGCAGCCGCAAGGCCTTCGACGCCGCCACCTCGCGGCAGTACGCCGCGAAGCCACGCCGCAGCACCGCCGCCGCTTGTGGCGGCAACGGCAGGTACTCGTCCAGCCCGCGCAGTTCGCGCTGCAGCAGGTCGAAGCCGAGCTGCCACTGCTGCACACGCTGGCGATGGCGCCGCGCGTGCCCCGGCGCGGTGACGGTTTCCTGCACCGCGGTGCGCAGGTCGGCGAGCGCGAGCGGCGGCGCCTGCCCGGCTCCCGCACGCGAGAGCACCAGCGCGGCGTCGGGCGGCATCAGGTGGTAGCAACATGGCGCGCACGACAGCGCCGCGACGCGCGCCGCGGCACCGGCCTCGAGCAGCCGCCGGTGCAGCATCCCGCAGGCGTGCAGCGCGAGCGCGT
>JAJVIG010000021.1 GCA_022072145.1 Pseudomonadales bacterium
CGGCGGATCAGCCACGCCGCCGCACCGGCTGCCACGGCCAGACCGCCGAAGGCCACATGCGGCATGCCCGGCACCGCCCCCATCACCGCGAGCAACACCGCGGAGACCGCCAGCGCGCGCGGCGAGTCGAACATCTGCCCGAGCACCTGCTCGCCCATGTCGCGTGCCGCGTTGACGCGCGTGACCATGATCGCCGCCGTGGTGGAGAGCAGCAGAGAGGGGATCTGCGCCACCAGTCCGTCACCGATGGTCAGCAGCGAGTAGACCTGCATCGCGTCGGCAAAACCCAGGTCGTGCTGCAGGGTCCCGATCGCGAGACCGCCGATGAGATTGATCGCCAGGATCAGCACGCCGGCGACCGCGTCGCCGCGCACGAACTTGCTGGCACCGTCCATCGCGCCGTAGAAGTCCGCCTCCTGCGCAACGTCCTCGCGGCGCCGGCGCGCCTCGTCCTGGTTGATCAGTCCGGCGTTGAGGTCGGCGTCGATGCCCATCTGCTTGCCGGGCATCGCGTCGAGGGTGAAGCGCGCGCTGACCTCGGAAATCCGCCCGGCACCCTTGGTGACCACCACGAAATTGATGATGATCAGGATCAGGAACACCACCATGCCGACCACGTAGTTGCCGCCGATCACCACCTTGCCGAAGGCCTCGATCACCTGGCCGGCGGCATCGGTGCCGGTGTGGCCCTCGAGCAGCACGACCCGCGTCGAGGCCACGTTCAGCGCCAGCCTGAGCAACGTGGTGACCAGCAGGATGGTCGGGAACACGGAGAAATCGAGCGGGCGCAGCGCGTAGACCGCCACCAGCAGCACCACCAGCGACAGCGCGATGTTGAAGGAGAACAAGGCATCGAGCAGCAGCGGCGGCACCGGCAGGGTCATCATCGCCAGCACGATCAGCAGCAGCAGCGGAATGCCGAGATTGCCGCGGGCGAGCGCGTTCAGCTGCCGGCGCGCACCGGCGCGGTCGAAGCCGCCGGGCATGATCGCCATCTCAGCCGCGGCCCCCTGCCGTGCGCGCATACCGCATCGTGGTCAAATTCCTGACGTTGAACCGGACAGGAACGCGCAGTGCAAGAAGCGATCCAACCCGGCCGGAGCCCCTCGCTCAGCCCCGCGGGCGGTCCATCCCGTCCGGCACCGGCAGTTCCGGCGGCAGTTCGGGCGCCGGGCCGCGGCCGCGGCGGTGATTGCGCAGGTGGAACACGTAGGCGAGCACCTGCGCCACCGCGAGATAGAGCCCGGCGGGAATCGGCTCGTCGATCTCGGTCGAGTAATAGACCGCCCGCGCCAGCCGCGGAGCGCTCACCACCGCCACCCCGTGCGCCTCGGCGATCTCGCGGATCTTGAGCGCGATCAGGTCGCTGCCCTTGGCGACCAGCACCGGCGCCAGCGAATGCCCGGCCTGGTAGCGGAGCGCGACCGCGAAGTGGGTCGGGTTGGTGATCACCACGTCGGCGCTGGGCACCGCGGCCATCATGCGGCTGCGCGCGAGCTGGCGCTGCAACTGGCGGATCCGGCTCTTGACCTCGGGGCGGCCCTCGGTCTCCTTGATCTCGTCGCGCACCTGCTGCGTCGTCATGCGCAGCTTGCGCGCGTGGTCGAACAGCTGGAACGGCACATCGACCGCGGCGATCAGCAGTGTCGAGGCGCTCAGCGCGAGCGCCGACAGCCCGACCAGCCGCAGCGCGTGCGCGATCGCCGGCCCCGCCGGCTCGGCGCCGATCGCGAGCAGCTGGCCGCGCAGCGTCCACAGCAGCAGCACCGCCACGCCGGCCACCAGCAGCACCTTCGCCACCGCCTTCAGCAGCTCGACCAGCGAACGCATGGAGAACATGCGCTGCAGTCCGCGCACCGGGTCGAGACGCTCGATCTTCGGCGCCAGCGCGCGCGAACTGAACAGCCAGCCGCCCAGCGCCGCCGGACCCACCACGGCGGCCACCATCAGCAGCAGGAACACCGGCACCAGCGCCCCGAGCGCGGTCAGCGTGGCCGCCCCGAGCAGGCCGGCCATCAGACCCGGATCCGCGAGCCCGTCGCGACTGAAACCGAACGCCGCGCGCGCCAGCGCCGCGAAACGCTCGCCCAACAGCGGCGCCGAGAACAGCAGCGAGCCGGAACCGGCGAGCAGGATCGCCGCGGTCGCCAGTTCGCGCGAGCGCGGCACCTGGCCCTCCTCGCGCGCCTGCTCGAGACGCCGCGGGGTGGCCTGTTCGGTGCGTTCGTGTCCGGTTTCTTCCTCGGCCATCGCGACGACTGATTCCTGACCATCATGGCTTGCCAGCCGGTGAAGCAAGATCCGTGCACAGGTCCTTCGACCGCAACCGGAATATCACCGCGAAGGAATCCGGGCCCCGCTCACGTCCGATGCGATGACGGCTCGCGACGGCACGACCCGCGACCGCAACCACCGTACGCAACCGAGGAGGATCTCATGATGAACCGCCGCACCCTGCCGCTGGCGATGCTGTTCGCGCTGGCGCTCACCCACGGCGCCCACGCAACCGAAGCCGGACCCGGCCAGCGCCCGCCCGCCATGGACCCGGCGCGCATGACCGAACGCATGGGCGAACGGCTCGGACTCAGCCCCGAGCAGTCGGCCTCGGTGCAGAAGATCAACGAACGCTTCGTGGCCGACATGCAGAAGCAGCGCGAGCGGATGGACAAGGCCCGCGAGGAGCACCGCCAGGCGGTGGAGAAGCTGGCCGGCGCGCGCGACGCCGAACTGAAAAAGGTGCTGAACGAGGAACAGTACCGCCAGCACGCCGAGCAGCAGGCGACGATGCGCGAGCGCTGGCGCGAACGCCGCGAGCACGGCGGCGGCATGCACCACCGCGGCGACGGACCGGGACCGCGCGGCTGGCGCGAGCCCCAGCAGTAATCCCGCAGATCGGGTTGGACAGCCGCCGGGACGGGCGACTATAAGAGCGCTTTTTTCCCGGCGGCTGCTCCATGGACGACTACAGATTCGATCTCCTGGTCATCGGCAGCGGGCCGGCTGGCGAGTCGGCGGCGCTGAACGCCGCCAAGCACGGACTGCGCGCGGCGGTGATCGAGGACCGCCGCATGGTCGGCGGCAGCTGCACGCACAGCGGCACGATCCCGTCCAAGGCACTGCGCCACGCGGTCAAGGACCTGATGCGCTACAACTCGAACCCGATCTTCCGCGCGATCGGCGAGCCGCAGCGCATCTCGTTCCAGACCCTGCTGCAGAACGCCGGCGGCGTGATTCGCCGCCAGGTCGCGATGCGCTCGCAGTACTACGCGAAGAACCGCATCACGCTGTATTTCGGCACCGCCTCCTTCGTCGATGCGCACAACGTGCGGGTCACGCTGCCCGACGGGGCGACCGAAGTCGTCAGCGCACGCAGCGTGGTGATCGCCACCGGTTCGCGCCCCTACCGCCCGGCCGACATCGATTTCACGCACCCGGCCGTGTTCGACAGCGACACCATCCTCGACATGCCGCATACGCCGCGCCGCCTGCTGATCTACGGCGCCGGCGTGATCGGCTGCGAGTACGCTTCGATCTTCTCCGCGCTGGGCGTCAAGGTCGACCTGATCAACACGCGTGACCAGTTGCTCTCCTACCTCGACGACGAGATCTCCGACGCACTGTCGTACCACCTGCGCACGCAGGGCGCCGTGATCCGCCACGGCGAGGAATACGAGCACCTCGGGTACTCACCGCAGGGCGTCACGCTGCACCTGCGCTCGGGCAAGCGGCTGCAGGGCGAGGCGTTGCTGTGGTGCAACGGACGGGCCGGCAATACCGATCGCCTCGGGCTGGAAGCGATTGGGCTGCTTCCCGACGAGCGCGGCCAGATCGTCGTCGACGAGCGCTACCAGACGTCGGTGCCCGGCGTGTTCGCGGTCGGCGACGTGATCGGCTTCCCCAGTCTGGCGAGCGCCGCCTACGACCAGGGCCGCTCGGCCGCGGCCGCCGCGCGCGGCAAGGAGCACACGCGCCACGTCGACGACACCCCGACCGGGATCTACACCCTGCCCGAGATCAGCTCGGTGGGCGCCACCGAGCGCCAGCTCACCGAGGCGCGCATTCCCTACGAGGTCGGCCGCGCGTTCTTCAAGGAGACCGCGCGCGCGCAGATCAGCGGCGAGGACGTGGGCATGCTGAAGCTGCTGTTCCACATCGACACGCTGCAGATCCTCGGCGTGCACTGCTTCGGGGCCGAGGCCACCGAGATCATCCACATCGGCCAGGCGATCATGAAGCAGCCGGCGCCGCACAACAGCGTGCGCTACTTCATCGAGACCACGTTCAACTACCCGACCATGGCCGAGGCCTACCGCATCGCGGCGCTGAACGGACTGAACCGGTTGACGCGTTATTGAGGCGGTTCAGGGCATGTACTCCCTGTCCGGAACGCGGGCTGTGCCACCGCAGCCGCATCACCAGTCGAGGTCCTTATGACGGGCACCCCTTTCATGTGGTCGCTGTTCGCGGTCTTCGTGGTGATCGCGCTGTACGTGGACTTCTTCGCCCTGAAGAAACAGGGTGCCCACCAGGTCACCTTGCGGGAGGCCGCGATCTGGTCGCTGGTCTGGGTGGGCGTGAGTTTCCTGTTCGTCGCCTGGATGTGGTGGCACCTCGGTGGCGCCAGCGCCGATCCTGCACGGCAAGCGGTGGCCGACGGCAAGGCGCTCGAGTTCGTCACGGGCTACCTCGTCGAGAAGGCCCTGGCGGTGGACAACGTGTTCGTGTTCCTGATGCTGTTCACCTACTTCGCGGTGCCGCAGGAATTCCAGAAGCGCGTGCTGATGATCGGCATCCTGGGCGCGCTGGTGCTGCGCGCCGTCATGATCCTGGTCGGCGCCTGGGCGATCAGTCGCTTCCACTGGATCCTCTACGTGTTCGGCGTGTTCCTGGTGTTCACCGGCATCAAGATGTGGTGGGCCGCCGGCCAGGAGCCGGATCTCGATGCCAACCCCGCGCTGCAATGGATCCGCAGGCGCATCCGGATCGCACCGCACTTCGACGGCGAGCGCTTCACCACGACCGTCGACGGTGTGCGCATGGCCACGCCGCTGGCCATCGTCGTCATCCTGGTGGGCATCGTCGACGCGATCTTCGCCGTGGATTCGATTCCCGCGATCTTCGCCATCACCACCGACACCTTCATCGTGCTGACGTCCAATGTCTTCGCCATCCTCGGCCTGCGCGCGATGTATTTTCTGCTCGCCGGCATGCACGCGCGCTTCCACCTGCTGTCCTACGGGCTGGCGCTGGTGCTGGTGCTCATCGGCACCAAGATGCTGCTGATCGACGTCTACAAGATTCCGGTGGCATGGTCGCTGGGCGTCACGGCGAGCATCCTCGCCGCCACGATGGTGCTGTCGCTGCTGATTGCGCCGACGGATGCGGCCCCGCGTGGTGCCTACCCGTTCCCGTCGAGGAAAAAGGAAACGGAGGGCAATCGCGAAGCGCGCTCCCGATCGGGGCGCTCCTGATCAGGGCGCTCCGGCGAGCGTGCGCAGCGGCGCGAAGGACGCGGATGGAATCGAAGCTGCCGCACCCGGGTCGGGCTACGCTTCGACCATGTCCCCCTTCAGGCTCGATACGAAAGCGACCACGTCGTTACGCTCTGGCGCGGGCACCTGCAGGGCATCCATGGTCGCGCCGGCATGGTGCAGAAATATCGACCAGTCGTCCTCACTGATCTTCATGCCCTTATGCGAGGTCTTCATGTCCCTGCCCGTGTAGTACACCGGTCCGCCGGCGCTGGAGCACAGGTAATCGATCAGCAGCTGCTTCTCCCTGGCAAGGCCGTCATCGCCACGGTTCTGCCAGAAACGACCCAACTGCGAATCCGCCATCAACCGGGGCAGCAGGTCATTGGCGAACGCCGTGATGCCGTCATACCCACCAAGACGTTCATAAAGCGATTTTGCCGACATCGTGGACTTCTCCTGATTGCCCGAAAAAAGGACCGCTGCGACGCCCGCACCGACACGCTGCGCCAACGGCCTTCGCACGCGATCGTAGCACCTCTGAACGGGTCCTGCAGGGTCGGTACGTGCCGTGCGGAACCCTCGGCGTGCGCTGCCGCCTGTGCGCAGGCCAGGCACGCCGGCCGCCGCGCTGCTTGAGCGCATCAGGGCGCGCCGGCGAGCAGACGCAGCAGCGCGAAGGCCTCGCGCGCCAGCGTGTCGAAGCTCGGCAGAAAGCTCGCCGAGCTCGCCCACACGATGAACAGACCGAACAGCATCGACATCGGGAAGCCGAGCGAGAAAACGTTCAGCTGCGGCGCCGCGCGTGTCATCACACCGAAGGCGAGGTTCACGATCAGCAGCGCGGTGACCACCGGCAGCGCGAGCAGCAGGCCGCTCAGGAACAGCCATGAGGCGGCGGCCGCCAGCGTCCAGCTCCACTGCGCCGACGGCAACGCGGCGCCCACCGGCACGAAGCGGAAGCTCTCCAGCAGCACCTCGAGCATCGCGAGGTGCCCGTTGGTCGCGAGGAACACCAGCGTCAGCAGCACCACGAAATACTGCGCGAGCACGGTCACGCTGACGCCGTTGGCCGGGTCGACCATCGACGCGAAGCCGAGCGACATCTGCATCGCCATCAGCTGCGCCCCGAACACGAAGACCTGGAAGAACAGCTGCATCGCGAAGCCCATCCCAAGGCCGATCAGCACCTGCGAGGAGATCAGCAGGCCCGCCTCGAGCGACAGCGGATCCAGCGCCGGCGGCGGCGGCAGCAACGGTGCGAGCAGCGCGCAGGCGAGGATCGCCAGCCCCGCGCGGATGCGCGCCGGGACGAGTTGCATGCCGAACACCGGTGCGACGATCAGAAAACCGCCGATGCGCGCCAGCGGGTAGAGCCAGGCGCCCAGCCACTGGGACAGTACCGGCAACGTGAGTTCGGGCACCGGTGCTCAGCCCGTCACCAGTGTGAAACTCTCGGTGACGCGGTGCGTGAAGTCGAGCAGCCGCGCGAGCAGCCAGGGGCCGGCCACCAGCACCGTGAGCAGCGTGGTCAGCAGCCGCGGCAGGAAGCTCAGCGTCTGCTCGTTGATCTGGGTCGCTGCCTGGAACACGCTGACCACCAGCCCGACCACCAGACTCGGCACGATCAGCACCGCCACCATCAGCACCGTGAGCAGCAGGCCTTCGCCGAGCAGTTGCACCATTGCCTCGGGTGTCATCAATGCACTCCTACACCGCGAAGCTCGCCGCCAGCGAGCCGATGATCAGCGCCCAGCCGTCGACGAGCACGAACAGCATGATCTTGAACGGCAGCGAAATGATCATCGGCGACAGCATCATCATGCCCATCGCCATCAGCACACTGGCGACCACCAGGTCGATGACCAGGAACGGCACGAAGAGCAGGAACCCGATCTGGAACGCGGTCTTCAGCTCGCTGGTCACGAAGGCCGGCGCCAGCACCGTGAACGGCAGCTCTTGCGCGTCTGCCACCGGCCCCACGCCCGCGACCCGCAGAAACATCTCGAGGTCACTCTCGCGCGTCTGCGCGAGCATGAAGTCGGTGAACGGCCCGCGCACCCGCTCGAGCGCCTCGCGCGCGCCGATCTCCTCGCGCAGGTAGGGCTGCACGGCCTCGGTGTTCGCGACCTCGAACACCGGCCGCATCACGAACAGCGTCAGGAACAGCGCCAGCCCGAGCAGGATCTGGTTCGACGGCGTCTGCTGCAGTCCGAGCGCCTGGCGCAGGATCGCGAACACCACGATGATGCGCGTAAAGGCGGTCACCATCATCAGCAGCGCCGGCAACAGCGTCAGCGCCGTCATCAGCGCCAGGATCTGGATCGTGACCGTGTATTCCTGGCTGCCGTCCGGATTCGTCGTCAGCTTCACCGCCGGTACGCCGAGTGCGCCGCCGGCATCGAGCAGCGACAGATCGGGCGCGGTTGCCGGCGTCTGCGCCAGCGCGAGCGTCGGCAGCAGCAGGATCACCAGGGCGAACGCGGCGAGCCGCATCAACCGGCACATCAGGACGGTGCCCCGCCGCGCCCGATCGCCTGGCGCAGCCGCAGCGCGAAGTCGCCCGCCGGCCCCCCCGCGCCGGCCACCGGTTCGGGCAGTTCGTGCAGGCGCGTGATGCCGCCCGCGGTCACGCCCAACAGCAGCTGCGTGCCGGCGACCTCCACCAGCACCACGCGTTCGCGCGGACCGAGTGCGAGCGTGGCAACCACGCGCAAGTCGGCCGCGCCGCCGCCGATGCCGCCCTGCACGCGGCGCAGCAGCCAGCCGAGTGCGACGATCGCCAGCACGACCAGCGCCAGCGCCAGCACCACTTCCGTCAGCGATGCGAGCCCCGCGCCGTTGCCCAGCGGTGAGGAGGATGCGACCGGGCCAGCCATGCGTGTGCGCCAGAATTCCGTCGTGGGGAATGGACGAACTCCGGTCAGCAAGCGCCGTGCCAGCGCTGCCCGCGGCGGTCGCGGCAACGCGGCAACGCGGCAACGCGGCAACGCAGAATCAGTCGAGCAGCACTTCCTGCGCGTGTTCCGGTACCACCGCGTCCCAACCCAGCTCGTCCTGGATGCGCAACCGCAGGGCGTCGGCGGCGGCCGGTTCGCCGTGGGTGACGAAGGTGCGCCGCGGTGCTTCGCGACAGTTCGCGAGCCAGCGCAGGATCTCGTCGGCGTCGGCGTGCGCCGACAGCGCGTCGAGGTTGTGGATCTCGGCGCGCACCGGCAACCACGCACCGTGGATCTTGATGCGGTCCGCGCCACCCACCAGCGCCGCGCCGCGCGTTCCCGGCGCCTGGAAGCCGGCGAAGACCACGCTGTTGCGGTGGTCACCGATCAGCGACTTCATGTGGTGCAGCACGCGCCCGCCCGCCGCCATCCCGCTGGCCGAGATGATCACGCCGGGGTACTTCTGTCGCGTGAGTTCCTGCGATTCCTCGACCGTGCGGACGTAGGTCGTGGTCGCGTCGATCAGCTCGCACTCGTCGTCGCTGAGGCGGTGCTCGCGGTGGAAGCGGCAGAAGATCTCGGTGGCGCGGATCGCCATCGGACTGTTCAGGTAGATCGGCACGTCGGGGATCGCCTTGCGCGCGCGCAGGCGCTGCAGCAGGTACAGCACCAGTTGCGCGCGGCCGACCGCGAACGCCGGCACCAGCACGATGCCGCCACGGCGAATGGTGCGCTCGATGATGTCGCCGAGCACACGCTCGGCGTCGATCGCGGCGTGGCGCCGGTCACCGTAGGTGGACTCGACGACGAGGTAATCGGCGGGCTCCAGCGGCTCGGGCGCGAACATGATCGGGTCGTGGTAGCGCCCGAGGTCACCGCTGAACACCAGCGTGCAATCGCCGTTGTCGAGCCGCACGCTGCTCGCGCCGAGGATGTGGCCCGACGGCCTCAGCGTCGCGTCCAGCCCCTTCGCGACCGGATGCGGTTCGCCGTAGCGGATCTCGCGGAACTGGCGCAACACGTTCTGCGCATCCTTCTCGGTGAACAGCGGCTCGGCGGGTTCGTGCTTGCTGAACTTCTTGCGGTTGGCGTACTGGGCGTCCTCTTCCTGCAGGTAGCCGGCGTCGGGCAGCAGCACGCGGCACAGCGCGTGCGTGGCCGGGGTGCAGAACACCGGCCCGCGGTAGCCCTGGCGGTAGAGCGCCGGCAGGAAGCCGCTGTGGTCGATGTGCGCGTGCGTGAGCACCACCGCGTCGATGTCCCCGACCGCGACCGGCAGCGGCTGCCAGTTGCGCTCGCGCAGGTTCTTCACCCCCTGGTACAGACCGCAGTCGACCAGCACGCGCGAGCCATTGGCACTCACCAGGTACTTCGATCCGGTGACCGTCTGCGTCGCTCCCAGGAATTGCAGTTTCACGTTCCTCGCTCCCTCCCGGCCTCGCGTGGAGGATAACGCAGATGCCGCGCCAGTGGTGCCCGGGCACGATCTCGAGGCGTGCGGCGCACGCGGGCAAGGCATGCACCCGCCCGGGGGGTCACCTGATGACTGTGCGCTGTGCCATTCGCCGCCGACGCTTAGGCTAAGATGCCAACGACGAGCAGCCGGCGGGGAGCGCGTGAACAACAATTTCCTTTATCTGCGGCGACTGGGCATCGACACCTACCAGGAACCGGTGGTGTACATGCGCGCGGACTGCGACATCTGCCGCGCCGAGGGCTTCAGCAGCCAGAACCGCGTGCGGGTGAGCTTCGGCGAACGCCACATCATCGCCACCGTGCACATGGTGCACTCCGAACTGCTGCACCACGACGAGGCAGGGCTCTCCGAGGCGGCCTGGCACCTGCTCGGTGCCGGCGAACGCGAACCGGCGCACTTCAGCCACCCGGCACCGGTCGAGTCGATGAGCTTCGTGCGCGGCAAGCTCTACGGCAACCGTTTCAGCCAGCCCGCCGCGGAAGCGATCATCGCCGACATCCGCGACGGCAACTACTCCGACATCCAGCTCGCCGCCTACGTCGCGGCCTGCGCCGACCAGTTGCTCGACACCGCCGAGACGATCGCGATCACACGCGCGATGGTCGCCTCCGGCAAACGCTTCGACTGGGGACGGGTGCCGGTGCTGGACAAGCACTGCGTGGGCGGGCTGCCCGGCAACCGCACCACGCCGGTCGTAGTCGCGATCGCCACCGCCTGCGGCCTCACGATGCCGAAAACCTCCTCGCGCGCGATCACCTCGCCGGCCGGAACCGCCGACACCATGGAAACGCTGGCGCCGGTGACGCTGTCCTTCGAGCAGATGCGCCGCGTCGTCGAGCAGGAAGGCGGCTGCATCGCATGGGGCGGCTCGGTGAGCCTGAGCCCCACCGACGACATCGTGATCCGCGTCGAGCGCGCACTCGACCTCGACAGCGAGGGCCAGCTGGTCGCCTCGGTGATCTCGAAGAAAGTCGCCGCCGGCGCCACGCACGTGCTCATCGACGTGCCGGTGGGTCCCACCGCCAAGGTGCGCCAGGAGGAGATGGCGCGCCGCCTCGGCGTGCAACTGGTGGAGACGGGTGCGGCGCTCGGCCTGCGCGTCAGCGTGCTGTGCACCGATGGCACGCAACCGGTGGGCCGCGGCATCGGCCCCGCGCTCGAGGCGCGCGACGTGCTGCGCGTGCTGCGCCGCGACGCCGATGCCCCCTGCGACCTGCGCGCGCGTGCGCTGACGCTGGCCGCAGCCGTGCTCGAACTCGGCGGCGTCGCGCCACCGGGCGAAGGACTCGCGCGCGCCACTGCCACGCTGGACTCCGGCGCCGCGTGGCAGAAGTTCCGCGCGATCTGCGCCGCGCAGGGCGGGATGCGCGAGCCACCGCTCGCGCGCTACCGGCACCCGGTCGTCGCCGAGCGCAGCGGCGTGGTCGCGCACATCAACATGCGTTCGCTCGCCAAGGCCGCCAAGCTCGCCGGCGCGCCCGCCGACAAGGCCGCGGGCATCGAGATGCACGTGCGCCTCGGCGAGCAGCTCGAGCGCGGACAGCCGCTGTTCACCATGCATGCCGACACGCGCGGTGAGCTGCACTACGCGCTCGATTTCCTCGCCACGCACCGCGAGACGCTGAGCATCGAGGAGCCGGTGCGGTGATGCGGCTGCTCGACCTGCGCGACGACGGGCTCGGCGCCGCGCTGTGCGCCGCGACCGGCTGGCACCGCTTGCCGCACGCGCTGCACGCGTTCCCGGACGGCGAGACGCTGCTGCGCCTCGACGAGGAGGTGCGCGGCGCGGACGTCGCGGTGCTGGCCGACCTCGCGCATCCCGAGCAACGCGTGTTGCGGGTGCTGCTCGCCGCCGGGGCGCTGCGTGACCAGGGTGCAGCGCGCATCGGACTGGTCGCGCCCTACCTGCCGTACCTGCGCCAGGACACCGCGTTTCGCCCCGGCGAGGCGATCAGCGCGCGCGTGTTCGCGCGCCTGCTCGAGCGCGAGTTCGACTGGCTGCTCACGGTGGAGGCGCATCTGCATCGCTTCGCGAGTCTGGCGGAGCTGTTCACGGTGCCGGCGTACAACGTGTCCGCCGCCCCGCTGCTCGCCGGATGGGTGCGTGGGCACGTCGCGGAGCCACTGCTGGTCGGGCCCGACGCGGAGAGCGCGCAATGGGTGGGCGCCACCGCCCGCAGGCTCGGCTGCCCGGCGACGGTGCTGCGCAAGGAGCGGCACGGCGACGCCGAGGTGCTGGTGCACGGCGCGATCGCGCCGACGTGGCGCCATCGCACACCGGTGCTGCTCGACGACATGATCTCCACCGGCCACACGCTGATCGAGGCCTGCCGGCTGCTGCGTGCCGCCGGCCTGCCGCCGCCGGTGGTGCTGGCGGTGCACGGGTTGTTCGCGGGCCCGGCGTACGCCGAGCTGCGCGCGGCCGGTGCGCACACGGTACTTACCACCGACTCGGTGCCCCACGCCGCCGGCACGCTGTCGCTTGCGCCGCTGCTGGCCGACGCGCTGACGGCCCTTGCTCCGGTGCCGGCAGACGCGAACTAGCGCGGCAGCGCGCTCTCGCCCATCAGGTACTCGTCGATCGCGCGCGCGGCCTGGCGGCCTTCGCGGATCGCCCACACCACCAGCGACTGGCCGCGACGCATATCGCCCGCTGCGAACACCTTGCCGACGCTGGTGCGGTACGCCTGCGCGCCCTCGGTCGTGGCACGGGCGTTCTCGCGCGCGTCCTTGTCTATCCCGAAGGCCTCGAGCACGCTGCCGACCGGAGACACGAAGCCCATCGCGAGCAGCACCAGATCGGCCTTGACGGTGCGCTCCGAGCCTTCGATCTCGATGAAGCGGCCGTCCTTCATCTCGACGTCGACGGTGCGGATCGCCTTCAGCTTTCCCTTCTCGCCGATGAATTCCTTGGTCGAGATCGCGAACACCCGCTCGCAGCCTTCCTGGTGGCTGGAGGAGGTACGCAGCTTGTACGGCCAGTACGGCCAGGTGAGCAGCTTGTCTTCCTGCTCGGGCGGCATCGGCAGCAGTTCGAACTGCGTGACGCTGGCCGCGCCCTGGCGGTTCGAGGTGCCCACGCAGTCGCTGCCGGTATCACCGCCGCCGATCACGATCACGTGCTTGCCCGCCGCGGAGATCTGCTTCTTCACCTTGTCGCCGGCGTTGACGCGGTTCTGCTGCGGCAGGAACTCCATCGCGAAGTGGATGCCGTCGAGCTCGCGCCCGGGCGCCGGCAGGTCGCGCGGCTGCTCGGCGCCGCCGGCGAGCAGCACCGCGTCGAAGTCGCGCAGCAACTCCTCCGCGGACAGCGTCTGCTGCGCGAGGTTCGTGACCTTGCTGCCCGCCGGCAGCCCACCGACCAGCACACCGGTGCGGAAACTCACGCCCTCGGCGTTCATCTGCGCGACGCGACGCTCGATCAGCGCCTTGTCGAGCTTGAAATCGGGGATCCCGTAACGCATCAGGCCGCCGATGCGGTCGTTCTTCTCGAACACGGTGACCTCGTGGCCGGCGCGCGCGAGTTGCTGCGCGGCGGCGAGTCCGGCGGGACCGGAGCCGACGATCGCCACGCGCTTGCCGGTCTTGATTGCCGCCACCTGCGGCACGACCCAGCCCTCCTCCCAGCCGCGATCGATGATCGCGTGTTCGATCGACTTGATGCCGACCGGCACGTTGTTGAAGTTCAGCGTGCACGCGGCCTCGCAGGGCGCCGGACAGATGCGCCCGGTGACCTCGGGGAAGTTGTTGGTCGAGTGCAGCACCACGAGCGCCTCGCGCCACTGATCACGGTAGACCAGGTCGTTGAAGTCCGGGATCACGTTGTTGACCGGGCAGCCGTTGTTGCAGAACGGCGTGCCGCAATCCATGCAGCGAGCTCCCTGCTGGCGCGCCTGCGCGGGTTCGAGCGCGATCACGAACTCGCGATGGTGCCCCAGCCGCTCGGCAGCCGGCGCGTACCCCTCTTCCAGCCGTTCGTACTCGAGGAAACCGGTGACCTTGCCCATGTTGCCTATCCTCCGCAGTCGGTCATGCTCAGGCGCTGGCGGCCTGGCGGGTGGAGTTGATGTCGGCGAGCGCGCGCCGGTATTCGTGCGGGAACACCTTCACGAAGCGTTCGCGCGCGTTCTCCCAGTCGTCGAGCAGTTCGCGCGCGCGCAGCGATCCGGTCCAGCGGTGGTGCTGCTCGACCAGGCCGCGCAACAGCGCCTCGTCGGTCTGGCCCTGGTGCCAGACCGCACGCTCGATGCGTGCCTCCTGCTCGCGCGCCGGCAGCACCTCCTCGAGCGCCACCATCGCGGTGTTGCAACGTTGCGCGAAGGCGCCGTCCTCGTCGTAGACGTAGGCGATGCCGCCGGACATGCCGGCCGCGAAATTGCGCCCGGTCAGGCCGAGCACGACGGCGGTGCCGCCGGTCATGTATTCGCAGCCGTGGTCGCCGGTACCCTCGACCACCGCCGTCGCGCCGGAGAGCCGCACCGCGAAGCGTTCGCCGGCCACGCCGCGGAAGAAGGCCTCGCCGCTGGTCGCTCCGTACAGCACCGTGTTGCCGACGATGATGTTGCGCGTCGGGTCACCGCGGAAGTCGATGCTCGGGCGCACCACGATGCGTCCGCCCGAGAGGCCCTTGCCGGTGTAGTCGTTGGCGTCGCCGGCCAGATACAGCGTGATGCCGCGCGCGAGGAAGGCACCGAAGCTCTGCCCGCCGGTGCCGTTCAGCTGGACCCAGATCGTCTGGTCCGGCAATCCCTGCGGATGGCGGCGAATCAGTTCACCGGAGAGCATCGCGCCCACGCTGCGGTTCACGTTGCGCGCGTCGTCGAGGATCTGCACCCGCTCGCCGCGCTCGAGTGCCGGCTGGCAGCGCGCGATCAGCCTGGCGTCGAGTGCGCGCTCCAGACCGTGGTCCTGCCGCTCGACCTGGTAGCGCGCCACGTCGGCGGGAACCTCCGGACGATGGAACACGCGACTGAAATCCAGCCCGCGTGCCTTCCAGTGCTCGATGCCACGGCGCATGTCGAGCAAGTCGGAACGGCCGATCATCTCCTCGATGCTGCGCAGGCCAAGCTGCGCCATGATCTGGCGCACTTCCTCGGCGATGAAGAAGAAGAAGTTCACCACGTGCTCGGGCTTGCCGGCGAACTTGCGGCGCAGCACCGGGTCCTGCGTGGCCACACCGACCGGGCAGGTGTTCAGGTGGCACTTGCGCATCATCAGACAGCCGCTGGCGACCAGCGGCGCGGTCGCGAAGCCGAACTCGTCGGCGCCGAGCAGCGCGGCGATCACTACGTCGCGACCGGTCTTCAGCTGCCCGTCGGTCTGCACGCGGATGCGCCCGCGCAGGCGGTTCAGCACCAGCGTCTGCTGGGTTTCCGCAAGCCCCAGCTCCCACGGTGTGCCGGCGTGCTTGATCGAGGACCACGGGCTCGCGCCGGTGCCGCCGTCGTGTCCTGCGATCACCACGTGATCGGCCTTGGCCTTCGCCACACCGGCGGCGACGGTGCCCACCCCCACCTCGCTGACCAGCTTCACGCTGATGTCGGCGCGCGGATTGGCGTTCTTGAGGTCGTGGATCAGCTGCGCCAGATCCTCGATCGAGTAGATGTCGTGATGCGGCGGCGGCGAGATCAACCCCACGCCGGGCACCGAGTAGCGCAGGAAGCCGATGTAGTCGCTGACCTTCTCGCCGGGCAGCTGGCCGCCTTCGCCGGGCTTGGCGCCCTGCGCCATCTTGATCTGGATCTGGTCGGCCGAAACCAGGTACTCGGTGGTGACGCCGAAGCGCCCCGAGGCGACCTGCTTGATCCGCGAGCGCAGCGAATCGCCTTCTTTCAGTTCGTAGTCGGAGGCGATCACGCCCTCGCCCAGCACCTCGCTGACGCGCGTGCCGGCCCGCAGCGTCTCGCCGCGCATCTCGGCGCGGTAGCGCGCCGGATCCTCGCCGCCCTCGCCGGTGTTTGACTTGCCGCCGATGCGGTTCATCGCGATTGCGAGGTTCGTGTGCGCCTCGGTGCTGATCGAGCCGAGCGACATCGCTCCGGTCGCGAAGCGTTTCACGATCTCGCTCGCCGGTTCGACCTGGTCGATCGGGATCGCGGCGGCAGGGTCGAAGCGGAACTCGAACAGCCCGCGCAGCGTCATGTGCCGCTTCGACTGGTCGTTGATGATCTGCGCGTACTCCTTGTACGTCTCGAATCGCCCCGAGCGCGTGCTGTGCTGCAGCTTCGCGATCGCATCCGGGGTCCACATGTGCTCCTCGCCGCGCACGCGCCACGCGTACTCGCCGCCCGCGTCCAGCATTTGCGCGAGCAGCGGATCGGCGCCGAAAGCCGCGCGGTGCGTGCGTATCGATTCCTCGGCCACCTCGAACACGCCGATGCCACCGACCTGCGACGCGGTGCCGGGGAAGTACTTCTGCACGAAGTCCTGCGCCAAGCCGATCGCCTCGAAGATCTGCGCACCGCAGTACGACATGTACGTGCTGATGCCCATCTTCGACATGATCTTCGACAGGCCCTTGCCGATCGCCTTCACGTAGTTGTAGACGGCCTTTTCGGGCGTGATGCCGTCCTGCGCGTCACGGAAGCGCTCGGCCAGCGTTTCCATCGCGAGGTAGGGATGGATCGCCTCCGCGCCGTAGCCGGCCAGCACCGCGAAGTGGTGCACCTCGCGCGCGTAGCCGGTCTCGACCACCAGGCCCGCGGTGGTGCGCAGCCCCGCGCGCACCAGGTGATGATGGATCGCCGACAGCGCGAGCAGCGACGGGATCGCGACGTTGTCGCGGTCCATGCGGCGGTCGGTGATGACCAGGATGTTGTGGCCGCTGGCGAGCGCGTCCACCGCCTCGGCGCACAACGAGGCGAGCTTCGCCTCGGCCCCCTCGTTGCCCCATGCCAGCGGATACGTGATGTCGAGTTCCCAGGTCGCGAACTTGCCGTTGGTGTGGCGCGCGATGTCGCGCAGGCGTGCCATGTCGGCGAAATCGAGCACCGGTTGCGCTACCTCCAGGCGCATCGGCGGGTTCACCGCGTTGATGTCCAGCAGGTTGGGTTTCGGCCCGATGAAGCTGTTCAGCGACATCACGATCGCCTCGCGGATCGGGTCGATCGGCGGGTTGGTGACCTGCGCGAACAGCTGCTTGAAGTAGTTGAAGAAGGGCTTGTTCCTGTTCGACAGCACCGCGAGCGGCGCATCGTTGCCCATCGAACCGATGCCTTCCTCGCCGCCGCGCGCCATTGGTTCGAGCAGGAACTTCATGTCCTCCTGCGTGAAACCGAAGGCCTGCTGGCGATCCAGCAGCGACTCGCGGAATGGCCGCGGCTGCGCTTCGAAGGGCAGCGACTGGAGCGGGACACGCACGTTGTCGATCCACTGACGGTAAGGTTTCGCCGAGGCGAACTGCTGCTTGAGTTCCTCGTCGTGGATCAGTCGGCCCTGGTCGAGGTCGATCAGGAACATCCGGCCCGGCTGCAGGCGCCACTTCTTCACGATGCGGCTCTCGTCGATCGGCAGCACGCCGGACTCTGAGGCCATCACCACGAGATCATCGCTGGTCACGATGTAGCGCGACGGCCGCAGCCCGTTGCGATCGAGCGTGGCGCCGATCTGGCGACCGTCGGTGAACGCGATTGCCGCCGGCCCATCCCACGGTTCGAGCATCGCCGCGTGGTACTCGTAGAACGCGCGACGCCGCTCGTCCATCAGCGCGTGCTGCTCCCACGGCTCGGGGATCATCATCATCACGGCGTGCGCGAGCGGGTAGCCCGCCATCGTGAGCAGTTCCAGCGCGTTGTCGAAGGTCGCGGTATCGGACTGCCCCTCGAAGCTGATCGGGTACAGCTTGGGCAGGTCCTCACCGAGCACCGGCGACTTCATCACGCCCTCGCGTGCGCGCATCCAGCTGAAGTTGCCCTTGACCGTGTTTATCTCGCCGTTGTGCGCCACCAGCCGGTACGGGTGCGCCAGCGGCCACTCGGGGAAGGTGTTGGTCGAGAAGCGCTGGTGCACCAGCGCCAGCGCCGATACCGTGCGTGCGTCCTGCAGGTCGAAGTAATAACACCCTACCTGGCCGGCGAGCAGCAGGCCCTTGTAGATGACCGTGCGGCAACTCATGCTCGGCACGTAGTACTCGCGGCTGTGCGTGAGGTTGAGCGCCTTGATCGCGCTCGAGGCCGTCTTGCGGATCACGTACAGCTTACGTTCCAGCGCGTCGGGGACGATGATGTCGCGCCCGCGACCGATGAAGATCTGGCGGATCACCGGTTCCTTTGCGCGCACCGCCGGCGACATCGGCATCGCACGATCGACCGGCACGTCGCGCCAGCCGAGCAGCACCTGCCCCTCGGCGCGCACCGCGCGTTCGAGCTCCTGTTCGCAGGCGAGCCGCGAGGCGTGCTCTTTCGGCAGGAAGATCATGCCCACGCCGTACTCGCCGGGCGGCGGCAGTTCAACGCCCTGCTTCGCCAGCTCCTCGCGGTAGAACTGGTCGGGGATCTGGATCAGTACCCCGGCACCATCCCCCATCAGGCTGTCGGCGCCGACCGCGCCGCGGTGATCGAGGTTCTCGAGGATCTTCAGCCCCTGCTCGATGATCGCGTGCGAACGCTGCCCCTTGATGTGGGCGACGAAGCCGACCCCGCAGGAGTCGTGTTCGCGCGCGGGATCGTAGAGGCCGTGGCGGATGGCTTGCTGGATTTCCGGAGTCGACATGGCTGAGTCTCACTCGCTCGGGCTGACACAAGTGCCACCAGCTTAGTGCGCCCTCTCAACCAAATAAATGGGGTCAGAGTCGAATTAATTGACCAAAAGTTACTCTTTGCAATTAAATAGGGACAGAGTCATTTCGCCGCGGACGACCGCGCCTGCCGGACGTGACTTGCAGCCCGGACTCGCTCGCGACGCGCCTCAGGAACGCATCCGACCCGAGCGCCCGCCCGCGGACCACGGCGACTGCGAAGGCCTGCGCCTCGGTCTGCGACACCCCTTCCTCGAGAAAGCGTCGCCAGGCGGCCTCCCGCTCGAAGGGCGTGTTGCCCAGCGACCAGAACAGCGCATGGTCGGTCAGCAGCGCGTCGGCGCGCAGCCCCAGGTGATGGCGTGCGCTGGACCACGCGAATGCCTCCGCGCTTGCCACCATGCCCGCACGCACCGGATTCAGCTCGATGTAGCGCATGCAGGCGAGCAGGTACGGGTCGCTTTCGATCAGGCTGGAGCGAAACCGGCCTTCCCACAGCGTGCCGCTGCGACCGTGGCGGTGATTGAACCAGCCGACGTAATTGCGCCCCAGCACCTGCATCATGCGGCTCAGCGCGTCGGCGGCCGCCGGCGTGCCGAGCAGGTGGACGTGGTTGTCCATCAGCACGTAGGCGTGCAGCGCGACGCCGGTGCTCACGGCCGCCTCGCGCAGCATGGCGAGGTACTCCTCGCGATCATTGGCGTCGACGAAGATCGGGCAGCGGTTGTTGCCACGCTGGATCAGGTGATGCGCATAGCCGGCCACCGCCAGCCGTCGGGATCTCGCCATGGGCGCGTCGTCGGCCTCCCTCGAGTCGATTGCTTGCGATTGCCGTGCTTGCTCGCACCACGAGCCGGTGGCGACACCGGTGACCTAAATCACGGCCGCGCTACCCGCGGATCGTTCGGCCACAGGCCGAACCTGCGGGCCCTCGCCACGGCGTGTTCGGCCACAGGCCGAACCTGCGGGTCCTCGCCACGGCGTGTTCGGCCACAGGCCGAACCTGCGGGCCCTCGCCACGGCGTGTTCGGCCACAGGCCGAACCTGCGGGTCCTCGCCACGGCGTGTTCTGCCGCAGGCCGAACCTGCGGGCTTCGCCGCCAGCGTCGGAGCCCGCCGGCAATCAGTTGCGCGCCTTGAACGCCTTCACCGCCTGGTTGAACGCCTCGGCCACCGCGGTCTGCTCGTCGACGGTCGCGTTGTGGTTCGCGACGCGCATCGCCTTCGCCTCCTCGGTGTCGGCCTCACCGGCCGCTACACCCTCCTGCTCCAGACAGCTCATGTAGGCGTTTCCGCTCGCGATATAGGCCTTCATGGATTGCTGCGCGGCCTGCATGTCCTCGAGCGTGGCGGTGTTGCCGTCGGGAATCGCCGGGGCGCCCTCGCGTGCGCATTCCGCCGCCGCGGTAGCGGCGCCAAGGCACAGGCAAAGCGACAGGAACGACAGGGGCAAGCGACGCATGATCGAGTCTCCGCTGGGGTTGTGGTTATGCGCCTCGGCGAGGCGTCACGACTCTAGCCGAGCACGCGCCCGCCTACAACCGCCGTCCGCGCTCAGCGTTCGATCTGCCCCAGGTTGGCGTGGATCACCGCCCCGTTGACTGACGGATTCGTCGCGCAGAACAGGATGACGCGCGCGATCTCCTCCGGCTCTACGAGCCGGCCGAAGGTGCTGCCCGCGGCGATCGCCGCGAGCACCGCCGGCTCGCCTCCGACGTGGTCTCGTAGCATCCCGGTGTCGGTGAATCCCGGACACACGCACACCGAGTGGATCCGGCGCCCCGCGAGGTCCTGCGCGGTCGCACGCGCCAGGCCCACCAGCGCGTGCTTGGACACCACGTACGCGCAGGAACCCGCAACCGCCTTCTCGCCGAGCGTGGAGCCCACGTAGACGATCGCCGACCCCGGCCCCATCCGCGGCAGCAGCAGCTGGTCGAGCTGCACGCAGGCGAGCAGGTTCACCTGCAGCACCTCGCGCAACGTGGCTTGCGTGACGCTCGCCACGCTGTCGCGCGTGAGCAGCCCGGCGTTGTGGACCAGCGCGATCGTGTCACTGCCCGCGACCGCGGCGCGCAGCTCCTCGCCGTGGCGCTCCGCCCAGCCCGGATCGGACAGATCGGCCGCGACGTGATGCGCGCCCGCTACCGCGCAGGCGCGGCGCGCGACGCTGACGACGCTCCAGCCAGCCGCGGCGAATTCGCGTGCCGTTGCCAGCCCGATGCCACGACTTCCCCCCGTGATCACCAGTGTCTTCATGCGCGCCTCAGGATTTGCGCCAGTGGCAGGAGCCCCACTGCCCCGGCCCCGACGAGACCTTGATCGTGACCTCGCGGATATCGTGGCGGTCGATGAGCTCGCGATCCTCGAGCAGGCGCTCGAGCAGGTAACGCGCATATTCCTCGACGGTCGCGTTGCGCACCGGCAACAGCAACGTGTCGCCGCGCGGAAACAGCAGTTCCTCGGCGGCGAATCGCACACTGTAGTGCGCGCCGCTCTCGCTGATCCGCAGGTGCGGCGAATCCGCGGGCAGCAGCATGTATTCGTCGAGCGCGGCGCACAGGCTTTCGAGCTTGTCCTTCAGGATGCGGTAGCTGAAGCACATGCCGTTGTCGCCCACCGGCGCCGTCAACGAGGCCGCGACGCGGAAATTGTGCCCGTGCAGCCGTTCGCGTTCCGTTGCGGAGAAGATGGTGAAATGCGCCGCGGAGAACTTCAGGTACTCCTTCGCCAGGTCGATGGTCGTGAGTTGCTCCAAGCCCGCGCTCCCCTGCTGCTGCATGATTGCCGCCCGTCCCACTATAGCCGACGCGTCCACGATTCAGTGTGCATGCCGGGCTGGTTTACGCGGGCGCGACTGGCGCGGATCAGCGCACGGTTTGCGCGCGCGCCGCGGACCGGGCACCATCGTCGGGCACGAACCGACGGGAGAAGCGGGAATGCGCGCACTGGCAACGGCAATCGGGCTGCTGGCGTCGCTCGGCGCGACCGGGGCATCAGCGATCGAATACACGGTGCGCGCCGCCGACGGCGCACCGCTCGCGAACGCGATGGTCACCCGGGTGCCCGCGGGCACCCCTGCACCCGACACCTCCGACAACGGCTATCCCGCGCCCGGCGCGACCCACCACGCCCCCGAGCGCATCACGCGCTTCAGCGACGCCGCGGGTACGGTGCGCTTTCCACCGGCGCCGGGACTGGTCGATCTCAGGGCGCGCAAGCCCGGCTTCGCCGACACCCGCCTGGTGGCGCTGCGTGCCGACGAGACGCCCGAACTGGTGCTGCGGCCGCAGCCGGATGCCCTGGCGCTCGCGAATTCCAGGCCGTCGAACCTGTGGCTGGCGCGCATCGATTTCGGCGGCGACCACCACCTGCGCGAGCATTTCCTGCTGCATTGCGCGTTCTGCCACCAGCAGGGTTCACCGTTCATGCGTGCGGACCGCACCGCGGAGGACTGGGCATCCGTATTCGACCGTATGAACCGCTACGGTGCGCAGGCCGCGCACGATGCCCGCGAACCGTTCGCGCGGTACCTGCATGCGCGCCACGCGGAACTGCTGCGCAACCCCGGCCTGCTGCCGGACTTCGAGCCGTGGTCCGGGCGGCTGGCCGGAGTCACCCTCAGGGAGTGGCCGCTGGGTGATTCGCTGTCGCAACTGCACGACCTGCTGCTGCATCCGAACGGCATGGTCTACACCGGCGACAACCTGATGGACCGCATCTACGAGATCGATCCGCTGAGTGGCGACTACCGTGTCTACCGCATCCCGCACGCGCCCGACGCCACGATCGGCGGCATCCTCGGCAACCGCTTCGCCGCCGGCTACCCGAAGGTCGAGAACTACGTCGGTGTGCATTCCTTCGCGTTGTCACCCACCGACGGCCACATCTTCATCACGCCGTCGATGCAGCAGTCGCTGCTCGAATTCGACCCGGTATCCAAACGCTTCACCGAATGGAAGATGGATCGCGGCTTCTACCCGCACACGATCCGCATCGACGCCCGCGACCGCGTCTGGTTCACGCTGGCGCTGAGCTCGCAGGTGGCGATGTTCGACCGCCGCACGCAGCAGTTCACCTGGTACGAACTGCCCGCGCGCGGCTGGCGCGAGCGCGCGCTGCTCGCGATCGTGAAATGGCGGTTGGGGCGCGGTGCGGTGCAGACGCCGCCGAAGTACGACCACGACACCAGCGGCTTTCCGCTGCCGTACGGCATCGACATCGCGCCCGACGGCACCGTCTGGGTGGCGCGCCTGAATGCCGGCGACATCGCACGGATCGACCCGGCCAGTGGCGTCGTGACCATGATCCCCACGCCGTTCAGCGGCCCGCGACGACTGCGTTGCGACGCCGACGGCAACCCGTGGATCACCGGTTTTTCGTCCGGCCTGATCGCCCGCTACGACGCGCGTACCGGGCGCTTCGACACCTTCCCGTTGCCGGTGCAGAGCGAGACGCCGTATGCGCTGAACGTGGACCGGCAGCGCCACGTGGTGTGGGTGACCGGCAACCAGTCGGATTCGCTGCTGCGTTTCGATATTGCAACACGGACCTGGACCGTCTACCCCCTGGTGCGTTACCGCAGCTTCACGCGCGACATCGAGATCGATGCCGACGGCAGCGTGTACACGACGATTTCGAACTTCCCTGCCTGGCAGATCGAGGAAGCCCAGCCGATGCTGATCCGGCTGCAGGACGAGACAGGGCGCCCGGAGGCGCCCTGTGCATCGAAGGAGCGATGCAAGTGATGCGGTGAGTGTGCCGGCCGCGAGGACCGGCGCACATCACACCCGGCTCACTTGCCGCGACGTGCGATCCCGAGCCCCATCAGACCCAGGCCGAGCAGACCCAGTGTTCCCGGAACCGGCACTTCGTTCGGGATCTCGACCGTGATGCTGCTCAGCTTGAAGCGGTCGTTGCGGGCGAAGGTGGTGTCCGCACCGAAGCTGAACTGGCTACCCGCATAGCCGCTGCCGAAGTTCACGACATTCGCCAGGAACGCCTCGTCCAGCACCGGTGAACCGTCCACGCCGAGGTCGAAGCGGCCGGCGAAATTCGGGTAGAAGGTCGCCGACAGCAGGGTCACGGTCTTGCTGCCGAAATCCAGCGTGATCGTCTCGTCCGGGCCGCTGGAATCGGTCCAGTGCTGGTCACCGTAGGCGGTGCCGCAATCGGTCGCCGGTGCGGCGGCGCCGGTGCAGACCAGCAGGCCGTAGCTGCTGCGCGAGATCCACGACGGGTCGCTGCCGGTATTGGCGGCGCTAGCGTCCACCGTGGTGACGCTGTCGCTGCCGGTGACCGTGACCGAAGAGCCGAAGCTGCGTGCCCCGGTGAAGTCGAACGTGACGGTCGCCGCCTGCGCTGCGCTGAACGCGAGCAACCCCGCCGCCACCATTGCTGCTCGTGTGAGATTCTTCATGACGGACTCCTTGTGGGTTGGAAACACCGGGTTCAGCCGGTTCGCCAGTAAGATAGCAATTGACGTGCCAGTCATTTTTTATCTATTATTTTCAATATGTTACAATTTTTTTCAGGTTTTATGCGGAAGTGAAGTGTAAAAGGTTCCGACAATCGGACCACCGCCGCGGGAGCTCCGCCAGCCTTCCTCGCGCCACCACGCAGCCTGTTTGCAGCGGCCTCGGTCACGCGGTATACACGCACTTCCACTACCAGCGAGGACCCTCACGGATGCGCGCCATCGTCTGTGCCGAATACGGACCGCCCGGCGGACTGCAGCTCGCCGGCCTCCCCGACCCAGTCTGCGGCCCCGGCCAGGTGCTGGTCGCGGTGCACGCGGCCGGGGTGAACTTCGTCGATTCGCTGCTCATCGCCGGCCGGTACCAGATCCGCATCCCGCCGCCCTTCGTTCCGGGCGGCGACTGCGCCGGCACGGTGCTGGCGCTGGGCGAAGGCGTCACCGGCTTCGCGGTCGGCGACCGCGTGCTCGCGAGCCCCGGCATCGGCGCCTTCGCCGAGCGGGTGGTGCTGCCGGCAACCCAGGTGCGCCGGATGCCGGCGAACATGAGCTTTGCCGCCGGCGCGGTGTTCCTGCAGCCGAGCGCCACCGCGTATTACGCGCTCCACGAGCGCGGCGCGCTGCGCGCCGGCGAGACGCTGCTGGTACTCGGTGCGGCCGGCGGCACCGGCGCCGCGGCGATCCAGGTCGGCAAGGGCTTCGGCGCGCGCGTGATCGCCGCCGCGTCCAGCCCCGAAAAGCTTGCCGCCGCCTCCGCGCTGGGCGCCGACGTGCTGATCGACTACGGCCGCGAGGAATTGCGCGCGGCGCTGAAACTCGCGACCGGCGGGCGCGGCGTCGACCTGGTGTTCGACCCGGTGGGCGGCGCGCTGGCAGAACCGGCGCTGCGCTCGTGCGCGGAGAACGCCCGCTACCTGGTGATCGGCTTCGCGAGCGGCGAGATCCCGCGCGTGCCGCTGAACCTGCCGCTCCTGAAGAGTTGCCAGATCGTCGGCGTCGACTGGGGCGGTCACTCGGCCCGCCACCCGCAGGAAGCGCGCAGGCTGGTCGATACCGTGCTCACGCTGTACGCCGAGGGGCGCCTGCAGGACCCGCCGCTGGCGCGCTACCGGCTCGAGGAGACCGGACAGGCGATCGCCGATCTGGCGGCACGGCGCATCGCGGGACGCTGCGTGATCGAGATCGGCACCGCCGCTGGCTGATCGCGCCGTTCAGGCGCCCTCATCGAACAGCGCCCGCACGGCCGGCTTCAGTGGCTTGCCGAGCGCGTTGCGGGGCAGCGCGTCCACCACGCGCAGCCGCCGCGGGTGCTTGTACGCCGACAGCCGGTCGCGGCACCACGCGAGCAGTTCGTCCAGGGCGAGCGCGGCTCCGGGCCGCAGCACCACGGCCGCCGCCACCGCCTCGCCCCACAGATCGTCCGGCACCCCGACCACCGCGCACTCGCGCACCGCGGGATGCTCGAGCAGCACGTTCTCGATCTCGAGCGCCGAGAGTTTGTAGCCGCCGGACTTGATGATGTCGACCGAGCGCCGGCCGAGGATCCGGTAGTAGCCGCGCTCGCGCACCGCGACGTCACCGGTCAGGAACCAGCCGTCGTCGCTGAACGCACGCCGCGTTGCCTCGGGGTCGTTCCAGTAACCGGCAAACACGGCCGGGCCGCGCACGTGGATTTCGCCCGGCTGGTCCTCGCCCGCGATCACCGCGCCCTGCTCGTCCACCAGCCGTACCTCCACGCCGGGCAGCGGCAGCCCGACGCTTCCCGGTCGGCGTTCGCCGTGCAGCGGGTTCGCCAGCGCCATCCCGATCTCGGTCATGCCGTAGCGCTCGAGCAGTGCGTGTCCGCCGAGTCGCTGCCAGTGCGCATGCACGGCAGCCGGTAACGCCGCCGATCCCGAGACCATCAGCCGCAGCGCCGCGAAGCCGCGCGTGCAGCGCTCGCGTTGCGGCGCGGTCAGCGCCTCGAGCGCCTCGATCAGCTTCACGTACACGGTGGGCACCGCCATGAACACGCTGAAGGCACCAGCCGCGACGCGCTCCAGCACGCGCGCGGCGTCGAAGCGTTCGAAGGCCTCGATGCAGGCGCCGGACCACAGCGCGCAGCACATCACGTTGACGATGCCGTGCACGTGATGCAGCGGCAGGAACAGCGGAATGCGGTCCGTCTCCCGCCACTCCCACGCCTCGACCAGCATGCGCACCTGCGCCGCGATCGTCGCATGGGTGTACAGCGCTCCCTTGGGCTTGCCGGTGGTGCCGCTGGTGAACACGATCATCGCGGGGCGTTCCGGTGCGGGCTCAGGCAGGGCTCCGCTCGCCTCGGCCGCCTCCAGCGCATCGAGTCCGGTCGACTGCGCCCGCGTCGCGGCGCAGGCCGCGCGCAACGCGTCCTCCGGCATGCCCGCCACCAGCACGCGCAGCACGCCCGCCGTGCGCAGCACGTGTTCGATCTCGGGCGCCGTGGCGGCCGGGTTCAGCGGTACCGCGCAACCGCCCGCACGCCAGATGGCCCATTGCGCCACGACGTGCGCGGCACCGGCGGGCGCCAGCAACGCGATCCGTTCACCCGTCAGGTCGCCGCCACCGCCGAGCAGCGCCGACGCCGCGCGTGCCGAACGCCGCAGCAGTTCGGCATACGACACGCTCGCCGTGCCATCCTGGAATGCCGCGCGATCGGCGTGCCGCGCCACACGCTGAAACAGTTCGATCATGAATCGACCCACCGCCGTTGAAGCGGGACCGTATACCGGAGCCCCCGTCCCGCGGTCAACGGCAAGGCGTGCGCCGGCGCGAGGGATCGCAGTCGATCCCGGCTCACCGAAAACGCATCGCCAGCCCATGCCTTCGCCGCGCGATGTCACGCCGGCGCTCGTCGGGGCTGACGCGTGGCGTGTCCGCTGGCAGTTCCTGCGCAAGGCGCGCGAGCGGGACCACGCGGGTTCGCGGCTGCGGCGCGGCGCGTTCCGGGAACTGGAAGCGGCACAGCATCACGCCCTCGTCGAAACCGCCCGTGTCCAGCCAGTTCGGCACGCCGGGGTCGCGATGCGCGAGCACGGCGCGGAACACGCCGTCGCTGCCGACGTGCGCCTGGCGGTCGTTCCAGCTCTGGATGCGCCGGGACGAGTCGAGCGACTCGTACCACATCGGGCTGATCTGCAGGTTCCAGTAGGCGGCGCGCGGGGGCTCGAACTCGACCAGCAGCGCCGAGTCGGCGTCGATGCGGTAGTAACCCTGCGAGTACTGGTTTTCCGGGGCACCGGAGGCCGCGGTCATGTCGTCCTCGTTGCCGCCCGGCGTGGTGGGCTGCGGCATCACGTTGACGCCGAGCACGCTGCGCATGTGCAGGCAGTAATCCGCCCACAAGCGCGACTCTTCCTCGACGAACCACGCCACGTCGCGCAGCCGTTCGGCGATCCCGGCGACGCTCGGCTCGGCCGCGCCCGGATCCTGGTCCACACGTTCGATGAATACCCGCGGCGGCTCGTCCTGGACCCAGTCGTGATAGAACTGACGCACGTGCAGCCACTCGACGTCCGGTTCCAGCTGCAGCCAGTTGCCGGGCTGCGGTTGCGCGCCGAGGACGATCTCGAAGCTGCCGTCGGGTCCGAGTTGCAGGTCGCGGCCGGACAGGCTGCGGTCGATGCGGGTCGGCCGTGTGTAGCTCCAGATGCCGCGGCTCAGCTCGAAGCCGAGGTACGGGACGGTGCCACGCTTGCCCCACACGCGGTAGGTGGCGTCACCGCGCAGCCGCGCACGCAGGTAATGGCCGTCGGGGTTCGCCAGTCCCCAGCCCTTCCAGTTGTTGAAGTACGTGAACAGCACCGGCCGGTCACGATCCGCGGCGTGCAGATACATGTCGAGCGCGCTGTCGAGGATCCCCGCCAGATAGCGGGGGCCCGCCGCCGCATGCTGCGCATCGGTGGGCATGTCGGTGCGTCTGAGCACCGCGGAGGCCTTTTTAAGTGATTCGCAGAACGCTTCCCACGCCTCTGCGCTCGTTGCCGTCGCATCGTTCATCGATTCATGCCTCCGAAGGAATGTCGAAGTAATCCTGGTACGCCCGGTGGCGCCGGCGCGCGGTCTCGGGGTCGAGCCCGGTCTGCGCCAGATCGTAGCGGTGGTCCGCATAGCGACGGCTCGCCTGCGCGCGCGCCGCGAGCCAGGCCTGCATGCGCTCGCGCGCGGCCTCGCTGAACTGCATGCCGAGTTGCTTGTAGATCGCCTCCACGCTGGCGAGCGGTGACTCGACCAGTCGGGAGTACAGCACGTCGACGTAATTGTCGCGCCGCAGCAGCCCACGCGCCTGCAGCGAGCGCACCAGTTCGAAACGCCGGTCGAATTCGGCCGACATCATGCCGACGAACACCGGCACGTCCATGACGCGGTCCGAGCGCATCCACACGATCGCCCCGATGAAGCTGGTCATCGACGGGATCACCTTCAGCGGATCCCGATGCGTGTGCAGGAAGCGGGCATCCGGATAGACACGCAGCACGTGTTCGGCGTGATCGATGTAGCCAGGCATCTTCAGCACCCAGCGCCGGCGCGGCGAGCGCCACTGCAGTACCTGCAGGAAACGCCGGTGCCACGCGTAGGTCGGGGCGAGGAAATCCCGCCGCACCAACCACTGCACGTAGCTCGGAATGTGGTACGCGGCCGGGTAGTAGCCGTAGCTGAACGAGTGGTTCATGAAGAAGGTGCACTCCTGCGGCAACAGCGCGCCGAACGGATGCATGGCCTGCGTCTCCGGCGCCACGCGGTGCCACAGCGTCACCGCGCGCTCGGCGGCCGCGATGCGCGGATCCTCGGCCGTCGCTGGCGGCCACGGATCGCGCACCTCCCAGCCGAGCGGCGCCCGGCACGCGGGGTCCTGTGCCAGCAACTCGTGGAGCAGCGTGGTGCCACTGCGTCCCGGCCCGCCGATCACGATCGGTGCCTCGATCACCTCCTCGCCGATCTCCGGGTGCTCCCGGTGCGCCTGCTCGATGCGCAGACGGCACTCGAGGGCGTTCAGGATCTCGTCGCGTGCGATGATCCGCCCGGTCAGCGTCAGCTCGGCCTCACGCTCGAGTGCGTCCAGCAGCACCGTCAACGCCTCCAGGAAATCGCCGGCGCCGAAATCGTCGAGCGCGGTGCGCCGGCGCGCCTGCGCGAGCAGGCTGTCGAGCGCGAGCAAGACCGGCTCCACGCCGCTCGCGTTCAGGTCGCGCCCGAGCGCGTTCACTTCCTGCACCCACTGCGGTCGCGGTGCGGGGCGCCACAACCCGCTCGCGGAACCAACGTCCCGTGCATCCCTCGACTCGTCCATCCTGTTCATTCCTCCCGGTCCGCGCGACCTTCCGTCCCTGCCACAAACCTGAGCTGCAGAGGCTGTCGCAGCAGCACGCCCCCTGACGGTGCCAGCGTGCGGCGGCGGTCTGCCCCTGCCGTCAGATCACTCAGCGCTGTCACTGTAGTGCCAGATGGCCCGTACCCCAAGGACACAGATCGTCAAGCACGCGGACAATCCCGCTCAGCACACGCGATGCAAGGTGCCGCTACCGGCGAGCGACGCGTTATGATGCCGCACGCATCCACCACATCCACCCCACGAGGAACACCCGATGAAGAAGCGCTTCGACCGGAAAACCGCACTGATCACCGGCGCCGCGTCCGGCATGGGGCGCGCCACGGCGTTGCGCATGGGAAGCGAGGGGGCGCGGGTGTTCTGCGCCGACATCGATGGCGACGGCGCCCGCGCCACCGCCGAGGCGATCCGGGCCGCCGGCGGCGAGGCAGGATCCGCCGCGGCCGACATCGGCGATCCGGCACGCTGCCGTGCGCTGGTCGCGGAAACCGTCGGCGCCTTCGGCGCACTCGACATCCTCTGCAACATCGCCGGCTTCGGCGGCCTGAAGGCACTGGCCGACGAGACGCCCGAGGGCTGGCAGCGCATGTTCGCGGTCAACGTGCACGGTCCGTTCTACCTGAGCCAGGCGGCGCTGCCCCAGCTGCTGGCGCGGCGCGGCAACATCGTCAACGTGGCCTCGACCGCCGGACTGATGGGCCAGGCGTACATGGCCGCGTACACCGCGTCCAAACATGCGCTGGTCGGGCTGACCAAATCGATGGCGGTGGAGTTCGGGCGCCAGGGCCTGCGCGTCAACGCGGTCTGCCCCGGCGGCACGGCCACGCCGTTCCTGGCGACGTTCGCCGTACCGGAGGGTGCCGATCCGGAACTCATCTCCCGGTTGTCCTTGCGCCCCGACTACGCGGCACCCGAACACATCGCGAACATGATCTGCTTCGCCGCCTCCGAGGAGGCCGAGTTCGTCAACGGCGCGCTGCTGTCGGTCGACGGCGGCACGGTCGCGGGCTGAACCATGGGCCAGTGGATCCTGCGCCTCGACCTGCGCTCGCCCGCGTTCGCCGGCGACAACCCGCACCTGTACCGCACCGGGCTCGAGTTCGCTGCGATGGCCGACGAACTGGGCTTCGACCACTGCATGCTGTCCGAGCACCACGGCGCCGCCGACGGCTACCTGCCGTCGCCGCTGGTCTACGGCGCCGCGGTCGCGGCCTGCACGCGGCGCATGCGGCTGCGCATTTCGGCGCTGATCCTGCCGCTGCACGAGCCGCTGCGCATCGCCGAGGACGCGGCGGTGCTCGACCGCATCGCCGAGGGCCGTCTGGACCTGGTGCTGGTCGCCGGCTTCCTGCCGCAGGAGTTCGCACTGTTCGGACGCGACCTGCGCACCCGCGGTCGCGCGCTCGAGGAAGGCATCGCGGTGTTGCGCCAGGCGTGGCGCGGGCAACCGTTCGGCTACGCCGGCCGCACCGTCGAGATCACCCCACGGCCGTGGCAGCCCGCCGGCCCGCCGCTGTTGCTCGGTGGTGCAACCGCGCTCGCGGCGCGCCGCGCGGCGCGCGTCGGCGACGGCTTCGTCCCCGGAATCATGGGCCTGTGGGATACCTACGCCGCGAGTTGCCGCGAGTTCGGCAAGGACGCAGGCCCGGAGCCGGTTTTCGGCCCGCTGGCGATTTTCGTAAGCGACGATCCCGAAACCACCTGGAACCGGATCGCCCCCCACGCGTTGCACGAGACGAACTGCTACGCGCGCTGGTACCGCGAAGGCGGCATTCCGGGTCCTTACGGCCACGTCGACAGCACCGAGGCGTTGCGCGCGACCGGGCTCTACCAGGTGCTTACGCCCGCGCAGTGCATCGAGCTGGCGCACGCGCTCGGCCCGCGCGGCCAGCTGTACGTGCACCCGCTGCTGGCGGGGATCGACGCCGACGTCGGCCGCGAGACGCTGCGCCTGCTCGCCGAGCAGGTACTGCCCGCCTTGCGCGCCGCGGAGGAACACGGTTCATGAGCGTACATCGCCGCACCAAGATCGTCGCCACGCTGGGGCCGGCCAGCAGTTCGGAACCCACGATCGCCGCGTTGATCGCCGCCGGCGTCGACGTGTTCCGGTTGAACTTCTCGCACGGCCACGTCGATGAGCACCGCGCACGCGCCGCGCTGGTGCGCGAACTCAGCCGCCGCGCCGGTCGCGAGGTCGCGCTGCTCGGTGACCTGCAGGGGCCGAAGATCCGCATCCGCTGCTTTCGCGACGGCGCCGTCGAACTCGCCGAAGGTGCGGCCTTCACGCTCGACTGCGAGCTCGCCGACCACGCCGGCGACCGGCACGCGGTGGGTGTCGATCTGGCGACGCTGCCCGCCTGCGTCACGGCCGGCGACGTGCTGATCCTCGACGACGGTCGCATCAGCCTGGTCGTCACGGCGGTGCGCGGACGCCGCGTGGAATGCACGGTGCGCATGGGCGGGCGGCTGTCGAACCGCAAGGGACTGAACCGCCTCGGCGGCGGCTTGTCGGCGCCGGCACTCACCGAACGCGACCGCGAGGACATCGCGCACGCCGCCGAACTCGGGCTGGACTATCTCGCGGTGTCGTTTCCGCTCAGTGCGGCCGACATCGAGCACGCGCGCCGGCTGGTGGAGGCCACCGGGTGCCAGGCGCGCATCATCGCGAAGATCGAACGCGCCGAGGTGGTGCACGACGAAGCGGTGCTCGACGCCATGGTGCTCGCCGCCGACGGCATCATGGTCGCGCGCGGCGATCTGGGCGTCGAGGTCGGCGACGCGGAGCTGATCGGGATCCAGAAACGACTGATACGCAAGGCGCGCCGTGCCGACCGGCTGGTGATCACGGCGACCCAGATGATGGAGTCGATGGTAAGCAGCCCGATCCCGACCCGCGCCGAGGTGTTCGACGTCGCCAACGCGGTGCTCGACGGCAGCGATGCGGTGATGCTGTCTGCGGAGACCGCGAGCGGCCGTTTCCCGGTCGAGACGGTGAAGGCGATGGCGAACACCTGCCTCGGCGCCGAGACCTATCCCGATCTGCGGCGCTCGCAGCACCGCATGGACCGCGCGTTCACGCGCATCGACGAGACGATCGCGATGGCGGCCGTCTATGCGGCGAATCACCTCGAACGCGTCGCCGGCATGGTGTGTCTGACCGAATCCGGCACCACCGCGCTGCGCATGTCGCGCCTCAGTTCGGGGTTGCCGATCTACGCGCTGAGCCGCCACCCGGAAGTGGTGCGGCGCATGTGCCTGTATCGCGGCGTGCAGCCGCTGCTGTTCGACTACACGGCAAGCGCCAGCGGCGAAGTCGCGCAGGACGCGGTGCGCGAACTCCAGCGCCGCGGTTTCGTCACGCACGGCGAGCGTCTGATCCTGACCCGCGGCGATCTGCTCGGGGTCGGCGGTTCCACCACCACCCTGAAAATCCTGGAACCGTAGGTCCGGGCTGTGCCCGGACATTCGTTCGCGCAGGCCCGGGCTGTGCCCGGACATTGTGCGGGACGCCGTTCGGCCGCAGGCCGAACCTACGGCTTGTCGGCGCTGACGACCCACATCGCGTAATAGGAATGCGCGCCGCCGAAGGCGTGGCCGAGCGCGAGCCGCGCACCGTCGACCTGGTGCTCGCCGGCCATGCCGCGCACCTGCAGCGCGGCCTCGCCGAAGCGCAGCATGCCGGAGGCGCCGATCGGGTTCGACGACAGCACGCCGCCGGAGGGATTGATCGGAATATCGCCGGTCATCGCGGTGGCGCCGGCCTCGGTGAGTTTCCAGCCCTCGCCTTCGCCGCAGATGCCCAGCGTCTCGAGGTACATCGGTTCGTACCAGCTGAACGGAACGTACAGCTCCGCGACGTCGATCTGGCGACGCGGATCGGTGATGCCGGCCTTCGAGTAGACGTCCTTCGCGCAGGCGATCAGCGACTTCGGATGGATGTTGTCCTTGCCCGCGTACATCACGCCGTCGGCGCGCGTGGAGGTGGCGACGATCCAGGCCGGCGGATTCGGCGAGCGCTCCGCGATCTGTTCGTCGGCGATCACCAGCGCGCAGGCGCCGTCCGACGACGGGCAGCTCTCGAGGAAATGCAGCGGCTCCCACAGCATCGGCGACTGCTGCACCATCGCCAGATCGATGTTCGGGATCTGCAGGTGCGCGTACGGGTTGCGGCAGGCGTTCAGCCGGTCCTTCACCGCGACCAGGCAGCCGATGTGCTCCGGCGCGTGGTACTTCTGCATGTACAGACGCATGTACGGAGCAAAGAAACCGCCGGCGCCCGCGTTCACGTGCGGCACGAACGGCATGCGGGGCGACAGCGCCCAGGTCGCGTTCGACTCCGACTGCTTTTCGAAGGTGACGGTCAGCACGCGGCGAAACGCCCCGCTCTGCACGTAGTTCGCCGCCACGACAGCGGTGGAGCCGCCGACGCTGCCGGCGGTGTGCACGCGCAGCACCGGCTTGCCGTTGCCGCCGAGCGCATCGGTCAGGTACAGCTCGGGCATCACCACGCCTTCGAACATGTCCGGCGCCTTGCCGAGCACCACCGCGTCGATGTCCTGCCACCCGCAACCGGCATCCGCCAGCGCGCGTTCGGCCGCCTGACGCACCAGTCCCGCGATCGAGACCTCCTTGTGCCTGGACTTGTGCTTGGTCTGGCCTACACCGACCACTGCCGCGCGATTCGCCATGATTCAGGCCTCCAGTACCGCGACCAGGTTCTGCTGCAGGCAATGCCCCGAGGTCGCGTGCGCGACCCCGCGATCGGCCTTGCCCTCGAGGATGCATCCGGCGACGTAACCGATGCGGTCGAAACCGGCGACCATCATCGCGTTCGCGGCCAGCGCGCCGCCGGAGAGGTTGACCGGTACCTCGTTGGCCAGCCCCAGCTCGCGACGCAGGATGATCTCCTGGTGGCTGAACGGCGCGTGCAGCTCCACCAGGTCCACCCTGCCGCGCGCGACCCCGGCCCGCTCCGCCGCGAGCCGCGCGGACGGCGAGCGCGTGAGATCGCGCGCGCCGAGGATGCCGGTCTCCATGCGGTGGTCGATGCCGCGGATCCAGGCCGGGCGCGCGCACAGCCGCCGCGCCGCGTCGCCGGAAGCGACGATCATCGCCGAGGCGCCGTCGGTGATCGGCGCGCAATCGTGGCGGCGCAATGGCGACACGAAGGCCGGCTCGGCCAGCAGCTGCTCCACCGTGGGCCGGCCCTTGAGCTGTGCGTTCGGATTGGCCAGCGCGTTGACGCGGCTGCGCGCCACCACCTCGGCCAGGTCACGTTCGCTGGCCGCGCCGGAGTCGAGCAGCGCGCGCGCCTGCAGCGCGGCCATCGACACCGAATCCGGCCACAGCGGCACGTGGTAGTACGGATCGAGCTGCAGCGTCAGCACGCTGCGCAGCTCTCCCGGCGAGGATTTGCCGAAGCCGTACACGAGGCAGACGTCCGCATCGCCGGTCCAGATCTTCAGCAGCGCCTCGTACAGCGCCCACGCCGCATCCATCTCGACGTGCGACTCCTTGATCGGCGGCACGGTCGCCAGCGCGGAGAGGCCCTCGACGAAGGCGAACGCCGCGCCCTGCAGGTAATCGCAACTTCCCGAGCAGGTGAAATCGATGTCCTGCATGGTGACGCCCGTCTGGCGCATCACCTCGCCGACCACCGGCATGATCAGCTCGCTCTCGTTCGCGGCGCCGGCGTAGCGGCGCTGCGGTCCCTGCACGTATCCGACGATCGCTGCCTCGCGCATGCTCATGCTCCCTCGACCGGCTTGAACCAGGCGATGTTCTCGAAGGTGTAACCCCATTCCTCGCGCGGCTTCCACACCGCCTGCACGCGCATCCCGACCACGACCCGCTCAGTGGGCACCTCGCTGACCAGGTGCAGGCACGCCATGTCGGTGCCGTCGAGCAGGATGTTGGCGGCGATGAACGGCGGCTTGACCGGATTGCCCGGCAGCGGGATGTGTACGATCGTGAAGGATTCGATCACGCCCCGGTCGGATACCTCGACCTCCTCCTCGGTCGCGATGCCGCAGCGCGAGCACGAGCCGCGCGGCGGCACGTAGACGCTGGAGCAGCCCGGGCAGCGCTGCCCCACGATGCGTCCTTCGCGGATGCTCGACAGGAAGCGCGCCAGCGCCGCGCCGGCGGTGAATTCGTACTTCAGGTTGATCGGCACCTCGATGCCGGTGACGGGTTCGCGTGCATCGCTCATGGGTGGACTCCTCAAACCGGCTCGAAGCAGGCGATATCGGTGATCGATCCGCGCGGATCATCGGACCAGCGCGCGCGCACCCGCATGCCGGTGCGCATCGCGGTCTCGTCGCCGGCGTCGACCAGGTGCAGCAGCGGCACATCGGCGCCGTCCAGGCGCACCAGCGCGAAGGCGAACGGGTGCGGCAGCAGGTGGTGCGCCAGCGGTTCGCACACCCAGCACCAGGTGGTCACGGTGCCGGTGTCGGCCACCGGCACCAGTTCATCGAGCGCTGCCGCAGTCTGCGGGTCGTACTCGGCCGGCGGCACGATGACGCGGCCGTCGCTGGCGCGCACGCCGTGGATCCGCCGCTCGCGCAGTCCGGTCAGGAAGCGCCCGATCAGCGGTCCCGTCGAACGCGTGTAGGTGTACCCGAGTTCGAAGGACTTGGTGAGAATCTCCGGCTGTGTCGCCATAGTCACTGTCTCCGCATGACTGGAGGCCGGGGTCCGCGATCGCGCAGCGGTCGTGGCACGGCGAATGCGCCCGATCGTTTCACGTCCTGCCCCATTCGCACCATGACGCGTGCGCGCAATCGCCGCTGACAAAACGGATCACCCGTGGCACGGTGGCAGGCCGGCGCTTTGCGTTTATAGTGGATTCCACTGCGACCGTGCATTACCAAGGATTCATCGGCGTGCGAGCACTCGTCATCGGCGGTACCGGCCCTACCGGACATCACATCGTCAACGGACTGCTGCGCCGGGGCTGGGTGGTCGAGATCCTGCACCGCGGCACGCACGAGATCGACGAGATCCCGCCCGAGGTGGAGCACCACCACGCCGACCCCTACGACCCGTCGGTACTCGCGGCCTTCTTCGCCGCCCGCCGCTACGAACTGTGCATCGCGACCTACGGGCGGCTGCGCGCGATCGCGGCCGCCACGGCCGGCAAGGTCGGGCGCTTCGTCTCCGCCGGCGGGGTTCCCGCGTACCTGGGCTACATGCGGCCCGAGGCGTTCAGGCCACCCGGATTGCCGGTGCCTACCGGCGAGGACGCGCCCAAGGTGGGCGGCGCGCACGACGACGACAAGGGTTGGCGGATCCTGCTCACCGAAGCGTCCGTGTTCGAGCACCATCCGGGCGCGACCCATATCCGCTACCCCTATGTCTACGGCCGCCACCAGCCGATCCCCTGCGACTGGCCGATCGTGCGCCGGCTGCTCGACCAGCGGCCGTTCATCATCCTGCCCGACGGCGGGCTGACGCTGCACCACATGGGCTACGCGGCCAACGTCGCGCATGGCGTGCTGCTGGCAGTCGATCAGCCCGAACGTGCCGCGGGAAGGATCTACAACTGTGCCGACGACGAGGTGCTGACGCTGCGCCAGCGCGTCGAGGTGATCGCCGCGGCGCTGGGGCGTACGATCGAGATCGTCACGATGCCGTGGGAGCTCGCGCTGCCGGCGCGGCCGCTGGTGATGCAGCCGCTGACCACGCATCGCGTGCTCGACACCGCGCACATCCGCGCCGACCTCGGCTACCACGACGTAGTGCCGGCACGCGAGGCACTGGCGATCACGGCGCGCGAACTCGCCGCCCGCCCGCCGGCACCCGGGGGCATCGAGGAGATCGTGCTCGAGGATCCCTTCGACTACGCGGCCGAGGACCAGTTGTGCGCGCACTGGAAGGCGGCGCTGGCGGCCATGCCGGCAGTCGGCTTCGTGCAGGAACCCGGTTACACCATGTCCTACAGCGGCCCCGGCGGCCGCACCCGCAGCAACCCGTCTTTCACGTAGACAAGGTTCGGCCTGTGGCCGAACCATGTCCGGGCACAGCCCGGAGTGTCTACATGTGCACGCTGACGATCCCCATGGCGTTGTCCCATAGTCGAGTGCGTTCGCCGAAGATTGACCGGCGAGTTCGGGTTGGCGGCATTTTGGTGATATTTCACAGACTGATAATGGAACTTTCTCTCGATCCGGGCCGCGGCCCCCGCCACAATCCGCGCCAGCGCCACCCGGCGCGGCTACACTGTCTCAGGCAGTAGCCTCATCTACAAAGGAGAACACCGGGGATGAACCACTCGACCTACCAACGCAAAGCCCTGTTCGCAGGCATCGTGGGCGCCAGCGCCCTGCTGCTCGGCTCCACGGCGAGCGCGCAGGACCAGGACATCACCAGCCTCGGCATCGAGGAGATGGTGGTCACCGCGCAGAAGCGGGAAGAAAACCTGCAAGCGGTTCCGATCTCGATCTCGACACTCAGTGCGACGGACATCGAGCGCCGCGGTGTGCAGAACCCGCGCGACCTGCTGTTCACGATGCCCGGCGTCGGTGGTTTCGAACCCCCCGGCGGCAAGGGATCGATGTCGACCTCGATGCGCGGCGTCAGCGCCGGCTCGCCCGCCAACCTGTCGAACGACACCACGACCGCGATGTACATCGACGGCGTGCTGATCGGCAAGATGGTCGGCACCGCGCTGGACGTGGCCGAGCTCGAGCGCGTGGAAGTGCTGCGTGGCCCGCAGGGCACGTTGTACGGCCGCAACTCGACCGGTGGCGCGATCAACTTCATCACCAGCAAGCCGAGCGGCGAGTTCGGCGGCAAGATCACCGGCTCGGTCGGCAACGAAGGACTGTGGGGGGTACGCGCCTCGATCGACACGCCGACCCTCGGCACCGAAGGCGAAGGCCTCGGCACCCTGAAGGCCTCGCTGGGCGCACAGACGCGCAAGCGCGACGGCTTCCAGGACAACACCACGGCGGTGCAGAAGGACTTCGACAACATGGATCGCCAGGCCCTGCGCGCCGCGCTGCGCTGGGAGCCCAACGACGCGATCACGGTCGATTACGCCTTCGATCACAGCGAGCTCGACGAGCGCAACCCGCTGCAGTCGCTGGTTGGATTGACCGCGATCGCGGTCGACCCGGCGACCGGCGCGCTCACCGATCGCATGACCGCGCTCAACGGCTACATCGCCGCTGGTGATGCCGCGGTGAATTTCGGCGCCGGTCCGCTGGCGGCGGCCGCGACCGACCCGACCTTCGCGCGCTGGTTGAACTCAGCCAAGGCACTGAAGAACACGCTCGCGAACATCAACAGCCCGGGCAACCGTCCGGACGAAGCAGGACACGACGCCTACAGCGGCACCAAGAACGAGGCCGAAGGCCACAGCCTGACCGCCGCGTGGCAGTTCGACGACCTCGGCGCGCTGGGCAGCGTGGAGTTCAAGTCGATCACCGCGTGGCGCGAGGTCGATGCGCGCAACGTCGGCGACCTCGACGGCATCGACAACACGATGGCTCCGGGCGGCGTCGGCGCGCTGAACGACAACGCGCTCGGCGCGATGTACTCGCTCTATGCCGCGCAAGGACAGTTTCCGTCGTCGTTCCTTTCGTTCCCGCGCGCCACGATGGCGAAACTGTGGGGGCTGGTCGACGAATTCGGTGGTGGCGGTTTCACCCAGGACGCGGCGTTCGAGTACGAGCAGTTCTCGCAGGAACTGCAGATGGTCGGCTCGACCGAACGCCTGCAGTACGCCGTCGGCCTGTACTGGTTCGAAGACGAGGGCATGTTCGACAACTACCGCCTCGCGGCGGTGCCAGTCGGTGGCATCCTGACCTCGACCTACGAGAACGACACCGAGGCCAAGGCGTTCTACTCGCAGTTCACCTACACGCCGGCGATCCTCGACGACCGCCTGGCGGTGACGGTCGGCTACCGCTACACCGAGGAAACCAAGGGCGTCGAATACCTGTACACCGACGACGGTTCCTCGACCGGCAACGGGTTGTTCATCCCGACGGCCGCCTGCACGGGCCTGAACCAGGCATACCTGTGCGTGAACCAGGCCTACGATGGCAAGTTGTCGCCGACCCCGACCTACGGTGATTCGTTCGAGGACGACTTCAGCAACCACAGCGGCGGCATCACGCTGGCCTACCAGGCGACCGACAGCACCAACGTGTTCGTGCGGTGGTCGACCGGCTACCGCAGCGGCGGCTTCAACGGGGAGATCTACAACAACCCGTTCGAGGAAGAGACGATGGAGCAGTGGGAACTCGGCGTGAAGTCCGACGTGGTTCCCGGCACACTGCGCGTCAACGCGTCGGTCTTCCAGTACACCTACGAGGACATGCAGGTCAGCCAGATCCAGGTCAACGCCCAAGGGCAGCCGACCTCGTTCATCGGCAACGCCGGCGAAGCGGACCGCTGGGGCTCGGAGATCGAACTGCAGTGGTCGCCCACCGACAACCTGCTGGTCGCGGCGTCGTGGGCGCACCTCGAAGGCGACTTCGAGAAATTCCCGGCCCTGTGCGGCACCGGCGCCTACGCGAATGTCTGCCGCACCGACACCGCCGATCTCGCGCAGCGCGCCCAATCGGCCGACGACCAGCTCTCGCTGGTGACGGACTGGGTGTTCCTGAGCACCGACTGGGCGGACTTCATGGCGCACGTGGAAGTGTTCTGGCAGGACGAGATCGGCACCTCGGCGTTGTGGACCAACAACTACCGTGCTACCGGCGGCACCTACCCGTACATCTACGAGCCGATCATCCTGAAGGACCGCACGCTGGTGAACGCGCGCATCGGCATGGAGAACGTGGAACTGTCGAACGGCACCAGCCTGCGCGCCTCGCTGTGGGCCAACAACGTGTTCGACAAGGAGTACAACACCTTCGGCATCAACTTCGGCAGCCTGGGCGTGATCACCGAGCAGTACGGTGCTCCGCGCACCTACGGCCTCGACGTGATCTGGGAGTTCTGATTCCCGGCCACGATGCCAGACCTCGCAGAGGGCCCTTCGGGGCCCTCTTTTTTTTGTGAAACATGTCGGGCTGAAAGAGGCTGTCGCAAAAGCCCGCGAAGCGCACGGTGGCGATTTCGCACCGGTGGGCGTACGCCGCAGGGATGCAGCGTTCGAGCCTGCAGGGACGTATTCACGGCGTCCCACGGGTGCGAAAACGCCGCCGCGCGCTGGCACCGTCCCATGGTGAGATGTTTTGCGACGCCCTCTGAAAGCCCGACCTACGGGAGTTCCGGATCGCCGGCGTCGATGCGGCGGTCGCGAAAACCGCGCGGGGTGGTGCCGGTCCAGCCGCGAAACGAGCGAATGAACGAACTCGTTTCGGTGAAGCCGAGACGCTCTCCGATCGCCGCGACGCTGAGGTCACTGCTCTCGAGCAGGTGGATCGCCTCGTCGCGACGGCAATCGTCCTTCAGCCGCTGGTAGCTCGTCTGCTCGTTCATCAGGCGACGACGCAGACTCGACGGCGACATCTCGAGTCGTGCCGCGATGTCCTCGAAGCTCGGCAGTCCACCGGTGAACTTGTTGCCGAGCAGCGAACGTATCGCGGCGCTGGTGCTGGAGGGCTTCGAATCCATCTGCATCAGCTGATAAGGACCATTGCGCAGCATGTCCTCCAGGGATTCCGCGTCGTGCACCAGTCGGCAGTCGAGGAAATGCACCGGGAACTCCAGCCAGGAATTGCCTTCGGCTACATTGACCGGGCATGCGAACAGCCGTGCGAGTTTTTCACGGTAGCGCTCGGGCAGCACCGGCACACCGACACCGACCGCGCCGAGTTCCAGCGAACGGCCGATCAGCCAGCCGCAGAAGGCGTGCCAAACCGTCAGCCCCGAGCCGCGCCCTACCACCAGTGGCCAGAGGGTGCCCTGCATCGCACGCGGAACGAAACGGTTCTGCGCGTCCAGCAGCCGGTATTGATAGACCAGCCGTGCGAGCTTGCCATCGCGTTCCAGCGTGATGCGGTCACCCTTGATCTGCGGCGACACCACACTCTCGAAATCCATCGCACGTTCCAGCGCCTCGCCGAGCGTGCGGCAGGACACGATGCAGAAGGCCATCAGGCGGAACGGCTTGCCCCCGATTCCGGCACCCCAGGGCAGCGTGAGATCGTTGCACTGCAGGCGTCCGACGGTCTCGTTGTAGAGCCGGCCGTAGTAAAGACCGGGAAGCTCGTCGTCGGCAGCCGCGCGTTCGATCTGCGCCGCGTCGAGCCCGACCGCCGTCGCGACGAGGGCACTGTCGATGCCCTGCTCGTCCAGATAGTCGAACAGCCGCCGGAACTTCGCCACCGGCACTCCGGCCGGCGGAGAGTCCGATGCTGGCTCGCTTCTCACCGTCGTGTTCTTCCTGGTGGCTGTCGGGAGGATCGCCATTGAACGCCAAGCCTTCCCATTTCTCAAGCAGGCCGGCTAGTCTACGCGCCGCCTTCAGCTGGATTGCCGCATGAGCGATTTCACGTTGCCCTCTCTGCTGCTGCTGCTCGCGACCGGCTACGCCGCGGGTGTGATCAACACGCTCGCCGGTGGCGGTTCGAACCTCACGGTGCCGGCGCTGATGGTGATGGGCATGCCGGCCGATGTCGCCAATGCCACCAACCGCGTCGGCGTGCTGCTGCAATCGGTGGCCGGCGTGCACGGCTTCCACCGTCACGGCATGCTCGCGCTCGACGACGCGCTGCCCGTGCTGGTTCCGAACCTGCTCGGCGGCCTGGTCGGTGCGCTCGCCGCCGCGGTGCTGCCGGTGGGGCCGCTGAAGCCGCTGCTGCTCGGCACCATGGTCGGCATGTCGCTGCTGATCCTGCTGCGACCCGCCACCGTCGCACCGCCCGCCGGAACTCCTGCGCTGGCGCTGCGCGGGCGCCCGGGTGCGTGGTGCGCACTGTTTTTCGCAGGCGTCTACGGCGGTTTCGTGCAGGCAGGGGTGGGCTTCGTGTTGATCGCCGCACTTGCCGGAGCGCTGCGCTACGACCTGGTGCGCAGCAACGCGCTGAAGATGCTGTGCACCGGCGCGTTCACGCTGGTCGCGCTCATCGTGTTCATTGTCGACGGACTGGTGGCCTGGCTTCCCGGCCTGGTGCTCGGTGTCGCGACGATGGCCGGCGCCGCGCACGGCGTACGCCTGGCGATTCGTGCCAGCCAGCGCACGCTGAAGTGGTTCCTGTTCCTGATGACGCTGTGCGCCAGCGCGGCAGCCATGTGGCACTGATTTTTCGTTCGCGATCGGCGCCGGCTACGGCTACGCGATCGATGCCGAGACCGACACGGTCACGGTGGGTGCGCGCTACAACTTCTGATCGTACGCACGCCTGACGAAGCCCCGTCAGAACATGGCCGCGCAGGTTCGGCCTGTGGCCGAACGATGCATGTCCGGGCACAGCCCGGACCTACGCCGAACATGTGCCTTCGTAGGTTCGGCCTGTGGCCGAACGATGCATGTCCGGGCACAGCCCGGACCTACGCCGAACATGTGCCTTCGTAGGTTCGGCCTGTGGCCGAACGATGCATGTCCGGGCACAGCCCGGACCTACGGCCGAACATTCGTCCGGGCACAGCCCGGACCTACGGGTCCGACGCCGGCCGGATGCCGACGCCCAACACGCCCCACGCGATCGCGATCAGCGGATTCAGCAGGTTCAGGAACGCGTACGGCAGGTACGCGAAGGTCGCCACCCCCAGCGTCGCGGCCATGAACGCGCCGCAGGTGTTCCACGGCACCAGCGGCGAGGTCATCGTGCCCGCGTCTTCCAGCGTGCGCGACAGGTTCACCGGGTGCAGTCCGCGGCGCTCGAACTCCTCGCGGAACATGCGTCCCGGCAGCACGATCGAGATGTACTGATCCGCCGTGATGATGTTCGAGCCGATACAGGTGCCCACGGTGGTCGCGACCAGCGAGCCGGTTCCCTTCACGCCGGCCATCAGTGACTTCACGATGCGCCCGAGCAGCCCGGTGCGCTCCATCGAGGCGCCGAACACCATCGCCGACATGATCAGCCACACGGTATCGAGCATCGATCCCATGCCGCCGCGCGAAAACAGTTCGTCAAGCAGGGCATTGCCGCTGTGCAACTCGTAGCCCGTGGCCATCGCGCTCCAGACACCGCGCACCAGCGCGGCGGCCGGTGCGAGCTCGCGCTGCGGATCGGCGAAAGCGAGCACGGCGTGCGGTTGGTACACCAGTGCGACCAGCACGCCCGCCAGCGAACCCGCGGCCAGCGCGGGATACGCGGGCACGCCGCGCACGGCCATCGCAAGCAGCAGAGCAAGCGGCAGCAGCGGCACCACGCCCAGATGGAAGTGCGCCCCGATCTGCGAGCGCGCGGCTTCCACGGCGCCGGCGGACACCGTCCCCGCGGTCTCGGTGGACCACGCGAGCACGGAATACAGGATCAACGCGATCAGCAACGCCGGCAGCGTGGTCCATGTCATGTGGCGCACGTGCTCGAACAGTTCGGCGCCCACTACTCCCGGCGCGAGGTTGGTGGTATCGGACAACGGCGACATCTTGTCGCCGAAATACGCGCCGGAAACCACGGCGCCCGCAGTGATCGCGCTGGACAGCCCGAGCACCTCGGCGATGCCGATCAGCGCGAGCCCCACCGTTCCCGCGGTGGTCCACGAACTGCCGATCGTCACCGACACCAGCGCGCAGATCACGCACGCCGCCGGGTAGAAGAATCCGGGGTCGAGCAGCGCAAGTCCGTAGTAGATCAGCGCCGGCGCGGTGCCGCTCAGCATCCAGACGCCGATCAGCATCCCGACCATCAGCAGGATAAGGCAGGCGTTTATCGCGAGCCCTATGCCCTGCGCCATCGCCTCCTGCAGCACGTGCCAGCCGAGGCGCGCGCCCAGCAGTTGAGCCACGCCGGCGGCCAGGAGCAACGCAATCTGGTTCGGGCCCGCGGACGATGCATCCCCGAACAGGTAGACGGACGTCGCCAGCAGGAGCATCAACACCGCGACCGGCAGCAGTGCCAGCCACAGCGGGATGCCGCGCTCGCCGGTGTTCACGCCGCGAGCGCCTCCGCCAGCGAAGCCTCGAGGATCGCCAGCGCCTCGTCCACGTGTTCACGCGAGACCATCAGCGGCGGCATCAGGCGCAGCGTGCTCTGGCCGCAGGACAACAGCAGCAGCCCGTTGCGGAACGCGCGCTCGAGCACCCGCGCCACCAGCTCCGGCGCCGGCGTGCGCTCGGCGCGCGAGCCCACCAGTTCGACGCCGATCATCAGTCCGCGACCGCGTACCTCGCCGATGCACTCAAAGCGCTGCAGCAGCGCGCGCAGCCTGCCGATCAGGTACTCGCCCTGCTCGGCGGCGTTGTGCAGGTACTCGCCGGCGACGATGTCGATGGTGGCCAGCGCCGCCGCGCAGCACACCGGGTTGCCACCGAAGGTGTTGCCGTGCGCACCGCGCGCCCACTTCTCCATGTAGCGGCGCTTCGCGACGACCATGCCGATCGGCAGGCCCGAGGCGAGCCCCTTGGCGAGCGTCATCACGTCCGGCACCACGCCCTCGTGCTCGAACGCGAACATGCGTCCGGTACGCCCCACCCCGCTCTGCACCTCGTCGAAGATCAGCAGGATGCCGTGGCGATCGCACAAGGCGCGCAGCCCGGCCAGGAAGCCCGGCGGGGGCACCAGATAGCCGCCCTCGCCCTGCAGCGGCTCGATCAGGATCGCCGCCACCTCCCGCGCCGGCACGTTGCAGCGGAACAGCACGTTCTCGATGTAGTCGAGCACCGCGCGCCCCTGGTCCTCGCCGGCGAACAGGGGGCGATACGGGTTCGGGTACGGCACGTGCGTCACGCCCGGCATGGTCGGAAAGAATCCGGCCTGTTGCGTGTACTTGCTGGAAGTGAACGACAGCGAACCCATGGTGCGCCCGTGGAAGCTGCCCAGGAACGCGATGAAGCGCGGGCGTCCGGTCACGTAGCGCGCGAGCTTGAGCGCACCCTCCACCGACTCGGTGCCGCTCTGGCACATGAAGCTCATCACGTCCTCGCCGAACGGTACGATCTCGTTCATCCGCTCGGCGAGTCGCACCTGGTACTCGTGCCAGAAGTCGCTCGAAATATGCAGGAAACGCCCGGCCGCCTCGGTGATCGCGGCGAGCACGCGCGGATTCGCGTGTCCGGTCGAGCAGACTGCGATGCCGGAGGCGAAATCGATGAAGCGGTTGCCGTCGACGTCCCACACCTCCACGCCCTGCCCGTGCGACATCACGAACGGGTATTCCCGCGGGTACGAGGGCGAGATCACATGGCGGTCACGTTCGATCAGTGCCGCCGCCCGGGGTCCGGGCAACTCGGTGCGGATATGCGGGTTGTGCATGGCGTTCTCTCGGATGACGGCTAATGACGCACCCGCACGTCGCGGAGCGTCCTGATCGAGCACCGGCGGCGGGCGTATCGCGTCCCGTCGCCGGCGCCGTCCAGTATAGACGCCCTCCCGCGGGAGTTCCCCGCGGCTGCCGCCCGGGGCCCGCTCAGAAGGCCGCGATCCCCGTCTGCGCACGCCCGAGGATCAGCGCGTGCACGTCGTGCGTGCCCTCGTAGGTGTTCACGGTCTCGAGGTTAACCATGTGGCGGAACACCGGATACTCGTCCGAGATGCCGTTGCCGCCGTGCATGTCGCGCGCCATGCGCGCGACCTCGAGCGCCTTGCCGCAGGAGTTGCGCTTGAGCAGCGAGATCAGCTCCGGCGCGAGCTGGCCGCGTTCCTTGAGCCGTGCCGCCTGCAGGCAGCCGAGCAGCCCGAGCGAGATCTCCGTCTGCATGTCGGCCAGCTTCCTCTGGATCAGCTGGTTGGCCGCCAGCGGCCGCTTGAACTGCTTGCGCTCGAGCGTGTAGTTGCGCGCGGCGTGCCAGCAGGCCTCGGCCGCACCGAGCACTCCCCACGCGATGCCGAAACGCGCGCTGTTCAGGCAACCGAACGGCCCTTTCAGACCCTCGACGCCGGGCAGCAGGCTGTCCTCGCCAACCGCGACGTCGGCCATCACGATCTGGCCGGTGATCGAGGCCCGCAGGCTGAGCTTGCCTTCGATCTTCGGCGCGCTGAGCCCCGGCGTTCCCTTCTCTAGCACGAAGCCGCGGATCCGCCCGTCGTCGCACTTGGCCCACACCACGAACACGTCGGCGATCGGCGCGTTGCTGATCCACATCTTGGCGCCGTTGAGCACGTAGCCGCCGTCGACCTTGCGCGCGCGCGTGATCAACCCGCCGGGATCGGAGCCGAAATCCGGTTCGGTCAGGCCGAAGCAGCCGATCAGCTCCCCGCGCGCGAGGCCGGGCAGGTACTTCTCGCGCTGCGCCCCGGTGCCGTAGGTGTAGATCGGATACATCACCAGGCTGGACTGCACGCTGAACATCGAGCGGTAGCCCGAGTCGATGCGCTCGATCTCGCGCGCGATCAGCCCGTAGCTGGTGTAGCTCACGCCCGGGCAGCCGTAGCCATGCAGCGTCGCGCCCAGCAGCCCGAGCTCGCCCATCTCGCGAAAGATCGACGGATCGGTGCGCTCGTCGCGGTACGCGTCACGGATCCGCGGCGCGAGCTTCTCGCGCGCGTACTCGCGTGCGGTCTGCATCACCAGCCGCTCCTCCTCGTCGAGCTGCTGCTCGATCCGGAACGGATCCTCCCAGTCGAAACTCCCCCAGTCCGATGTCGCCATGGATTCCCACCCTCGCTCGTTGTGATTGCACGGAACCGGAGCATCCGGGTCCGCGGTCCCGCTCATTCGTTCCAGTAACCGTTCAGCCGGCGCGCCGCCGCCGCGACCCGCCAGCCCCCGTCGACGTCCTCGCCGAGCACCCGCGCCAGCTGCCCCGCCAGCGCATCGCCGAGTTGCCCCGGCTCGTCGATCGTGAGGCTGCGCCGATAGTGGCGCGCCACGTCGTGCGCCACCCCGATTGCCACCAGCTGCACCGTTGACCGGCTCTCGATCGTGCCGATCACGCGCCGCAGGTGCCGCTCCAGGTAGCTGCTGCCGTTGGCGTCGGTGGTCGTCTCGTCGGCCGGCTCGCCGTCGGAGATCACGATCAGGATCCGCCGCCGCTCGGGGCGTGCCAGCAGGCGCTGGTGCGCCCACAGCAAGGCCTCGCCGTCGACGTTCTCCTTCAGCACCGAGGCGTCGAGCATCAGCGCCAGCCCCTCGCGCGCGCGCCGCCAGCTGGCATCGGCCGGCTTGTAGACGATGTGCAGCAGCTCGTTCAGGCGCCCCGGCCGTGGCGGACGCCCGAGCGCCTTCCAGCGCTCGCGGGCCTGTCCGCCCTTCCAGGCGCCGGTCGTGAAGCCGAGGATCTCGCTGCGCACGCCGCAGCGCTCGAGCGTGCGCGCCAGGATGTCGGCGCACACGGCGGCGGTCTCGATCGGACGGCCCGCCATCGAACCGGAATTGTCGATCAGCAGCGTCACCACGGTGTCGCGCGTCGGTACCTCGCGCTGCTGGCGATACGACAACGGGCAGTTCGGGTCGACCACCGCGCGTGCCAGCCGGCTGCTGTCGAGCCCGCCCTCGTCGAGATCGCGCGTCCAGTCCTGCCGCTGGTGCGCGAGCAGGCTGCGGCGCAGGCGGTTGGCCAGCCGCGCGACCAGCTGCGGGTGGCGCGCCACCAGTTCGTCGAGCCGCGCGCGCAGCCGGCCGAGCTCGTCGGCGCTGCGCAGCTGCGCGGCCTCGCGCACCACGTCCCAGGCCGGGTCGAACACCCGGTATGCCTCGCGCCCCTCGTCCACGGCGTCCAGCGCCCGCGCCCGTCCGTCGGACACGCCACCGCGCTCGAGCCGCGCGCGCACGCGCCAGCCGGGGGTGCGCCGCTCCACGGACACCGCCGCCAGGCCCTGGTTCGCGGCGAAGGGCACCGTCGCGGCAAGCGTATCGCGCTGCGCCTCGCTGGGCACCAGATCCTCCGCGCGCAGCAGCGGGCTGTGCACCGGACGCCGCGCCGACGGCACCTCGAGCGTCGCGTCGATGCCACCGATACGCTCCACCAGCGCCATGCAGGCGGCACGGAAGCGGGCCTGGTCGTCCACCGTGGCCAGCAGCATCGCACGCAGTTCCGCGCTCAGCGGATCGAGCAATCCGGCCCACGCGGACACCAGCCGTTGCGCGCCAGCGGGAACGGTTCCCGGCGCCACGATCGCGCGCACATGGAAGGCCAGCGCATCGAGCAACGGTGCGTCGCGCCGGTGCTGCAGCGTGTGGTAGTTCCGCTGCTCGCACTCGTGCCCCAGCAGTTCACGCAGGTTGTTCGCCACCCCGGGCAGCACCCGCGCCCCGAGGGCCTGCACGCGCACCTCCTCGAGCGCCGCGAGCACCGCGGCCACCGGCGGCTCCGCGCCACCGTCGACCGCGACCCGCGGGTCGTGATGGCGTGCGTGCAGCGCCAGCGCATCGATGCGTCCGCGCTGGCGGCGCAGATCCAGCGGCGTGAGACCGGCGTCCGGGGGCCGCGCCCGCGCGCCG
>JAJVIG010000038.1 GCA_022072145.1 Pseudomonadales bacterium
ACGGCGACCACGGCGACCACAGCAACGACCGCGACGACCGCGACCACTGCCACGACGGCCACGACGGCGACCACGGCGACCACGGCAACGACCGCGACTACCGCGACTACCGCGACTACCGCGACCACTGCCACGACGGCGACTACGCCGACCACGGCAACAACCGCGACGACCGCGACGACCGCCACCACAGCAACGACGGCAACGACGCCCACGACCGCGACCACGGCGACCACTGCCACGACGGCCACTACGCCGACCACTGCAACGACTGCAACGACTGCAACGACTGCAACGACTCCCACCGACCACCCGCCGCTGATCGCCATCGCGCCCGGGGTGCAACTGGTGTTCGAGGATGGCTTGCCTGGCGGCACGGCGGAAGGAAGCGCACCGGTCGTGGTGACCGGGACGATCACGATCAGCGACGCCGACGGTCTCGAGGACATCGAGACGATCACGATCGCGGGTGTGGTGTTCGACGTCAGCGCGGGGATGGGCGAACTGGTCGGCGAGAGCGTGAGCACGCCTTACGGTCGCCTCGCGATCACCTCCTACGAGAACGGCGTTTACGGCTACGAGTACACGCTGCTCTCGACCGTCGACAACGACAGCCAATCGGGCGCGACCGATGAAGGCTTCATCGAGTCGATAGCAGTTTCCGTCAGCGACGGCATCGCATCGGCGAGCGCCGCGATCGACGTCACGATCGACGATTCGGAACCGGTGATACTCGGCGTAGACGACGCGGTAGTCGTCAACGCAGCCGGGCTAGCGGTGACAGGTACCATCGACACCACTTCGGTCGACGGCATCGCGGCCTTCAGCCTGGCTCCGAGCCTGGGACTCGCTCCGGAGGGCCTCGTCTACGCGCTGCAGCCCGACGGTACGCTGGTGGCCACCGACGGCACCGGAGACGTGGTGTTCACGGTTGTCGTCGATGCGGCCGGCAGCTACACGTTCACGCTGGTGAAGGCGTTCGCCGAAGTCATGGCCACTTCGCCCGATTTCAACGACCTCGAACTGGTTCCCGGCAAACCCTACGAGTCGCTCGCGACTGCGATCTACGAGAGCTACGACCCTGCGACCGGAGCCGGGATCGGGGATCCGGTGACCAGTGTGGTATTCAGTGCCGGGACGCAGAGGCTGAACCCCTCGCGCGACGGGCTGGGCGTCGGCGACAATCTGGTCGACGACCCGAAGAACGCGACCCCGGAAGTGCTGGCGATGAGTTTCGCCGATGCCTTGAGCGGCATGACGCTCAATGTCGGCAATCTCAGCACCGACGACGTGCTGGTCTGGAAGGTGTACCGGGCCGGGGTGCTGCTCGATTCCGGCGAGATCAGCGGAAGCTATGTGGGCAGCGACGGATCCATCGTGACCATCGCCAACAACGAAAGTCCGGAGTACTGGATCGATCTCTCGCGCAACGGACTCGACCCTGATCTCGCGTTCGACCGGGTGGAACTCAGCGCGACTGACGATACCTCGTGGAAGTTCCTTGGCTTCACGGTCGAGAAGCCGATCAGCATCGTCGAGATTCCGCTCGACTTCGCGGTCCAGGGCACGGACAACGACGGCGACGTCACGATGAATGCCGGATTCCTGGTCGACATCGTCGGCGCCGGCAATATGCTGAACGATCTCGAGGGCAACACGGTCCTCGAGGGCGACCTCGGTGCGGACGTGTTCCGGTGGTCGCTGGCCGACCCGGGTGCCGAGGACACGATCAGTGAGTTCGACAGCCGTGCGGCCAGCGAAGGCGGCGACGTGCTCGACCTGCGCGACCTGCTCCACCTCGAGAACCAGGACAACCTGTCGAACTTCCTGCATTTCGAGGCCAGCGAGGATGGAAGCGGCACGGTGGTGCGGATCAGTACGACCGGCGAGTTCACCGGCGACGCCGAACACGATGCGGGGGTCGCCTATCAGACGATCGAACTGCAGAGTGCCGGCGATCTGCTCGCGATCGGAACCGACCAGCAGATCATCGAACACCTGATCAACAACGGTAAACTGCTGACGGACGGCTGAGGGCCGCGGATCGACGGTGAGGTACCGGGGATGCGGGAGATGGAGCAGATGCGCTACGTGCGACGCGATGCGGACGGCGAGATAGTCGCCGTGAGCATGGAGCCGCTGGAAGGGTTCGAAGCCGCATCCACGGATGCCGGGGAGGTGGCCGACTTCGGTCGGAGGTGTGCGGCGCCGCAGTCACGTTTCGCCGAATCCGATCGCGAGGTGGTGCGGGTACTCGACGACCTCGTGAACGTGCTGATCGAGAAGAACCTGATCCGTTTCACCGATTTGCCGCCGGCGGCGCAACGCAAACTGATGGAGCGCCGTGGCTTGCGCGAAAGCGGAACCCATCTCGGACTGCTGGGCGAGGACACCGCCCTGTTCTGAACCGTTCAGGACAGCGTCGCGTCGTTGCCCTGAATGGCGGTGATCGCGGGACCGGTCGCACCGTCGAAACCGAGCTCCACCAGGGTGCGCAATTCGGCGGCGGAATCCACCCCTTCGGCAAGCGTGCTCAGTCCGATCGAGTGCGCGATCATGGCCAGGCCACGCAGGAATACCTGGTTCGCCTGGTTCTCGTCGATGCCCTTCACGAAGGCGGCGTCGATCTTGATGTAGTCGATTCCCAGATCGTGCAACTGTCCGATGCGCGATACCTGGTGGCCGACGTGCTCGATGCCGATGCGGCAGCCGAGTGGCTTCAGCAGCGCGCAGAGCACCCGGAACCGCTCCATGTGCTGGAATGCGCCGTGCTCCGGCACTTCGATCCACAGCCGCGACGCATGCTCTCCGGCGGCGCCCAGTCTGGTAGCCATGCGGTGGACCAGGAGTGCGTCGTTCATCGCCTGCGCGGAAAAATTGATGCAGATGTCGTCGGCCCCGCGCTGCAGGCGTTCGATCGCCAGGTCGATCACCATGTCGTCGAGGCGCGGCAGGTTGCCGAGGCGCGCCAGCCACGGAACGAAATCCCCGGCATGCAGCCACTCGGAAGTCCTGTCGAGCCGCATGCGTGCCACGCACTCGTTGTGCAGGAAACGGCCTGTCGCATCCATCACCGGATAGCTGTGCAGTTTGACGTGGCTGGGGTTCAGCGCGTGTTCGAAGCGCTCGTGCCAGACCTTCAGGTCGACGCGCCGCTCGCGCTCCCCGAGACCCTGCTCGGACGGTGCCACCTCGACGCTGTCGCTGCCGCGTTCGAGCGCGATCGCCAGCGCCGCATCGACCCGTGCCAGCACGCGGCCGAGCTGATCACCGTGTCTATAGATCGTGCTTGCCGCCGGCAACCCGCACTCCTCCTCGAGACCGAACTCGCGCGCGATCATCGCCAGCGCTTCCTGGATCCTTCGTGCGAGTTCCGCTGCATCGTCGCAACCGGGGGCGAGCAACGCGAAATCCGAACCGTTCAGTCGCCCCGGCACCCACTCGGCGTCACGTGGCCCCATGCCCTCAAGCGCTTTCGCGAAGCGACGGATCAGGGCGTCCATCACCGGCCAGCCGTGTCTGCGGTTCAGTTCGTTCAGGTCGAGCAAGCGCGCGATCACGAGCGCGCCGCGGGCGTCCTCGTCCTCGCGGCCCAGTACCGTCAGCAGGCGCGCCATGAAGTGTCCGCGGTTCAACAGCCCGGTGACCGGGTCGTGGTGCGCCTCGCGGCGCAACTGCTCGAGGCGTTGCGACTCGTCCTCGAGCATCTGCCTGACGCGTCGCGCGAGCGCGTTCATCGCGCGCACGACGGCGCGGAACTCCGGCGTGGCGGGTTCGGTGGCCGTGATGAAGCGCCGCGCCCCGATCGCCTCGGCCTGCTGCACGATGCCGTCGAGCGGGCGCAGGATCAGCCGCAGCAGCAGCGTGCCGGCGATACCGGTCAGCACTGCCGCGACGATGAACCACGCGAGCAGACGCACCGTGCTGGTCCACAACTCGCGGTATGCGTAACGCGCATGGCTGCTCAGCGTCAGCGTGCCGTACTGCTTCCACCCGTCCTGGACCTGCGCGACACCGGGCGTGGTGCGCAGCGCGAAGACGCGCGTGAACCAGCCCGGGGCGCCGTCCAGGCGCAGATCGCTCGCACGCTCGACGATGACGTTGCCGGCGGGATCGGTCAGCCGGATGCTCTCGTAGTGCCCGGTGTCGAACTGGGAGGCGATCAGCAGTTCGATGGTGACCTCGTCCTTGGGCATCTGCGACAGCGTCGATGCCAGCGAGATCGCGTTGTCCATGTTCTTGAGCAGCAACTGTTCCTGCAGGTACGCACGGGCCGACAGGCTGCTGACCAGCAGGCTGCCGCTGAAGGCGATCAGCATGACCAGCGCGATGGCGAGCCACAGCTGCTTGGTGAGCGACATTGTTCAACCCCCGGTGATGAGGATCAGCGGCCACGACACGGTCATCAGTTTAGGCCTTCCAGCGTCATCCGGCGAAGCACATCGCGCCAGCGCGACAAACGCGCGGTCGGGTCACGGGCCGCCGGGGCAATCGTTCCACCCAGCCACAGGCCTTCGCTGTTGAAGCCGAACACCGGGTGCAGGTCCGGACGCCGGGAGGCGGGGCGCAACTCGCTGACCAGGTTGTCCAGGATCAGGGGTTCGGCATCCGGCGCGGTGTAGTACGCGAGCACCATGTGCGCCTGGCTGATCCCGCTGCCTGCAAGCCCCACTTCGGCGCGCACGTAGGTGATGCGCATGCGCTCGACCGGCACGCCCATCAGCCCCAGCGTCACGTACTTGCCGATGCTGTAGTCCTCGCAATCGCCCTGCCCGCGTCCCAGCGTCTCCAGCGGGGTCGCCCAATGATCGCGCACGCCCCAGACCACGGCATCGTCCTCGAAACCGACGTGCCGGTTGAAGAAACCGTTCACGACCACGAGTTTCTCGCGCTCGCTGAGTGGACCGGATTGCTCGATCAACTCGATCCAGCGGGTGACGGTCGCGGCCGCGTCGGCCCCGTAGCGCTGGAGTGCGAGCTCGCGCGCACGCCCCAGATCGGGCCCCGCCAGCGCCAGCGCCACGGCCGTGGCACAGACGAGCATGCCTGCCGCAAACCCCGTGACGGCCGCCCTGCCCACACTCCGGCACTCGCCTGGATCGCGCACCGTCCCTCTCGTATACCGCCAGGATTGGCGACAATTTTGCAGTTACCGGACAAAGCTAGCACCTTCCGGGGCCGGCGTTGGCCAGAGTTGGCTAGAATTAGCCGGCTGTTGCCACAAACGTGACGCGGTGGGCGCCCTGCCCGGCGCGCGCGTCCGAAGGGGAAGCCCATGTTGCGCTCGAGGCTCTGTATCGCCGTATCGCTGGTGTCACTGTTCGCTGCGGGTCCGGTGCTGGCGGCCGGCACGCTCGCGGATCTGCGGAGCGTCGCACGCCAGACGGTCACCTCCAACCCCGAGGTGCGCGCCGCCGTGCAGGAGTACCTCGCTGCCGGCGAGCAATCCCGCGTCGCCAGGGGCGGTTACCTGCCGCAGCTCGACGTCGAGGCCGGTGTGGGCCGGGAACGCATCGACGATCCGCGTTTCGTGGAGAACGATTTCACGCGTGACCGTGTGAGCCTGCTGCTGAGCCAGATGATCTACGACGGCTTCCGGACCCGTAACGAAGTGCGGCGCCTCGATCATGCCGCGCGCACGCGCTGGCACGAGATCTGGGGTGAATCGGAACGACTGAGCGCGGAGGCCGCGCGCGCCTACTACGACGTGCTGCGCCACCGCGCGCTGGTCGAGCTGTCGGAACAGAACTACGCCACGCACCGCATGATCTACGAACAGATCGAACGGCGCGTGAAGGCCGGCGTGAGCCGCCGCGTCGACCTGGAACAGGCGGCAGGCCGCCTGGCACTCGCCGAATCCAACCTGCTCACCGATGCCACGAACCTGCACGATGTTTCGATGCGCTACCAGCGCGTGGTCGGTGAGGTGCCCGCGCCCGGTCTCGCCGAGCCGGAGGTTGCCGCCGGCCTGCTGCCCGCGACGATCCGCGAGACACTCGCCCTCGCCTACACGCAGAGCCCGGTGATGAACGCCGCGATCACCAACGTGTGGTCGGCCGACGCCGCGAAGGACGCGCAGAAGGCGCGGATGCTGCCGCGCTTCGATCTGCGCGCGCGCCAGGACTACTGGCACGACAAGGACGACATCAGCGGCCGCCACGAGGATGCCGTGGTCGAACTGGTGATGACCTACAACCTCTACAACGGCGGCTCCGATCTCGCCGAGAAGCGCCGCCTGGTGCACAAGGCGACGCAGGCGGTCGATCTGCGCGAGAAGACCTGCCGCGACATCCGGCAGGAGGTCTCCATCGCCTACAACGACATGCGCCGCCTCGAGGAACAGCTGGGCTACCTCGACCGCCACCAGCTCTCGATCGAGAAGGCCCGCGAGGCGTACCGCCGCCAGTTCGACATCGGCCAGCGCACGCTGCTCGATATGCTGGACACCGAGAACGAGTACTATCAGGCGCGCCGCGCGTACCTGAACGCCGACCGCGACCACGACATCGCCTACACGCGCACACTTGCCGGCGTGGGTGCGCTGGTGCGTGCGCTGGAACTCGGCAACGGGCTCCATGAACTCCCGCAGCCGCGCGGCAAGTCCGACGAGGTGCCGGACATGTACCCGGTCTGTCCGGCCGAGGAGACCGCCGCGCCGGCGATCGACAAGGAGGAGCTGTTCCGCGAGGCCTTGCGCAAGCAGGGTGGTGCGAAACCCGTCGCGGCGCCGCGCCCGGCGCCACCGCTGCCCTACCAGAAGGGCGGCGAGTTCGAAACGCCCGAGGACAGCTCCGGCGAGTCGGACGGAGCCAGTCCAGGCTGGTAGCGCAACGAAGGCGCAGCCGCGAAGCAGCGGTCGCACCAGACGGGCGGAATTATCACAGGCGCTCAGTCGACCTGCAGCACGATCTTGCCGATGTGTGCGCCGGACTCCATGTGCCGGTGCGCCGCGCCCGCTTCCACCAATGGATACATGCTGTCGATCCGGGCACGTATGCGCCCCGCTTCGACCAGCGGCCATACGTGCTGCTCGACCCCGCGTGCCAGTGTCGCCTTGAATGCGGCCGATCGTGCACGCAGCGTGGAGCCGGTCAACGTGAGGCGCTTCAGCATCAGCGGCATCAAATCCACCGCCGTCTTCGCGCCACGCAGGAACGCGATCTGCACGATGCGCCCGTCCTCGGCCGCAGCGCGGATATTTCGCTGCACGTAGTCGCCTCCGACCATGTCGAGTATCACGTCCGCGCCGCGGCCGCCGCTGTGAGCCAGCGTGCGTTCGACGAAGTCCTCGTCGTGGTAGTTCACGCCCAGATCGGCGCCCATCTCCACGCAGGCAAGGCATTTGGCGGCGCTGCCCGCGGTCGCGATCACGCGTGCACCCAGCGCGTGTGCGAGCTGGATCGCCGTGCTGCCGATCCCGCTCGCACCCCCGTGAACCAGCAACAGCTCACCGCGGCGCAAACCGGCGCGCTCGAACACGTTGTGCCACACGGTCAGCGTGGTCTCGGGTAGCGCAGCCGCCTCGGCCAGCGTGAGGCCGCGCGGCACCGGCAGGCACTGGCCCTGCGGCGCAAGCGCGTACTGCGCATAACCGCCGCCGTTCAGCAGCGCGCAGACCCGGTCGCCAACACGCCAGCGCCCACCGCCGGCGCCGGTGGCGACGATTTCCCCCGCCACTTCGAGCCCGGGCAGGTCCGAGGCACCCGGCGGCGCCGGATACAGCCCCTGGCGCTGCAGCACATCGGGACGGTTGATGCCGGCGAAAGCGACGCGGATCAGCACCTCGCCTGGTCCGGGAGCCGGGATCGGCAGGTGCCGCTCCTGCAGGACTTCCGGCCCACCCGGGGCGTGGATGACGACGGCACGCATGGTGGTTTGCGACGGGTTCATCGGCGTGCCAGCTCCTGGCGCCAGTGTGCCTTCGCGCGCCGGCCGCGGCGTTGCATCAGCGGCGCGACCGCCCGGCGCAGCGCCGGGAACAGGTAGCCGAGGTGCGCCAGCCAGCCCGAGGTGCGCGGCAAGGCACGCTCGCGGCGTCCGTCGCGCACGCAGGCGAGAATCGCCTGCGCCACCTCTTCGGCGCTCGACATCGGTTGCGAGAACACCAGGTCGGGGATTGCATCGATGTCGTCGAGGATGAATCCGGTGCTGATCGGCCCCGGCGAAACCACGCTCGCCGTGATGCCGCTGCCGGCGAGTTCCTCGGCGAGCGCGAGCGTGAACGCGCGCAGGCCGAACTTGGTCGCGCAGTAGACCGTCTCGTGCGCGAAGGGAACGCGCCCGGCGAGCGAGGCCACGTTGACGATCGCCCCGCCGCCGGCACGCCTGATGAACGGCAGCGCCGCGCGCGTCAGCGCCAGCGGAGCGCGCAGGTTGGTGTCGACGATGTGCAGCACCTCGTCCACCGTCAATTCCTCGAGCGTGCCGCGGTGGTTGCAGCCGGCGTTGTTGACCAGCAGATGCAACCCGCCGAAGCGGCGTTCTACGGCGGCGAACATCTCGTCGGCGCGCCCCACGTCGGCGACATCCCAGCGGATCGTTGCGACGCGTTCGGCTGCGCCGAGCGCGGCGGCCGCCTCATCGAGCCGGGCGCCGTCGCGCCCCGTGATCGCGACATTGGCGCCCGCGCCGAGCAGCGCCCGCGCGAGCGCGAGTCCCACGCCGGCGCTGCCGCCGGTGATCAGCGCGGTCCTGCCTCGGATATCCACCGCATCGGTTCCCTTCGGGATGATCGTCGGAGCATTGTGCCATAATCGCGCCGCCCTCCCGCGGCATCCGCGAGCCTGGTGATCCTGACGATGAAGAAACGCCTGCTGCTGCTCCTGGTCCTCGTGGTGCTCGCGTCGATCGCGTACTGGTATGCGCGGCGCGAGCAGCCGGTCGCGCTGCGGCTGCACGAGGTCGGGCGCGGAGACGTGGAACTCACCGTCACGAATACGCGTGCCGGCACCATCAAGGCCTGCCGGCGATCGGCGCTGTCGATGCCGGGAGGTGGGCGCGTGGAGGCGCTGCACGTGCGCGAAGGCCAGGAGGTCGCGGCCGGACAACTGCTGCTCGAACTCTGGAACGACGACCGCGAGGCGATGAGCGCGCAGGCCGAGGCGCAGCTCGCGGCGGTCACGAACCGGCGCGAACAGCAGTGCGTCGAGGCGCGCAACGCCGAGCGCGAGGCGGCCCGCGTGAAGACGCTGCACGAGCGCGGGCTCGCGGCGCTCGACGCCGCCGACAAGGCCTCCACACGCGCGCAGTCGGCGGCGTTCGCGTGCCGCGCCGCGCAGGACGAGCAGCGCATCGCGGCAGCCGCGCTCGAGATGAACCGCGCGCTGCTTGCACAGACGCACCTGCACGCGCCCTTCGCCGGCATCGTGGCCGAGATCAACGGCGAGGTAGGTGAATACGTCACCCCGTCCCCGCCCGGAATCCCGACCCCGCCGGCGGTCGACCTGATCGACTATTCCTGTCTGTACGTGACCGCACCGATCGACGAGGTCGACGCCGGACGGTTGCGGCGCGGACTGAGCGCGCGGATCAGCCTGGACGCGTTCCGCGACCGCCACTTCGCGGGCACGCTCGATCGTATCGCCCCGTACGTCCTCGAGCTCGAGAAGCAGGCGCGCACCGTCGACGTGGACGTGCTGTTCACGGATCCCGCGGACCGCGAGCGGCTGCTGGTCGGCTACAGCGCCGACATCGACCTGCTGCTCGAGACGCGCCGCGACGTGGTGCGCATCCCCACCGAGGCGCTGATGGACAACGACACCGTGTGGCGTCTCGACCCGGCGCGCGGGCGTATCCAGCGGGTCGCGGTGAAGACCGGCATCCGCAACTGGAATTTCACCGAGATCGTCGAGGGACTCGCGGCCGGGGACCGCATCGTCGTCTCGCTGGACCGCGAGGGACTCGGGGACGGTCTGCTGGTGACCGCGAGCGATGATTGAGCTGCGTGCGATCGAGCGCACCTTTCGCGTCGGTGACAGCGAGGTCCATGCGCTGCGTGACGTGAACCTCAGGATCGGTCGCGGCGAGTACCTCTCGGTGATGGGCCCCTCGGGTTCGGGCAAGTCCACGCTGCTCAACATCCTCGGACTGCTCGATCGCCCCGACGGCGGCGAATACCTGCTCGGCGGCACGCCCACCGCCGCGCTCGGCGAGGAGGCGCGCGCGAGGTTGCGTCGCGAACACATCGGATTCGTCTTCCAGTCCTATCACCTCGTGCCGAGGCTCAACGCTCGCGAGAACATCGAATTGCCGATGCTGCTGGCCGGGGTCGCGCCGCGGGCGCGCAAGCAGGCCGTCGACGAGGTGCTCGAACGGCTGGGGCTGACGGATCGCGCGCATCACCAGCCGAACCAGCTCTCCGGGGGGCAGCGCCAGCGCGTCGCCATCGGGCGCAGCATCGTGATGAAGCCCGAACTGCTGCTCGCCGACGAGCCGACCGGAAACCTCGATACGCGCAGTGGCACCGAAGTGGTCGCGTTGCTGGAAGAGCTGAACCGCGAGGGCATCACGCTGCTGGTCGTCACCCACGACGTTGCGCTCGGGCGCCGCGCGCAGCGTCATCTCGGCATGCGCGACGGCGCGATCGGCACCGACACCGTGACGGAGGGTGCCGGTGCGCGCGCCTGACCTGCTCTCTTTCACGCTGCTGGTGCTGCGGCGGCAGCGTTTCCGCAGCCTGATGCTGTTGTTGTCGGTCAGCATCGGGGTGGCGGCGGTGCTGCTGCTGGTGGCGCTCGGTGAAGGTGCGCGCGGCTACGTGATGCGCGAGTTCGAGTTCATCGGCAAGGACATCGTCGTGATGTTCCCGGGACGCAAGAGTACCACCGGGGGGCTGCCGCCCGTGACGGGCGTGGCGGCGCGCGAGATCACGCTCGCCGATATGGCGGTCGTGTCGCGTACGGTGCGCGGCGTCGATACGATCGCGCCACTGGTGATCGGCAACGCGGAGCTCTCGTTCGGCAGCCGCGCGCGCGAGGCGGTGGTGATCGGCAGCAACGCCGATTTCTTCCCGATGCGTCACCTCGGGATCGCACGCGGGCAGGCGTTGCCGCCGCTCGAGCTCACGGTCGGCAGCCCGGTCGCGGTGATCGGTGGCACACTCGAGCGCGAGCTGTTCGGCACGCGCCCGGCGATCGGCGCGTGGGTGCGGCTGCGCGACTACCGCTTCCGCGTGGTCGGTGTGCTCGCGGGGCGCGGCGATTCCTTCGGCATGGACCTCAGCGAGGCGATCTTCGTGCCGGTCGCCTCCGCGCAGACGCTGTTCGACACCCAGGCGCTGTTCCGCGTGCTGTTCCGTGTGCGCGCGGGCGCCGACGTCGAGGCGACCAAGCATGAACTCCTGGCGCGGATGACGGCACTGCACGATGGCAATGAGGACGTCACCGTGGTCAGTCCGGACGCGATGATCAGCACCTTCGACGGCATCCTGCGCGCGCTGACGCTGGCGATCGGCGGCATCGCGGCGATCAGCCTGGTCGTGGCGGGCATCCTCGTGATGAACCTGATGCTGATGTCGGTACGCCAGCGCACGGCGGAGATCGGCCTGTTGAAGGCACTCGGGGCGCCCGGCGCGCAGGTGCGCACGCTGTTTCTCGCCGAGGCGGGGCTGCTGGCAGCCGCCGGGGTGCTGATCGGCATCGGCGTCGGACACGCGGGCAGCGTGCTGCTGTCGCTGCTCTACCCCGAGGTGCCGTTTCGCGTGCCCCTGTGGGCGACGCTCGCGGCTGCGCTGTTCGCGCTCGCTTCGGCGCTGGTGTTCGCGTGGTTGCCGGCCAGCCGCGCGGCGGCGCTCGAGCCGGTGCTCGCGTTGGGGCGGCGCTGAGCGGTGCGCGGCGCCGATACCCTCGCCTGGGTGCTGCGGGCGCTGCTCGCCAGCCGTGCGCGTACCCTGCTGACGGCCACCGGCATAGCGGTCGGGATCTGCGCCGTCACACTGCTGACCTCGATCGGCCAGGGCATCCGGCTCTACCTGCTCGACAGCTTTTCGCAGTTCGGCACCCGGATCGTCTCGGTCACCCCGGGCCGCAGTGAAACCATGGGCGCCTCGGGGCTGCTCGCAACGGTGCGGCCGTTGTCGCTCGAGGACGCCGGATCGCTGCGCACGCTGCCCCACGTCGAGGCCGTGGTGCCGGTGATCGCGGGCACCTCGAAGATCGAGGCGGGGCGTTTCCAGCGCGACACCGACGTCTACGCGGTCGGTCCGGACTTGCCGTTCGCGTGGCGTTTCCGCGTCGCGCAGGGTCGGTTTCTACCCGATGACGGCCTGCACAGCTCGCGCTACTTCGTCGTGCTCGGCGCACGCGTGCGCCAGGAACTCTTCCAGGGGCGCAGCGCGCTCGGCGCCTTCGTGCGCATCGGTGGCAGCCGTTTCCAGGTGATCGGTGTGATGGAGAGCAAGGGCCAGCTGCTCGGCTTCGATCTGGACGATGCGATCTACATCCCGGCCGACCTCGGGCAGGCGATGTTCAACCGCGACGGCCTGATGGAGGTGGATGTGGTGTTCCGCGCGTCGACCACCTCGGCGGCGATCGGCGAGCGGATCCGCGCGCACCTGCGCGAACGTCACGGGGAGGAGGACTTCACGATCTTCACGCAGGAAGACATGCTCGCGAGCCTGGACAAGATCCTCAGCATGCTGCGCTTCGCGATCGGTGCGATCGGCGGCATCGCGCTGCTGGTGGGCGGCGTCGGGGTGCTGACGATCATGAATGCGGCACTCGGCGAGCGGATCGCAGAGATCGGACTGCTGCGCGCGCTCGGCGCGTTGCGGCGCCAGATCATGCTGCTCTTCCTCGGCGAGGCAGTGTTGATCGCCGCGCTCGGCGGCACGCTGGGACTGCTCGCGGTGCTGGCGCTGGTGCTGCTCGCGCGCGCGGCGGTGCCGGGGCTGCCGATCGCGGTGGAGCCGGTCTACGTGGCGTTGTCGCTGGCGCTGAGTTGCGGCATCGGGCTGGTGGCCGGCATCGTGCCGGCGTTGCGCGCGGCCAACCTGGATCCGATCGAGGCGCTGCGCGACGAGTGAGCGCGGCGCGCCGTTGCCGCTGGGCATGTTCCCGGCTAGCCTGTACGGACATCTGCGTTGCCGAAAAGGAACCCCGGCATGAGTTTCGAAAAGACGCTGTTCGCCTTCGTGATCGTGCTCGCGCTGACGCTGAACGTGGGTTTCGTGCTCGGCGACATGACGCGCATCGATCACCACGACGTCTACGAGCTGGCGCTGGCGATCGTGGTCAGCCTGATCGCCACCGTGATGAAGTTCGGCGACCGCTCGCTGCTCGGCTCGACGATGCTCGCGACCAGCCTGGTCGCCGACGTCCAGTTGATCGCTGCCGCCGTGGTCTGGGGCACGGCGACGATCGGCGGCACCGAGATCACGACCCACGACACGGTCACGGTGGTGTCGCTGGCCGCCGGCGCGATGGTGGCCAACATCGTTTCGGTCGTGCTGCTGGTGATCGAGACCGCCAGCCTGCGCCGATGAGCATCGAGGTCCGCCGCACCCAGGCCGGCCTGTTCCTGCTGCTGCGGCGGCTGCGCGCGCCGCTGATCGTGCTGATCGTGGTCTACGCGGTCGCGGTGTTCGGCTTCACGCTGGTTCCCGGTGTCGATCCCGACGGCCGCCCGTGGCGCATGAGCTTCCTGCATGCGTTCTATTTCGTGAGTTTCCTCGGTACCACCATCGGACTCGGCGAAATCCCCTACCCCTTTTCCGACGCCCAGCGCCTGTGGGCGGTGGCGTCGATCTACGCCACCGTGGTGGCGTGGTTGTACAGCATCGGCAGCATGCTCTCCACGCTGCAGGATCCGCTGTTCCGGCGCATCATGCTCGAGAACCGCTTCGCGAATGCGGTGCGGGGCATCCGCGAACCCTTCGTCGTGCTATGCGGCTACGACGACGCAGGCCGGCTGGTGGCGCGGGAACTGACCGAGGAAGGCATCGGCGTCGTGATCGTGGACCGCGACCCGGCGCGCGTCGAGTCGGTGGAGATCGATCGTCTCCCGGCGGCGGTGCCGGCGCTGCAGGCGAACGCGGTGGTACCGGCCACGCTGCTGTCGGCCGGCGTCACCCACCCCGCGTGCATCGCGACGCTGGCGCTGACCGGCGACGATGCGACCAATCTCTCGGTGTCGCTGAACGCAAAGATCCTCGCGCCTCAGCGTCCGGTGATCTGCGTCGCGCATCACCACGAGCACCAGGCCGCGATGGCGCGCGTGGGCACCGAGCACCTGATCAATCCGCATGACACCTTTGCCGAGCGCCTCGCGCAATCGATCCTCAAACCCAGCCTGCACGTGATCTACGAGAGCCTGACCACGCAGACCAGCACGCCGATGGCCACGCCGCCGGCGTTTCCGCGCGGGCGCTGGCTGATCTGCGGCTACGGGCGCTTCGGGCGCACGGTGCATCGCCATCTGGAGCAGATCGGGATCGTGGTAACGGTGGTCGACGAGCAGAACGTGTCCGACAAGGGAACGGATTACGTCTCAGGCAACATGATCGACGCGACGACCCTGCGCAGGGCACGCCTAGGCGAGGCGGCCGGGATCGTGATCTGCACGCCGAACGACACCACCAACCTCGCGGTCGCGATGCTCGCGCGCGAGCTCAATCCGTCGCTGTTTCGCGTGGTGCGGCTGTCGAACCGGCGCAACACGCCGCTGTTCCGCGCCCTCGAGGCCGACATCATCACGCTGTCGGGCTACATCGTCGCGGCGGAGGTGCTGCGCATCATCCGTGCCCCGCAGCTGTCGTATTTCCTGCGTCTGGCGCGCCATCAGGACGAACGGTGGACCGCGCAGCTGCTGGAGCGCATGCGCGAACGCATCGGTGCCGAGATCGCGGAAACGTGGTCGATCACCATCGACGAGGCCAGCGCACCGGCCTTCGCGGCAGCGCGTGCGCGCGGCCAACGCGTCACCGTCGGCGAGCTGATGCGCGCCCCCGACAACCGCGAGCTCTGCCTCGGTGCGGTACCGCTGCTGTTGCAGCGCGAGGACGGCAAGAGCCTGCTGCCGGCCGACGACGAGGAACTTCTGCTCGGTGACCGGCTGTTGCTGTGCGGCCGTGAAATCACCCGCGGCCGGCTGCGCTGGTCGCTGTCCGACCAACGCGTGCTGCGCTACCTGACGGGTTCGCCTCAGCGGGCCTGAACGCCGCCGGCACGTGTGTCCGTGCGAAACGCGTAGACCACCCACGCATAGCCCAGCAGCACCAGGCTGGCACAGCCCTGGTGCATCACGGCCGGGACCAGCGGCACCACCTTCAGCAGCGTGTAGACGCCGAGCAGGTACTGCGTCAGCGTCAGCAGCATCAGCGTGGCGGCGCTCTGGCGCTGTACCAGCGAGTAGCGCCCGGCGCGCACGCGCAGCCAGAACCACACCACCAGCGCCAGCAGCGCGGTGCCGATCCAGCGGTGCACGAACTGCACGGTCGCGGTGTTCTCGACCAGGTTCGCCCACCACGGGTCGAGCTTCGTCAGCACCTCGGGAATCCAGCGATCGCCCATCATCGGGAAGGTGTTGTAGCCCCAGCCCGCGCGCAACCCCGCCACGAAGGCCCCGTAGACGATCTGCAGCACCAGCAACGCCCCCGTCGCGGCCAGCACGCCGGGCGGCGCCTTGCCCGCGCGTGACTCGCGAGGCCCCCCCCGCAGTTCCAGCACCAGCCAGAACAGGTAGCCCATGATCAGGAACGCGATGCCCAGGTGCGCCGCCAGACGGTAATGGCTGACGCGCGGCTCGTCGACCAGTCCGCTCTTGACCATGAACCAGCCCATCGCGCCCTGCAAGCCGCCGAGTGCGAGCGCGCCGAGCAAGCGCCAGCGCAGCCGCACCGACAGGCAGCCACGCGCCCAGAACCACAGCAGCGGTAGCAGGAACACGGTGCCGATCGTGCGCCCCAGCAAGCGGTGCACGTACTCCCAGAAGAAGATGCCCTTGAACTCGGCCAGCGTCATGTCGGGGTGATCGATACGGTACTGCGGGTACTGCTGGTACTGCGCGAAGGCCCGGTTCCAGTCCTGCGGGTCGAGCGGCGGGATGGTACCCATGATCGGCGCCCACTCGACGATCGACAGGCCGGATCCCGTGAGCCGCGTGACGCCGCCGACGACGACCATGCAGAACACCATCGCGATCATCAGCCACAGCCAGCCGAAAATCGCGCCGCGCGAGCCGCGGATGTCATCGGGCGTCATCGGTCTGCTCCCCGTTGGCGGGCGCGGGCGCGGCCGCCGGCTTGAGATCCTGGATGTAGTCGGCGAGTCCCTTGGTCGCCTCGCCGTGCACGTAGTCGGAGGTCCGGAACGCCCAGCCGTCGAGCCGTGCCGCCAGCCGCTCTGCTTCGACACGCGCCCCGGTTGCCGGGTCCGGCTGCTGCGCGACGGCGCCGCTGCCGGCCGTCTGCGCGGAATCCGCGCCCGGCTCAGGGCGGGCCGGACTCGCGTCGAAGCGCGCCGCGAGGCTCATCCAGTTGCCATCGGCGCCCTTGACCGCGCGCGCCTCGATGGTCAGGCCGTCGAAACACACGATGCGCGTCAGCGCCGCGGCGCTGAAATCGATCTCCGCGGCCTTGCGCACGTCCTCCGGTTCCAGGGTCAGGATCGAGCGTGCGGCGGCATCGAACACGCTGACGTAGCGCGGTGCCTTGCCCGCGGGGAGCGACTCCGCCGCCAGCGACGCATCGCCTTGCGCCGACGCCCGCGTGGCGCGGAACGCGCGCTCGCCCCCGAGTTCGCGCTCGACCGCCGCCACCCGCGCGAAATCCACTCCGAGCAGCGAGCGATCGAGCCAGTCGGCAGGCTCGGCGAGCGGTAGCGGTGCCGTATCGATCAGCCAGGTCTGCAGTTCGTCGGCCGCGCGCACGAAGCGACCACCGCGCGCGCCGCCCTCGTTGCCGATCAGCACGCGCACGAGCGGTTGCGCCTCGCCCGCCCAGATCTCGACCTGCACCGCCTCGCTGTCCGGCTGCTCGACGTCCGCCAGGCCGAGGCGATCGAAGTACTCCGGCTGGGCGGTTTTCTGCTCGATCAGCCGCGCGCTCGCGAGGGCATCGAGCAGCGCCTGCAAGGCCGTGAAATCCGTGCGGTAGCCGCCACGCTCCTCGATGCCCCAGCGCTCGCCGTCGCGCACCAGCGTCACCACCCCCACCGCCGAACGCAGGCGCACTCGTTCGACCTGCGCGAGCCGTGGCGCCAGCTCGGGCAGCCAGCGGTGCTGCCCGGCTCCGGCGCCCCCGCGCTGGTCGCGGTAGCCGAACACCACCACCAGCGCGACCATCACGGCCACCACCGCGGCCGCGAGACCCAGCCTGCTCTTCTGGTTCATGTGCATGGCACGCCCTCCCTCAATCCGCCTGTCCGGCCGCGAGCCGGCGCCGGGAGCGCCAACGGTGCCACAGGCCCAGCGCGAGCGTGAGCAGCAGCGGCAGCACGACGATGTTCAACACCTTCAGCAGCGTTCCCAGGCGTTCGATGTCACGGTCCAGCTGGTGGCGTACGTCGCGCAGCTGCTTGCGGATCCTGAGCTTCTCGTCCTGGAAGCGCGCCAGTGTCTGCTCCTCCTCTGCCGACAGCACCAGCTGATTGCTCTGCTGCTGGTTGCGTTGCAGCTCGGCGAGCTGGCGCTCGGTCTCGTCGAGGCGCTGCTGCAGCAGCTCCGCACTTTCACGATAGCGCGCATCGGCGCCGAGGCGGATCTGCTGCACCAGTTCGAACGGGCGCGTGAAGCGGCCCCGGCTGCGGATGCCGATCAGCGCCGGGTTGCCCGCGAGGTTCTCGATCGCGTTGTGCGCGAAGGCCGCGTTGTCGGCCCAGGCGGAGGCGACGCGCTGTCCGAAGAAGTCCTGCACCTGGACCCAGAAGCGGTCGGCCAGCAGGTCGGCGTCGGCGACCACGATCACGTTGATGTCGGCGGCCTCGGCGCGGTGCTCCCTTCCTTCCACCTGCGGGCCGTCGAAGGCCGAGTTCGCCGGACCGCTGATCCGCGCGGCGAGCGTCAAGGCGCCACCGGCAGGCGTGAATCCGGCGAGCAGCTTCGCGGGGTCGCTCGCGAGCTGCACCTGCATCGCATCGAGCAGTCCGGCCCGCTCGCTGGTCTGCAGCAACGGTTCGAAACGCGTGCCGGCGCCGTCGGCGGGCTTCAGTGCGCCGGCCATCCCGAGGTTGATCGACTCGAGGTCGGCCGTCACCACGTCCGTGGTGGCGGCGTGGTCCGGGCCCAGCCCGAGGAAACCGATGTGCGCCACCGGGGGTTGGTCCGGCGCGGTGCTGATCTGCAGCGCGGTGCCCGGGTCCCCGACCACCTTGTCCTGTGCGAATTCGACACCCCAGGCGCGGAACAGCTCGGGCAGCCCGGAGGACGTCTCGCCGGGCCCCTGCTCCAGCGGGTTCGCCGAGGTGCGCGCGGACTCGCAGTACGGGTCCACGTAGACGATCGCCTTGCCACCGCCGAGCACGAACTGGTCGATCGCGTAGGCGAGCGGGCGTGGCAGCGCCGCCGGATGCACGACCATCAGCGTCGTCACGTCGGCATCGATCGCGTCGGCCGTGAGCGCGATGTTGCGCACCTCGAATCCCTGCTGCAGTTGCTCCATCACGATCCAGGCCGGCGTCGGCTGCCCGCTCATCATGTCGAAGCCGCCGCTGATCTGGAGCCCGGAAATCACGCCGATCACCGGCTTCTTCGCCGTCACCAGCGCCGCGAGCATCTTGCTGAGCTCGTACTCGAGGAACTCCTCGCGCTCGGGCTGGAAGAACGGGATCACCTGCTGTTCGCCCCAGGCGTTGCTGCCGGCGAGCCCGAAGTAGACCTGGTCGCTGCCGTTGCCGAGCGGCACCGCCTGCAGGCCGAACTGCGCGGCGCGGTCCTCGTCCTCGGAGAACGGCGCCGGGTCGATCACGTGCAGCCGGATGCGGCCGTCGGCGAGCAGCGCGTACTCCCCGAGCAGTTCGCGTACGCGCTGTGCGTGGGTGCGCAGCGGCGCGATGTCGCGGGTCGCGCGATCGGAGAAGAACAGGTACAGGTCCACCGGTTCCCCGATGCCCGCGATGATCTCGCGCGTTCCCTGCGAGACCGTGTACATGCGGTTCTCGGTCAGGTCGATGCGCAGCCGCCCGAACAGCTGGTTGTTCAGCGCCATGAACGCGAGGAAGCCGGCGGCGAGCAGTGCCAGCACCGCGCGCGGGTAGGTCTTGCTGGAAATGGCCATGTGCTCAGTCCGCCTGCTTCAGTTCGATCACCACGGTCGTCGCCGCCAGCCATACCCCGGCCAGCGCGACGAAGAACAGCAGATCCTGCAAACCGATGACGCCGCGCGCCACCGCATTGAAACGTGTCAGGAAACTCATCGAGGCGATGGCATCGACCAGCACGCGCGGCGCCCAGCCGCTGACCGCATCCAGCACCAGCGGGAAGCCGCTCAGGACGAACAGGAAGCACACCACCACGGTCAGGATGAACGCGATGACCTGGTTGCGCGTCAGCGCCGACATGCAGGAGCCGATGGCGAGGAAGCCGGCCGCCATCAGCCAGCTTCCCGCGTAACTGGCGAGGATCACGCCGTTGTCGGGGCTGCCCAGCACGTTCACCGTGATCCACAGCGGAAACGTCAGCGCGAGCGCGAGCCCGGTGAACAGCCAGGCGGCGAGGAACTTGCCGAGCACCGCCTGCCACCGCGTCACCGGCAGCGTCAGCAACAGCTCGATGGTGCCGCTCTTGCGCTCCTCCGCCCACAGCCGCATTGCCAGCGCCGGCACCAGGAACAGGTACAGCCACGGATGGAAGCTGAAGAACGCGACCAGATCGGCCTGGCCGCGCTCGTAGAAGCCGCCGAGGTAGAACGTGAACACGCCGCTCAGCATCAGGAAGATGAGCACGAACACATAGGCGAGCGGCGTCGCGAAATACGCGCCGAGTTCACGCCGCGCGATGATTAGCGTCGCTCCCATCATGCCACCTCCCGCGTGATGTCCCGGAACACCTCGTCGAGGCGCCCGCGCTCGACGTGCAACTCATCGACCAGCCAGCCACGGTCGTGCACCAGCCGCGCCACCGCGCCGAGCGGGTTCGCACCGGGACGCGCCACGACGACCAGCCGCCGTCCGCCCGCCTGCACCTCGACCTCGGAGACCGCCTCGAGTGCAGCCAGCGCGGCACGCGCCTCGGCTGCGTCGGAGTCGGCGCCGCGGTCGCTGAAATGCAGGTGCACCGCGCGGTGGTAGCGCGAACGCGCCTCGAGTTCCTGCGGCGTGCCGTCGGCGACGATGCGCCCGCCGGCGATCACGATCGCGCGGTTGCACACCGCGTGCACCTCCTCGAGGATGTGCGTCGAGATGACCACGATCTTGTCGCCGGACAGCCCGCGGATCAGCTCGCGCACCTGGTGCTTCTGGTTCGGGTCGAGGCCGTCGGTGGGTTCGTCGAGGATCAGCACGCGCGGGTCGTGCAGCAAGGCCTGCGCGAGCCCGACGCGGCGCTTGTAGCCCTTGGACAGCGTCTCGATGCGCTGGCGGCGCACCCCCCCCAGCCCCATGCGCTCGATCACGTCCTCGACCCGCCGCGTGCACTCCGCGCCGTGCACGCCGCGCACCGCGCCGATGAAGCGCAGGAACCCGAGCACCGCCATCTCTTCCCAGGCCGGGGCGCCCTCGGGCAGGTAGCCGATCAACCGCTGTGCGCCGCGCGGATCCTGCTGCACGTCGTGGCCGCAGACGCGCACGCTGCCGGCGCTCGGCGTGACGAAGCCGGCGATCATCTTCATGGTGGTCGACTTCCCCGCCCCGTTGGGGCCCAGGAATCCCAGTACGTCACCGGGACGTACGGTGAAATCGATACCGCGCACGGCGGCGATCTCACCGAAATTCTTCGCGAGTTGCGAGATCTCGATCATTTCCGGGCCTCGGCTCGATTACAGACGCAGAAACGGCGCGCAACTATACGCAGCGGCCCGCTCGCGGGCAACCGCGCGGACAAAGACGCGGACCCCACCGAGGACGCCGCGTTGTGACCCGGGGTCCGGCTCACTTATAGTGCCGCCGCGAACCACGCGGCAGGGTGCCGCGGTCCTGGTGTTCGCGTGCAAGGAGGTTCGATGCCGGAGAAGCGCCTCGTATCGTTGCTGCTGCAACTGGTATGCACGCTGGCCGTGTGCGCCGCGTTCGGCGCGCGGGCCGCTTCCACGCCGGACTCCGCGGTGCCGGAGCGTCCGGCCTTCGGCGTGCTCTACACCGCATGGATCGACGCGGGCGAGCCCTGGGCCACGGTCAGGATCCGGCTCACGCGCCACCCGGAGTGGGTGCGCTGGGTGCGACTGGAGGTCGATCCGGAGCGCTACCGCGACATCAAGGGCAGCGGCACGATCACCCGCGAAGGCACACACCTGAAGTGGGCTCCGCCGTCCGGGGACGCGTACCTGCAATACCGCGTCTCGCTCGAGAGCCGCCGTGCGTCAGGCACTTTCGACGGCAGGGTCACTGCCGACTGGGCGCTGTTCCGCGGCGAGGATCTGGCGCCCGTGGTGCGCGTGGACGTCGAGGACGGCACGCAGTCACAGGCCAAGTTGCGGCTGAACGTACCCGATGGCTGGTCGATCGAATCGATCTACCCACGCTACGCGAGCGGACGGCTGAAGATCGACAATCCGCGCAACATCTTCGACCGGCCTTCCGGCTGGTTCCTGCTCGGCAAGACCGGGGTACGCCGCGACACCATCGGGCATACGCGCATCGCGATCGGCGCGCCGGTCGGTGAAGGCCTGCGCCGCATGGATATCCTGGCGCTGTTCCGCTGGACCGTGCCGACCCTGCAACAGATCTTCCCGGACTTTCCCGAACGCCTGCTCGTGGTCGGCGCCGGCGATCCGATGTGGCGCGGCGCGCTGTCCGGGCCCTCGTCCCTCTATGTGCACGCCGAACGGCCGCTGCTCAGCGAGAACGGCACCAGCACCTTCCTGCACGAGCTGGTGCACGTGGCGATGCGCGCACGCAGTGAGCCCGGTGCGGACTGGATCGTCGAGGGGCTGGCGGAGTACTACTCGCTGGAGGCTCTGCGGCGCTCCGGCACGCTCGGTGAACGCCGTTTCGAGCGCGCGCACCACGACCTCGCCGAGTGGGCCGCGCGTGCCGCCGGTCCGCTGGACGCCGCAAGCTCGGCCGGAGCGACCACGGCGCGCGCGGTCGGCGTGCTGCGCCGGCTGGACGCGGAGATCCGCACCGCCAGCGGCGGGCGGCACAGCCTCGACGATGTCGCGGCGGAACTGGCTTCCGACCGCCGCCGCGTCAGTCTGGAGTTGCTGCGCGCCAGCGCCGAGCGCTTCGCCGGCAGGCCGTTGGCCACCTTGAGCGCGGTGTCGCTGAGCGCACCGCCACCCGCGCCCTGAGCTCGTTCAGCGCGGCTGCATGCGGATGCCCCCGTCGAGACGGATGCATTCGCCGTTGAGGTAGTCGTTCTCGATGATCGCGACCGCGAGCCGCGCGATCTCGTCGGCGGCGCCGAGGCGCTGCGGAAACAGCACTTGCCGGCCCAGCGCCGTGATCGCGGGTTCCGGCAATCCCTGGAACAGCGGCGTGTCGATCAGCCCCGGCACGATCGTATTGACGCGGATGCCGTACTGCGCGAGGTCGCGCGCCACCGGCAGCGTCATCCCGACCACGCCGCCCTTGCTGGCGCTGTAGGCGGCCTGCCCGATCTGCCCTTCGTACGCGGCGACCGAAGCGGTGTTGATGATGACGCCGCGCGCGCCGTCGGCGTCGAGCGGCTCGTTGCGCGCCATCTGCTGCGCGGCGAGGCGCAGCACGTTGAAAGTGCCGATCAGGTTGATGCGCACCACGCGCTCGAACTCCGCGAGCGGAAACGGCCCGTCGCGGCCCAGCGTGCGGATCGCGTTGCCGGTACCGGCGTAGTTGCAGCAGACGTGCAGCGCGCCGTGGCGTGCGAGCAGCCCGTCGATCGCCCGCTGCACCGGTTCCTCGGCGCAGACATCGGCGCGGTGGAAGCTCACGGATTCGCCCAGCTCCGCCACCAGCGCCCGTCCGCGTTCCTCGTTCATGTCGAGTATCCCGACGCGCGCACCCATGCCCGCCAGCCGTCGCACCGTCGCCTCGCCGAGGCCCGAGGCCCCGCCGGTGATGATCGCTACCTTGCCCGCAATCTCCATACCTGTATCTCCATCGGAAAGCCGCTTCGGCCGGTGGCCGAACAATATCCCGCAGGTTCGGCCTGTGGCCGAACATGTCCGGGCACAGCCCGGACCTACGGAACCCGTCCGGGCGCCCCCGGCCTTGCCTCGCTACCGGCCTTGCCTCGCTACCGGCCTTGCCTCGCTACCGGCCTTGCCACGCCGGCGCGCGACGTTCGGCGAACGCCGCGGCACCCTCGCGCGCGTCGTCGCTGGCGAAGATCGGCGCGGTTTCCTCGTGCTGGCGCTCCCACAGTTCGGCGTCGCTCCATCCCAGCGAATCACGCATCACGCGCTTGCTGGTCGCCACCGCGAGCGGTCCGTTGGCGGCGATCGTGTGCGCGAGCTCGCGTGCCGTCGCCAGTGCGCCGCCGCTCCCGACCACGCGGTTCAGCAGGCCGAGTTCGTAGGCGCGTCGGGCGTCGATCGTCGCCCCGGTGAGCGCGAGTTCCAGCGCGATGCGGTAGGGCACCATGCGCGGCAGGCGCACCAGCCCGCCGGCCGCCGCCACCAGCCCGCGGCGCGTCTCGGGCAGCCCGAATTGCGCGTCGTCGGCGGCCACTGCCAGGTCGCAGGCGAGCACGATCTCGAAGCCGCCGGCCAGCGCGTACCCCTCGACCGCCGCGATCAGCGGCGTGCGCGGCGGGCGCTCGACGAAACCGGCGAAACCGCGCCCGGGAAGCATCGGCATCTCGCCGCCCAGGAAGCCCTTGAGGTCCATGCCTGCGCAGAACGTGCCGCCGGCGCCGGTCAGGATCCCGACCCGCAGCGTCGGGTCCGAATCGAGTAGATCCATCGCCGCGGCCAGCGCGTGCGCGGTCGGCAAATCGACCGCGTTGCGTGCCCGTGGACGGTTCAGCGTGATGGTGAGGATTCCCTCTTCCGCATGCAACAGTACCGGTTCGTCCATCCACCCTCCCGTGCGTAACTGCGCCGTGTTGCGGCGGATTCTGTGACGCGCCCGCGATGCTGTCCAGCAATGAAATTTTGGCCATCTGCTCGCGTGATCGCAGCGTGGCGGCTAGTATGCGCGCCCCGATGCGGCCTTTGCCGGAGCAGCTGTCGACCATGCCGCGTGCCCTCTTCCACCGTTGGTTCGCTTCACTGTTGGTGTTGCTCGTCGCCTGCGATGGCGAGCGGGACGCGCGATCCGTGCCCGCCGCGGCTGCGGTGCGCCCGGTCAAGACCTTCGTGGCCGCGAGCGGGGATCAGTCCGAGCAGCGCAGTTTCCCCGCGCGCGTCGAGTCGGCGCGGCGCGCCGACCTCAGTTTCCGCCTGCCGGGCACGGTGGCCGACATCGCGGTGCGCGAGGGCGACACGGTCGCCGAGGGTGCGGAGCTGGCGCGCCTCGACGACACGGACTTCCGCATCGAACTGCGCGATCGCGAGGCGACCTACGAGAACGCCCGCCGCAACTTCGAGCGCGCGCGCGAACTGTTGCCGAAGGGCCACATATCCAGGCTCGACTACGACCGCCTCGAGGCCGGCCACAAGAGCGCCGAGGCGGCGCTGCAGCAGTCGCGCCGCAACCTCGAGTACACCGTGCTCAAGGCCCCCTTCGCCGGCAGCGTGGCGCGGCGCATGGTGCAGCGTTTCGAGGAGGTCGCGCCCAAGCAGCCGGTCGTCACGCTGCAGCAGCTGCACGCGCTGGAAGTGAAGGTAGACCTGCCGGAGCGCCTGCTGCGCAGCTTCGAGGCGCAGAAGGACATGAGCGTCGAGGGCACCGCGTCCGAAGCCAGCGCATGGGTGAATTTCGACGGCGCGCCGGGCCGGCGCATCGCGCTCGCGCTGGTCGAGGCCGCCACCCGTGCCGACCCCCAGACGCAGACCTACGAGCTCACGTTCCGCATGGCGAACCCGGCCGACATGGTCGTGCTGCCGGGAATGAGCGCGACCGTCACGGTGGACTTCTCGCGACTGCTGCGCGCCGAACCGGCAATGTGGATCCCGGCCTCGGCGGTCACGGCCGACGCGGGTCTGGAGCCGATGGTGTGGGTGCTGGACCCGGCGACGATGACGGTGAGCCGGCGCGCGGTGCGCACCGGCGAGATGCAGGCCGATCGCATCCGCGTGCTGTCCGGGCTGCGTGCGGGTGAGGAGATCGTCGCCGTCGGCGTGGCGCAGCTCGCCGACGGGCTCGAGGTCTCGCGCATGCCTGCCGGCGAGCAGGCCGCCCCGCGCGCCGGCGAGCCCGGCTGAGCCGGAGGCCGGCGATGAACCCGGGCGAATACGCGATCCGCAACCCGCTGGTGTCGTGGCTGTTCGTGCTGCTGCTCACGGCCGGCGGTCTGTGGGGCTTCCTCGGCATGGGCAAGCTCGAGGATCCCGACTACACGATCAAGATGGCCAAGGTCATCACCTGGTACCCCGGGGCCTCCGCCGCGCAGGTGCAGGAGGAAGTCACCTACCACATCGAGGATGCGATCCAGCGCATGGAGCAGGTCAGCCGCCTGCGCATGTCGGTATCGCGCCCCGGTGTCTCCGACATCCTGATCGAGTTCAAGGACAGCTACCGCGCCGAGGAATTCCCGGCGATCTTCGACGAACTCAGGCGCAAGATCGCCGACGTGCGGCGCCAGCTGCCGCCGGGGGCGCAGGAACCGCTGGTAGTGGACGATTTCGGCGACATCTACGGCGTCTACGTGGTACTGACCGGCGAGGGTTACAGCTGGCGCGACCTGTGGGACACCGCCGACGTGATCAAGCGCGAGCTGCTCGGCGTCCCCGGCGTGCGCAAGGTGGTGATCGAGGGCGCCCAGCGCGAGGTGGTCTACGTCGACATCTCGCGCGCGAAACTCGGCGAGCTCGGCATCTCGCCACAGCAGATCGCCGGTGTGCTGCAGTCGCAGAACGTGGTCGCCGAGGCCGGACGCGTGCGCGTCGGCGACGAACTGCTGCGCATCGAGCCGAGCGGCGAGTTCGCCTCGGTGGCGGCGATGGGCGACGTGCTGATCGGCGGCGAGGCCGGCCGGCTGGTGCGCCTCAGCGATATCGCACGCATCACGCGCGCCTACGAGGAAGTGCCGGGGCGGATGTTCTACATCGACGGCCGCCCGGGGCTGTCGATCGGGCTGTCGATGCTGCCCGGCGAGAACGTGGTCGAGGTCGGTGCGCGCATTCGCGCGCGTCTCGCGGCATTGACTCCCGTGGTACCGGCCGGCATGGAGGTGGTGCCGATCTACGACCAGCCGACGACGGTCGCCACCGCCGTGCGCGGTTTCCAGCTCAACGTCGCGCAGTCGCTGGCGATCGTGCTCGTGGTGCTGCTGGCGTTCATGGGGCTGCGGGTCGGGCTGGTGATCGGCGCCGTGCTGCTGATCACCATTGCCGGTTCGCTGTTCGTGATGCACGTGTTCGACGTCGAGCTGCACCGCATGTCGCTAGGCGCGCTGATCATCGCGCTCGGCATGCTGGTCGACAACGCGATCGTCGTCGCCGAGGACATGCTGGTGCGCGTGCAGGCCGGCGCGAGCCCGCCGGAAGCCGCGCGCGAGAGCGTGGGCCGCACCGTGTGGGGGCTGTTCGGCGGCACCGCGATCGGCATCGTCGCCTTTTCGCCGATCGGCTTCTCGCCCGATACCACCGGCGAGTTCGCGGGCTGGCTGTTCTGGGTGATCCTCATTTCGCTGCTGTTGTCGTGGGTCACGGCGATCACGACCACCCCGCTGCTGGCCGCCCTCGCATTTCGCCGGATGACTGCGACGGCGAGCGTCTCGTCCGTCAGCGCCGCGTACCGCGGGCCGGTATTCGGCATGTTCCGCGCGCTGCTCGCCGTGGCGATGCGCCACCGCTGGGCCACCATCGGACTCACGCTCGCGGTGTTCGCCGCCTCGCTGGCGGGATTCGGCGCGATCAAGACCGGTTTCTTCCCGGCCTCGAACACCGCGATGATGTTCGTCGACATCTGGGAGCCCGAGGGAACCGATATCCGCAAGACGCGCGAGGATGCGCTGCGCGTGGGCGAGTTCCTCGCCACGCAGCCCGGCGTGCAGCGCACCGCAACCGCGATCGGCGGCCCGCATCAGCGTTTCACGCTGGTCTACGACGTCAAGGAACTCTCCGACGCCTACGCGCAGATCATCGTGCGGGTCGAATCGCTCGGGCAGATCGCACCGCTCGGCGCCGCGATCAAGCAGTTCATGCACCAGCACATGCCGTGGACCGATCCGGTGGTGAAGCAGCTGCGGATCGGCCCCAGCCGGGACAGCCGCATCGAGCTGCGCTTCAGCGGGCGCGACGGCGAACAGCTGCGCCGCCTGGCGGAGCGTGCCAAGGCCATCATGCGCGCCGACGGCGGTGCGATCGACATCCGCGACGACTGGCGCGAGCCGGTCAAGGTGCTGCGTCCGGTGTTCGACGAGCAACTGGGGCGCCGGCTCGGGATCACCCGCGAGGACCTCGCCGCGAGCCTGCAATACGCCGTCGAAGGGAGCACGGTCGGGTTGTACCGCGACGGCATCCGGCTGCTGCCGATCCGCCTGCGCGCGCCGGAGAGCGAGCGCGGCGACATCGGCGAGCTGCGCGACGTCCCGGTCTGGAGCCCGCTGCTGCACCGCGCGGTGCCGGTGTCGCAGGTGGTGTCGGGTTTCGAGACCCGCTGGGAGAACGCGCTGCTGCGCAGTCGCGACCGCCAGCTCACCATCACCGTCTCGTGCAACCCGGCCGGCGAGGAGATCGCGCCGCTGTTCCGCCGCCTCGGCAAGGCCGTCGCCGCGCTCGAGCTGCCGCCAGGCTACAGCTACGCATGGGGCGGCGAGTTCGAGGACTCCAGCGAGGCGAGCGAGGGGCTGCGGCGTTCGATGCCGTTCGGTCTGCTCGCGATGGTGCTGATCAGCGTGCTGCTGTTCGGGCGGTTGCGCCAGCCGCTGATCATCTGGCTCACCGTGCCGCTCGCGCTGGTCGGGGTCACGGCCGCGATGCTGCTGAGCGGCGCGATCTTCGACTTCATGTCGATCGTCGGCGCGCTCGCCCTGATCGGGCTGCTGATCAAGAATGCGATCGTGCTGATCGAGGAGATCGACCTGCAGATCGCCGCCGGCCGCCAGCGTTTCGAGGCCGTGCTCGACGCCACCGTGAGCCGCTTGCGCCCGGTGGGGCTGGCCGCGGCGACCACGATCTTCGGCATGATTCCGCTGCTCGGCGATGCCTTCTTCCGCAACATGGCGATCACGATGATGGGTGGACTCGGTTTCGCAACGCTGCTCACGCTGTTCGTGATCCCGGCGCTCTACCTGGTGGTGTTCCGTATCCCGGTGCCGCACCGCGGCGGGAGTGAGGCATGAGCGCTCCCGCGCATCCCTTCGACGGCTTGACCCCGGATGCCGTGGTCGATGCGATCGAGAGCACGGGGCGCGTGTGCGACCTGCGCGTCTTCGCGCTGAACAGCTACGAGAACCGTGTCTACCAGGTCGGCATCGAGGGTGGCGCACCGCTGGTCGCGAAGTTCTACCGCCCGCACCGCTGGAGCGACGCGACGATCCGCGAGGAGCACGCCTTCGCGCGCGAACTGCTCGAGGCCGAGCTGCCGGTGGTGGCACCGCTCGCCGCCGACGACGGCGAGACCCTGTTGCGGCACGGCGAGTTTCGCTTCGCTTTGTATCCGCGCGTCGGCGGCCACGTACCCGATCTGGACCAGCCGGAGCAGCTGCTGTCACTGGGGCGCATTCTCGGACGGTTGCACGCGATCGGGGCCAGCCGCGCGTTCGCCGAGCGGCCCGCGATCGACGTGGAAGGCTACGCCGTGGCGAGCCGGCGCCTGATCGGGCGCGATTTCATCCCGCCGGAGCTCAGCGGTGCCTACGCCAGCCTGTGCGATGCGTTGATCGAGCGCCTCGGGGCACGTTTCTGCCCGGCCGGGACGATCCGCACCCACGGCGACCTGCATCCGGGCAACATCCTGGTGCGCGACGGCGCGTTGTGCCTGGTCGATCTCGACGATTGCCGCAGCGCACCGGCGATCCAGGATCTCTGGATGCTGCTGTCGGGAGACCGACCCACGCAGCTCGCGCAGTTGCAGGAAATCGTCGCGGGCTACGAGGAGTTCCGCGATTTTCCGGCCGCCGAGCTGGCGCTGATCGAACCACTGCGCACGCTGCGCCTGATGCACTACGCGGCCTGGCTCGCCGAGCGCTGGCACGACCCGGCCTTTCCGCGCCATTTCCCGTGGTTCAACACGCCGCGCTACTGGTCCGACCACATCCTCGAATTACGCGAACAACTCGCCGCGCTCGACGAGGAACCGCTGGCGCTGCCGCGCTGGAACTGAGGCGCCCGCGTTTCAGTCCAGCCACTGCGGCACCGGCAAGCGGCGCCGGCGCAGGAAGGCCGGATTGAACAGCTTGCTCTGGTAGCGGGTGCCGTAATCGCAGAGGATCGTGACCACGGTGTGCCCGGGGCCGAGTTCGCGCGCCAGCCGCACGGCGCCGGCGATGTTGATCGCCGACGAGCCGCCCAGGCACAGCCCCTCGTGCCGCAGCAGGTCGAACACGTACGGCAGCGCCTCGTCGTCGGGCACCTGGCAGGCGAAGTCGGGCCGGAAGCCGTCGAGGTTGCCGGTGATCCGCGTCTGCCCGATGCCCTCCGTGATCGACTCCCCGTTCGCGCGCAGCTCGCCGTGCGTGTAGTAGTTGTACAACGCCGCGCCCCCCGGGTCCGCCAGCCCGATGCGCACCGCGGGCTTCCGTGCGCGCAGGAACTCGGCCACGCCGCTCAAGGTGCCGCCGGTACCCACCGAACAGATGAAGCCATCGACGGCCCCGCTGGTCTGCTCCCAGATCTCGCGTCCGGTGGTGTCGCGGTGCACCACGCGGTTGGCCGTGTTGTCGAACTGGTTCGCCCACAGCACCCCGTTCGGTTCGCGCTCGGCGAGCTCCGCGGCGAGGCGGCCCGAGACCTTGACGTAGTGGTTGGGATCCGAGGACGGCACCGCGGGCACCAGTTTCAGCTCGGCACCGCAGAGCATCAGCATGTCGATCTTCTCGGGGCTCTGCGTCTCCGGGATCACGATGGTGGTGCGATAGCCGAGCGCGTTGCCGAGCAGGCTGAGCCCGATGCCGGTGTTGCCCGCGGTGCCCTCGACTATGCGCCCGCCCGGGCGCAGCAGTCCGCGCTGTTCGGCGTCACGCACGATGCCGAGCGCGGTGCGGTCCTTGACCGATCCGCCGGGATTCATGAACTCCGCCTTGCCGAGGATCTCGCAGCCGGTGAGCTCCGAGGCGCGCCGCAGGCGCACCAGAGGTGTGTTGCCGATCAGCCCCGCCAGACCACTGCACTGCGCCATCGCCCGCCCCGCTTTGTCCGCCGCGCGCACTATACCCGCTCCGGCGTCGCGCCGGCCACGGCGCGCAGCCTCGCCATTTCCGCCGCGCTGGGCGCGAACACGCCGTGTTCACACACCAGCGCGCCGACCAGGCGCGCCGGCGTCACGTCGAAGGCGACGTTGCGCGCCCGGCTGCCGGCCGGCGCATGGCGCAGCGTGCGCAGCACGCCGTCGGTGCCCGCGCCCTCGAGCAGCAGCACCTCGGAGGCGTCACGCTCCTCGATCGCGATCTCGCGCAGGCCGTCCTCGATACTCCAGTCGATGGTCGAGCACGGCAGCGCGACGTAGAACGGCACCCCGTTGTCGGCCGCCGCCAGCGCCTTCTGGTAGGTGCCGATCTTGTTGCAGACGTCCCCGCGGGCGCTGGTGCGGTCGCTGCCGACCAGGCAGACGTCGACCTCGCCGTGCTGCATCAGGTGGCCGGCGCAGTTGTCCACCACCACCGTGTGTTCGATGCCGGCCTGCGCGAGTTCCCACGCGGTGAGGCGCGCGCCCTGGTTGCGCGGGCGGGTCTCGTCGACCCACACGTGCACCGCGATGCCGTCGGCCGCCGCGCGATAGACCGGTGCCAGCGCGGTGCCCCAGGCGCCGGTCGCGAGCCAGCCCGCATTGCAGTGCGTCAGCACGTTCAGCCGGCCGCGCCGTTGCACACGCTCGCTCGTTGCCAGTGCGCCGAGCAGCGCCGCGCCGTGCGCGCCAATGCGCTCACAGCACGCGTACTCGCTGCGTTGCAGTTCGAGCACTTCGCGCGCCGCGAGCGCGGGGCGTGCGCCGGGCGGCGCCGGCCCGAGTGTCGCGCGCATGCGCGCCAGCGCCCAGCCGAGGTTCACCGCGGTCGGGCGGCTCGCGAGCAGCGCCGCGGCGGCGCGCTCCAGCCCGGCATCGCTCGCGTCCTCGCGCGTCGCGAACGCCATGCCCGCCGCCGCGACCAGACCGATCAGCGGCGCGCCGCGCACGTTCATCTCGCGGATCACGCGCACGCAATCGGCGACCGAGGCTGGCTGCAGCCAGCGCTCCTCGAACGGCAGGCGGGTCTGGTCGAGCACCGACAGCCGGCAGTGCGCCGCGTCGAAGGCGAAGGCCGGCGCGCGCTCCCACGCCGGTACGGACTGGTTCATGCGGTTTCCCGATCGGCGCGACCGGTGGTGGCCGCGGCGCGCGAGTATACCCGGGCGGGGGCGCGATCCGGACGCAAACGCTACTGGCGGAGCGCGATATACATGTGTATATTGCGCTTCGTTCTGCTGCCGGAGACACACGGAATGAAGTGCGCACCGATCGGGCGTTTGCTCGCGACCCTCGCCGTCACGCTCCTCGCGTGCGGCGCGGCCCATGCGGGGGAACTGCTGGTTTCCGCCGCGAGCAGCCTGAGCAACGCGTTCACTGACGTCGCGGCCCGCTACGAAGCCGCACACCCCGGGACGAAGGTCCTGCTGAACTTCGGAGCCTCCGGCGCGCTGCTGCAGCAGATCGACAAGGGCGCAGCGGTGGACGTGTTCGCTTCGGCGGACCAGGAGACGATGGACCTCGCCGAGGAGCGCACGCTGGTCGCCACGCCGGACCGCCACACCTTCGTGCGCAACACACTAGTGGTGGTGCGGCCGCGCAACAGCGAACCCGCGATCGCGCGCATCGCCGATCTGCAACAGCCGGGCGGCTGCCGATGGTGATGCCTCCGACGGTGCTGGGCTACTACCTGCTCGTGCTGGTGGGGCGGCGTGGCTCACTCGGTGGCTGGCTGCACGAACAGTTCGGAATCGAGCTGGTGTTCACGTGGCAGGCTGCGGTGATCGCGGCCGCGGTGGTCGCCTTTCCGCTGGTGTTCAAGCCTGCGCGCGCAGCCTTCGAAGCGGTCGACGGGCAACTCGAACAGGCCGCCCGGGTGCTCGGGATTTCGGAACCGGCCGTGTTTTTCCGGGCCACCCTGCCGCTGGCCTGGCGCGGAATCATGGCCGGCGTGCTGCTGGCGTTCGCGCGTGCGCTGGGCGAGTTCGGGGCGACCCTGATGGTCGCCGGCAGCATGCCCGGCAGGACGCAGACGCTGTCGATCGCGGTCTACGAGGCCGTCCAGGCGGGTCAGGACGAAACCGCGAACGTGCTGGTCGCGATCACCTCGCTGGTCTGCGTGCTGGTGCTGCTCGGCGCCGGGCGCCTGGCGCCAGGGCGGATCGTGAATCGCTAGCGGAGGACCGGATGCAGCTCGATATCGATATCCGCAAGACCATGCATTCCGGCAGCCGGAAATTCCGGCTCGACGTCCGCCTGCGCTCGAGCAGTCGCCGTGTCGTGATCGTCGGACCCTCGGGAGCGGGCAAGACGCTCACGCTGCAGGCAATCGCCGGCCTGCTGCGCCCGGACGCCGGGCATATCCGCCTCGACGGTCGGCTGCTGTTCGATTCGACCGGCGGGATCGACCGGCCGCCGCAGGCGCGTGAAGTGGCGTACGTGTTCCAGGATTACGCGCTGTTCCCGCACCTGACGGTGCGCCAGAACATCGCATTCTCGCTCACACGCGGCTGGGCCAACCCACCGCGCCACCGTGGTTGCGACGCGGTGGACTACTGGTTGCACAGCTTCGAACTCGATCGGCTGGCGGATCAGTTTCCGTCCGAGCTGTCCGGCGGACAACGCCAGCGCACGGCGCTGGCGCGGGCACTGGTCAGGAGGCCGCGTGCCCTGCTGCTCGATGAGCCGTTTGCCGCCCTCGATCCCGCCTTGCGCGGCGCGATGCGGCGCGAACTCGATGGCCTGCAGCACCGCCTGCAGGTACCGATGGTGTTGATCACCCACGATCCCGAGGACGCCGCCGCGTTCGGCGAGCACGTGTTGCGCTTGCACGACGGGCGTCTCCTCGCACCCGAATCCGCAGTGGCCGCAGTGGCGAGCGGGTGAAATTTTTTTGCCGTCCGCTATATACGACTGAATATCGCGAAACACAGGTGAGACCGACCATGACCCGTGCACCCACCCGTTCATCGCGTGCCCTGCCCGCGCACCGGCTCGCACTGGCGGCCGCCGTGCTGCTGGCCTGCGGTCACACCCAGGCAGCGGACGAGCAAGGCAGCACCGCCGAGCCGTTCATGCTCGGAGTGGTCACGGTGATCGGCAAACGGGAGAAGGCGCAGGACATCGGCGCCGTAGGCAACGAGCGCGTCGCCTCCGTGATCGATCGCAAGGACATCCTGCAGTTCAACCGTGACACCATCGGCGATGCGCTCAACCTGCTCCCGGGGGTAACGCTGTCGACCAACTCGCGCAACGAGAAGACGATCGCGGTGCGCGGTTTCGACTCGCGACAGGTCCCGCTGTTCATCGACGGTATCCCCTTCTACGTACCGTACGACGGCTACGTGGATTTCAACCGCTTCACGACCGCCGACCTGGCGGCGATCCAGGTCGACAAGGGCTTCGGTTCGGTCGCGTACGGCCCCAACACCCTCGGTGGGGCGATCAACCTGATCTCGCGCAAACCGGTGCAACGCTTCGAGGCGGACGTCTCGACCGGCGTCGGTTCGGAGCAGCAGCGCAAGGCCGCGCTGAACATCGGCACCAACCAGGGCCTCTGGTACCTGCAGGCCGGTGCGTCACGCGTGCAGAGCGAAGGTTTCCCGCTGTCCTCGGATTTCACCGCCACCGCGACCGAGGACGGCGACGACCGCGAGAACGCCGACCGCAAGGACACCAAACTGTCGTTCAAGGTCGGACTGACGCCCAATCAGACCGACGAGTACGCGATCAGCTACTACCGCCAGGACGGGGAAAAAGGACAACCACCCTCCACGGATCCCGCCGTGGCCCGTTACTGGAGGTGGCCGTACTGGGACAAGCAAAGCCTGTACTTCCTGTCGAACACGGCGCTCGGGTCCACCGAGTTCCTGAAGATCCGGCTGTATCGCGACGAGTTCGACAACGAGGTCGATTCGTACACCGACGGCAGTTACCGCACCCTGAAGACCAGCGGCCGCGGCAGCGTGGGGACCGGGCGCAGCATCTACGACGACCGCACCGACGGCGGTTCGGTCGCGCTCGAGTCGTACCGCCTGGACGCGCACGCCTTGCGGCTGGTCGCTCACTGCAAGACCGACAGCCACGCGGAACGTGACGCCACCGGTCGCGAGAACACGACATTCGAGGACACGCTGCGCTCGTACGCTCTCGAGGACAGCATCGACCTGGCGCCGGCGTGGATGCTCTCGCTCGGCGTGGCCCGCCACGAGCTGCGGCCCGACAAAGTGTTCAGCATCGGCAACCCCTATTCGCTACCCGACACCCAGAAGGCGACCGATGCGCAGGCCGGACTGTTCCACGACTGGTCACCGACGGCGCGCCTGTACGTGACGGTGGCCAGCAAGACCCGTCTTCCGACGTTGAAGGATCGCTACTCGCAACGCCTGGGCACTTACGTCGAGAACCCGGAACTGAGCCCCGAGGAATCGATCAACTACGAAATCGGCTATCGCGGCACGCCATGGCCCGGCGTCACGGCGGAGGCCGCGCTTTTCTACAGCGACATCAGCGACAAGATCCAGTCGGTCGCGAACGTCGTCGGCACCCGATCGCAGATGCAGAACGTCGGTAAGGTGCGCTCCGCGGGCTTCGAGGTGGCGTTGCGCTGCGATGTCGGCGATGCGCTCGAACTGGGAGGCAGCTACACGCACATCGACCTCGACAACCGCAGTGACCCCGCGACCCGTCTGACCGACGTGCCCGGACGCAAGGCGGTGGCGCACGCGCTGTGGCGCGTGACAGGGCGACTCGACGTGATCGCGCTGGCCGAGCACAACAGCAGTCGCTGGGCGTCGAACACCGTCAGGCTGGACGGCTTCAGCACCGTGAACCTGAAGCTCGCCTTCCGGCCGCTCGTGAGCACCACGATCGAGACCGGGGTCGAGAACCTGAGCGACAGCAACTACGCCCTGGCCGACGGCTTTCCCGCTGCCGGGCGCACGTGGTTCCTCACTGCGAACTACCACTTCTGACACCACTGAACAGGGAGAACTCCGATGACATACCTCGTCCGCCATCTGCTCGCCACCATCGTCCTGCTCGCGGCCGGATTCGCCTGGGCGTCCGAACCACCCACCGACCCGGCCCGCTTCGTCACCACCCGCTTCACGGTCGATGGCGCGGTCGAGAACCGTCTGGATCTGGGGGTGGAGGATCTGGCGCAGTTTCCCCCTCAGCAGATCGGCGAGCTGCCGCTGGTCTGCCAGTCGGGGGCGAACCTCGGCACGCTGGAACAGCTGAAGGGAGTACTGCTGCGCGACATCCTGGAGAAGGCCGTGGTCAAGGCACCCGAGCACAACGACGTCAAGAAGATGGTCGTCGTGGCCGCCGCCAGCGACGGCTACAGGGTCGTGTTCTCGTGGAGCGAGTTATTCAACTCCCCGCTCGGCGAAGGCGTGATCGTGTTCTTCGAGAAGGACGGCCGGCCGCTGGCCGACGACGAAGGACGCATCGCGCTGGTGTCCGGCAAGGACCTCCGCACCGGGCCGCGTCACGTCAAATGGCTGCAGAGCATCGAGGTTCGCAAGATCGCCGACTGACCGCCTCGCGCTGGCGACCGCACACACGCATCGGACGCCCACGGTCCATGCGCGGTATGCTGCCGCCCTCGATCCCGGCGGAGCGGCACTGGTCATGGCAGCGGACGGTGAGCACATCGAACTGAAAGGCGCGATCTGGATGACCGTCGGCGGCTCCAACCTCGGAGGTCCGGGGCGTATCGAGCTGCTCGCCAGGATCGCCGACTGCGGTTCGATCACCCAGGCGGCCAAAGCGATGAAGATGAGTTACAAGGCGGCCTGGGACGCGGTCGATGCGATGAACAACCTCGCCGGTGAGCCGCTGGTCGAGCGTCTGGCCGGTGGCAAGGGGGGCGGCGGAACCCGACTGACCTCACGTGGCGAGCAGTTGGTCGAGAACTTCCGCCTGATCGAGCGCGAGCACCGGCGGTTCGTCGAGTCGCTCAGCCGCCAGGCCGAGAGCATAACCGAAGACTATCTCTTGATCAGGAGAATGAGCATGAAGACTAGTGCACGCAACCAGTTCATGGGCACGGTGAGCCGGGTGCATCGCGGTGCGGTCAACGACGAGATCGAACTCGACGTCGCCGGAGGCCTCGAGATCGTCGCGATCGTGACGCGCGAGAGCTCCGACAGTCTGGGGCTGCAGCCGGGCGCGGAAGCCTTCGCGCTGGTGAAATCGTCCTCGATCATCATCGTGACGGACGACCAGGGAGCGCGCTTCTCGGCGCGCAACCGCCTTCGCGGCACGATCGCGCGGGTGCATCCGGGCGCCGTGAACACCGAAGTCGTGATCGAACTGCCGGGCGGCGGTTCCGTAGCGGCGATCGTCACGAACGAGAGCAGCGAAGCGCTGGGGCTGGCGGCAGGCAAGCCCGCCTCGGCGATCTTCAAGGCTTCCAGTGTGATCGTCGCGGTGCCGACCTGAACGGCAGGCTCCGCGTCTGCGCGGGGCGCACCCGCGCCGAAAGCAAGCTTCGCGGTCCGTTGGCGTCCTAGTGCAGCACCGGCACGCGCAGCTCGGCCGCCGCATCACGCCGGCAGCACTCGACCCACAGCGGCCAGTCGACCGGCAACATCCGGAACAGCGCGTCCTCCACATCGCCGCGCGCCTCCCCGGGCAGTGCCACCAGCGCACGGTCGATCGCCTCGAAGCGACGCACCGCCTCGTCCCACAGCAGCGGGTCCGGGCAGTGGTGCGCCCAGAGGATGGCGGTGTGCAGCGGTTGCAGCAGTTCCGGCGTCATGTTCCTGTCTTCCGGCTGGTGGTGCACAGCGGGGAAACAAAAAAGATGCCATGTAGAACGGATATGAGATAAACGCTGTAACAGTTTGTTTTATATTGTGTTGACTCTTTAGGTCGGCACGATAAAGGGCGGCGGGATTCCGCCGCCTTCTCAGGACAGATCGTGCCGGCGTACCACGTGGTCCGCGACCATCGCCTCGTGGCGGCGTGCCACGTAGCTGTACATCACCGGCACCACGAACAGCGTGAACAGCGTGCCGACCAGCATGCCGAAGGTGATCACGATACCGATCGAGATGCGCGCGTTCGCTCCCGCCCCGCTCGCCAGCAGCAGCGGGATCACGCCGCAGACCATCGCGGCGGTGGTCATCAGGATCGGACGCAGCCGCACGGTCGCTGCCTCGATCACTGCATCGATCGCGCCGGCGGAGCGGATCTCCTGCTGCCGGTTCGCGAAATCGACGATCAGGATGCCGTGCTTGCTGATCAGCCCGATCAACGTCAGCAGACCCACCTGCGTGTAGATGTTCATGGTCGCGAGCCCGAGCGCGAGCGGGATCAGTGCCCCGCAGACCGATAGCGGCACGCTGACCAGCACCGTCAGCGGGTCACTGAAGCTCTCGAACTGCGCCGCCAGCACCAGGAAGATCAGCACGAAGGAGAACAGGAAGGTCAGCAGCAGCACGTTGCCCTCGGTCATGAACTGGCGTGACTGGCCCAGGTAATCGGCGCTGAAGCCCGCCGGCAACAGCGTCCGGCCGCTCTGCTCGAACCAGCGCACGCCCTCGCCCAGCGACACCCCGGGCGACGGCAGCGCACCGATGGTCGCCGAATTGAGCTGCTGGTATTCGGTCAGGCTGCCGGGGCGGTTCTGACGCACGCGCGAGACCACGGCCGACAGCGGCACCAGCTCACCGCTGGCGGTGCGCACGTGGTAGGTATCGAGCCGGTCCTCGGCGTTGCGGTATGCGCGCTCGGTCTGCAGGATGATCTCGTAGCTGCGGCTGTCGAGGCTGAAACGCGAGGACTCGTTCTCGTTCAGGAAGGTCGCGAGCGTGGTGCCGATCTCGGCCACGTCGATGCCGAGCCGCGCCGCCTTGTCGCGGTCGATCTCGAGGCGCAGTTCCGGCTTCTCGAAGCGCAACTCCGACTGCACGTAGACGAATTTGCCGCTCGCGCGCGCCTTGGCCTCGATCTCTGCGGCCACCTGCGCGAGCAGTTCGTAGGAGCCGGTGGTCGCGATCACGAAGCGGATCGGCAACTCGGGCGAGGCACCGGGTATCGAGGGCATGTTGAACGCGTTGATGCGCAACCCCGCGACCGCTGCCATGCGCGCCGTGAGGTCCTGCTGCACCTGCATCGCATCGCGCTCGCGCTCGCTCCAGGGCTCGAGCTCGAGCATGCCGAAGAAGGTATTGGCACCCATCGCGCCGGTCACCAGGAAGTGGCGGGCGTGTTCCGGCGTGTCACGCAGCACCTGCTCGACCTGGGCGCCGAAGGCGCGGGTGTACTCGATGGTGGTGTTGAACGGCCCCTCCCCGACCACGTAGACGTGCCCGGTGTCCTCGAGCGGCGCGAGTTCCTGCGGCACCGCGCGGAACAGGAAGAACAGGCTGACCAGGATCGCCGCGGCGAACACCAGCACCACCGGTCGATTGGCCAGCGTGCGCTCCAGCATGCGGCGGTAGCGGCGCTTCAGCGCCTCGAACGCGCGGTCCAGCCATTGCACGAAGCCGTGCGAGGAATCCTCATGGCGCAGCAGGCGGCTGCACATCATCGGCGACAGCGTCAACGCGACCACCCCCGAGACGATCACTGCCCCGGCCAGCGTGAAGGCGAACTCGATGAACAGCTTGCCGGTCAGCCCGCCGAGGAAGGCGATCGGGGCGTACACCGCCGCCAGCGTCAACGTCATCACCACCACCGGGAACGCGATTTCGCGCGCGCCCTGCAGCGCGGCCGGGAGCGGCTCCATGCCTTCCTCGATGTGGCGCTGGATGTTCTCGACGACCACGATCGCATCGTCCACCACCAGCCCGATCGCCAGCACCATCGCCAGCAGCGTGAGCAGGTTCACCGAGAAGCCCAGCCACAGCATCAGCGACAGCACGCCGATCAGCGACAGCGGGATCGTCACCACCGGCACCACCACCGAGCGCAACGAACCGAGGAACAGGAAGATGATCAGCACCACGATCAGGCTCGCCTCGATCAGCGTGGTGACGACCTCGTCGATCGAGGCGCTGATCGACTGCGTGGCGTCGTAGACGATGCCGCCGTTCATGCCGTCCGGGAGCTGCCCGACGATGAACGGCATCATCTCGCGCACGTTGCGCCCCACGTCGAGCGGGTTGGCGGTGATCGCCGGGTTGATGCCCACGAACACCGCGATCCGCCCATCGTCGCTGGAGCTGTGGTCGTAGCTCTCGGCGCCCATCTCCACGCGCGCCACGTCACCCAGGCGCACCACCGATTCACCGTCGCGGCGCAGCACCAGGCGGCGGAAGCCCTCGGCATCGCGGATCACGGTCTGCGGGTTCAGGTACAGCTGGACGAAGTCGCTGCGGACCGTGCCGGCGGCGCTCTGCACGTTGTTGCGTGCCAGCGCACGCTGCACGTCGCTGGCGGTGAGACCGAAGGCGGCGATGCGTTGCGGATCGAGCCACACGCGCATCGCGAACTTGCGTCCGCCGTCGATGCGTGCCTCGCCCACGCCCTTGACCGTGCTCAGCAGCGGCACGACCACGCGGTCGAGGTAGTCCGTGATCTGCTCCGGCGTCAGCACCTCGCTGGTGAAGGTGAGGAACATGAGCACGTCGTTGCCCATGCCGGCTTCCTTCTCGACCGCCGGATCCTCGGCATCGGGCGGCAGCTCCCGGCGCTGCTGCTCGACCTTCGCGCTGATGTCGGCGAACGCGGCGTCGATGTCGTAACCGGCACGCAGGTGCGCCGAGATCCGCGACACGCCGTCGGAACTGTGCGCCTCCAGGTAGTCGATGCCCTCGGCGGTGGCGATCGCGCGCTCGAGCGGGCGCGTGATGAAGCCCTGCACCAGGTCCGCGTTGGCGCCCGGGTACGGCGTGGTCACGTTGATGACCGGATAGGAGATCTCGGGGTATTCGCGCAGGCTCAGGCTGTCGAAGGCGCGCAGCCCCAGCAGCACGATCAGCAGACTCACCACGCAGGCGAGCACGGGCCGGCGGATGAAGACGTCGGTGAAGCTCATCGGGTGAGCTGGACGCTGTTGTCGATGGTCACACGTGCGCCGGCATCGAGCTTGAGGGTGCCGGCCGTGACGACCATATCGCCTTCCGCCACGCCGTCGAGGATCGCCACCCTGCCCTCACGGCGCTGGCCGGTCTTCACGTAGCTGCGCCGTACCGCGAGCTCCTTGCCGCCATCGTCGCGCGCGCGCTCGGCGACCACGAACACCGAGTCACCGTAGAGGTTGTAGGAGACCGCCGACTCGGGCACCGTGACCCGGTCGCGGCCGTCCCCGACCACCACCTCGACGCTGACGAACATCCCCGGCAGCAGGATGCTGCCGGTATTCGGCACCCGCGCGCGCACCAGGACGTTGCGCGTGTTGTCGTCGACCTTGGCGTCGATCGCCGTGACCTCGCCGTCGAACACCCGGTCCGGGTACGCCTGCACCCGGCAACGCACGGTCTGTCCGGTCGCCAGCTGCGGCAGTTCCTGCTCGGGCAGCGCGAAATCCACCTCGAGCGTGTCCAGCGACTGCAGCGTCACGATCGCCTGCCCTTCGGCCACGAACTCGCCGACCTCGATCTCCGGGATGCCGATCCGACCCGCGAACGGCGCGCGCAGGTGCTTGCGCGCGATCACCGCCTCGGTGCGCTCGACCTGCGCGCTGACGTCCTTCAGCAACGATTCGGTCTTGTCGAAATCGGTGCGCGAGATCGCCTTGTTGGCGAGCAGGCGCTGGTCGCGTTCGAAGTTGATCTCGGCGAGTCGGCGCTGGGCGAGCAGGCTCTTCAGCGTCGCGACCTCGACGCGGTCGTCGAGGCTGGCGATCTCGTCGCCGGGCGCGACCTGATCGCCGGCCTTGAAATGCAGCCGGGTGACGACACCCGAGGACTCGGTCGCCAGATCGACGCCCTGCACCGCCTTCAGCGTCCCGACCGCCGCGATCGCGACGTCCCAGCGCTCGCGCCGCGCCGGCTGTGCCGAGACGGTCACGGGCGGTGGCTCGAAATCGGCCAGGTAACGATCGATCAGCCGCTGCTTGCCCTCGATGAAACCGAAGATGGTGCCGAATACCAGCACCAGTGCGGCGACCATGATCACCATCGGTTTCTTCATCGGGACGGTTCCGTCAGTGCGGGAGCATCGGTGCCGGGGTGTGCGGAGCGCGCCATTCTACGGAGCCTGCCACGGTGCGACATCGGGAATATCACCCGATTAAGGGACCGTAACATGAGCCGTCGCGGCGAACGGCGCAGGTTGCGCGCGCGCAATGTTCAGCGCATGCCGTCGAGCAGCGCGATCACCTCGTCGTGGTGGGTGCGCGTCTTGACGTTCTCGATCACGTGCCGCAGGCGTCCGTCCTTGCCGATCAGGAAACTGGTACGCAGGATGCCGTCGTAGCTGCGGCCCATGAACTTCTTCGGTCCCCACGCGCCGTACTTCAGCGCCACCGCGTGCTCGGGGTCGGACAGCAGATCGAAGCCGAGACGGTCACGCCCGGCGAACTTCGCGAGCTTCGCCACCGGGTCGGGGCTCACGCCGAGCACCACCGCATCACGGGCAGCGAGCTCGGCCGCGGCATCGCGCAGCCCGCAGGCCTGCACGGTGCAGCCGGGGGTCATCGCCGCCGGATAGAAATACAGCACCACGTTGTGCGTGCCGCGAAACTGTTTCAGCGAAACGGTCTCGCCGCGCTGGTTCTCGAGCGCGAATACCGGTGCCAGGTTGCCGATCTTCGGGAACGTCATGTCGATTCTCCCTCGTCCTCCGGGCTGTCGTCGAGTTCCGCGCGTGCGACGATCGCTTCCGGAAGTGGTTTACGTGCCTTCGCCCCGAGCCTCGCAAGCTGCATCACGCGCCCGACCAGGTTGCCCCGGCCGCGCGCGAGCCGCTCGACGGTCTGCTCGTAGGCGGCGCTTGTACGTTGCAGATGGCGGCCCAGATCTTCGAGCGACTCGAGCACGCGCGCGAACTGGTCGTGCAGCGCGCCGGCGCGGCGGGCGATTTCCTCGGCGTTGCGGTTCTGCCGTTCGAGCCGCCACAGGCTGTCGATGGTGCGCAGGGTCGCCAGCAGCGTGGTCGGACTGACCAGGATGATGTTGTGCGCGAAGGCGCGTCCGAACAGCGTGGCGTCGTGCTCCATGGCCTTCATGAACGCCGCCTCGATCGGCACGAACACCAGCACGAAGTCGAGCGTGCGGATGCCTTCGAGCCCGGCGTAGTCCTTCGCGCTCAACGCCGTCACGTGCGCCTGCAGCGACGCCACGTGCGCGCGCAGGGCGGCGTCGCGTTCCTCGTCGGATTGCGCCGAGCAGTAGCGCTCGTAATCGTTGAGCGAGACCTTGGAGTCGATCACGACGTCGCGCCCCTCGGGCAGCCGCACCACGACGTCGGGCGCACGCCGCTGCCCTTCACCGTCGCGGGTGACCACCTGGGTGTCGTACTCGTGGCCCTTGCGCAACCCCGACTCCTCCAGGATGCGCTCGAGGATCACCTCGCCCCAGTGGCCCTGGACGCGGTTGTCGCCCTTCAGCGCGCGCGTGAGGTTCAGCGCCTCGTCGCTCATGCGCCGGTTCAGCTCCTTCAGCGAGCCGAGTTCCTGCAACAGCCGCGCGCGCGCGTCGGTGTCGCTGCCGTGGACTTCGTCGATGCGGCGGCGGAAGTCGGTGAGCTGCTCGCGCAGCGGCCGCAGCGTGAGCTCCAGCGTGGCGCGGCTGTGCTGCCCGAATCGCTCGTTCTTCTCCTCGAAGATCCGGTTCGCGAGCGCCGTGAATTCGAGTGCGAGCTGCTCGCGCGCCGCGCCGAGCAGCGCGAGCTTCTCGTCGGCGGCCTGGCGCTCGGCGGCGTGGCGGGCGGCGTTGCCGGCGAGTTCGGTGCGCGCATCGAGCAGCGACTCGCGCAGTTCCTCGAGGCGCTGCGCGTGCGCGCGTTCGAGCCGGATGCCGCGCAGGCGTGCGACGATCGCGCTGAGGGCAGCGCCCGACAGCAGTGCAGCGAGTGCCAGCGCGGCGGAATCGGGGTCGGTTACGGAGATCACCGTCGGCGCCACCTGCAACGTGAACGCGGGAAATAGTGCGCGCCGCCGGCGGGAAGGATGGGGTGGCCGACGGGAATCGAACCCGCGACACCAGGAGCCACAATCCTGTGCTCTACCAACTGAGCTACGGCCACCATCGTGTTTGCCGGCGCACCGCACAGCGTGCCGGCTGGTCGGGGTAGAGGGATTCGAACCCCCGACATCCTGCTCCCAAAGCAGGCGCGCTACCAGACTGCGCTATACCCCGAATTCCCGGCCCGGGGGACCGGATACGGGAGCGCGGATATTAAAGGGGGCCCCCATGAGCGTCAATCGCGCGCCACGTGAATTTCCCGGCTGCGCTTGGCCAGCGGCACGCGCCGGTGCGACAATCGCGCGCTTCCGATCACCCGACCACGGAAACCCGTTGCCATGTCCGCGATCGTCCTCGACGGCAAGTCCCTGTCCCAACGCACCGAAGCCGAACTCGCCACACGCGTTGCCGCGATCCGCGAGCGCAGCGGTGGCCAGACGCCCATTCTCGCGACGATCCTGGTCGGCGACGACCCCGCCTCGGCCACCTACGTGCGCATGAAGCAGAACGCCTGCCGCCGCGTCGGCATGGAATCGATGGCGGTCGAACTGCCGGCCAGCACCACCACCGGGCAACTGCTCGCGAAGATCGCCGAACTGAACGCCAACCCGCGCTGCCACGGCATCCTGCTGCAGCATCCGGTGCCGGCGCAGATCGACGAGCGCGCCTGTTTCGATGCGATCGAACTCGCGAAGGACGTCGACGGCGTGACCTGCCTCGGCTTCGGGCGCATGGCGATGGGCGAGGCGGCCTGGGGTTCGGCGACGCCGGCCGGGATCATGCGCCTGCTCGGCGCCTATGACATCCCGCTGGCAGGGCGCCACGCGGTGGTCGTCGGACGCAGTCCGATCCTCGGCAAGCCGATGGCGCTGATGCTGCTGAACGCGAACTGCACCGTCACGGTCTGCCATTCGCGCACCCGGGACCTGCCGCAGCACGTGGCGCAGGCCGACGTGGTCGTGGGCGCGGTCGGCAAACCCGAGTTCATCCGTGCGGACTGGATCAAGGACGGTGCGGTGGTGGTAGACGCAGGGTTCCATCCCGGCGGCGTCGGTGACATCGAACTGGCACCGCTCGCCGCGCGGGTCGCCGCCTACACGCCGGTGCCCGGCGGCGTCGGTCCGATGACGATCAATACACTGATCCTGCAGACCGTGACCGCCGCCGAGCGTGCGCTCGGCGCCTGATCTGGCCAGCATTCGACACGACCAGGGAGCATCCGATGCCGACCTACGATTACCGCATCCTCGCCACCGGCGCCGTTCACGAGGTCAAGCATTCGATCACTGTGAAGGCCGTGACGTGGGGCGAACTCTGCGCACTCGGCAACCTCGATCCGGGCGACACCGATCCCGCATCCCCAGTCGAGCGGCTGCTGAGCGCGGCCGGCGTGGTGCGCCGCAACACGCTGCGCAACCCCGAGCCGCCCTGCGGAGGCGGCGGCTGCGCAGGCGGCGCCTGCGGCTTGGCGGCCTGATTGAGGGCGGCGCACCCGGGGTCCTGTCTGCTCATTATTGACCTGCGTGCCAAATGGCGTCAGGCAGGCTAATTTGCCGCCATGGCGAAAGGAACGCCTCACGGCAAGCTCTCCAGCGTCAAGGCGCTTGTCGAGGCAGGAAAGGTGCGAACCACCCATGCCAGCGCGCGCTGGAGCCAATGCCCACGGGTTCGATTATATGGGAATGTTGGCGGTGATCATGGAGTTGAAGCACACGGACTTCTACAAGAGCATCACCACCTGCGCCGATCACACGCTCTGGCAAGACGTATATCGCCCGAACACCCCGGCCGGCGACGTGTATTTGAAACTGACGGTCATCGACGAAGTGCTGATCGTGTCGTTCAAGGAGCTATGACGATGAAGTGTCCGGCCTGAGCAAAGCCGCCGGGATCACCCAGACCGCGCTGACCGCCGAGATCGGGATATCCCAGCGCATGATGGCCTACTACGAAGGACCGAACGCCCAGCCGCCGGCGAACCTGCTGCCCACGATCGGTCGCGCGCTCGGGGTGTCCATCGACGCGCTGCTCGGCGTCGAGGTGGCCAAGCGCAAAGTCAAGGCAACCGACACCCGGCTGCAACGCCGGTTGCAGCAAATCGAACGATTACCGCCCCAGGAGCGCCGCCAGATCCTGCAGCTGCTCGATGCGTTCATCGAGCGCGGACAACTCAAGCAGAAGTCACAGGCCGGGGCGGTGTAGACGGAGGATCACGACATGACGACCTTGCAACTGAAACTCACCTTGCCCGATCGACTCGCCAAACAGGCCCGGGCCGCCGGCTAGTTGAACTCCCAGGCGATCGAGGGCTTGCTGCGTGAGCGACTGCGCAAAAAAATCGGCGAGGAGTTGCGGGCGATGATGGACACGCTCGCCGCCGCCAATATCCCGCCGATGTCGATGGAGGAGATCCAGGCCGAGGTCAACGCCGTGCGCAAGGCGCACAAGGCGGGCCGCCGGTCGTGAGGTTGGTGATCGACACCAATCTCGTCGTCGCGGGTTTCTTATGGGGAGGGATTCCGGGGCAGCTGGTGCAGGCCGGCATCGATCGGCGCATCACGCTCGTCACCAGCGCGATATTGATCGAGGAACTCGCCGGCGTCCTGGGTCGCGCCAAGTTCGCCAAGCACCTGCGTGCGAACGGTATCACGTCGGCGGGACTGATCACGCGCTACACGCTCATGACCGAGATCGTCGAGCCTGTCGCCCTCAAGCGGCGCGTCGCGCGTGATCCCGACGATGATCACGTACTCGCCTGCGCCGTGGCGGCGCAGGCCGATGCCATCGTCTCCGGCGACAAAGACCCGCTCGTTCTGAAAGCGTATCGCGGCACCCGCATCGTGACCGCCAGGGAGGCGCTGGATTTCCTCATTTCGATCGCTTCGAATAAATAAATCCGTCACCTTTTCCCTCAATTGGTGACTGTCCCCGTCGCATGACCGCTATTGCTGCAGAAATTCCCCAGTGATCTGCAGCTTGTTGCAGATCGCATGTATGAAGAAAGACGAGCCGATTCCACCAATTCCGACCGGTTCACGATAGGTGTCGACATGCGAGACGCGAAACACTTGACCTTTTGATTCCTGATCCAATCCGTCGTATGACACGTTGAAGTCAGCTTCCGACCATCCCCGTTTCGTGCGAACGTAATCGTTTACCATGATGGCGCACTCCCAATAGATTGCCGGTGCCGCAATCTGTGGCTGCGACATAAAATCCTCGATGCGCGACGGTTCCTTTTTGCACCCCGAGACCATCGAAAATACAAACAAGCCAGCGAGAATAGTGGCGCGGACAGGGAGCCATACGATGGTTTTGAACATTGCACTCACCACCCTTTATATGGGATCACTTGATAGATGTTGTCTGTCGGACGAGGAAACGTGACGACGACACCAGGTATCCTGAACTGCTTCGAGTGACTCAGATCGGCAGAACTAGGGCGGTACGGGTCCCACGGGCCATCGCTATAGCGCAGGGGGTGGGAATGAATTGAACCCTTGACCGTGCAGAAGCATGTCAATGGCGACGGCTTAACTCCCATCCAAGGGTTCGTGTGTGGCGACCCTGGTGGTACGCGAATTACGTCGTAATCTCCATCGGCAGCGAACCATCGATGCACAACCCATCCGCCTTGCTCCATTCGCTGATTCGGAGGCAGATCGGTGCGAGAGCCGGACCAGATGCTTCCTTGCGCACTGACGACATCAGGGTCCCCCGCCCAATCGGGCATTTCAGTGCTCAAAGACTCGTCATCGGAACCAGAACCCTCCGCAAGTCCGTCATTGGAAAATGCCACCTCCCCTGCCGCCGCCTGAAACGCCGCCGTCATCGCCCCATTTGCGAACTTCCCTCCCGATAGCTCGCTCACCGTTCCGCCCACCAGCGCCGAGGCGAATACCCGCCCTGGGGCGGTTTCGATACTGTTGCGGATACTCGGCATCGCCGCCGCGCTGATTCCGGCGCTCAGGAATCCGTGCCTGAACTTCCCGCCCTGCATCACGCTGATGCCGCCCCCGGCCAGCGCCGACGTCCCGACATGCCCGAACGAGCCTTCCAGTCCGCGGCTAGCGAACCCCGCCCCGATCCCGCCCAGCACGGCTCCGCTGAATGCCCCCTGCAGCGCACCCTCCATCGAGCCGGACATGATCGCCCCACCGACGAAGCCCCCGGCCGCACCGCCAACCGCACCGGCGACGATCGCCGACGTCGTGGTGCTCGTCGTGAACCACCCAGCCGCCCAACCCGACGCCGCGCCACCGGTAAGGTACGACAGCCCCACCGCAACCCCGATCCGGACGGCGTCCTTCAGATCGAACCACCTGTACCCGCTCGGATCCGTCCCGTTCAACGGGTTGTTCATCAGGTAGCTGTAGCGGTTGTACGACTGCGTGTCGTACGGGCTCTGGACCAGGATATCGGCCTGCATGAACCGCCCGAGCTTCGGGTCGT
>JAJVIG010000015.1 GCA_022072145.1 Pseudomonadales bacterium
ACCCGCCGCGACGCTGCATGCCGCGGCGCACCGCAGCCACTGCTGGCGGCACCACCCGCTCGCGGCGGCGGCGCGCACCGGGCCTGCGCGATGAGCGCGCTGCTCGAGGTGCGTGGCCTCAGCGTGCTGTATCCCGGCGCCCGGCGCGCGGCGCCGGTGCGCGCCCTCGACGAGGTGTCGCTGGCGATCCGGGCCGGCAGCGTGTGCGGGCTGGTCGGAGAGAGCGGCTCGGGCAAGTCGACGCTGGGACAGGCGATCGCCGGCCTGGTCGAACCGGCACACGGCCAGCTGCTGTTCGACGGCCAACCGCTGCCACGGCGGCGCCGGCGCGCGGATTTCCGGCGCCAGGCGCGCGCGATCCAGATGGTGTTCCAGGACCCGGGCGGCTCGCTGAACCCGCGGCTGACGACAGGCGAGATCCTCGCCGAACCGTTGCGGCTGCATCCCGACGCCGCACCGGGCGCGCACGCCGAGCGGGTGTCCGCGTGGCTGCAGCGCGTGGGGTTGCGCGCGGAACACGCCGCGCGCTACCCGCACGAGTTCTCCGGCGGCCAGCGGCAGCGGATCGGGATCGCGCGCGCGCTGATCCTCGAACCGCGCTTCGTGATCTGCGACGAACCGATCTCGGCGCTCGACGTCTCGGTGCAGGCGCAGATCGTGAACCTGCTGGCCGATCTGCGGCGCGAACTGGACCTCACGCTGCTGTTCATCGCCCACGATCTCGCGATGGTTCGCCACGTCTCGGACCGCATCGCCGTGATGTACCGCGGGCGGCTGGTCGAGGAAGGACCGGCCGCGGCGCTCTGTCGCGCACCACTGCACCCGTACACGCAGCGGCTGATCGCCGCGATGCCGCTTCCCGATCCGTGCCGGGAGCGCACACGCCGCCATGCGCCGGCACCGGAGGCTATCGCCGACTACACCACGGACACGCCGGTGGGGTGCCTGTTCGCACCGCGTTGCCCGCTGGCCGACGCGCGCTGCCGTCACGAGCGGCCCGCGCTGCGCGAAAGCGGGCAGGACCGGCGCGTCGCCTGCCACCACGTGACCCTACCCTGAAGGGGTAGCTCCCGGGCAAACGGGGACGACGGCGGGCAGGGGAAGGCTATGCTAGGCTCCTGATGAACCGGCGGCAGGGACCGGGCCGGTGCCAGGAGCGTGTCGCAGACAACAGGAACGTCATGATCGACAGACCCGGCGAGTTGCTGGAAGAGCTGATCGGCAACCATCGCGAAGCGCTGGTCAGGTTTCTCGCCCGCAAGCTCGGCAGCGTGGAGGATGCGCAGGACATCGCGCAGGAGGCCTTCATGCGCCTGCATCACCTGGATCTCGCGAACGAGCTGAACAACGCGCGCGCCTTCCTGTTCCAGGTGGCCTCGAATCTCGCCATCGACCAGCTGCGGCGCCGGCGCCTGCACGCGCGCTACCTCGAGGACGAGGGAGCCCGCCTCGGTAACACCGCCGCGCAACAGGATCCGGGCGGCCCCGAGCAGCTCGCAACCGCGAGCGAACAGTTGCGGTTGGTCTACCGCGCGATCGACAACCTGCCGGCGCGCTGCCGGGAGGCACTGATGCTGCACCGCGTGCGTGGCCTGTCGTACGGCGAGATCGCCCGCGAAATGGGCGTCTCGGTCAGCAGCGTCGAGAAATACATCCTCGATGCGCTGCGCCATTGCCGGGATCAGCTGCCCGGCTGACCCCGGCCCCTTCGGGCTTCGTGCGACAATCCGCCGCAGCTGCGAGCGGAGGTTTTTGCGTTCCCGTTCGTCTTAGCAGCAGGCCCATCGCGCACGCGGCGGCCCGGATGCGACCAGAGGGCGTCGCGCTGCGACGAATGGCAACTGGCCCCCCACCGGTTTCACCTAAGATTCACATCGCTGGCGCACCATCGGGGGGCGCCACGGCAAGATTCCCCACGGACACGACGATGATCGACACGGCGACGGCCGCCCACAGCGAGCGCCTCGACCAGGCCACGGCCTGGTTCGTGCGCCTGCGCGCCGACGACATCAGCGTGCAGGAGCGCGCCGAGTTCGCCCGCTGGCTGGCCCGTGACGCCGACAATGCCGCCGCCTTCGACCGCATGACCATACTGTGGTCCGAACTGGGCACGGCGCTGGGCGCACGGGAACCGGTGCACCCAGCGTCGGCCGTGCACCGCAGGCGCTGGTGGCCGGCGGTGGCGCTGGCGGCAGCGGCCGGCGTGGCCGCCGTGCTGCTGCTGCCGCGCCAGGCCGCGGAAACACTGGAGCTGCGCACGCCGGTCGGTGGCTTCCGCCAGGTCGAGCTCGCCGATGGCAGCGACCTCACGCTGAACACCGACACCGCGCTGCATGTCGAGCTGTCCGCGCACGCGCGCCGCGTCACGATCGCGCACGGCGAGGCCTTCTTCCGCGTCACGCCGGATGCCGCGCGCCCGTTCACCGCCAGCTGTGGCGAAGCGGCCGTGACCGTGCTCGGCACCGCGTTCGCAGTCGACTGCCGCGCCGGGGGCATGCGCGTGGTGGTCGAGCACGGGCTGGTGCGCTTCGGGGAGCGCGGCGCCGGTGGTACCACGCGGCTGCTGCACGCGGGTGAGTCCGCGCGTTACGCTGACGGGGACGGCATCGAGGACGTGGTACCGGCAAACCTCGAGACGGAGTTGGCATGGCAGCAGCGCAAACTGGTGTTCGAGGACGCCCCGCTGGCCGAGCTGATCGATGAACTGCAGCGGCACATGCAGCCTGCGCTGCGCATCACGGACACACAGACTGCGGCGATCCGGGTGTCCGGCGTGTTCGGCACCGACGATCCGCGCCTCACGCTGGCCGCGCTCGAGCGCAGCCTCGGAATCACCGTGAGCGGTCCGGAAGACGGCCCGCTGCTGATCTCCCGCGCTGCGGACTGATTCCGCACAAGTCCCGCGCGATCGCGGGCGTCATTTGCTATCGTTGCCGCGCACCCTGAGGGCCACTCCACGCCGGAGCCGCGGCCTGCACGCAACGGGATCCGATGCCACCGACCGATCGTCCGCCCGCCCTGCCGCGCCTGCGCCGGATCGTCGCCGGGCTGGGGCTGGCGCTGGCGTTCGGGGCGGCCGCCGACACCGATACCCCGATGGAGTTCGCGGTTCCGGCCGGCACGCTGCCGGCGGCACTGATCGAGCTGGCGCGCCAGGCCGATCTGTCGCTGGTGTTCGCGACCGCCAACGTGCCCCGGCACCCGGTGCCGGCGCTCACCGGCCGCCTCAGCGCGCGCGAGGCGCTGCAGGACCTGCTGGCGGGCACCGGACTGGTGCCCGTGTACGTGGGCCGTAACGTGGTTTCGATAGGACCGGCCTGCAACGGGGCCCCGTGCGCCAACGCCACGGCCGACCCCGCGCCCGCCGCGGAGCAGGCGACGGCACACGTGGTCGATGCGCGCGTGATCGAGCAGACCATCGTGCGTGAGCGCTTGCTAACAGGCTCGCGCATCAACCTGGCGAACTATCTCGGCAGCGCACCGGTCTCGATCGTGAGCGCACCGGAGATCGAGGCCACCGGCGCCCAGAGTCTCGGCGAGCTGCTGCGCTTCCTGCCGGCGGTGATCGGCAACCAGACCAGCACCGCGGTCAGCAACGGCGGCGACGGCACCGCCACGGTCACGCTGCGCGGCCTGCCGGCCAGCAACACGCTGGTGCTGGTCAACGGCCGGCGAGTCAGCCACGGCGGGCTGGCGGGCGATGCCTTCGACCTGAACACGCTGTCGCCGGCGGCGGTGGAGCGCATCGAGATATTGAAAGAAGGGGCATCGGCGATCTACGGCTCGGACGCGATCGCCGGCGTGGTCAACATCATCATGAAACGCGACCACCCGGGCGTGCAGCTCGCCACCCAGTACGGCGACAGCCAGGGCGGTGGACGCCGCACGCGCTCCAGCAGCCTGCTCGCCGGGCACGCGTTCGATCGTGGTTCGGTGCTGCTGGCGGCCAGCATGCTCGGGCAGGACCCGCTGTGGAGTCGCGACCGGGAGGTGTCGGCCAGCGCCGACGGGCGCTCGCGCGGCGGTGCGGACCTGCGCTCGAGTGCCACCCCGGCAGCGCGCTTCGAACTCGAGGGCAACACGCTCAGCCTGCTGCGCGACGGAGCCGACTACCGCCCGGGAACCTCGGGCGCCGACTTCGGACCGGCCGATGACACCGACCTGTTCGACTTCCGCACCCACACCTCCGCGCTGGTGCCTTCGCGGCGGCGCAACGTCTACTCCAGCCTCGAGCTGGACCTCGACGAGCGCAACACGCTGATCGCGGAACTCGCGTGGGCGCACAACGAATCGCGGGCCACGCTGGCGCCGACGCCGGTGTTCACGGCCTTCGAGTCCACACCGCTCACGGTGGCCCCGGACCAGCCGTTCAATCCTTTCGGGGTCGCGATCCACGACCTGCGGCGGCGCTTCGTCGAACTCGGCGAGCGCGAGCAGCAGGACCGCTCGACCAGCGCTCGCGCCGCCCTGGGGCTGGAAGGCCTGTTCGGCGAGGCGTGGGAGTGGGACGCCACCTGGTTCTGGAGCCGGACCGAGAGCGAGCAGGCGCTCACTTCGCTGATCGACGGCGAGCGGCTCGCGCTGGCGCTGGGCTCACCGGCGGACTGTCGGGCGGACGCCGGCTGCGTGCCGGTGAACGTGTTCGGCCCGCCGGGCTCGATCGACGCCGGCCAGGCCGCGTACCTGCGTGCGCGCAGCGACGTCGACGGCCGCTCCACCCTGAACGGTATCGAAGTCAACCTGAACGGGCCGGTCGGCCGGCTCGCCGCCGGCGAGGTCGTGCTCGCGACCGGCGCCAGCTACCGGCGCGAGGCGACCGCCTCGCGTGGCGCACCCGGCAACCCGCGACGCACGCTGGGCGGCACCGACATCAGCGACGCCGACGGCAGCCGCCGGGTGGCGGAGCTGTGGAGCGAGCTGCTGGTGCCGTTGTTCGCGACCACGGGCGACGCCCATCGCGTCGATGTGGAACTGGCGGCCCGAAGTTCGCACTACAGCGACTTCGGCGCCACCACCAACGGCAAGCTGGGGCTGCGCTACCGCCCGGTCGAGTCGCTGCTGCTGCGCGGCACCTGGTCGCAGGGTTTCCGTGCCCCCTCACTGCTCGACCTGCACCAGAGCGTCCAGCAGACCCAGGCCTTCCTGAGCGACCCCTGCGCGGTGGCGCGGAACGTCGGCACACTGCCCGGCTGTGCGCTGCCCGCCGACCCGACGCGCGTGCAGTACCTGACCGTGATCGGCGGCAACCCGGAACTGGAACCCGAGGAATCGACCAGCGTGACCGCCGGCGCCGTATGGACCCCGGCGGCGCTGCCCGGCGTGATGGTCTCGGTCGATGCGTTCCGCATCACGCAGCGCGACGTGGTCGACACGAGCGCGCAGTACATCCTCGACCAGAACGCGCGCGGTTACGGCTTTGCCGACCGCGTGCTGCGCGACGCCGCCGGCAACCTGCAACGCGTGATCGCCACCAACATCAACGTGGGGCGGCGGCGCGTGAGCGGGCTGGACCTCGACCTGCGCTACCGGCTGCCGGCGCTGGCGCTGGGGCAGGTGGCGCTGGCGCTCGAATCGTCGTGGATCCACGAATACCTCGACCAGCTCGACCCGGCGGCGCCGCTGGTCGATATCGTCGGCAGTTTCGCGGACGAGGCGGCCGGCGGCATGGGCGCGATCCCGGAGTGGAAGACGCGCTTCAGCGTGCACTGGAACCGCGAGGCGTGGGAGGCGAGCTACCGGCTGTACCATGTCGCGGAGCTGCAGGAGACGGTGCCAAAGTCGATGCGGCGCCGCCATATCGACCACTGGCTGGTGCACGATGTGCAGCTGGCGCGGCGCTTCGACGTGCTCGGCGGCCTGCAGGTCGGCGTCGGGATCGACAACGTGTTCGACCGCAAGGCGCCGTTCGCGGCCTCGGCGTTCAACGACAACGTCGACGGCCGCACGCACGACCTGCGCGGGCGTTACTGGTACGCGCGGTTGTCGCAGGAATTCTGATCCGGGAATGCAGGAGGGACACACGATGATCCGTACCGCTTCGCACAGCTGGCCGCGAGTCACGATGCTGCTGGCGCTGGCACTGCTCGGCGCGGCGCCGGTGCAGGCCGACGAGGCGCCCGACGTGCGCCGGCTGATGAGCCCCGAGGAGTTCCGCGACGCCGGGCTCGAGCGGCTCTCGCCCGTGGAGATCGAGGCGCTGAACGCGTGGGTGCTGCGGTATACGGCAACCGAGGCGCCGCTGCTGCGCTCGAACAACACCGCGGTGCGCGAGGCGGAGACCGGGCACGTGATCCGCAGCCGTATCGCCGGCGAGTTCCGCGGCTGGACAGGCCACACCGAGTTCGCGCTCGAGAACGGGCAGCTCTGGCGCCAGCGCAGCGAGGGCAAGTACTACTTCCGGGCCTCATCCCCCGAGGTGGAGATCCACAAGAACGCACTAGGCTTCTGGCATATGCGCGTGATCCCCGCCGACCGTGGCGTGGGCGTCAAGCGGGTGCGCTGAACCCACCACCGATCGATTCATCGAAATTCCGCTTGAGGGATTCCCCCGCTCGTTCGTCGTAGGTCGAGCAGCGCTATCGGCCTGCGTTCGACCTCAACGACCCAAAGTCAAGCAAGGGGACAGTCCATGTACAGAAAATCACGCCTAGCCATGGCAGTGGCCATAGCCTCGACCGGAAGCATGCCGGCGCTCGCGCAGAGCGATCAGTCGGCCGACCGGATCGAGGAAGTCGTCGTCACGGGTTCGCGCATCAAGCGCCAGGACTACGTGGCCAACAGTCCCATCAGCACGGTGTCCGCCGAGCAGTTGAAGATCACGTCGGCCACTACCCTCGACAAGTATCTGAATACGCTCCCGCAGGTGAACCCGGCCGGCGGCAGCACCTCGAACAACCCGGGCAACAACGGCCAGTCGAACGTCGACCTGCGCGGCCTGGGTTCGAACCGCAACCTGGTGCTGATCGACGGTCGACGCGCGATGCCGTCGGCCAGCGACATGACGGTGGACCTGAACACGATCCCCGCGGCGCTGATCGAGAGCATGGAAGTGATCACCGGCGGCGCCGGCGCCGTGTACGGTGCCGACGCGGTAGCCGGTGCGGTGAACATCAAGTTGAAGAAGGATTTCGAAGGCTTCGACTTCCGCTATTCGCACTCCGACAGCGAACAGCACAACGACGCCAAGGACTACCAGCTGTCGGCCGTGTGGGGCGGCAACTTCGCCGACGATCGCGGCAATGCGGTGATCGCCCTCGATCACGCATGGCGCGAGGGAATGATCAAGAACCAGCGCGATTTCTCGGCCAATGCGACCTCGACCACTTCGTTCCTGCCCGAAGGCCTGTTGCAAGGCAGTTCCGGCAACCAGATCCCGCAGTCGGCGATCGACACGCTGTTCGCACGTGCCGATTACGGCGGCCATGCGCCTGGCAGTACCAATGCCACGCTACTCGGTTTGAACACCGACGGCTCGCTGTTCTCGCGCGGCGTGTTCAACAGCCCGCTCGACGTGTTGAATTGGCGCTACCCGATCGACGGCAACATCAACTCGAACCTGTTCCCCGACCTGTATTCGTACAACTTCGACTTCGTGAACATCCTCACGCTGCCGCTGGAACGCGACTCCGTGATGGCGAAGATGAACTACAAGTTCGACAACAGCATCGAGGCCTTCACGCAGTTCGGCTACACGGAGTACAAGTCGGTGACGGCGCTGGCGCCCACGCCGTGGCCCACGATCACGACCCAGAGCCCGACCGGCAACAACCCGAACCGCGCGACGTCGGCATTGATCGAGAACGGCAAGAGCGTTGCGAACGCGGCGATCATCCCGGTCACGAACCCGTTCATTCCCGCCGACCTCGCGTATCTGCTGTCGCAGCGCACCGGCGACAACACCAGTCTGGTAGGAAGCGGCGCGACCGAGCCGTTCCTGATGCGCACACGTCTTCTGGACGGCGGACTGCGCGAATCGATCTACGAGAACAAGGTCGTGCAGTTCATGGCCGGCGCGCGTGGTGATCTGCCCGATCTGCCGTTTGGCAGCGACTGGTCCTGGGAAGGCTACTTGATGGAGGGCCGTACCTACATCGACGAGAGCCAGACCGGCAACATCGACACCAACAAGGCGCTGGGGCTGCTGGCCGCTGCCGACGGGGGCGCAAGTGTCTGCTCGGGCGGCCTGAACATTTTCGGCCGCAACCCGGTGTCGGCGGAATGCGTGGACTATCTGCAACTATCGAACACGGTGAGCACCGAGTTCCAACAGCAGATCGCACAAGGCTTCGTTTCCGGCAACCTGTTCGAGATGCCGGCGGGTCCGCTGGCGGTGGTGCTCGGTTACGAGATCCGCATGTTCGAGTACGAACTCGACCCGGGTTCCGCCGCGGGACCGATTTCGGGCCTGAACGCGCAAACCCCGGCTTCCGGCGAGAACAGCTTCAAGGACTGGTTCGCCGAGGTCGGCATCCCGATCGTGCGTGATGCGCCCTTCGCCGCGGCCGTGGATCTGACGCTGGGCTACCGTCTGTCCTCCTACGAGTTCGAGGACTCGCTGAATGGCGTGAAGGGAGACGAAGTCGACGATTCCACCTACAAGGCGGAACTGAGCTGGAAGATCGACGACACCTGGCGTGCGCGTGCCTCGTACCAGCGCGCCGTCCGCGCCCCGAACTTCGACGAACTGTTCGACGGCGGCGGCTCCAACCCGCAGTACTTCGATCCCTGCTCCGTCGACAGCGCGGCCCGCAACGGGCCCAACGCCGCCCAAGTGCGCCAGCTCTGCCTCGACACCGGCGTAGCTCCGGGTGCGATCGACAGTTACATCCAGACCCCCGGCAACCAGATCGGCGTGACCATCACCGGCAACACCGCACTGGATTCCGAGGAAGCCGACACCTACACGCTGGGGCTCGTGTTCCAGTCACCGTGGGACGGCGCGCTGGCGAACCTGCAGGCGACGATCGACTGGTACCGGATCAAGATCAAGTCGCCGATCCTCGACACCAGCGCGAACATCCTGGTGGCCGACTGCTACAACTACTATGGCAACAATCCGAGCTACGATGCCTCGATGCCGGCGTGCCAGAGCGTCCTTCGCTTCGGTGGCGACATCATCTGGATCAGCCCGCCGGCCGATGCCTTCTTCCCGGGCAGCCCCGCGTACTACTATCCGGGTGTCAACGCCGGGGTGATCGATACCAGCGGTTTCGACTTCGCGGTTGCCTACGGGGTCGATCTGCCGGTCGGGCATCTGGACCTGTCGATGCTGTGGACCTACGTGACCGAGTTCAAGCAGTCAGACGGCACCGGCCTGCCGACCATCGACTACGCGGGAACGGTCAGCTACTTCGGCGAACCGCTGGGCAGCAGCTATCCCGAATGGAAGGGCATGATGATGGCGAGCTACTCGGTATCGGACTTCGTGTTCGATCTGCGCGCCAATTACATCGACGGCATGGAAAACCGCGCTGGCAAGCAGTTTCCCGGGGAGAAATCGTTCACGGGCACGGACTCGATCCTCTACTGGGATCTGTCGGGCGCCTACACGTGGCGTGACACCTTCACGATACGCCTCGGCGTCGAGAACCTCACCGATGAGGAACCGGAAACCTACGCGCCGAACGTGCAGTCCGGCACCGATCCCTCGCTGTACGACGTGATCGGCCGCCGTCTGTTCGGCCAGATCCAGATGAAGTTCTGACGACGACGCCCCCGCGGATTCCGGTCCGCGGGGGCACCGCCCGGTCAGCGCGGCAGGACGCCGCTTCCGGAGGCCCGCAGGCTCTGCCCGCGGGCCTTTTTTCATTCCCGGTAGCGCAGACCGCTGCGCTCCAGCGCCTCGCGCAAACCGCGCGAGGCATACGGAAAGCGGTTCGCCGCACCGACCTGCCCGGTGCCTATGGGGCGTCTGACCTGCGCGAAACTCAGCGTCGACACGGCACGTCCGGAACGCTCCGGATGCCGCGTGGCAGGATCGTCCTCGAGACCGCAGGCCCGCAGCAGACGGGCGATCTCCCAGTCCGGATCGGCCACCAGATCCTCGTAATCGACGTTGACGATCCAGCCGGGAAAGCGCTCCGCCCACTGGTCCATCACGCGCTCGTAGGCCACGATGTAGCGCGCGATCCAGGCCGGATCGGCGATCCACGGCGTATCCGCACCGAAGCTGGAACGCCACAGGGACCACGCGACGTCGAGCGGGTCGCGCCGGCACCGGACCACGCTCGCGCGCGGGAAAGCCCGCCGGATCACGGCCAGGCGCAGGTGGTTGGTCAGCATCTTGTCGGTGAAGCAGGCGCCAACGCCGAAGCGCTCGTCGCCCAGTGCCAGGTAGCGTTCCCGGATTCCGTCCCAGGGATCAGTCCCGCGCTGTCCCCGACCGGCGACGAAGGCATCCAGACTGCTTCGCGTGAAATCGCCCAGCGCATGACGCATCAGCGGCAGGAACTTCAGCTCTCCGCCACCGGCGATGCGCGGGTGGCGGGACAGGATCTGTTCGACCAGCGTGGTTCCCGAGCGCGGCGGCCCGAGCACGAACACGACCCGTGCGCTGCGATGCTCCGGATCGCCGGCCTGGGCGAGCTGCGTGTCATCGAGCGCCGCCAGCGACGCATTCGCTGCCGCGTCCAGCGCATCGGGATCGAAACGCAGCGACTCGCGCCGCAGCGCGGCGGTGTAATCCAGCACGGTCGCGGCGCCGGCGTCGTCACCGCAATCGCTCACCGCCTTCGCCAGCGCCCAGGCGGCGGCGATGCGCGATCCGAACGGGGCGTTGGCGAGTTCGTGCTGCAGGCGGTGCAGCCGATCGATCTCGGGCTCGCCGGCGCGGAAGTCATGCAGTTGCGCGTAGCGCTCCCACAGCGAAGGGTTCGACGGTTCCTGCTCGAGCAACCCCCTGACCAATGCCTCCGCCTCGTCGAGGCGCCCGGCGAACATCAGCATGCGCGACAGTCGATAGAGTTCCATCAGCGACAGCTGTCCCGCCCGTGCCGCGGGCGCCAGCACCGCGACGGCTTCCTCGGCGCGCCCGGTGGCCTCCAGTGCACGCGCGAGGATGAACGCGGTCGGCACGCTCTTCGGTGTCTGCTGCCAGAGGCAACGCGCCGCCCCGAGCGCCGCATCGTCGTCGTCGAGTTCGGCGCACAAGCGCGTCAGGCGTGCCCAGTGTTCCGCGAGCGGCTGCCCGGCGGCGAGCAGCTCGCGCACGAGGCCGGTCGCGCGAAAGCCGTCGCCGGCAGCGGCGGCGGCCAGTGCCGGTTCGATCATCACCGCACGGTCGGTCTCGTTCATGGTCTCTCCTGGCGTTGTGCCGCGGACTGGTCAACCGCCATCCAGGCCCTCGGCGCGCAGCGCCTGCCGCAGGACGCGGGTAGAGAGCGGAAACGCGGCCGCGGCCCCCACGCTGCGCGTACCGATGGGTTCGCGCACTTGCGCGAAACTCAGCGTCGCTACCGGGCGTTGCGAGCGCTCGGGATGGCGCGTCGCGGGCGCATCCGGCAGCCCGCAGTGTGCCAGCAGGCGCGGAATCTCGGTGTCGGGTGCGCGCGCCAGCGACTCGTAGCCGACGGTGGCGATCGCATCCGGATAGCGGCGCCGCCACGCGTGCATCGCGCGACGGTAGCCCGCGACGTACAGCGCGATCCCTGCCGGCGAGTTCGCCCACGCGGACTCGGAGTCGAACTGGCCGCGCCAACACGACCACGCGATGTCGAGCGGGTCGCGCTCGAGGTACACGATGCGAGCTCCCGGCAAGGCGCGCCGGATCGCCTCGACGCGGTAGACGTTCGACAGCAGCTTGTCCGTGAACCGTCGTCCGCTTCCGAAGCGCTCTGCAGCCAACAGCAGATAGCGGCTGCCGAACACCCGCCACGCATCGTCCAGCCGTGCCCCGGACGGCATCGCGGCGGCGAAGCGCTCCAGGCTGGCGCTGCCGCAGTCACCCAGTTCCCGCGTGGCGAGCCAGAAGCAGCGCAGTTCCCCGCCACCGGCGATCTGCGGGTGACAACCCAGGATCTGGTCGACGAGCGACGTGCCAGAACGCGCCGCACCGAGGACGAAGATCGGCAATGGTGAGGGATCACCGGTGACGCGATCCCCTGCAGGCGCGGCGCAGTGCGTCTCGATGTCTGCGATCGTCGCCCGCAGGGCGCCGGGATCGAAGGGATGACGCTCGCGGTTCGCTACTGCCTTCTCCTGCAGCGCGGCGGCGGCGCCGGCATCGTCGCCGCTGTCGACGCACATGCGGGCGAGCGCACCCGCCAGCCCAGCGCGTGCTGCCGACGAGGCAGTTGCACCACGGCGCAGCAGCGCGCGCAGTGCGTCGATCCCGGCCTCGCGATCCGTGGGACGGCCGGTCTGCGCCAGCCGTTCCCACAGCATCGGGTCTTCCGGGTGGCGGGGCAGCAGTTCGCGCGCAATGCCGTGCGCTTCGGCGAGCCGCCCCGCGAACATCAGCATCCGCGACAGCCGGAAACTCTGCTGATCGTCGAGTCGCGCGCCTGCGTGCAACGGCACCAGCAGCGCGACCGCCTCGTCGGCCTGGCCGTGGTCGGTCAAGGCCTCGGCGAGTGCGACCACCGCATCCACAGCCTCCGGCGCGTCCGCGTGCAGGCGCCGCGCCGCCAGCAGCCGTCCGTGATCGTCGCCGATGCGCCCCGCAAGGCGCATCACCGCCGCCCATCCACGGCGCGGAGCCCCGGGAGCGGCGACAGTATCGCGCACCACGGCCAGCGCGTCCCAGCAGCGCCCCGCACGCGCCAGTTCCTCGGCCGTCGCCAAGGGGTCGTCGCGACCGGCTGCAGGGCACACGCTCATCCGGCGTTCTCGGCAGCGGAGCGTACGGCGGCCCCCGGTTCGGGGTAACCGAACCGCCGCACCCAGGGCGCCAGCAGCGGCAACGCCGGGCCAAGGTGCCCCGCATAACGCTGCCAGCGTCCGATCGAACGCGAATAGAGACCCTCGGCGACCTGCGCGTAACTCGGCGTGCCGATGCGCCCGCGCTCGATCGCGGTGCGCTGGTGCGCGAGCACACCGGGGTGCCAATCGAGCTCGAGGAAATCGAGCACGGCGCGCATCCCGGCTTGCGCGTCCTGCACGAGTCGCTCGTAATGCAGTTCGTGCACCCGCAGCGGCAGACAGTCACGGCATCGGGTCCAGTAATCCATGATGCGATCGTAGAGCAGTGCGGTGTCCGCGATGTCGAGGAAGCTCGCCCCGACCTCGTTGACCCACAGGTTCTGCATGAAGCAGCTGAGCACGACATCGCAGGGATGCCGCACGCAGAACACGAAACGCGCGTCGGGAAACACCCGGTGGATGAAACCCGCAAGGGTGAGGTGCAGCGGCGATTTGTCGATCACACAGGGCGCGTCCCGGGTCTCCGGGATCGCGTCCAGGCCCTCGAAGTAGCGCGCACGCAAGGCACCCGCGCTCGCGGCGTCGAGCCCCGCCACCGAGAGCGGATCGCCGAGCGCTTCGGCCACCTGCGGCAGCAGCCGTGACTCCTCGAGCACAAACACGTCCGGATGGCCGAGCAGCATCGTGTCGAGCAGCGTCGTTCCGGAGCGCGGGAAGCCGACCAGGAACACCGGTGCGCGGCGGCGCGTGTCGAGCTCGAGCGCCGACCACGCCCGCACCTGCTCCGGGGACATGTGATCGCGCAGCCGTTCGATGTGGCGCACATAACGCAGGCGCTCGTGCACGCGCGATCCGGGCTCGGCGGCCCGCAAGCGGTTCATCTCGCCGAAGTGGCGGAATGCCGCTTCGACATCGCCACGACGATCGGCGATTTCACCAAGCAGTTGGGCGCGCTGGTTCTGCACCAGCGGTTCCGCGTTCGCCGCGGGATCGAGCAACGCGAGCGCCTCGTCGAGCCGGCCTTCGCGCTTCAGCAGCCGCGCCTGCACTACCGGCAGCGCCCGTGGCGGCACACCGGCCGACTCGGCACGCTGCAGCAACGCGCGCAGATCGTCGACGCGGTTGCTCTCCTCGAGCAGAACGCCGTAATAGAGGTACGTGGCCGGGTCGCGCGGATCGAGCGCGAGGGAGCGTTCGTACGCCGCCTCGGCTTCCGGCATGCGCTCCAGCGCCACCAGCGTCAGCGCGAGCCGCGCAACGGCACGCGCATGGCGCGGGTCGAGGGCCACGGCCCGCTGCAACGGCGCCAGTGATTCCTCGTGACGCCCCATCGCGGCGAGCGTGACACCGAGTTCGAACAGTGCTTCCATCGACGTCGGGTCAGCGCGCGCGGCGTGGTCGAAAGCGGCCAGCGCCTCGTCGAATCGTTTCGCGACGAGCAGCGCGCGGCCCAGGTTGAGCTGACAGACCGCGAGCTGCGGCCGCAACCGTACCGCGCGCTGCAGCGCGGCGACCGCGGCATCGGGGTCGCCGGCGTCGCGCAGTGCATTGCCGAGGTTGTTCCACGCCTCGACGAAATCCGCCCGCATCGTGACGGCGCGCCGGTAGGCCTGCACCGCCTCCGGCGCACGACCCGCCGCGCGCAGAATGTCGCCGCGCATCCGTTCGATATCGGGTCCGGACCCGTCGACACACACCGCCAGCGCCTCTTCATGGCGCGCCAGCGAGGTCAGTGCACGCGCCAGGTTGAGCCGCGTGGTGGTGCGTCGGGGATCATGGTGCAGCGAGCGCTCCAGCCACTCGACGCCCCGTTCCAGATCCCCGTCCTGGCAGAACAGGGCGCCCAGCAACTGACAGAGGCCCGCGTCGTGCGGGTGCAGTTCGAGAGCCTGTTCGGCGACACGGCGCGCGCCCGTGCGATCGCCCCGACCCAGCAGTTCGGCGCCCCGTCGCAGCGCCGTCGCCGCATCGATCATCGGCAGGACCGATCGATCGTACCGATCGTGACGGCAGCCGGTGGGCCGACCGGCACAGGCCGTGCGCTGTACATCGTCTACAACGCGCGCCGCACCGGCTCGGCCAACAGCACGCCGGCCATGCAGGCGAGCATCAGCGCGGCGCCTATCCAGGTGATCTGGGCGGCCTCGACGAGCACGTGCAGGAACGGCTCCAGCGGGAACTGCGACGCGGCGATCGCCGAACCGGTGGCCGCGCCGGTCAGCACGATCCAGTCCTTTTCCTTCACGACCCGCGGCGCGGGCGCCGGTGGCAGCGCCGCCATCACGCGCTGCGTGAATCCGCGGTCCTCGATGCGCGGCTCGTGCACGCGCAGCGCGCGGGCGAGCCAGTCGTCGTCATGTGCCGTCATGGTCGAATCCCTCCTGCCAGTCGCTCAGCAACTCCTGCAGTTTCTGGCGGCCGCGCAGCACGTGGGTCTTCACGGTGCCGATCGGCAAGCCCATTATGTCCGCAATCTCCGGGTGCGAGAACCCGCGTTGCAGCGCCAGATGCACCGCATCGCGCTGCGCCGGCGCCAGCTGCCCCAGCGCGGCTTCGTAATCCTCCATGAACCCGCGCCGCTCGGCACCGTCGCCGGTCAGCGCGTGGTGCTCGGCCACCTCTTCGGTGAGCGGCTCGTGGCGGCGCGCCTCGCTGAGGAAGCAGCGGTACCCGATGCGGTACAGCCAGGTGCGAAAACCGCTGTCACCGCGAAACGCCGCCAGCGCCCGATACGCCCGGATGAAGGTTTCTTGGGCCAGGTCGTCGGCGAGCGCGGCGTTGCCGTGCGTGAAGCGCCGCAGCGTGGCGCGCAGCGCCGACTGGTGGCGCTCGACCAGCGCGCCGAAGGCCTGACGTCCGTCAGGCCCCAGCGCGCGCGCCACCAGCTGTTCGTCGCTCGCGTCCATCGCGCGGCGTCCCGGCGTCTCAGGCGCCCGGGGTGCCGGCGGACTGCCTGCGCTCGATGTTCCAGACGGCGAGCTGCGCCACGCCGATGCAGAGCGGGATCAGGCCGAGCGCGGCCACGTCGGCCCCGGCCAGCGCGAACAGCGCCACCCCGATACCGACGCCCAGCGCCACGTTCGTCATGCCGCGCGACAGCGTGGTCTTGCCGCTGTTCTTGCCCTTGTCGAGCGCATCCAGCAGCTCCACCGGCACGTCGCGCCCCTGCTCGATGACGCGGTCGATGGTCTGGTGCACCATTTCCCGCTTGCGGCGGTTGTTGGCGCTGACGATCGCCACCACCAGTACCGGCCCGCCGAACAACAGCACGATCGCCGCGACCGCGGGAATCAGCTCGGCCCAGTGATCGTCGCGCGCGCGCTCGCGGCGCGGCGGTTCACGCCCCTCGCGCACCGCCTCGAGCTCGCGCACCGCCGCGCGCAGTTCCTCGAGGTCCTTGGCGTCGATCTCGCGGCGCACCTCCTCGGGCAGGTCGGCCAGCGCCTGCTCGAGTTCGTTGGCGATGCGGTCCGCGATGCGCCCGGCGATCCGCACCCGCGCCGATTCCTCGTCGTGCTTGCCGTCGACGCTGATCACCAGGCCGCGCGGATCGTCCTCGCTGCCGCCGATGCGGAGCGAAAAGCCGCCCTCGTCGGCCTCGGCAGCCGGCGGGGCGTCCGCCGAGGCGGGCGGCGGCTCGGTGCCGGCGGTCTCGGCATCGGCGGCGATCTCGGTGCCAGGCGCGGGTGTGACCGGCGCCGCGGCGGTTTCGTCGGCGGCCCAGCCGGGCGCCGCGCCCAGCGCCAGCGTGAACGCGGCGCCGAGCAGGCAAACGGAGAGATGACGTGCAATGTTCATGGCGCGGATCCTCGTCGTTGGGGCGGGAACTGGCCCCGGCCTTCGACCGGGTCTTGTCCATACAGACGCGGGCGAACGCCGCGTGGATTCAACCACGGTGAAATTCCGTGCGACACCGGACCATGGCGCCGCCACGGTACGGCATCACGGGAACAGCTGCTCCATCTTCGCGCTGTAATTGCGTCTGGCGGTCTCGTCGGCTGCCACCTCGGCGGCGCGCTCCAGATCGGCGCGCGCGCGCTCGGCGTCGCCGAGGCGCAGGTGGACCATCGCGCGCAGCAGGAAGAAGCTGTCTTCCACCGGGCGGCGACGGATCGCGAAATCGAGGTCGGGCAGCGCCTCGCGCGCGCGCCCGTCGAAGAAGGCCGCGCGCGCCCGCTGGTAGCGGAAGTACGGATTGCCTTCGCGGTGCGTCTGCACCAGGCGCTGGTAATGCGTGGCGCGTTCGGCATCGCCGCGCGCCTCGTAGAGCCGCGCGAGGTTGCTCATCGCCACCGTATCGGTGCTGTCGCGCCGCAGCGCTTCCAGCCAGCTCGCCTCGGCCCACGGCGGTGCGCCGGCGCGCTGGTACACGGCGCCCAGGTTGACCCACAGCGGCGCGAAATCCGGATCGGCCGTAATGCCGGCGCGCAGCTCGGCGAAGGCCTCGGCCAGCGCTCCCGCGGCCAGCCGCTCGACGGCGCGGTTGCTGTGGAAATGCGCCAGCGCGCGCCGATCGTCGATGGCACGCCGCTCGTACGAGGCGCGAAACTCGCCGACGTCGAAATCGACCGCCTTCTGCACCCCGCCGCCGAGGTCGACCAGCGCGTTGACGTGGCGGTTCAGCACGTGGAACTCGCCGCGGCGCTCCCAGTCCGGGGGGATGTCGACTTCCTGGAAGCGCGCCTCGAGCTTCGCCTCGCGCGCCAGTGCGACGAACAACGCCGTGAACGACAGGCAGTTGCCGTTGCGCAACGCGAAGGTGCCGGCCGCATCGTGCGTGGCGTTGGTGTAGACCAGCCCGAAACTGGCGTCGCTGACGATTGCCTGCAGCAGCTGGCGCAGGCGCTGCGAGGCGCTGGCCCGCCGGCCCACGTGCGCGGTGACGAACTCGCGCATCGGCTGGTCGACCGCCAGCAGCGCGACCGCCGGCGCCGGTTCGATGTGCGCGCCGAGTGGAGTGCCGGCGAGCAGTGCGGCGGCGTCGGGCAGCCCCGACGGCGCACGCGCGGGCGTGCCGGCGCAGGCGGCCAGCAGCAGTGCCAGCGCGATCGGGACGATCGCTGTTCGCATCCTCGCCTCCCTCCGGGCCGGGGTTGCCCCCGGCCGTGCCGCGCTCAACCGAGCCCGAGGGCCGCGAACACCGCTTCGCGGGTCGGACGGGCCTCGTTCACCAGATGGTGGCGGGCGCCTTCGAGCATGCGCATCTCGGCGCGCGGAAACTTCTGGCGGATCATCGCGAGGTTCCAGCGCCAGTCGACCGTATCGTCGGCCGTGCCCTGCACCACCAGCGGCGCGAAATCGGTGACCGGGTGTTCGCGGAACTCGCGCACCCAGTCGCGCATCGCACTGACCCAGCGCACCGGCAGCACCGTGCTCTGCAGCGGGTCGGCGCGCACGAAGTCGAGGAAGCGCTGGTCCGAAGAGTTATCCATGAACTGGCGGCGCACGCCGTCGCGAAAGGGCCTGAGCACCGTGTGCAGCAACCGCACCGAGCGCCAGCGTGCCGGGCGCACCAGCGGCGCGAGCAGCGCGATGCGCTCGAACGGGCACTCGGCGGCCGTACGGCACTTGCGGAACGCCCAGCTCATCAGCACCGCCGCGCCGGTGCTTTGCCCGATCGCCACCAGCGGCGCCGGCAGGCGTTCGCGGTGGTGTTCGAGCACGGCCGCGAGCACGTCGGTGTAATCCTCGAAATCGTGGATACTGGCCTGCGGTCCGTCGGAGAGGCCGTGACCGGGCAGATCCCAGATCAGCACGCTGTAGCGCTGGCGCAGGCAGTGCTCGATCAGGTGGGCGTACAGTCCGGCATGGTCGAAATAGCCGTGCAGCAGCACGCAGGTGCCGCGCGAGCGGCGCTGCTCGTAGAAATGGCAGGCGATCGCGAAACCGTTGGCGGCCAGCGTGCCGAAGTGGTGCGTGACGCCGGGCACGCGGTTCTCGAAATCGATGCCGTAGTACGCGAAGTAGTCGATCTCGGCACCGCTGGCGACGCTGAGCCCTGAGAACTCGAGCGGCCGCAGCGCGGCACGCACCGCGTCCGGATCGAATCCGGACGGCGCCAGACGGCTCTGCGCGAGCGTGCGCTCGTCCACGGCGTGCTCAGTCGACCTTCGGATCGAGTTCGCCGCGGGCGTAGCGCTGGTACATCGCCTCGAGCGACAGCGGTGTGATCCGGCTCGCCTGCCCCGCGGTGCCGAAGGCCTCGTAGCGTTCCCGGCAGATCGCCTTCATTGCGGTCACCGTTTCCTTCAGGTACTTGCGCGGATCGAACTCGGCACGGTTCTTCGCCATGAAGCGGCGGATCGCGCCCGTCGAGGCGAGCCGCAGGTCGGTGTCGATGTTGACCTTGCGCACGCCGTTGCGGATGCCTTCCTGGATTTCCTCGAGCGGCACGCCGTAGGTTTCGGGGATCGCGCCGCCGTACTCGTTGATGATCGCCAGCCAGTCCTGCGGCACCGAGGAGGAACCGTGCATCACGAGGTGGGTGTCCGGAATCCGCGCGTGGATCTCCTTGATGCGGCCGATCGCGAGGATGTCGCCGGTCGGCTTGCGCGAGAACTTGTAGGCGCCGTGGCTGGTGCCGATCGCGATCGCCAGCGCGTCGACGCCGGTGTCCCGGACGAAGCGCGCGGCTTCCTCGGGGTCGGTCAGCATCTGTTCGTGGCTCAGCTTGCCTTCGGCGCCGATGCCGTCCTCCTCGCCCGCGTCACCGGTCTCCAGCGAACCGAGGCAACCGATCTCGCCCTCGACCGACACGCCGCAGGCGTGCGCCATGCGCACCACCTCGCGCGTGACGCGCGCGTTGTAGTCGTAATCGGTGGGCGTCTTGCCGTCCTCGCCGAGCGAGCCGTCCATCATGACCGAGCTGAAGCCGAGCTGGATCGAGCGCTGGCAGACCGCCGGCGAGACGCCGTGGTCCTGGTGCATGCACACCGGGATGTGCGGAAACTCCTCGATCGCGGCGAGGATCAGGTGGCGCAGAAAATTGGACCCGGCGTATTTGCGCGCTCCGGCCGAGGCCTGCACGATCACCGGGCTCGCGGTTTCGTCGGCCGCCTCCATGATCGCGCGCATCTGCTCGAGGTTGTTCACGTTGAACGCCGGCACGCCGTAGCCGTGTTCGGCCGCGTGGTCCAGCAGCTGGCGCATGCTGATCAAAGCCATGAGGGTACCTCCGGATACGACGGGCCCGCCGCTGGCGGGGGCCACGAACCGTCACTGCGTGAAACGGAAGGCGAGTCTAATGCAGGCACCGGGGGCTGTCATCGGCACGGTTTTCGCGCTCGCGGCAATACGTCTACAATGACCCCGGCACTCACCCTCCAGGAGCTTTCCATGAGAACTGCCACGATCCTGCTCGCTGCCGCGGTCATCCTGAGCGGCTGCATGGCCGCCGGCCAGACCAAGGACGACAAGCGGCGCCATGTGGAGAACATGCGCAAGGAGGTGCTGACCGATCTCTACCGCATCAATCCGGGCGCCCAGCAGGTGATCGCGCGCGCGCCGGGCTACGCGGTGTTCTCGAACTGGAACGCCTACCTGATCTTCGCATCGGTGGGACAGGGTTACGGCGTGGTCGTGGACAACGTGAGCGGGACCCACACCTACATGCAGATGGGCGCACTCGGCGGAGGCCTCGGGGCCGGCGTCAAGGACTACCGCGCGGTCTACGTGTTCGAGAAACGCCACATCATGGAACGCTTCGTGGAGCAGGGCCTGAACGTGGGCGGGCAGGCCGATGCAGCCGCGAAGTCCGGTGGCCAGGGGGCTGCGGTCGGCGGCGAACTGCTGCTCGACGGCATCCGCGTCTACCAGCTCACCGAGTCGGGGCTGGCGCTGCAGGCGACGATCCAGGGCACCAAGTACTGGAAGGATCCGGATCTGAACTGAAGCAACGTCCCGCCCGCACGGTAACGGGCGGTTCGCATGGGCAAGGAAACCGCGGAGTCCGCGCCCGTGGGGGCCGGACTCCGCGAAATTGCACGGTACGCCTCGCTCAGACCGCTACCTTGGGGCTGACGCGACGACGCGACAGCGCGGCACCGATCAGTCCGATGCCGAACAGCGCGAGCGACGCCGGTTCCGGCACCGAGACATCGTCGTCGAGGTCGTCGTTGGTACCGTCCGTGGTGCCGTCGTAGTCGTAGCTGAGGCCGCTGATCTGGCCGTAGCCACCCGACGACGACCACGTCAGGTAGCTGATCCGTCCCGCGGTGGAGAACAGGTGCGTGCCCTCCACGCCTCCACCGACACTGAACGTATCGATCAGGTTGTCGCTGGCGTCGAACGCCGAATACGTCGTCGTCAGGATGGTCCAGTAATCCATCGACACGAAATCGGTGGTGTCCAGAAACGTCACCCGCCCGGTCTGCGCCGAGCCGATCTCGCTCACTTCACCCACCGAGATGCCGATGCCGTCGAACGTGTCGCGGCTGTCCCGGTAGAGGTACGCGTTGTCGATCGTGATCCCGTAGTTCGTGCTGAAGAACGCGTTCGCCGCCGCATCGACGGTGTACTGGGTCCCCGGGAACGAATAGTCCGAAAAGGTCGGGGTGAAGGGTACCGCCCCCGCCTGCTGGGCGGCCGCGACGAGCGCAGCGCCTGCCAACAGCTTCTTGATCTGGCTGCTCATTGGTTTTGCTCCGATTGATGTGAAATGTCCGATTCCGGCCGACCGGCTGTTCGCAAATCGATCCGCAGGTCGAATCAGCAAATATCAGGCCAATGAAGCGCATCACAATATTCTCATATTTTTCAATGGGTTGTGAGTCCAACGAACAGGCCGACAGGGATATCTGTAAACAAAGTCGACAGGATTCCCATCGCTGAAGTTGTGACGCGGTTCACATTGTGAGCGGTATCTGATCCACGGCAGCGTCTACGCTTGGCCCAAATGGGTCGAATGATGGGGACTGCGTCATGACGGACAAACGCAAGGACGATGCCGACACGCGACGGAGCTGGCTGCGCAGCGGTTCGCGGGTATTCGAGGTCAAGGGCCTGTGGTACTTCCACACCCGCGAAGGCACCGTGGAGGGGCCGTTCGCCGACCGCTTCTCGGCCGAGAACGTGCTCGACAGCTACGTGAAGGTCATGCGCTCGAATTTCGCACCGCCGCCGGTGCTGACGCTGGAAGGTGACGAGCACGCGCCGGCGCGTTCGGCGCATCCGCTCGACCTCGGCCTGGGGCGGGTAGTGCGATCGTAGGTTCGGCCTGCGGCCGAACAGGGTGAATGTCGGGGCGCAGCCCGGACCTACGGGAACGTACGGGCACGGCCCGGACGGGAACGTCTCCCGTCGACACTCACCAGTGCACACCGCTGAACACCTGGGCGAACAGGCGCTGCGCGCGCGCCAGCGAGCCGCGCGGTGATGCTGCCTCCCCCTCCTCGGTGACGCCGCGCGCCGCGGGCGAATCCGGGAACAGGTGGTAGGCGCGGTTGAGGATGAACTCGCTCAGCTGCGGTGCCAGCGCCTGCGCGACCGCGCCGGCCACGCCGAGCCCGGTCGCCACGCGCTTCGGCCGCTCGACGATCGCCTTCATGACCAGGTTCGCGGCCTGCTCCGGCGTCAGCGTGGGGAAGGCGTCATAGAGGCGCGTCGGCGCGATCATCGGCGTGCGCACCAGTGGCATGTTGATGGTCGTGAAGCGCACGTCGCGGTCGGCGAACTCGGAGGCAGCGCACCACGAGAACGCATCCAGCGCGGCCTTGGACGCCACGTAGGCCGAGAAGCGCGGCGGACTCGCCAGCACCCCGATCGAGGAGATGTTCACGATGTGTCCGCCGCGGCGCTCGAGCATACCCGGCGCGAAACCCATGATCAGCCGCAGCGCACCGAAATAATTCAGCTGCATGGTGCGCTCGTAGTCGTGGAAGCGGTCGAAGGAATGGCGCACCGAACGGCGGATCGAACGCCCGGCGTTGTTGATCAGGATGTCCACGTGCCCATGGTTGCGCAGCACCTCGGCGACGAAGCGGTCGCAGTCGGCCATGTCCGCGATGTCGCAGGGGTAGCTGAAGGCTGCGCCGCCACGCGCGCGGACCGCGGCGATGGTCTCCCCGAGCTTGTCGACGCCGCGCGCGGCGAGGATCACGGTAGCGCCGGCCGCCGCGAGCTGCAGCGCGCAATCACGCCCGATCCCCGAACTCGCGCCGGTGACCACCACGACCTTGCCCGCGACCGCGCGCCGCAGCCCGCGCGGCTCGCCGCGCCCCAGCGTGCGCTCGACCAGCCGTGACCAGGCGCCCGCGTGCGCGTTCGCCTCGCGCATGCGCTCGCCGGCGAGGTGCCGTTCCCAGTAGTCCCAGATCACCGGCGCGTAGCTCTCGAACGACGGACACGCGATGCCCGCGCGCTCCAGCACGCGGTGCGTCCGCGTGGAATCGAAGCGCGTCGGGTAGCCGATGAACTTCAGCGCCTCGGGCGGGATGCCGTAGCGGCGCGCGACCGCCTCCAGCGTGCCGGACGGCACCATCGCCCCGAGGCGCTCGACCGGCAACCCGGCCAGCAGCTGCTCCAGCGCGCGGCTCCTGACCACGCCGAGCCGCGGCCCGCGCGACGCCTCGAGCAACACGCGCACCAGATCGCCCACCGAGATGCCCTGCGGGTCGGTGAGGAAGAAGGTGCGCCCGTCGAGCCGTCGCTGGTGCATCAGGTGATCCATCGCGGCGACCACGAAATCGACCGGCACGATGTTGATCACGCCACCCTGCAGCACCACCGCACGCAGCCAGCGGGGCAGGGTGTCCGCGACGCGGCGGATGGCCGGGAAGAAGAAATACGGACCGTCGATCTTGTCGATCTCGCCGGTCGCCGAATGCCCCACCACCACGCCCGGTCGGTAGATCCGCCACGCGATCGCGGTCTCGCGGCGCACCAGCGCCTCGGCCTCGTGCTTGCTGCGGTAGTAGGGGTTCTCGAGCCCGGTGGCCTCGTCGAACATGTCTTCGGTGAAGCGCCCGCGGTATAGCCCGGCGACCGCGATCGAGCTCACGTGATGGAAGCAACCGGCCCCGATCGCCTTCGCGAACGCCAGCGCATGGCGCGTGCCACCGACATTGGCCGCCTGCTGCGCGGCCTCGTCGGCCGTGATGTCGTAGATCGCCGCCAGATGCACCACGTGGTCCACGCGGCCCTTCAGCGCGGCCAGCGCCGCGCGCTCCACACCGAGCCGCGCGCGGGCGATGTCACCGGTGACCGCGACCAGCTGCGTGTCGTCCACGCCCCACAGCACGCGCAGCTGCTCGACCTTCGGCAACGACTGCTCGCGCACCAGCAGGTAGACGCGACCGCCGCGATCGAGCAGCTTCGGGACCAGGAAGCGTCCGATGAAGCCGGTGCCACCGGTGACGAAATAGGTCTGCGCCATGGCCTGCTCCTCGATGTGACCGCCGCGGTCGGGCGTCTCAGGCCGGGCGGGGCAGGGCCCGCGCGATCAGCGCCTCGCAATCGACTCCGGCCGGCAGTTCACCGTATACCATGTGCCGGCCCGCGAGTCGCGTCGCGATGAACGGCTCCGCCAGTGCCGTGTCGCCCGACTCGAGCAGCAGCGCCGCCTGCAGCGTCACCGCCATGCGCGTGACCAGCGCGCGCGCCCGGTAGCCGTCGCTGCCCGGCCCGGCCAGTTCGCCACGCAGCGCCGCCACGCTCGCCGCGATCCGTGGCTCGGCGCCCGCCGCGGTGTCGATCTCGGCGAGAAAGGCCTGCGCCACCTGCGGCTCACGCTGCAGCGCACGCAGCACGTCGGTGCACTGCACGTTGCCGCTGCCTTCCCAGATCGAGTTCACCGGCGCCTCGCGGTAGAGCCGCGGCAGGATCGATTCCTCGACGTAGCCGCCGCCGCCCAGGCACTCGGCGGCCTCGGCCGCCAGCGCCGGTGCACGCTTGCAGACCCAGAACTTGCCGACCGCGGTCGCGACACGCACGAAATCGCGCGCGCGCGCATCGGCCGGCGCTTCGTCCAGGCGCCGCGCCACGCGCAACGCGAGCCGCAACGCCGCCTCGCTCTCGAGCGCGAGGTCGGCCAGCACGTTCTGCATCAGCGGGTGCGTGCCCAGCGTGCGCCCCGATACCTTGCGCTGGCTGCAGTGGTGCAGCGCCTGCGCGACGGCCTGGCGCATCAGCGCGGCCGAGCCGACGATGCAGTCGAAGCGCGTCATCATCACCATCTCGATGATCGTGCGCACCCCGCGTCCCTCGGGGCCGATCATCCACGCCTCGGCGTCGTGCAACTCGATCTCGGCCGAGGCGTTGGAGCGGTTGCCGAGCTTGTTCTTGAGCCGCTGCAGGCGCAGTCCGTTGCGGCGCCCGTCGCCGCGCCAGCGCGGGAGCAGGAAGCACGACAGCCCGCCCGCGGCCTGCGCGAGCATCAGGAAGCCGTCGCACATCGGCGCCGAGCAGAACCACTTGTGGCCGGTCAGTTCGTAGCGCGCACCCGGCCCGCGGCCGGCCACCGCGCGCGCGCGCGTGGTGTTGCCGCGCAGATCGGAGCCGCCCTGTTTCTCCGTCATCGCCATGCCGATCGTGACCCCTGCCTTGTCGAACCACGGGCGATCGGCGGGGTCGTAGACGCGCGCGCCGGCACGCCGCAGCCAGTCGGCGCTCACGTCGGGCTGCACGCGCAGCGCCGGCACCGCGGCGAACGTCATCGTCAGCGGGCAGCCGGTGCCGGCATCGGCCTGGTCGTGCAGGTATTCGAGCGCGGCGCGCGCCACGTGGGCACCGGGCCGCGCCACGGTCCACGGCAGCGAGGGGATGCCGGCCTCGATCGCGCTGCGCATCAGCTCGTGGTAGGCGGGGTGGTACTCGACCCGGTCGACACGGTGACCATAGCGGTCGTGCGTCTGCAGTTCGGGGCGATGGTTCTCGGCGAGGAACCCGGCTGCGAACAGCGGCCCGCCGGCGGCGCGGCCGTAGGCGGCGAGTTCGGCGCCCGCCCAGCCGCCGCCCTCGCGCTCGACCCCGGTGCCGAGCGCGGTGTCGGTCGCCCAGGCGTCGTAGGGTTCGAGCGGTGTCGGCTGGTTCAGAACCTCGTGCGTGTCCGCGCGCACCCGCGCGGCGCCGTCGTTCGCGATGTCCACGGAAACCTCCCCGGTGGCGGGGCTGCGGCAGTGCCTCAGCCGGTCAGCAGGTAGGCGTTCAGCCCTGCCTGGCGCAACAGGTATACCGCGAGTTCGCTGCGTCTGCCACCCTCCGGCGTGACCAGGTAGGTGCGGTTGCGGTCGAGCTCGCGCAGCCGCTTGCGCAGCGCGACCACCGGGATGTTGGCGCTGCCCTCGACATGGGCGCAGCGATACTCGGGGGGGAAGCGCACGTCGATCACGTCGAAGGCGATGCCGGCGCTCGCCAGGAAACGCTTCGCCTTGGCGAGGTCGATGGTCTGCACCAGCGAGGACTTGAAGATCGCGTCGAACTGCGCGCGGTCGAGCCGGCCGACGATGCCGTCGGTGGCCATGCGCACGGTGGCGTTGCGAATGGTGTCGGCGACCAGCGCTTCCTCGCCGAAATAGTCGCCGGGAACCAGCTCGAAGGTCTGGCCGGCGAACGGTCCCGATTCCTCGGTGATCACACGCGCCTCGCCCTCGAGCAGGATGTAGAAGTAGTCGCCGGGCGTTCCCGCGCGCACCACCTCGGCGCCGGCACGCAGCGCCACCCGCTCGAGCTCGATGAAGCAGCGCTGGATGTTGGCCGCCGACAGGTGCGACATCAGCGGCGAATCGAGCAGCCGCGCCATCCAGTCCTCGGAGTACTCGTCGTCGAACCGCGCCTCCTCCATGCGTTCGTCGACGTCGGAGACCAGCACCACGTCGAAACTGGCCTCGTCGGCGCTGGCCATCAGGCGGTCGATCAGGTCGCGCTGCAGCGTCAGCACGCAGGCGTCGGCCTGCGCGCGCGCAGAGGCGCCGTTGCGGCACAGTTCCTCGAGCGGAAAGCGCGCCTGGTGACTGTTGGCGTCGACCAGCGTGCGCTTCTCGAAGGACTCGCGTACCTCGATGGCACCGTCGAGCACATAGTACGAGCGGTCGGGCTGCGGGGCCTTGCGGAACAGGAAGCGCCCCTTCTCGACGCGCACGATCGCCGCGTCCTCGAGCAGGTGCTCGAAGTGTTTGCCGGCGATCAGCGCCAGCGGATGGAACTGCTGCAGCCGTTCCGGCGTCAGCGCGACACCGTCGATCGTCGTCATCGCGTCCTCCGTGCCGCCGCGCGGCGCATCAGGAGGCGGCGCGAGTCTCGAGGATCGCGACCGCCGGGAGTTGCTTGCCCTCGACGTATTCCAGGAACGCGCCGCCCCCGGTGGAGACGTAGGAGATGCGCCCGCCGACGCCGAACTTCTCCAGCGCTGCCAGCGTGTCACCGCCGCCGGCCAGCGAGAACGCGCTGCTGGCCGCCACCGCCTCGGCGATCACGCGCGTACCGGCGGCGAACTGCTCGATCTCGAACACGCCCACCGGACCATTCCACAGAATCGTTCCGGCTTCCGTGAGCAGTTTCGCAAAACGCGTCGCGGTGCGCGGCCCGATGTCGAGGATCATGTCGTCGGCGCCCACCGCCGCCACGTCCTTGACGGTGGCCACCGCGTCCTCGGCGAGCGCCGGCGCGACCACCACATCCTCGGGCAGCGGCACGTCGGTCTTCGCCATCAGCCGCCTGGCCTCGTCGAGCAGCTCGGCCTCGACCAGCGAGCGGCCGATCGGCAAGCCGGCCGCTGCAAGGAAGGTATTGGCGATCCCGCCGCCGACGATCAGCCGGTCGACCTTCGCCGCCAGTGTGTCGAGCACGGTGAGCTTGGTCGAGACCTTCGAGCCACCGACGATCGCCACCAGCGGGCGCGCCGGCGCGCGCAGCGCCTTGCCGAGCGCATCGAGCTCGGCCGCGAGCAGCGGGCCGGCGCAGGCCACCGGCGCGAAGCGCGCCACGCCGTGGGTCGAGGCCTCGGCGCGGTGCGCGGTCGCAAAGGCGTCCATCACGTAGATATCGCACAGCGCCGCCATGCGGCGCGCCAGCGCCTCGTCGTCCTGCTTCTCGCCCTTCACGAAGCGCACGTTCTCGGCCAGCGCGAGCGCACCCGCTTCGATCGGCGCGCCGTCGAGCCAGTCGCGCAGCAGCGGCACCGGCCGGCCCAGCAGCTCGCCGAGGCGCGCGGCGACCGGCGCCAGGCTGAACGGCGCGTTCTCCTCCTCGCTGGCGCCCGCCTTGGGCCGCCCCAGGTGCGACATCACGAGCACGCGCGCGCCGGCGTCCAGCGCCCGGCGGATCGTGGGCAGCGCGGCGAGGATGCGCGCGTCACTGGTGACCCGGCCGTCCTTGACCGGCACGTTCAGATCCTCGCGGATCAGCACGCGCTTGCCGCGCAGCTCGAGGTCGGTCATCAGTTTCACGCTCATGGCTCCTGCTCTCCCGGCACCTGGCGCGACCCCCCGCGGGCCGCCTCGGCCCAATATAGCGCGACATCGAGCATGCGGTTCGCGTAACCCCACTCGTTGTCGAACCAGATCAACAACTTCAGCAGCCGCCCGCCGCTGACGCGGGTCTGCGAGGCGTCGACGATCCCGGAGCGCGGGTCGTGGATGAAGTCGCACGAGGCGAGTGGCTCCTCGGTGTAGCCGAGGATGCCCGCCAGCGCCCCGTCGGCCGCCTCGGCGAGCAGCGTATTCACCTCGCGCACCCCGGCACCGCGCCCGAGCACCACCGAGAGATCGATCGCCGAGACGTCGAGCGTGGGCACGCGCATCGCCTGCGCCTCGAAGCGCCCGGCCAGCGCCGGCAGCAGGCGTCCGATGCCCGCCGCGAGCCCGGTGTCGATCGGGATGATCGACTGCAGCGCGGCACGCGTCTTGCGCAGATCGGTGTGGTGGTAGGCATCGAGCACCGGCTGGTCGTTCATCGCCGAGTGGATGGTGGTGATCACGCCGCATTCCACGCCGAAGGCGCGTGCAAGCACGTCGATCACCGGCACGATGCAGTTGGTGCTGCACGAGGCGGCCGAGACCACACGCTCGCTGCCGTCGAGCGTGCGGTGGTTGATGCCGTAGACGATGGTCGCATCGATGTCGGAGTCGGCGGGCTGCGAGAACAGCACGCGCCGCGCGCCGCGCGCGAGGTGGCGCATCGCGTCGGCCCGTGAACCGAAGGCGCCGGTGCACTCGAACACGAGGTCGATGCCGTGGCGCGCCCAGTCGAGCTCGGCCAGCGCATCGGTGGAGCTGACCACGATCGGCCTGCCGTCGACCACCAGCGCACCGTCGGCACAATCCACGCGGCCCGGAAAGCGGCCGTGGGTGGAGTCGTAGCGGGTCAGGTAGGCCATGGTCTCGAGGTTCGCGAGCTCGTTGATCGCGACGATGTCGAGTCGTCCGGCGAGCACGCGCTCGTGCGCGGCGCGCAGCAGGCAGCGCCCGATACGCCCGTAGCCGTTGATCGCCGCGCGCGTGCTCATGCCGGCGGCTGCCGGCGGCGCGCGCGCCGGCTTGTGCGCAGACCGCCCGCCGCACGCTGGCCGTTCATTGCGCGGCCAGCAGTTCGCCGGCCACCGCGACCACGTTCTCCGCGGTGAAGCCGTAGTGTTTCATGAGCACGCCGGCCGGCGCCGAGGCGCCGAAGTCGCGCATGCCGATCACGCGCCCGTCGAGGCCGACGTAGCGGTACCAGGGGTCCGGATGCGCGGCTTCGATCGCCACCCGCGCGCGTACCTCCGGCGGCAGCACGCTGTCGCGGTAGGCGCCGTCCTGTGCGTCGAAGCGATCCGTGCTCGGCATCGAGACCACGCGCACGCGCCGCCCGGCGGCGCCGAGCGTGCCCGCGGCGGCCACCGCCAGCGCCACTTCCGAGCCGGTGGCGATCAGGATCACCTCGGGCGCTCCGGCGCAATCGAGCAGCACGTAGCCGCCGCGCGCGATCGCGGCGAGTTGTTCCTCGCTTCGTGGCTGGTGCGGCAGGTTCTGGCGCGAGAGAACCAGCGCGGTCGGTCCGTCGGCGCGCAGTACCGCCTGCTGCCAGGCCACCGCGGTCTCGACCGCGTCGGCCGGGCGCCAGGTCGACAGCCGCGGCGTGGCGCGCAGGTTCGCGATCTGCTCCACCGGCTGGTGGGTGGGGCCGTCCTCGCCCAGCCCGATCGAGTCGTGCGTGTACACGTAGACCACCGGCAGGCGCATCAGCGCCGCGAGGCGAACCGCGTTGCGCATGTACTCCATGAACACCAGGAAGGTGCCACCGAACGGGCGCAGGCCGCCGTGCAGCGCCAGCCCGTTCATGATCGCGCCCATGCCGAACTCGCGCACGCCGTAATAGATGTAGTTGCCGGCGGCGTCGGCGCGCGACACACCGCGCGCTTCCTTCCACAAGGTGAGGTTCGAACCGGCGAGGTCCGCCGACCCCCCGGTGAGCTCGGGCATCAGCGGGGCGAGCGCCTGGATGGCGTTCTGCGATGCCTTGCGGCTCGCGATCGTCTCGGCCTTCTGCTGGCAGGCGCGCACATAGTCGGCGGCGGCACGCTCCAGCGCCCCGGGCAGCTCGCCGCGCATGCGGCGCTCGAGCTCGGCGGCCTCCTCCGGATAGGCGCCGCGGTAGGCGTCCAGGCGCTGGCGCCAGTCGGCCTCGGCGGCGGCGCCGCGAGTGCGCGCGTCCCATGCCGCGTAGATCTGGGCCGGTACCTGGAACGGCGGGTGCGGCCAGTTCAGCCCGGCGCGTGCCGCAGCCACCTCGGCGGCCCCCAGCGGGCTGCCATGCACGTGTTCGGTGCCCTGCTTGTTCGGCGCCCCCTTGCCGATCACGGTGCGGCACAGGATCAGGCTGGGACGTCCGGATTCCGCCCGTGCGGTGTCGATGGCCGCACGAATGGCGCGCGGATCGTGCCCGTCCACCGAAGTGATCACTTGCCAGCCGTAGGCCTCGAAGCGCGCCGCGGTGTCGTCGGTGAACCAGCCGGCGACCTGGCCATCGATCGAAATGCCGTTGTCGTCGTACAGCACCACCAGCTTGCCGAGCCCCAGCGTGCCGGCCAGCGAACAGACCTCGTGCGAGATGCCTTCCATCAGGCAGCCGTCGCCGACGAAGGCGTAGGTGTGGTGGTCGATCACCGTGTGCCCGGGCCGGTTGTAGCGCGCGGCCAGCATCTTCTCGGCCAGCGCCATGCCGACCGCGTTGCCGATGCCCTGCCCCAGCGGGCCGGTGGTGGTCTCGACGCCGGGGGTGTCACCGTACTCGGGGTGGCCCGGGGTCTGCGAGTGGAACTGGCGGAACGCCTCGAGCTGCGAGATCGGCAGCTCGTAGCCGCTCAGGTGCAGCAGCGCGTAGAGCAGCATCGAGCCGTGCCCGTTCGACAGCACGAAGCGGTCGCGGTCGAACCAGCCCGGGTTGCCCGGATTGTGGACCAGGAAATCGTTCCACAGCACCTCGGCGATGTCGGCCATGCCCATCGGCGCGCCGGGATGGCCGCTCTCGGCTTTCTGCACGGCGTCCATGCTGAGGGCGCGGATCGCGTTGGCCAGTTCGGGGCGCGTGGGCATGCGGGAGGCTCCTGCGGGAATGGTGGTGCGGCCGATCGGGCGCCTATTGTCCCCCAGCGCGCGGGCCGGCGGAACCGCCGGCGCGGTGCTTTGGTAATCCGCGCGCAAACTATTGCATCGATTTTTTTTGATATATCGCCGGCGATGCTGCTAGACTGCAGCCCCATGACGCTCGGTGCAACCTCCATCCAGACTCTGGTCGGCTACGAAGGGCTGAGCCGGCTGTGCCGCGCGGCCGGCGATCCGCTGCGCCTGGAGATCCTGCGTTCGCTGGCACGCGACGCCTACGGGGTGCTGGAGCTGTGCCAGATCTTCGGCATGCGCCAGCCGGCGATGAGCCACCACCTGAAGGTGCTGGCCGAGGCGGGGCTGGTGCAGCGGCGCCGTGAAGGCACGTCGATCTACTACAGCCGCAGCCACCGCGCGCCAACCGAGGAGCTCGATCCGCCGCTGCAGGCGATCCTCGCCGCCGCCGACCGCCTGGAGCTGGAAGAGGCAACCGCGCGCGGGATCGCCGCGGTGCAGGAGGCGCGCGCGAACAACTCGCGCGAGTTCTTCGCGATGAACGCGCCGAAGTTCCACGCGCAGCAGGAACTGATCGCGCCGTGCGCGCAGTACGCCGGCGCGGTCGGCGATCTGCTCGCGGCGCTGCTGCCCGGGGGCTGCGCGCTGGCAGTGGAACTGGGGCCGGGAGACGGCTGGCTGCTGCCGGAACTGGCACGCCGCAGCCGGCGGGTGGTCGCGATCGACAACGCGCCCGAAATGCTCGCGCAGGCGCGCCAGCGCTGCACCGCCGGGCGACTCGCGAACGTGGAACTGGTGCACGGCGACAGCGCCGCGGCACGCGCGCTGGAGGCCACCGCGGACCTGGTGGTGGCGAACATGGTGCTGCACCACACGGCCTCGCCGGCCGGGGTGCTGCGCGACCTCGCCGCGGCGCTGCGCCCCGGCGGGCTGTTGCTGCTGACCGATCTCTGCGCGCACGCCCAGGCGTGGGCGCGGGAGGCCTGCGGCGATCTGTGGCTGGGATTCGCACCCGAGGCACTGTCGCACTGGAGCGGTGCGGCCGGACTCGAGGAGGGCGAGAGCGTCTATCTCGCGCTGCGCAACGGTTTCCGCATCCAGGTGCGGGTTTTTCAACGAAGGGCTGAGCAGACAAGGGCACGACCATGAGCGAATACGCGATTTTCACCTCGGAATCGGTGTCCGAGGGCCACCCGGACAAGATGGCGGACCAGATCTCGGACGCGGTACTCGACGCGATCCTCGCGGACGACCCGCACGCCCGCGTCGCGGTAGAGACGCTGGTCAAGACCGGCATGGCGATCGTCGCCGGCGAGGTCACCACCGATACCTACGTGGACCTCGAGGCGCTGATCCGCCAGGTGATCCTCGACATCGGCTACGACAGCTCCGAGATCGGCTTCGACGGCGCCTCGTGCGCGGTGCTGAACGCGATCGGCAAGCAGTCGCACGACATTGCGATCGGTGTCGATGCCAGCGACACCAAGGAGCAGGGTGCCGGCGACCAGGGGCTGATGTTCGGCTATGCATCGAACGAGACCGACGTGCTGATGCCCGCGCCGATCACCTACGCGCACCGCCTGATGCGCCGCCAGGCGTACCTGCGCAAGCACGGCGTGCTGTCGTGGCTGCGCCCGGACGCCAAGAGCCAGGTCACGATCCGCTACGACAACGGCCGCCCGGTGGCGGTCGACGCGGTGGTGGTCTCGACCCAGCACGCGCCCGGCATCGCGCACGCCGATCTGCGCCAGGCGGTGATCGACGAGATCATCCGCCCGGTGCTGCCGGAGCAGTGGCTGCACGCGGGAACGAAGTACCACGTGAACCCGACCGGCCAGTTCGTCATCGGCGGCCCGCTCGGCGACTGCGGGCTGACCGGGCGCAAGATCATCGTCGACAGCTACGGCGGCATGGCGCGCCACGGCGGCGGCGCGTTCTCCGGCAAGGACCCTTCCAAGGTCGACCGCTCGGCGGCGTACGCGGGCCGCTACGTCGCCAAGAACCTGGTCGCCGCCGGCCTCGCGGACCGCTGCGAGATCCAGGTCTCGTACGCGATCGGGGTGGCCGAACCGACCTCGATCTCCCTGAACACCTTCGGTACCGGCAAACTGCCGGACGCGAAAATCGTCGAACTGGTGCGCGAGCACTTCGACCTGCGCCCGCGCGGCATCATCGAGATGCTCGACCTCAAGCGTCCGATCTACCGCGCCACCGCCGCCTATGGCCATTTCGGCCGCGAGGACGCCGACTTCACGTGGGAGCGCACCGACCGCGCGGCGGCGCTCGCGAAGGCATTGTGAACCGGAACGGATCGGGAAACCGACTCGAAGACGCACGAAGGCAAGATCGCACAGCCACGAGCGGGCGGACGTCGCGGGAGCTTTCAGGGACCGTACGCCGCAGGGATGCGGCGTTGCAGGTCGGGCTTCAGCCCGGCGAAACAAGGTATTCACGGCGCCGCACGCTGGCAGCGTCGCACGGCCAAAAATCGCTTGGCGACCGCCTGGACCGGCATTGATGGCGACATAACCGTATCGAATCCTGATTTTCGAACAAGGGAACAGACAGATGAACACTGCACAGAAGACCTTTACCGACTACAAGGTCGCCGACATCGGGCTGGCCCCCTGGGGGCGGCGCGAGATCGCGATCGCCGAGACCGAGATGCCCGCGTTGATGGCGCTGCGCACGCGCTACCGCGACGGCAAACCGCTGGCCGGCGCCCGCATCCTGGGGTGCCTGCACATGACGATCCAGACCGCGGTGCTGATCGAGACGCTGGTCGAGCTCGGCGCCGAGGTGCGCTGGTCCTCGTGCAATATTTTTTCCACGCAGGACCACGCGGCGGCGGCGATCGCCGCGCGCGGCATCGCGGTCTACGCCTGGAAGGGCGAGACCGAAGCGGAGTACGAGTGGTGCATCGAGCAGACGATCCTGAAGGACGGCGAGCCGTGGCCGGTCAACATGGTGCTCGACGACGGCGGTGACCTGACCGGGATCCTGCACGAACGCTACCCGCAGCTGCTCGACCAGGTGCACGGCATCACCGAGGAAACCACCACCGGCGTGCTGCGCCTGCAGGAGATGCTGCGCCTCGGCACCCTGAAGGTGCCGGCCGTGAACGTGAACGACTCGGTCACCAAGTCCAAGAACGACAACAAGTACGGCTGCCGCCACAGCCTGAGCGATGCGATCAAGCGCGGCACCGACCACCTGCTCGCCGGCAAGAAGGCGCTGGTGATCGGCTACGGCGACGTCGGCAAGGGCTCGGCGCAGTCGCTGCGCCAGGAAGGGATGATCGTGCGCGTCGCCGAGATCGATCCGATCTGCGCGATGCAGGCCTGCATGGACGGCTACGAGGTCGTGTCACCGTACCTCGGCGGCGTCAACGACGGCACCGCCGCGTGCATCGACCGCGCGCTGCTCGCACAGACCGATCTCGTGGTGACAGCCACCGGCAACCGCGACGTCTGCGACCGCCACATGCTGGCCGCGCTCAAATGCGGCGCGGTGGTCTGCAACATCGGCCATTTCGACCACGAGATCGACACCGCCTTCATGCGTCGCGCGTGGGAGTGGGAGGAGGTCAAGCCGCAGGTGCACCAGATCTACCGCGATCGCGCGGCGAGCGACCACCTGATCCTGCTTTCCGAGGGTCGGCTGGTGAACCTCGGCAACGCGACCGGGCACCCCTCGCGGGTGATGGACGGCTCCTTCGCCAACCAGGTGCTGGCGCAGATCTACCTGTTCGAGCGCCGCTTCGCGGATCTCGAGCCCGAGATGAAGCCCGCCGCGCTGCGCATCGAGGTACTGCCGAAGCGCCTGGACGAGGAAGTGGCACGGCACATGGTCGCGGGCTTCGGCGGCGTCATCACGCGCCTGACCGCGGAGCAGGCCGACTACATCAAGGTGCCGGTCGACGGGCCGTTCAAGAACGAGCAGTACCGCTACTGAGACGCCGGCGATGACACGATCCAGCACCGGACTGCGGCTGAGCTGCGAGTACTTTCCACCCAAGACCGCGGACGGGCGCCTCAAGCTGCTCGCCGCGCACGAGGAACTGCGGGTGCTCGCGCCCGCGTTCTCGTCGGTGACCTACGGCGCCGGCGGCTCGACCCGCGAGACCACCCGCGACGTGGTGCTCGAACTCGCGCGCGGCGGCAGCGCGGTGGCGCCGCACCTGTCGTTCGGCGGCGACGACGAGTCGCTGATCCTCGAGCTGCTGGCCGTCTACCGCGACCACGGCATCCGCCGCCTCGTGGCGCTGCGCGGCGACCTGCCGTCGGGGGTGGGCGGGATGTCGCAGATGATCCACGCCAGCGAGCTGGTGCGGTTCGTGCGCGAGCACACCGGCGCGCATTTCACCATCGAGGTCGCCGTGTACCCGGAGATGCACCCGCAGGCGCGCGACTTCGCCACCGACATCCGCTTCCTGAAGAAGAAGTTCGATGCCGGTGCCGACCATGGCATCACGCAGTTCTTCTACAACGCCGACGCCTACTTCCATTTCGTGCAGGCCTGCCGTGCCGAAGGCATCGCGCAGCCGATCTACCCCGGCATCATGCCGATCCTGAACTACCAGAACCTCGCGCGCTTCGCGCGCAACTGCGGCGCCGAGATCCCGCGCTGGCTGCACTACCGCCTCGAGGCGCTGCAGGACGACGAGGCGGGGACCCGCGAGTTCGCGACCGGCTTCGTCGCCGGGCTGTGCCGCCGGCTGCTCGACGGCGGCGCGCCGGGGCTGCACTTCTACACGATGAACCAGGCGGCACCCACGCTCGCGATCTGCCGCGAGGCCGGGCTGCTCTGACGATGCGCATCCCCCGCCTGTTCGTCGAGCAGCCGCTGGTGGCGGGCACCACCGTCGAGTTGCACGACAACGCCGCACATTACGTGCGCAATGTGCTGCGTCTGGATCAGGGCGCACGGCTGCGGGTGTTCGACGGCAGCGGAGCGGAGTTCACGGCGACGCTGGAGTCGCTCGGGCGCCGCACGCTGCAACTCGTGCTCGGCGCCACCGCCGAGAGCGCCGCCGACAGCCCGCTCGCCGTGCACCTGGGCATCGGGCTCGCGCGCGGGGAGCGCATGGACTGGACGGTGCAGAAGTGCACCGAACTCGGCGTCGCGACGATCACACCGCTGCTGCTGGCGCGCTGCAACGCGAAGTTCGACGGCGGACGCGGCGACAACCGGCTGCGCCACTGGCGGCAGGTCGCGATCAGCGCCTGCGAACAGAGCGGGCGCAACCGCCTGCCGGTGATCGGCGAGCCGGTCGCGCTGGACCGCTGGCTCGCCGAACGCACCGAGCTTCCGGGGCTGGTGCTGCACACGGCCGACAGCCGCGCGCTCGCGGCGCAGCCGGCGCCGGCCGCGGTGCGCGTGCTGGTCGGGCCGGAGGGCGGGCTCGACGACGGCGAGTTTGCGCGCGCACGCGCCGCGGGCTTCACACCGTGGTCGCTGGGGCCACGGGTGCTGCGCACCGAGACCGCGCCGGTGGCGGCGCTGGCGATCCTGCAGTACCTCTGGGGCGATCTGGCGCACTAGGTCCGGGCCGTGCCCGGACGTTCACCCCGTTCGGCCACAGGCCGAACCTACGCCGGACACGTTCGACCACAGGTCGAACCTGCGGCCGACATGGCGCACGTCCGGCGTCCGACGGGAAGCGCCGGACATTGGCCGTTCACGACCGGCGATGCCGGTCGCGGAACTGTTTCGGGGTCATGCCGACCGCCTTGCCGAAAGCGGCGCAGAAGGTGCTGGGGCCCGAATAGCCGAGGCGGCTCGCGATTTCCTTCTGCGCCAGGCTGGTGTCGGCGAGCAGGCTCCTCGCCTTGGTCATGCGCACCTCGCCGATGTACTCGCCGAGGGTGCGACCGGTGGTGGACTTGAACGCGCGCATCAGGTGGCGGCTGCCGATCTCGCACACGCGCGCCAGTTCGTCGATGCTCGGCGCGTGGTCGATCATGCCCTCGACGTAGTCGCGGATGCGGCGCACCTGCCACGGCGCCAGCGCGCTGTGCTGCGCGCGCACCCGCGGCGCCGGGGTGTCGCCGATCACACGCGCCATCTCGACCAGCACCACGCGCGCCACGCTCGCGATCAGTTCCTCGCGGAACCGTCCCGACTCCGACACTTCCTTCACGATGCGGAACAGGTCGCGCTTCACGGCCGGTGACTGCACGTCGAGCGCAGCGAGCAGCTGCGCCGGGCTCCAGTGCCCGGTGGGCCCGATGGTGCCGGCGACGATCCCCGGCTGGTAGCACACGCGCAGGCTGCGGAACGACACCACCTCCGGCGCGGAGACCAGCAGCCGGCAGCCGGCGGGGCAGAAATTCACGTCCCCGACCTGGTTCCACTGGCCGGGCTGGCCGTCGGCGTCCAGATAGGCGCCGCGCGAGCGCGTCACCAGTGGCGTCAGCGACAGGCTGAGCGCGTCACGCTCGTCGCCCTCGAACACGCCGGTGAACGGTTCCGGCTGGGAAAAGGCGACCAGTTCGACGTCGATGCCACGCACCGACAAGCTGGTTTCCACGGTTCGGGTGACCGGAGCATGCATCGGCGTTCTTCGGCGCGGTCCGCGTGCCGCGCAGTCTGATGGAGTTGGATTCCGACGGTGCCCGGAACGCGGGCGTGCCGATTATGGCGGTTTTGGCAAACGAAAGGCAGGATTCGCAATAACGTCGATCCCGCTCCCGCGGACGATGGCGGCTATGATCCCGGCATCGGAACCACAGGCCACGATGCCGGGGAGCAGACCATGATCGATTCCGGACTCGCGGGGTGCACGGCACTGGTGACCGGCGGCGGCACCGGCATCGGACACGCAACCGCACTGCGGCTGCTCGAGCAGGGCGCGATCGTGACCATCGCCGGCCGGCGCGCGGACGTACTCGAGGACTCCGCCGCGCGCTTGCGCGCGAAGGTCGCGGGTGCCGAGCTGCGCGTGCAGCAGTGCGATGTGACGGTGGAAGCCGAGGTGGAGCGCGCCGTGCAGGTGGCAGCCGGCGCCGGCGGCCGGCTCGACATCGCGGTCGCGAACGCGGGCACCGGCGTGCCGGGTCCGATCCTGTCGCTGACCGCCGACCACTGGCGTTACGCCTGCGACCTCAACATCATGGGCACTGCGTTCACCATCAAGCACGCCGCGCTCGCGATGCAGCAACACGGCGGCAGCATCGTGGCGATCTCCTCCGGTGCCGGCTTCCAGATGCCGAAGTTCATGGCGACCTACGGCACCACCAAGGCCGGGCTCGAGATGCTGGTGCGCTGCGCCGCGATCGAACTCGCCCCGTTCGCGATCCGCGTCAACACGATCCGTCCCGGCTTCATCCCCACCGAGGGCGCGCTGCTCGGCTGGACCGACGACGAGCAGAAGGTCGTGATCGGGCACACGCCGCTCGATCGCACGGGCTTCCCCGAGGACATCGGTGACGCGGTGCTGTATTTCTGCTCGAAGCAGGCCGCCTGGGTGACCGGCCAGACCCTGTCGGTGGACGGCGGCCTGGACCTGCCACGCGGTGAGGACTTCGAGGCGTTGTGCCGGCGCATGTACGGCGACGAACTGATGGATCGCGTCACCGGCACGGGCGCACGGGCCGGCTGAGAGGAGGAGGCGATCGTGAGTGCAGGACCGCGACTCGACCCGGACCGCTTGATCGCTGCCGCCGAGCAGCGCACGGGGCTCGCCGACTGGGGCGACCCCGAGTTCCGCGTGGGACTGGAACACCTCGTCGACGCGCTGGAACGCGAGGCGCGGCTGTCGGAGCTGGGGCGTTACGCGACCGGGGAAACGCTGATCGGGCGGCTTGCGAACCGGCTCGGCATCATCGACTACCGCCGCCAGCGGCCCGCCGTCGCAACCCAGAAGATCCAGCGTCCGCTGTTCGTGCTCGGGCTGCCGCGCACCGGGACCACGATCCTGCACGAGGTGCTCGCGCAGGACCCCGACCACATCTCGCCGCTGCACTGGCAGCTCATGAAGCCGGTGCCGCCGCCGCACGCCGACACCGTCGAGACCGACCCGCGGATCGCCGAGGTCGAGGCGCAGCTCGCCGCCTTCGACCAGCTCGCGCCGGGCTTCAAGACGATCCACGAGATGGGCGCCCGTCTGCCCACCGAGTGCCTGTCGATACTCGCGATGCATTTCATCAGCGACGAGTGGGGCGCGACCTATTACGTACCGGGCTACCGGCGCTGGTGCCTGGATCACGACATGCACCGCGCGTATCGCTGGCACCACCAGGTGCTGCAGCACCTGCAGGTGGACTGCGCGCGGCCACGCTGGGTGCTGAAGTCGCCGCTGCACCTGCCGTACCTGCAGGAGATCTTCGACGAGTACCCGGATGCCGCGATCGTGTGGACCCACCGCGAACCGATGGCGGTGATGGCCTCGGGATCCAGCCTGGCGCAGACGCTGCGCGGAGCCTTCAACGAGGGCATCGATCCGCTGCTCACGGCGCAGGGCGAGGTCGATCACCTGTCGCAGGCGCTGCTGCGCGGCCTGGCGTGGCGCGACGCCCGGCCCGGGCGCGACCGCCTGTTCGTCGACCTCGGCTTCGGCGAGATCATGCGCGACATGCTCGGCTCGGTCGAGAAGATCTACGCGCATTTCGGCTTCGAACTGACCGCAGCCACGCGCCGGCGGATGGAGGACTACATCCGCAACCGCCCGCGCGACAAGCACGGCGTGCACAGCTACAGCACGGCGCAATTCGGCCTCGGCGAGCAGCAGCACGGCGCGGTGTTCGCACCCTACCGCGAACGTTTCGCGAGCTTCCTGGCCGGGTCGGGAACGGACTAGCGCGATCGACGACACCCCGGGGGATCCGATCATGACGACGGCTACGGCGGCGAGCGGCCAGGCGCTCGCGGAACTGCTGGATTTCGTGCGCGAACTGGACACGCGCTTCCTCGGCGCGGAATTCGGCACCACCCGACCCGAGGACGTCACCGACGGCCGCCTGTTCGTGCTGCACGCGCTGCAGGCGGCGCTCGGCAGCCAGCTCGACGCGGACCCCGAGCGGCCGGTGTTCCGCCGCATCACCGCCCCGAACATGAAGGTGCTCGGCGACAACCCCGACGCACTGTATTTCGGTGCGTACGTGCGCCCCGACCGCAGCTACCGCATTCGCGGCAACGTCGCCGGCGCCACCTTCACCTCGTTCAGCCAGGAAGTCGGCACCGCCGACGGCGGCTACTCGCGGCAGACTGTCAACGTGGTCAGGGACTCCGATCTGCACCTCGACGCCGGCGGCAACTTCGAATTCGTGCTGGGTGCGCAGCGCCGCCCCGGCCACTGGTTCCCGCTGCATCCGCAGGCCGGACTGATCAACACCCGCCACTTCTTCGAACGGGAGCACCCCGCGGCATCGGATCCCGCACTGCACATCCCGCTGACGATCGAATGCCTGGATGCCGAGCCGACACCGCCGGCGCGCATGGACGACGCCACGCTGGCGGCGCGCATGCGCCGCGTCGTGAACTACGTGCGCGGCATGACCTTCGATGTGCCGCCGTTTCCGCGCGGACCGCAGCCGGGGTGGGTATCGACGGTGCCGAACCGCTTCAATCCGCCGGCCGATCCGGCGGCCAGCACCGGCTGGGCGAACATGGACGCGGTCTACGCGCTGGCACCGTACGCGCTGCAGCCCGACGAGGCACTGGTGATCGAAGGGCGATTCCCGCGCTGCCGCTTCGCGAACGTGGTGCTGTTCACGCGCTTCCTGCAGACCTACGACCACGTCAACCGGCAGGTATCGCTGAATCGCCGCCAGACGCGGCTCGCGGCCGACGGCAGCTTCCGCATGGTGCTCGCGCACCGCGACCCCGGGGTGCCGAACTGGCTCGACACGGAAGGGCGCACGCAGGGGCGGCTGTTCTGGCGCTTCCTGCTGCCGGAAGAGCCGCTGCAGCCGCTGCGCACGCGGGTGCTGCCGCTGGCGGACGTGGCCCGACTGGATGACTGACGAACCGGAGGAACCGACGATGAGCCTGAATTTCAATCGTGTGCTGCAGGTGGGGATGGTGGTCCGCGACCTCGACCAGGCGATGGATTTCTACAGCAACGTGATCGGCTGGGGTCCGTTCACGACCTTCGAGGGCGACCACGGCACCATGTACGACCGCAAGGGCGGCACGCCTTACAGCGGCAGGATCCGCGTCGCCATGACGGCCTGGGACAACAACCCCTGCCTCGAGCTGATCCAGCCGCTGCCGGGGGGCGACAACGTGTTCACGCGCCACCTCGCACAACACGGCGAAGGCGTCCACCACCTGTTCGCGGGACTGGTGGACGATCTGGACGAGACGCTGGTCGAACTCGAAAAGGAGGGTATCCGCACCATCATGTACGGCTCGCTGCCCGAGTTCCAGTCGCGCACCGCCTACGTGGTCGGCGAGAAGACCCGCAACATCATCCTCGAGATCAGCGACCGCCGCTGCTGAGGTGCGCCAGCGCCGCCTCTACGGCGTCGAGGTCGGGTATGGCGGCGTCCTGGCCGTGCACGCGCAGTTTCATGCGCTCGACCGCACCGGCGCTGCGCGCCGGGTCCGGCTGCAGGTCGGCGGCCGTCATCAGCAGCAGGTGCGGCACGCCCTGCGCGAGGATCGCGTAGTGGCGCAACACCGCGTGCTCACCGAGCACGCCGAGGATCACGATCCGTCCGCCGTGGCCGGTGTCGCTGAGCGGCCCCCCGTTCAAGGCCTCGAAGCACAACACCGGAATCGTCGACTCGTGCCAGTGCAGCATGCCGAGCAACCATTCGGGTGCCTGCGCCGGGCGCTCGAGTTCGCGGCGACGGATGATCTCGACGACCACCGCGCTCGGCACCACCAGCAGTTCGCCGGCGAGCGGGACCAGCAGCGCGCTGAGATCGCGCTGGCCCTGCGCTGCATCTTCCGTCATGGCCTGACCTCCCGGGGCGCGAGCAAGGCGCGGATCTGCTCGAGCAGCACCGACTCCTGGTACGGCTTGCCGAGGTAGGCGTTCGCACCCAGCGCGAACGCGCGCTCACGGTGCTTGTCGCCGGTGCGCGAGGTGATCATCACGATCGGCAGGTGGCGCAGCGACTCGCCGAGGCGCACCTTCGCGATCACCTCGAAGCCGTCCATGTGCGGCATCTCGATATCGAGCAGCATCACGTCGGGTACCTGCTCCTGCAGCAGCAGCATGGCCTCGGCGCCGTCCTTCGCCGTGATGACCTGCATGCCCTCGCGCTCGAGGAAACGCGTCGTGACCTTGCGCACGGTCACCGAGTCGTCGACCACCATGACCAGCGGCGGGCGCTCGGCCTGGCGTTGCGGCGCGGGGCGCGCGCCGCGCTCGTAGGCCGTGAAGCCGCGTGCGGCATCGGCGCGCAGCATCGCCGGCAGATCGAGGATCAGCACCACCGAGCCGTCGCCGAGCACGGTGGCGCCGCTCAGGCCGGGGACCGCGCCGAACTGCGGGCCCAGGCTCTTGACCGCGATGTCGCGCGCGCCGAGCAGCCGGTCGACCGCAACCGCGAGCGCCTGGCCGCCGCCGCGTACCAGCACCAGCGGCACGGTGTCGCCGTCGACCCCGAGGTCGCGCTGCTCGTCGGGGTGCAGCACCGCACCGAGGTAGCGCACGCGATAGCCGTGGCCCGCGTACTCGAACAACCGTTCGTCGGCCGCGTACTGGGCGAGTTCGTCGACGCGCAGCCGCACCACCCCAGCCACCGTGTTCAGCGGCAGCGCGTAGGTTTCCTGCCCCATCGCGACCAGCAGCGTGCGGTTGACCGACACCGTGAACGGCAGCCGCACCACGAAGCGGGTGCCCTGGCCGGGCCGGCTGTCGATCTCCAGCGAGCCGCCCATCTGACGGATCTCGCTGCTCACCACGTCCATGCCGACGCCGCGGCCGGAGATCTGCGTGACCGTGGCCGCCGTGCTGAAGCCCGGATGCAGGATGAACTGCAGCACGTCGTGGTCGCGCAGCCGGGCCTCCGGGTCCAGCAGCCCGCGCTCGATCGCCTTGGTGCGCACGGCCTCCAGATCGACGCCGCCACCGTCGTCCTCGACCGTGATCAGCACGTCACCGCCGTCGCGCACGACGTCGATGCGGATCTGTCCGGTCGCCGGCTTGCCGCGCCCGGCGCGCACCGGGCCCGCCTCGATGCCGTGGTCCACCGCGTTGCGCAGCATGTGTTCCAGCGGCGCCACCACGCGCTCGAGAATGCCGCGATCCAGATCGCCGCCGATGTTGCCGACGTCGAGCTCGACCTCCTTGCCCAGTTCGGCCGCGACCTGGCGCACCACGCGCTTGAGCCGCGGCGCGACGCTCGAGAACGGCACCATGCGCGAGCGCATCAGCCCTTCCTGCAGCTGGCCGTTGATGCGCGCCTGCTGCACCAGCACCGTCTCGAGGTCGCGTGTCTTCTCGGCCAGCGTGCGCTTGATGTCGAGCAGGTCCGAGGCGCTCTCCACCAGCGAGCGCGAGAGCTGCTGCAGTTGCGAGTAGCGGTCCATCTCGAGCGGGTCGAAGCCTTCGGCCGACGAACCGTCGGCGCGTTCGCGGCGGAACAGCACCTGCGCCTCGGTGGCGATGTCGAGCCGGCGCACCTGGCCCTGCACGCGCTCGATCGCGCCCTGCATATCACCGAACAGCAGCCCGAGCTCGTTGACCTGCTCCTCCACCCGCCCGCGCGAGATGCTCGCCTCGCCGGCGAGGTTCACGAGCTCCTCGAGCAACTGCGCCGAGACGCGCACCACCTCGTCGCGCGGCCTGGGCACGGCGGACGGCGCCGCGACCGGATACGGCGGCGCGCTGATCACCGTGATCACAACCTCCGGCTCGGGCGCTGGCTCGGGCTCGGGTTCGACCGGTTCGAGCCCGGCCGCGGCCGCCGCAACCGCGGCCGGCTCCGCAGGCTGGGGTGCCGGTTCGACCACCACCGGTGCGACCACGGGCGGCGCGGCTTCCGGTGCACGCACCGGCGGCTCGGGGACCGCAGCCGGCGGGTGCTCGCGGACGCCGTCCATCGCACGCAGCAGGCGCTCGCGGAATTCGGTCACGCGCGCGAAGAAGGCGTCGTCGAAGCGTCCGAAACGCACCCCTTCGTTGATCAGCAGCGTCTCGAAGTGATGCGCGAGTTCGCCCAGATATTTCATGCCGGCCATCCGCGCACCGCCCTTCAGGGTGTGCAGATGACGTTGCAGGTCGTCGTACGGTGCGCGGCTGCCGCGATCGTGCCGCCAGGCGTCGATCGTCTCGTCGATGGCGGTCATCAGCTCCTCGGCTTCCTCGAGGAAGATGCCGAGCAGTTCCGGTTCCGCCTGCTGCAGGTCGCGGCGCACCCGCTCGCGCGCGACGTCGGGCGCGTCGGCCTGCACCACCGGCGCGACCGCCGGCTGCGCATCGGCCGCGCGCACAAACTCGCCCAGGCGCTCGACGATCCGCTCCGGTGTCTCCGGCAGTTCGCCGGCGGCGAGGCGATCGAGCACGTCGAGGCAGGCCTCGCAGGCCGCCGACGCGGCATCGATCAGCGCGACCGATGCCGGCGCCCCCGCGCGGGAGGCGGGCGTCAACGCGTCGAGCAGCGGCTGCGACAGCCGCAGCACCCCGTCGACGCCGAGCTGCGTGGCGCGCTCGTGCACCGCGCGCAATTCAGCGAGCAGCACCGTCGCCGCCGCGTCGTCTCCCGCGCGCCACGCCGCGAGCAGTGATCCGGCATGGAACAGTTTTTCCAGCGCTTCGTGCAGGAAGCGCGCGAGTCGCGCATCGGGATGCGCGCCGCGACCGGCGCGGGGGAACACCTCGTCGATGCGCGCACGCAGGCGTCTGGCGTGCGCGAGCAGCCCGGCCTCGTCGTGCGGCGCGGCGAGCGCGTGCGCGAGCAATTCACAGAGCTGCCCGAGCAGCGACTGCTGGGCGGGTGCGAGCGCGTGATCGCTCTCGCAGGCGGCATGGATCATGTCGTCCAGCGGCTCGAGCACCAGCGCGAGCGCGTCGCTGCCGGCCGCGCAGGAACTGCCGCGCAGCGTGTGCACGGTGCGCAACAGCGCCTGGGTGACCAGACCGCGCCCCTCGCCTTCCAGATGGGTACGCAGCGCCTGCAGGTGCTCGGCCAGTTCTTCGCCGAAGATGCGCCGCAGGCGCGCGCCGGCTTCCCGTTCAGCGGCCACGAGCGCCGACTCCGGCTCCGGTACGGGTTCGGGCGTCACGATCGCTTCCGGCACAGCCGGTGCGGGAGCCGGCGGCTGTTCGCCACGCGCCAGCGCGTCGAGCCGTGCGCGCAACAGCGTCACCGGGGTACGGTCCGCGCTGGCGCCGCGCGCGAACGCGTCGATCAGCCCGGGCAGCAGTTCGCGCGCCGCCGCCACCGCATCGACCAGCGCAGCCGAGCTCGCCAGCGTGCCCTCGATCACGCGGTTCAGCAGGTTCTCGGTCGACCAGGCGAGTTCGCCGAGCAGATCGGCCCCGACCATGCGTCCGCTGCCCTTCAGCGTGTGGAACGCGCGTCGCAGCTCGGTCAGCGCGCTGCCTGGACCTGGCGCTGCGCTCCACTTCGGCAGCTGGGCGGCGATCGTCGCGAGCACCTCGGTGGCTTCCTCGACGAAGATCTCTACGATCTCGGGGTCCAGCGGCTCGCGTTCGGGTTCGGGTTCGGGTTCGGGTTCGGGCCCCGGTTCGGGTTCGGGCTCCGGTTCGGGTTCGGGCTCCGGTTCGGGTTCGGGCTCCGGTTCGGGTTCGGGCTCCGGTTCGGGCTCCGGTTCGGGCAGCGGTTCGAACGTTTCGGCATCCGGCCGCCGCGCAGGCGACCCCGCCAGTTCGTCGACACCCGCCATCGCCCGCGCGAGGATCAGCTCCGGGGCGTGGCCATCGATCAGGAAGCGTTCGAGAAAATACTCGACCGCCCCGAGGGCATCGGCCAGGGTGTCGATCACCTGCGGTGTCGGGGCGGGACGCTCGCCGACCAGCACACCGACCAGATGGTCGTGGCAGCGGTCGAGCACGACGGCGGCCGGAGTCAATCCGGCCATCCGCAGCGCGCCCGCCAGACGGTGCAGTTCGCCCGGCAACCCGGCCAGCACGGCCACCCCGCCGTGCGAGGAGAGGTAGTCGCCGACGGCCTGCTTGACGCGCTCGAGCGCGTCGCCGGCCTCGCGGCAGACGGCCTCGAGCGCCCGCTGCAGCGGATG
>JAJVIG010000044.1 GCA_022072145.1 Pseudomonadales bacterium
TACATTGCCCATCACAACACCCAACCCAAACCATTCATCTGGACCAAATCGGCTCGCGACATCCTGCAGAAGGTGATCCGCGCCAATAGCCGGTTAAGTTCCAAACAGAATGAAGCACTACACTAGAATCCGGCAAAAAGGGCGCGTTCGACCAACCATACGCTGCGGGGGTTGCGACCATGAGAACAGCAAGGGGAGCGATGCGCGGAAGGTTCCGCCGGCGTGCGCTGGGGCAGGCCGTGGCCTGCGTGGCCTTGGCGACCGCCAGCACCGGCTGGGCGATGCAGTTCGATACCGGCAACGCCGACCTCGACGTGCGCTGGGACAACACGCTGAAATACAACCTGATGACGCGTGTCGAGAGCCAGAGCGACGACGTGATCGCCAGCAAGAGCCCCACGCTCTACGACGACGGCGACCTCGGCTTCGACAAGGGCATCGTCAGCAACCGGCTGGATCTGCTGAGCGAGATTGAGTTGGTGTGGAAGCAGGACTTCGGTTTCCGTGTCAGTGCCGCGGCGTGGTACGACCACGCCTACGGGGACGACAACGACCACCCCGGAGTCAACAAGCGGTATCGCGTCAACGGCAACTACACCGACACCTGGCACGGTCTCAGCGTTGCCCCGGGCGAGTATCTGGACGCCACCGAGGATCTGCACTACCGCGACGTCGAGTTGCTCGATGCCTTCGTGTTCGCGAACCTGACGCTGGGCAGCACCGAGCTGAGCGCGCGCCTGGGTCGCCACGCGCTGTACTGGGGCCAGAGCCTGTTCGTCGGCGGCGCGGTCAACGGCATCGCCGGTTCGATGGCCTCGATCGACCTGTCCAAGGGACTCGGGGTGCCGGGCTCGGAGGCGCGCGAGCTGTTCCTGCCCAGCAACAAGCTCTCGCTTTCGTGGCAGGCGACGCCGAACCTCGCGGTGGTCGGTTACTACTCCTTCGAGTTCGAGCCCACGCGCTACCCGCACCCGGGAAGTTACCTGGCGTTGTCGGAGATATCGATGGACGACGCCGAGTTCCTGACGCTGATCCCCGGTCAGGTGAATCCGGCCACCGGAGCGCTGGTATCGCCGCGCACCGGTTTCGTCAAGAACGCCTCCGAGAAGCCCGACGACGGCGAGTTCGGCCTGGGCATGCAGTACGTTTTCGCCGAGAGCGGACTCGAACTGGGCGTCTACTACCTGAACTACCACGACAAGTACCCACAGGGCTTGGTCGGTGCGCTGAACGTGGGGCAGTTCGCCACCGCTCAGGCGACCACGAATCCTCTCGCAGCTGCGCTGGTCGGGCTGTGGCCGGCATTCTCCGGCGGTGACACTCCCGACCCGTTCGGCTACTACACGGGCGCTGGCTATCCGGCGGTCGGCATCGGGCGCTTCAAGTGGACCTACCGCGAGGACAACGAGCTGTTCGGGATCAGCCTCGGCAAGGAGATCGCGGGCATTTCCTTCGGCATGGACCTGGTGTATCGCCACGACGTCGCGATCAACTTCGGCACCGCGGCGCTGCTGCACGCCGAACCGTACCCGAATTTCGGTGCGTTCCAGGCGCTGGTGCAGCAGACGCTGGCCAGCAACGGATTCCCGTCCGACAACTTCGATTTCGACGGCGCGAACGAGAGCAACTATCCCGGACCTACCGGCGACACCTGGCACGTGGTGATGAACGCACTGGGGTTCCTCGATCCGGGTCGCTTCTGGGACGGTGGCAGCTACTCCGTGGAACTGACCTTCTCGGCACTGGACCGGATCCGGCGCAATGCCGCGCTGGTACACCCGGACGTGCGCGAGGACCGCGTGCTGTCGACGGTGGCACTGGCGTTCGCGCCGCAGTGGTACCAGGTGCGTCCCAGCCTCGACGTGCGGCTGCCGTTCACGGTGTCCTACGGCATCGATGGCCAGACGCCGATCTCCACCGGTGGTAACGAAGGCATCGGCTCGGGGAGTATCGGCGTCGCGCTGGAGTACGCGCAGGTCTGGAACGTCGACGTGAAGTACAACTTCTACTTCGGTTCCCAGGACAACGGTCCGGTCGGCAACCTGAAGGACCGCGACAACCTCACCTTCACCGTCAAGCGCACATTCTGATCCGGGATCCGGAAGGAGCTGCCACATCATGAAGATAAGAAGCCTGTTTGCCGCGGCGCTGATCGGCGCCGTTTACTCGAGCGCGCTGCACGCGGCGGTCAGCGCCGAGCAGGCCGCGCGCCTCGGTGCCGACCTGACGCCGGTGGGCGCCGAGCGTGCCGGCAATGCCGACGGCTCGATCCCGGCCTGGGACGGCAAGGGAACCCCGGTGCCGGCCGGCTGGAAACCCGGTGACGACTATCGCAATCCGTTCCCCGACGAGAAGCCGCTGTATTCGGTGACCGCCGACAACATGGCGCAGTACCAACCGTTCCTCGCCGAGGGGGTGGCGGCGCTGCTGGACAAGTGGGGCAAGCAAGGCTTCCGGCTCGACGTCTACCCGACGCACCGCAACTCGATCCAGCCGCAGTGGTTCTTCGACGGCACGCGCAAGAACGCCGCCGACGCGAGCCTGGTGGCCGACGGACAGAAGATCGAGGGCAACGTCGCCGGCGTGCCGTTCCCGCTGCCGCAGAGCGGCGTCGAGGCGCTGTGGAACCACATGCTGCGCTTCCAGGGCTTCCAGGCCTACTTCAAGTACAACAGCTATTACGTCGACGCCAACGGCAAGCAGGTGCTGTCGACCACGGCCGAGAACTACATCGACTATCCGATGTACATCGACCAGTTCAAGCAGCGCAACTACAGCACCAGCGACCTGCGCTACACGTTCCTGCGCATCAACTACCTCGCGCCGGCGCGCCGTGCCGGCGAGATCCTGCTGGTGCACGAACCCGGGGCGGACTACACCGCCGGCAAGGGCCGTGACGCATGGCAGTACCTGACCGGGCAGCGGCGTGTGCGCAAGGCGCCGGCGGTGTCCTTCGACACGCCCAACCCGGCCACCGCGGGCATGTCGACCTACGACGACGCGTACATGTACAACGGCTCGCCGGAACGCTTCGAATGGACACTGGTCGGCAAGAAGGAGATCTTCCTGCCATACAACACCTACGTTTTCTCGCTCGAGAAGAACGTCGAGGAAATGATGGACAAGCACTTCTTCAAGCCCGAGTTCGTGCGCTGGGAGAAGCACCGTGTGTGGATCGTCGAAGGCAAGCTGAAGGCGGGCAGCCGGCACATCTACAGCAAGCGCCGCTACTACCTCGACGAGGACACGTGGGCGGGCCTGATCGGCGAGACCTGGGACGGCCAGGGCAAGCTGTGGCGCGTGCAGCTGATGTACCCGCACCACGACTGGGACGTGCCGTCGCCCGCCAATACCGGCTACGGTGGCTACGATCTGATCAGCAACATCTACAACATCAACTCGAAGCCGATTCCGGGCACCTACCGCAACACCCACGATGCGTCCGAGCAGTACTTCACGGCGCAGGGGATGGCACGTACCGGCATCCGCTGACCACGATCGCCGCATCCCGCCACGGCTCGTCGGCGGGATGCGGGTCGGGTCGACGGGGGCGCGGCTGCTCCGCGCGGCAGTGATTCGGGAGCCTGCATGAAAAGAATCCTGGTCCTGGCAGTCGGCGCCGTGCTCGCGCTGGGCGCGGCGGCCCAACCCGAGGCGAAGCGCTACGACGTGCTCGAACTGCCGGCCGTGCCGTCGGCGATCGCCGCGCAGTCGCTCGGCTTTTCCCTGACGCGCGCCGGTGAGCGGCTGATCGCCACCGGCATCCGCGGCCACATCCTGTATTCCGACGACCAGGGCCACTCGTGGACGCAGGCCGAATCGGTGCCGGTGCGTTCCTCGCTGCTCGATGCGAGCTTCGTCTCGCCCGAGCAAGGCTGGGTCGTTGGTCACGAGGGCGTGGTCCTGCGCACGCGCGACGGCGGCCGGACCTGGACTCGCCAGCTCGACGGCGTGCAACTCGCGCGCATCGGTCTGGAACACTACCGCACGCTGGCCGCACAGCATCCGGACGACGCGCGCTATGCGCTGCTGCTCGAGGAAATGCAGCTCGCGCTCGACGGCAATGCCGACCGACCTTTCTTCGGGATCCTGATGCGCGACGAGCGCGAGGGGATCGCCGCCGGCGCGTACGGCCTGCTGTTCGCGACTGTCGATGGCGGCGATTCGTGGCAACCGGTGATGGAGCGGCTGGATCTGGAGCAGTACGTGCACCTGTTCGCGCACGCCGAGTTGCCAGCCGCGGGCGACGGTGCGCCGACGCGGGTGCTCGCCGGCGAGATGGGAACGATCCTGGTCGAGGACCCCGCGAGCGGCGAGTGGCGGCGGCAGGAATTTCCCTACGACGGCAGCATGTTCACGATCGTCGCCACCGGGGAGGGCGCGCTGGTGGCCGGCGGCCTGCGCGGGCTGGTGTTCCGCTCGGAGGATCGCGGTGCGAGCTGGAGCGAGGTCGGCAAGCCGCAGACGCCGGCGATCGTCGCCGCCACCACGCTGGCCGACGGTCGCGTGGTGCTCGCGGCGCAGGACGGCACGCTGCTTGCGAGCGGCGACGACGGGCGCAGCTTCGAGCTGCTGCCGGTCGCCGCCCAAGCGCCGGTCAGCGACCTGATCGAGGGACGTACCGGGGAACTGGTGCTGAGCGGCGCCTTCGGGCTGCGGGTGATCGACATCGGCGAAGCGGAACGCCTCAGCGCCGCGGCGCGCTAACCACGGGGGAATTCCATGGCACACGGCGCAGACAGCACCTTCCTGCCGGTGATCGACGACGTGGCGAAGTTCGACCCGCGTTCGGGCTCCTGGCTCGAGAACCTGATCTTCAACAACCGCGCGGCGATCGTGCTGGCCTGCGTGCTGGCGACGCTGTTCCTCGGCTACTACACCGTCACGCACATGCGGTTGCAGTCCGAGTTCGAGAAGATGTTGCCCAAGAACCACCCGTACGTGCTGAACTACAAGGCCAACGCCGACCAGATGCGCGGGCTCGGCAACGTGCTGCGCATCGCGGTGGCGACCGAAGACACGACGATCTACACCCCGGGGTACCTGCAGACGCTGCACGAAGTCAACGACGCGGTGTTCTTCATCCCCGGCGTGGTGCGCGAGAAGATGAAGTCGCTGTGGACGCCGAACACGCGCTACCGCGTCGTCACCGAGGAGGGCTTCGAGGGCGATTCGGTGATCCCGCCGGACTACGACGCCTCGCCCGAATCGATCGCGCGCGTGCGGCTCAACGCCGCCCACGCGGCGCTGCGCGGCAACCTGATCGCCAACGACGAACGCTCGGCGGCGCTGCTGGTGCCGCTGATGGACCGCAATCCCGACACCGGCGAGCGGTTGGACTACGGGCGGCTCGGTGCGCAACTGGAGGAGGTGCGCGAGCGTTTCCAGGGCGATCCCGAGAACCCCACCGGGATCAGTGTGCACATCATCGGTTTCGCGAAGATCGTCGCCGACCTGATCGCCGGGCTGAAGAGCGTGGTGGTATTCTTTTTCATCGCGGTACTGATCGCCACCGCGTTGCTTTACTGGTACACGCGTTGCCTGCGCTCCACGCTGGTCGTGATCGTGATCACGGTCGGCGCGGTGGTCTGGCAGCTGGGGCTGCTCACCGTGTTCGGCTTCGAGCTCGACCCGTATTCGATCCTGGTGCCCTTTCTGGTGTTCGCGATCGGCGTCTCGCACGGCGCGCAGAAGCTGAACGGCATCCTGCAGGACACCGGTCGCGGCTGCCATCCGTACGTGGCGGCGCGCTACACGTTCCGGCGCTTGTTCCTCGCCGGCTTCACCGCGCTCGCCTCGGACGGCGTCGGCTTCGCGGTGCTGATGATCATCCAGATCCAGGTGATCCAGGACCTCGCGATCACCGCCAGCCTCGGCGTGCTGGTGCTGATCTTCACCAACCTGATCCTGATCCCGGTGACGCTGTCCTATATCGGCGTGTCGGCGTCGGCGGCCCGGCGCGCGCATCTGAAGGAGGCAGTGGACGCCGAGCCGCACGGCATCTGGCGTTTCCTGCTGAAGTTCACCGAGCGCCGCTGGGCGGCGTCGGCGATCGCGGTGGCGGTCGTGCTCGCGGCGGGCGGGTTGCTGGTCGCGCGTGACCTGCAGATCGGCGATCTCGATCCCGGCGCACCCGAGCTGCACCCGGATTCGCGCTACAACACCGACGTGAAGTTCATGATCGAGCATTACTCGGTCTCGAGCGACATCTTCGCGGTGATCGTCAAGACCGCCAACGACGGCTGTACCGACCACGAGACGCTGGCGCTGGCCGACGAGCTCGAGTGGCGCTTCCGCCAGATCGCCGAGGTCGAGGACGTGGTCGGCATGAATTCCGGCACGCGCCGCCTGCTCTCGGGCCTGAACGAAGGCTACATCAAGTGGCTGTCGCTGAACCGCAACCAGTCATCGATCAACTACGCTGCGGTCGAGATGGTCGACATGGGGCTGGTCAACGTCGAGTGCTCGGTGTGGCCGATGCTGGTCTACCTGGCCGACCACAAGGCGAAGACACTGCAGTCGGTGGTCGACACGCTGGAGCAGTTCAACAGTGAATGGCCCAGCGACAAGGTGCAGTTCCTCGGCGCGGCCGGCAACGCGGGCTTCGAGGCGGCGACCAACATCGTCGTGAAGAAGGCCAACCGCGAGATGATGTTCTGGGTCTACGGCGCGGTCATCCTGCTCAGCTGGGTCACGTTCCGTTCGCTGGCAGGTGTGGTATGCGCGGTGCTGCCGCTGATGGTGACCTCGGTGCTCTGCGAGGCGCTGATGGTGCAACTCGGCATCGGGATCAAGGTGGCGACGCTGCCGGTGATCGCACTCGGGGTCGGCATCGGCATCGACTATGCGCTGTACGTGCTGACCGTGGTGCTCGCGAAGACGCGCGCCGGCATGCCGCTGCGCGACGCCTACTACGCGGCGCTCACGTTCACCGGGCGCGTGGTCGCGCTGATCGGGATCACGCTGGCCGCAGGCGTGGTGACCTGGGCGTTCTCGCCGATCAAGTTCCAGGCCGACATGGGAATCCTGCTGACCTTCATGTTCCTGTGGAACATGGTCGGCGCGCTGGTGCTGATGCCGGCGCTGGCGCACTTCCTGTTGCCCCGACAGAAGCAGGCCACGGCCGCCGCCTGAGCCGCGGCCCGGTTTCACCTCACACTTCGTACAGGAAGCACCTTTTCCATGCATTCGATCGACCCGCGAACACCCGTACTCGTCGGCATCGGTACGGTCCAGCAACAGGAGAGGGATCCGGCGCGCGCACACGAGGCGGTGCAGCTGATGATCGACGCGGTGCACGCCGCGCTTGCCGACAGCGGTGCGAGCGCGCTGGGCGCGGCGGTCGAACGCATCTGCGTGCCGCAGGGCATGTGGTCCTACGGGGATCCGGCCCGCCTGATCGCGCACGCGATCGGTGCCGGGACGGCCACCACGGTCTGCGCCAAGGTGGGTATCCTGCAGCAGTCGCTGATCGCCGACGTGTGCACGCGCATCGCGGCGGGCAGGATCGACAGCGGCATCGTGGTCGGCGGCGAGGCGCGCTATCGCGCGCTGCAGGCGCAGATCGCCGGCGTCGAGGCGCCGGAAACGCCGTGCACGGACACCCCGGACGAGGTGCTCGAGCCGGCGGCGGAACTGCTGCTGCCGGAGGAGATCGGGTCCGGGCTCGGCATGATGCCGGTGGGCTATTACGCGGTGGTCGAGAGTGCGTTCCGTGCCGCGCAGGGGCTCACGGTCGATGCACACCGCGACCGCATCGCCGCCCTCTACAGCCGCTTCAGCGAGATCGCCGCCGCGAATCCGCACGCGTGGAAGCGCGAGCGCGTCGATGCCCGCACGATCCGTGACGCCTCGGCGCGCAACCGCATGCTGGCCTTTCCGTACACCAAGCTGCACAACCCCTCGTGGAACGTGGACCAGGCCGCGGCGCTGCTGTTCTGCTCGGCGGGACGCGCCACGGAACTCGGCATCCCGCCGCGGCAGTGGGTGTTTCCGCGCGCGAGCACCGAGTCCAACCACATGCTCGCGCTGTCGCAGCGTGCCGAGTTGCACCGGCTGCCCGGCGTGCGCATAGCCGGCGAGCGCGCGCTCGCGGCGTCGGGGCTGCGTGTCGCGGACCTCGATCTGATCGAACTGTACTCGTGCTTCCCGGTCGCGGTGGAACTCTACGCAGCCGAGCTCGGCATTCCCGCGGAGCGTGACTGGACCGTGACCGGCGGGATGCCGTTCGCGGGGGGGCCGTTGAACAACTACGTGCTGCAGGCCACCGCGCGCGTCGCGGAACTGCTGCGCGCCGGTGCGGGCGCCAATGCGCTGGTGAGTTCGGTGTCGGGTTACCTGACCAAGCAGGGTTTCGGCGTCTGGTCGCGCACGCCGGGCCCCGGCGGCTTCGTGTTCGCGGACGTCAGCGCCGAGGTGGCCGCCGCGAGTGAGCCGCGACGTGTCGTCGCGCCGGTGGACGACGGACCGGCGCTGATCCGCGGCTACACCGTGATGTACCACGAGGACCAGCGCGTGTGCGCCGTGGCGGTGCTCGATCTGCCCGAAGGTACGCGCACACTGGCGGCGACGCGCGATCCTCTGGCGATGGACCGGATGGAAAGCGAGGAATGCTGCGGTCGCGCGGTGCGGCTCGGCGGCGGGGAATTCGTGCTGGCCTGAGCGCGGCGATGCACGCGGGAAAGGGTGGTGCCGTGGTGCGGCGTGAGGAGGAAGCATGAGGAGCACAGGAACGAGCTGCGCGAGCCCCGAGCAGTGCGTCGAGGCCGCGATCGCGCGCGTGGGCAAACGCATCGTGCTGGGAACCCCGATCGGCATCGGCAAGCCGAACCAGCTGCTCAATGCCTTCTACCGGCGCGCCGTCGCCGATCCGCAGATCGAGCTGACGATATTTACGGGCCTGTCGCTGGAAAAGCCGCGACCAGCCTCGGAGATCGAACAGCGGCTGCTCGGTCCGTTCATCGAGCGGCAGTTCGGCGACTACGAGGAACTCGACTACATGCGCGCGCTGAGGGCCGGTGAACTGCCCGCCAACGTGCGCGTGCACGAGTTCTATTTCCGGGCGGGCTCCATGAAGCGCGTGGCGCGCGCCCAGCGCGATTACGTCTCGACGAACTACACCTTCGCGGCGCGCGACCTGATCGACCGCGGCCTCAACGTGCTGGTGCAACTGGTGGCGAGTCGCGAGCTCGACGGGAGGCGCATGCTGAGCCTGGCGTCGAACACCGACACCACGCTCGACCTGCTGCCGTGGCTCGCGGAGCAGCGCGCGCGCGGCGAGCCCTGCATGGCGATCGCGCAGCTGCACCCGGACATGCCGTTCATGTACAACCGGGCCGTGATCGAACCGGAGGTTTTCGACCTGCTGCTCGAGGATCCCGCGTGCAACCGCACGCTGTTCGCGGCGCCGAACCTGTCGGTCAACGCCACCGACTTCGCGATCGGAGCACACGCGAGCACGCTGTTGCGCGATGGGGGCACGCTGCAGATAGGCATCGGTTCGCTGGGCGACGCGATCGTCTACGCGAGCCGACTGCGCCAGCAGCACAACGCCGAGTACCGCGCGATCGTCGCTGAACTCGGCACCGATGCCGCGCTGATCGAGCGTATCGGCGGCCTGGAGCCCTTCGTGACCGGGCTCTACGGCTGCAGCGAGATGTTCGTCAACGGCTTCCTGCACCTGATGCGCGCCGGCATCGTGAAGCGCCGCGTCTACGACGACGCCGGGCTGCAGCGGGTGCTGAACCGCACCGGGCTGGAGACGCCGGATGCGCGGCTGCTCGCGGCGTTGCGCGACGATGGCGTGATCCGGACCCGTCTCGGCGAGCCTGACGTCGACTGGCTGCGACGCTGGGGCGTGTTCGCCGACGACGTGGAACTGCGCGACGGCATGCTGGTGCGCGAGGGGCGCGCCTGCGTCGCCGACCTGTCCGACGAGGCGGCGCTGGCGGCCGTCGCCGGACTGGCGCTGGGCTCCGAGCTGCGCGGGGGCATCCACATGCACGGCGGTTTTTTCCTCGGGCCGCGCGACTTCTATGCGGCGCTGGCGGCGATGCCGCGCGCCGAGGCCGAGGCGATCGGCATGGACAGCGTGCGGCGCATCAACCGCATCGACGACCCGGTGCTCCGCGAACTGCAGCGCCGGCACGCGCGCTTCGTGAACACCGGGATGATGGTGACGCTGGGCGGCGCGGTGGTGTCCGACGGGCTCGAGGACGGCGAGGTCGTCAGCGGCGTGGGAGGGCAGTACAACTTCGTCGCGCAGGCGCACGAACTGCCGGGCGGCCGCTCGATCATCTGCCTGCGGAGCACGCGCGGCAGCGGCAAGTCGCTGCGTTCGAACATCGTGCCGCGCTACGGGCACGTGACGATTCCGCGCCACCTGCGCGACATCGTGGTCACCGAATACGGAGTCGCCGACCTGCGCGGGCGCAGCGACCAGGAGATCGTCCAGGCGCTGATCGGCATCGCCGATGCGCGCTTCCAGCCCGAGCTGCTCGAGGCGGTGCGGGCAGCCGGGAAGATCGATCCGGACTGGGAGATTCCGCCGCGGGCACGCGACAACCATCCGGAGCGCATCGCCGGGGTGATCGCCGAGTGGCGCCGCAAGGGCTATTTCCCGGCGTTCCCGCTCGGCACCGACTTCACGGGCGAGGAGATCGAGCTCGCGCGCGGCCTGAAGGAGGTCAAGGCGCTGCTAGGCAACCCGGCCGGATTGCTGCGGGCAGTGATCCGTTCGTTCCTGAACGAGGTAGACGAGGAGCAGGCGCGCCCCTACCTCGAGCGCATCGGGCTGGCGCATCCGGACACGCCGAAGGAGATGCTGCTGCAGCACCTGCTGCTGCTCGAACTCGAGGAGCAGGGCGTGCTGCGGTCGATGTGAGCGGAGCTCAGGCGAGGTGGCGGTCGAGGTAGCCCTCGATCTCGTTCTGCAGGCGCTTCTTCACCATCAGCATCAGCACGCCGAGCTTCACGTCGACGAGGATGTCGTCCTCCTGCAGGGTGAGGCGTGCGTCGATACCGCCGGAGTAGTTGTAGTGCATCGTGTTGCCTTCCCAGCCGTAACTGCCGCCGAACTCCTCCTGCAACTGGCGGGCGAGCTTCTCGGCGCGCTTGCGCAGCGTCCGGGGGTCGAGTTCGTGGTCGCGCTGGATATAGATGCGGCTCATACCGGGGTCTCCCGCAGTGTCTGCAGCGCAGATTCTGCGCGCTCGGCGGGTGCTTGCCAATCGGCGGGAAGTGCCATAATGGGGCTGCTGGCCTGAATCACCACGGGAGGGGCAGAGTTGCGCAAGCCGCTCAGTAGCGCGTCCACGCGCGTGTTCGAGATGCCGGCCGCCGGCAAACCGGAGATACGCCCCGTGATCCGCGTGCTGGCGGAAGCCTTGCCGGATTTCGCGCGGCTGGCGCGGCGCAACCGCCGCCTGCAGGCGCTGGAGAAGGCGATGCAGGGCGCTGCCACTTACGCCGAGTGGCGCGAGGCCGCGATCGGCTACGACGAGGTGGCGGAGTTCGAGGAGTGGAAGCTCACCGACGCCTCTCCCCACTACGACTACAAGCTGATCCAGCGGCGGCTGGCGCAGATCCTCGGCGCACGCGAGGGCGCCAACCTGCGGCGTCTGATGTTCATCCTGCAGGAGGGGTTGCACGGCAACCTCGGCAACATTTCCAGCCCGATGCTTTACCGTTTCACGCGCTTCGGCACCAAGCGGCTGGTCGAACACTACCTCGACGAGGTCTGCGAGGCGCTCGACTGGGTCTGCGACGAGGATTCGGGCGAGGTGTCGCTGGCCGAGAAGATCGAGTTCTTCGAGCTCACCAGCCAGACCTTCGGCCAGTCGGCGCTGATGCTGAGCGGCGGTGCCGCGCTCGGCATCTACCACATGGGCGTGGTCCGCTCGCTGTGGGAACACGGGCTGCTGCCGCACGTGATCTCGGGTTCCAGCGCCGGTTCGGTGGTCGCGGGACTGCTGGGCACGCACACCGACGAGGAACTGCGCGAGATCATGGCGCACCGCGAATCGCTGGTCGGGCTGATCCGCTGGAACCGCCCCGGGCGCCCCTACCTGTTCGATGTGGATCATTTCCAGCGGGCATTGCGCGAACGGATCGGCGAGATGAGCTTCCAGGAGGCGTTCCGGCACAGCGGGCGCGCGATCAACATCACGGTGTATCCCTACGATCCGCTCGAGGAAGGGCGGCTGCTGAACTACCGCACCTCGCCGAACGTGGTGCTGAACAGCGCGGTGCGTGCCTCGTGCGCGGCGCCGTTCCTGATGCCGCCGGTGGAACTGCTCGCGAAGTCGCTGAGCGGGGAGATCGTGCCGTACCTGAAGAACCGCCGTTTCCTCGACGGTTCGATCGGCGATGACCTGCCGATCCGGCGTCTGACGCGCCTCTACGGCGTCAATCATTCGATCGTCAGCCTGGTCAACCCGCTGGTGCTGCCGTTCGTGTCGCGCCGGGCCCAGCAGGGCAGCGACCTCGGCGCGATCACGCGCCATTACGCAACGCGGCTGTTCAAGGAGACTACGAACTATTCGCTGCAGCTGGTGCAGAAGGGGATTCCGTCGGACAACGTGAAGTTCGCGATCGACAAGATCCGCTCGGTGATGACGCAGGACTACCGCGGCGACATCACGCTGATCCCGCCGCGGAGGATCGCGCACGTCTACGGCCTGTTGCGCAGCCAGTCGCACGAGGAGGAGGCGGCGTTCGTGAAGATCGCCGAGCGCGTGACGTGGCCCTACCTCGAGATGATCAAGAACACCACGGCGGTGAGCCGTACCTTCCGCGCCTGCCTCGCGCGGCTGTACGGACGCCGCGACGCGCGGCGCGCGTGATCGGCACACGGATTCCGCGGTTACGGAGCAGGGGATGAGCGGTTACAGGAAATGGGAATGCGTGATCTGCGGCTTCATCTACGACGAGGCGCTTGGTCTGCCGGATCACGGGATCGCGCCCGGTACGCGCTGGGAGGACGTACCGGAGGATTTCGAGTGCCCGGACTGCGGCATCGGCAAGGCCGATTTCGATCTGCTGCCGGACTGAACGCGGCGCACGGCCAGCATGCCGGACTGGGCGCTGGAGTTCCGGAATTTCTCGACGCTGCACCTGGCGACGGTGCTCGGTTTCGCCGTGCTGTGGACGTTGCTGGTCGCCGGCGGTCGCGCGGTCGCCGGCAGCGCACGCGAGGCACGCTGGCGCGCCGCGCTGTGCGCTTCGCTGGCGCTGGCGTGGCTGATCGCCAACGGCGCGCAGTTCCGGCCGGGCTACTTCGTCGCTGCCAGCAATCTGCCGTTGCACGCCTGCGACCTCGCCGGCATCCTGGCGCCGCTGGCGCTGTGGCGCCGCACGCGCGTGCTGCTCGGCGTGCTGTACTTCTGGGGGCTGGGTTTCAGCGTGCAGGCGATCCTGACGCCGGATCTGGACGAGGGCCCCGCCAGGGCGGGGTTCTGGATGTTCTGGGTACCGCACGCGAACATCACCGGCGCCGCGTGCTATGCGCTGGTGGTCGAGCGTTTTCGGCCCGGCTGGCGTGAGTGCCTGCAGGCCTACGGTCTCGCGGTGCTGTATCTGGCGCTGATACTGCCGTTCGACCTGGCGACCGGCTTCAACTACGGTTACGTGGGTCCGCAGACCCCGTCCCAGCCCACGCTGCTGGATTTCCTGGGGCCGTGGCCGTGGCGGATCGGTTCGATGATGGCGCTCGCCTTCGCAGTGTTCGTGGCGATGCTGCTGCCGTGGTTGCCGCCGCGCGTCTCTCAGAAGCCGCGCAGCGTCGCGTAGCGTGCGCGGTGATAACGCGCATCGCCGAGGATTTGCATGGTCACGCGCGCGCGCTTCAGGAACAGCCCGATGTCGAGCTGGTCCGTGATGCCGATGCCGCCGTGCATCTGCACGGCCTCGTTGCTCACCAGTTCGATGGTGTCGTTGGCGCGCGCCTTCGCCAGGCTGGCCACCATCGGCAACAGCGGGGAAGCCTCGTCGACTTTGGCGCAGGCGTCCATCACCACGCTCTGCAGCAATTCCAGTTCGATGAACATCGCCGCGGCGCGGTGCTGCAGCGCCTGGAAGCTGCCGATCGCCACGCCGAACTGCTCGCGTTGCTTGAGGTACGCGACGGTGCGCTGAAAACACTCCTGCGCGCCGCCGAGCATTTCGGCGGCGATGGCGGCACGGCCACGATCGAGCACCTGCTCGAGCACCGGCCAGGACTCGCCCTCGGCGCCGAGCAGCGCCGTGACCGGAACCTCGACATCCTGGAACTCGATACGCGCGACGTTGCGGCTGTCCATCGTCGCGGTGCGCCGGCGCGCGACGCCGGGTGCCGCGGCATCGACCAGGAACAGGCTGATGCCCTGGCCCGATCCCGGCTCGCCGGCGGTGCGCGCGACCACCACGAGCAGGTCGGCGCTGTGTCCGTCGAGCACGAACTGCTTGGCGCCGTTCAGCCGGTAGCCGTCCCCGTGGCGCTCGGCGCGCAACCGCACCCCGAGCGGATCGTGGTGATGGGACTCTTCGAGCGCCAGCGCCAGGCAGGTCTCGCCGGCGGCCACGCGCGGCAGCACGGCCTGTTTCTGCTTCTGATCACCGGCGAGCAGGATGGCCGAGGTGCCGAGCACGCAGGTCGCGTACAGCGGTGAGGCGGTCAGCGTGCGACCGGTTTCCTGCAGCACCGCGCCCAGCCCGGTGAAGCCGAACTCGAGTCCGCCGAACTCCTCGGGGATCACGATGCCGGCCCAGCCGAGCCCGGCCATTTCCGCCCACAGCTCGCGTGACCACCCGAGCGGGTCGCGGTCGTCGCGCAGCGCGCGCAGCGCCGCGACGGGCGCCCTGGCGAGCAGGAACTCGCGCGCGGTATCGCGCAGGTGCCGCTGCTCCTCGTTCAGTGTCATGGCCATCGGTCGGTTTCCCGCGCAGGGTGGGTTTCAGATCACGCCCGGAAGTTCGAGCGCGCGCTTGGCGATGATGTTGAGCTGCACCTCGGAGGTGCCGCCGGCGATGCTGAGCGCTTTGGTGAACAGCGCCTGCCGCGCGGTGTCGATCTCGGCGGCGTCGAAGTCCTCGCCCTCCCAGCCGATTCCCTGGCTGCCCATCATCGCCATCATCAGCTCGTACTTGCGCTTCTCTTCCTCGGTACCGCAATACTTCATGATCAGCGAGGTCGCTCCGCTGCCGGTTCCCGTGCGCGCCTCCTCGAGGATGCGCAGCTGCGTGAGCCCGATCGCGTGCATCTGCATCTCGTGGCGCGCCAGCGCGTCGCGCATCAGCGGGTCCTGGATTCGCCCGTCGGCGAACGGCAGGTAACGTCGCGCGCATTCGATCGGTGTGTGGGCCGCGGTGGTCACCGTGTCGGCGGTCTCCGACATCAGCTTGCGCTCGTGGCGCAGCAGGCCCTTGGCGACCGTCCAGCCCTCGTTCAGCACGCCGACCAGGTTCTGCTTCGGCACCCGCACGTTGTCAAAGAAGGTCTGGCAGAACTCGGAACTGCCGTTGATCAGCTTGATCGGCGTCACCGAGACGCCGGGGGTGGCCATGTCGATCAGCAGGAAGCTGATGCCCGCCTGCTTGCGCGCACTGGAGTCGGTGCGCACGAGGCAGAAGATCCAGTCCGAGCGATCGGCCTGCGAGGTCCAGATCTTCGAGCCGTTGACGACGAAGTGGTCGCCGTGGTCCTCGGCGCGGGTCTGCAGGCTCGCGAGGTCGGAACCCGCGTTCGGTTCGCTGTAGCCCTGGCACCAGCGCAGACGGCCTTCGGCTATCGCCGGCAGATGCTCTCGCTTCTGCTCCTCGTTGCCGAACTCGAGCAGTGCCGGTCCCAGCATCCACACACCGAGGCCGTACAGCGGCGCGCGGCAGCCGAGGCGGACCATTTCCTTTTTCAATATCCGCGCCTGCTGCCCGTTCAGCCCGGCGCCGCCGTACTCGCGTGGCCACTCGGGGACGGTCCAGCCCCTGGCGAGCATGCGCTCGAACCACACGCGTGCGTCCCCGGAAGCGAACGTCGCGTTGCGCCCGCCCCAGTACTGCTCCTCGGGAGACGCGGGCGTGCGCTGCGACGGCGGACAGTTCGCCTCCAGCCATTGGCGCACTTCGATGCGGAACTGTTCGAGATCTTCCATACGGCTGCCCTGGTCGGACCTCCTCGATTCAGGATCGCGAAAGCTTAAGCCCAATCCGCCGCGTGACAATGACAATTAGGATCGCCGCCGGTTAACAATAGCGGTCATGCCGCACGCTTTCGGCCACGTTTTTTCTTCCGGATCAATTACCGGGCGCATAAGATGTTCACACGTTCATGACTGCACACCGGGGGTTTACATGAAGCGTTTCGAGGGGCGGGTAGCGCTGGTCACCGGCGCGGGTTCGGGCATCGGTCGTGCCGTCGCGCTGCGGCTGGCGAGCGAGGGCGCCAGCGTGTTCTGCGTCGATCTGCAGCGCGCTGCCGTCGAGGAGACCGCGGCGCAATTGCGCGCGGCCGGCGGCGTGGCGCACGCGCACGCCTGCGACGTCGCCGACGAAGCCGCGGTGCGCGCGTGCATCGCGGCGTGCCTCGGGACTTTCGGTCGCATCGACCATCTCAGCAACATGGCCGGCATCCTGCGTTTCGATCACTTCCACGAGATCACACTCGCGGATTTCCGGCGCGTGGTCGACGTGAACCTCGTCGGCACCTTCCTGATGTGCCGTGAGGCGATCCCGCACCTGCTCGCCAGCGGCGGCAACATCGTTAATGCGGCCTCGACCTCGGCGCTGGCCGGCCTGCCGTGGGGCGGTGCGTACTCGGCATCGAAGGGCGCCGTGCTCGCGATGACGCGCACCATCGCGATCGAGTACGGCCGCGCCGGGCTGCGCGCGAATTGCGTCTGCCCCGGTGACATCGCCACCCCGATGTCGGCCGCCCCGCGTCTGCCCGAGGACGCCGACCGGCGCTGGCTGGCACGCTGCAGTTCGCTGAACGGCCCGCGCGGGCCGGAAGTGGTGGCCGGCGTGATCGCGATGCTCGCCAGCGACGACGGCGCGCACATCAACGGCGAGGACATCCGCGTCGATGGCGCCACGCTGTCCTGAACCGCACGCGGAGCCTGTGCGATGAACCCGACGATCGGCTCACTGCTGCGCCCCGGTGCTTTTCCCGGCTGCGGGGAAGCGGCGCGGCTGATCGAGACGCACATCTCGTGGGTGCTGCTGGCGGGGGAGTTCGCCTACAAGATCAAGAAGCCCCTCGACCTGGGCTTTCTCGACTACTCGACGCTCGCTTTGCGCCGCCACTTCTGCGAGGAGGAACTGCGCGTCAACCGCCGCTACGCGCCGCAGCTGTACCTGGACGTGGTCGCCGTCACCGCCGGTGCCGACGGCGCCGGCATCGGCGGCAACGGGACGGTGCTCGACTACGCGGTGCGCATGCGCCGTTTCCCCGACGACGCGCTGCTCTGCGATGCGGCGGCGCGCGGGGCCGTCGGCACGGAGGTCTGGCGCCGCTTCGGGGACGATATCGCCGCCGTGCACGCCACGCTGCCGGTCGCCGGCCCGCAGCACGACGACGGGCGCGGTACGCCCCTGAAGGTGCGCGACGCGGTGAACCAGAATTTCCGCCAGATCCGTCCCTACCTGCGCGAGGTGGCCGATATCGGCCTGCTGAACCGGCTCGAGGAGCAGGCATGGGCGGCCTGCCAGGCGCACGAACGCACGCTGTGGCAACGCTACGAGGCCGGTCTGGTACGCGAATGCCACGGCGACCTGCATCTGGGCAACATCGTGCTGCTCGACGAGCGCGCGGTAGCCTTCGATGCGATCGAGTTCAATCCGGCGCTGAGCTGGATCGATCCGCTGAGCGAACTCGCCTTCCTGGTCATGGATTGCGAGAGTCGTGGCTGTGGTGACGGTGGTTTCGTCGCACTGAACGCGTGGCTGGAGCGCTCGGGCGACTACGCTGGCCTGGCGTTGCTCGATTTTTTCTGTGCCTATCGCGCGATGGTGCGAGCGAAGGTCGCCGCGCTCGGCGGCGGCCGTCCGCCGTTCGGCGAGGGCTCGCAAGCGCAGCACGACTGCCGGCGTTACCTCGCGCTGGCCGAGCGCTTCACGCGGCCGCGGAGCGCGTTTCTCGCCATTACCTGCGGGGTGTCGGGTTCCGGCAAGTCGACGCTTGCGGAGACGGTCGCCGGCGCCGCGCGTGCGATCCGGTTGCGCTCGGACGTGGAGCGCAAGCGGTTGTTCGGGCTGGCCCCGAACGCCGACAGCCGTGCCGCGGTCGGCGAGGGGATCTACGGACAGGACGCGAGCCGGCGCACCTTCGCGCGGCTGGCGGAGCTGGCGCGGGACGTCGTCCGTGGCGGATTGCCGGTGATCGTCGATGCGACGTTCATCCACCGGGGGCACCGCGACGATTTCCGCCGGCTTGCCGGTGAGCTCGGCGTGCCCTTCCACATCCTGTTCTGCGAGGCGCCGCGCGAGGAGCTCGAGCGCCGCGTGCGCACGCGCCATCACGCGCGCGACGACGCCTCCGAGGCCGACGAGGCGGTGCTCGCAGCACAGCTCGCCGCGGCCGAGCTCCCGGATCCGGCGTCCGAGCCGGAGACGCTGCGCGCAGCAGGAGGGCGGGCGTTGGCGCTGCCGGAGCTGCTGGCGTGTCTCACCGGCGCTTGATCGTGGTCAAGGATCGGCGCCGCAGCGCGCCGGATAGTGGACACACGAGCATTTTCGACAACGCATCGGGAGGAATGGCGATGGCCGCTTCGCAATGGGACGCCCTGCACGAACTCGAGGAACTGCTGCAGCGTTACGGTCATGGCGCGCGCCTTGCCGGCGCCGCTCCGGCGCGCTCGGAGCACCTGGCGACCGCGGACTGGAAGCCGCCGGTGGACATCGCCGAGAGCGCCGAGGCGTACCTGATCGAGATGGACATCCCCGGGGTGCCACGCGACGGTGTGCGTGTGACCATCGAGGACGGTGTGCTCACGATCCAGGGCAGCCGCGAGGCAGCCGACGAGGCCGGCACCGCGCGTCGGGCGCACCGCAGCGAGCGTCCGCACGGACGCTTCGCGCGCAGTTTCGCGCTGCCCGAGGGCGCCGATCCCGAGCGCGTCTCGGCGCGCATCGAGGACGGGGTGCTGCACGTGGCGATCGCGCGCCGCGCTGAACGCGGGCGGCGCGGCGTCGAGATCCGCGTCGACTAGGGTTCAGCGTCGCCTGGGCGCGGGTGTGGTGCCGCGGTGGTGGATCGCGAGCGCGGTCTGCATGAATTCGCGCTGCAGCGCGCCGACGTGTGGCGCGACCAGTGACAGCACCTGCAGCACGCCGTCGTCGATGATTCCTTCATCGTCGCCGGGGCGGTCGCCCATCAGGTTGTCGAAGTTCAGCCAGTAGGTGATCGTCAGCGCGATGCTGCGCGCGAGCAGCGCGATGCGCTCGTCGTCGATGTCCATGATGCCGGCCTCGCGCAACTGCACGCAGATCGCGCGCGCCGCGTCCTGCTTCATGTGCAGCAGCCGGCGGAACGGGCGGCGGATGTGCTCGTAGCGCTGCAGCAACAGCGAGACGTTGCGGTACAGGAAGCGGTAGGCGTGGATGTGCTCGAACACCACGACCAGGTAGAACCAGTTGTCCTCGAGGCGCAACGGGTTCTGCACCGGTGCGCGCAGGATCACGTTGAACTGCTCGTAGAAGCGCGCGAACAGTTCCCCGACCAGTTCCTCCTTGCCCTTGAAGTGGTAGTAGAGGTTGCCGGGGCTGATGTCGAGCTCGTTGGCGATGTCGACGCTGGTGACGTTCGGTTCGCCTTCGCGGTTGAACAGCTCGAGGCTGACGTGGACGATGCGCTCGCGTGTTTTCATTGCTCCGAACATTACTAGTATGCTGTGGCCGATTCCAGTGGCAGGCGGAGGACACGGCGATGGCGAGATCGCGCAGGCAGAAGCAGCAGGAGAGCAGCGAGACGGTCGCCCGCAGGATCTGGCTCGCCGGGCTGGGCGCCTACGGCAAGAGCCTCGAGGACGCGCACGACCAGCTCGACAAGGCGAGCCAGGACGCGTCGCGTTTCTTCCACGACCTGGTCGACAAGGGCCAGTCGATCGAGGAGCAGAGCCGCGACGCTATCCGTGAGCGGATCACCGAGGCGCGCGAGCGGATCACCGGCGCGCGTGAGCGCATCAGCGAGGTGGCCGGCAACAACACGCGCTCGGTCGAGGACATGATCAGCCGCGTGCGCCAGCGTCTGGGTTTCGGCGACGATCCGGTGCAGGGACGGCTCGACGCGCTGGCCCGGCAGGTCAATTCGCTGGCGCGCGCGGTCACCGGTATGGCGCGACGCGGCGACGAGGGTGCGCCGCCGGATGACGAACCGCCACGGCGCAAGGCGCGCGGAGCCGCGAGCGAAGAGCGCTCGGCGAAGACTACGAGGAAAACCACGAAGAGGCGGCAGGGCGCGAAGTCCGCGGTTGCCGCGAAGGCGCGGGCGACCGCCAAGGCCGCCAGACCCGCGACTACCCGTGCCGCCGGTGCGGGGCGCACGACACCGCGCACCGGGGTGGCGAAATCGTCGGGCGCCGCGCCGAAAGGCAAGGCCAGGGCTGGCGGCGCGCGCCGCGCAACGCGCGGGGGCGCCAAACGGTAGAAGTGGCGCGCCGGCTCGCGGAATCTCAGTGCGCGGTGGATGCCGCGAGGAACGCCGGCGCCTCGCCGCCGCCGTGCACGGTGATCGCGGCGCCCGAGATGTAGCTCGCCAGCGGCGAGGCGAGAAACAGGCAGGTGTTGCCGATGTCCTCGGGTACCGCCATGCGCCCCAGCGGGATCGTGCGGCCGACCGCGGCGATGCCCTCGGCGTCGCCGTAGTGCAGGTGCGCCTGTTCGGTCTGCACCAGCCCGGCGATCACCGCGACCACGCGTACTTTCGGTGCCCATTCGACGGCCAGCGAGTTGCACAGGTTCACCAGTCCCGCCTTGGCGGCGCCGTAGGCGGCGGTTCCCGGCGAGGGGCGGATCGCGCTGACGCTGGCGATGTTGATGATCGTGCCCCCGCTCGCCTGCTGCTGCATCACGCGGTTGGCGGCCTGGCTGAAGTTCAGCGGCGCGAGCAGGTTCAGCCGGATGATCGATTCGGAGAAGCGCGGCGAGGCGGTCGCGGCATCGGCGTTGGGTGCGCCGCCGGCGTTGTTGACCAGCACGTCGATGCGTCCGTAGCGCGTGAATACCGCCTCGACGCAGCTCGTGATCTGCTCGGCGTCACGCACGTCGGCCTGGAAGAAACTCGCCTCGTTGCCTGCGTGTTCGACCGGCTGCTCGGGTGCCGTGCGACCGACCACGGCGACCTGCGCTCCGGCCCCGAGGAAACAGCGGGTGATTCCCGCTCCGACGCCCTTGGCGCCTCCGGTCACGATCACCACCTTACCGTGCATGTCCAGCCCGTCCTGCATGGGTTCCTCCGACTTCAGGCATTTCACTTGCGACGCCGCTTGCGTCTAGAATGGCGCGCCATTATAGCCGGGGCGGCGCGCGATGCGCGGTCGCGGCCTCACCCACAGCGGCACCGCGGAGGATGCATGAGCGAGGCGAAGGGTTCGAAGAAGATCGCGATTCTGGGAGGAACCGGCGCGCTGGGCACCGGACTGGTGCGGCGCTGGACGCAGGCCGGGCACGCCGTGATCATCGGCTCGCGCACGCTCGAGAAGGCGCAGGCGGCGGTCGCCGAACTGAGGCAGGTCATGGCCGAATGGGGCGCCGCCAGCGTCGACGTCGCCGCGATGGAAAACCTCGATGCCGCGCGCGCGGCCGACATCGTGGTGCTGACGGTGCCGTTCGCGCACCAGAAGTCCACCCTCGAGCACGTGCGCCCGGCGCTGGCCGGCAAGATCCTGGTCGACGTGACGGTGCCGCTGATGCCGCCGAAGGTGGGCACGGTGCAGTTGCCCCCCGAAGGTTCGGCCGGCACGGCCGCCCAGCAGCTGCTCGGTGATTCGGTGAAGGTGGTGTCGGCGTTCCAGAACGTCGCGGCGCATCACCTGCAGGAAGGCCACGGCATCGAGTGCGACGTGCTGGTCTGCGGCAATGACAAGGACGCGCGCGAGGAAGTGATCCGGCTGGTCGAGGCCTGCGGCATGCGCGGCTTCCACGCCGGACCGATCGCCAACTCCGCCGCCGCCGAGGCGTTGACCTCGGTGATCATCAACATCAACCGCACGTTCAAGTGCCACGCGGGAATCCGCATCACGGGGATCGACGGCGGAGGTGAGTGACACGCTGCAACTGATCCCGCTCACCGGGCTGCCACTGGTCGAGCCCGGTGACGACGTCGATGGACTGCTGATCGAGGCGGCGCGCCGGCTGGCAGGCGGTCTGCGCGACGGTGATCTGCTGGTCGTCGCGCAGAAGATCGTCTCCAAGGCCGAGAACCGCTACGTCGACCTGCGCGACGTGGTGCCCTCGGCGCGCGCGCTCGAGCTGGCCGGTCCGGCCGACAAGGATCCGCGGCTGATCGAGGTGATCCTGTCCGAATCGCGCGAGGTGCTGCGCCAGCGACCCGGCGCGCTGATCGTCGAGCATCGTCTCGGTTATGTGCACGCCAACGCCGGTGTGGACCGCTCCAACGTCGCCGACCCGAACAAGGTGCTGTTGCTGCCGCTGGATCCGGACGCCAGCGCACGGCGCCTGCGCGAGCGCGCCGCGGCCACCGGGGCGACGATCGCGGTGATCATCAACGATTCCGCCGGCCGGCCGTGGCGCAACGGGATCATCGGCTTCGCGATCGGCTGCGCGGGATTGCGTCCGGTCGTGAACCGGATCGGCGAGCCCGACCTGTTCGGCCGCAAGCTCGAGATCACCGAGGTCGCGGTCGCCGACGAACTTGCCGCGGCGGCGTCGTTCGTGATGGGGCAGGCGGACGAGGCGATCCCCGCGGTGCTGGTGCGCGGCGCCGCGCTCGAGCCGTCCGAGGAGGGCATGGGAGCATTGCTGCGCGCGCGCGAGCGCGACCTGTTCCGGCAGTGAACGCGGCGCGGCGCGTCCTCGCGATCTCCGGCGGCGTGGGTGGCGCCAAGCTGGCCAGCGGGCTGGCGGCGGTGCTTGCGCCCGGGGAACTGCTGATCGCCGTGAACACCGGCGACGACTTCGAACACCTCGGCCTGACCATCTGCCCGGATCTGGACACGCTGATGTACACGCTGTCCGGGCGCGCCGATCCGGTGCGCGGCTGGGGCCTGGCGGACGAGACCTGGCACTGCCTGGATTCGCTGGCGGTGCTGGGCGGGCCGGACTGGTTCCGTCTCGGGGACCGTGACCTGGCGACGCATCTGCGCCGCAGCGAGTTGCTGCGCGCCGGACGCACGCTGAGCGAGGCCACCGCCGAGCTCGCGCGTGCGCTCGGCGTGCGCCACCCCATCGTGCCGATGAGCGATGCTCCCGTGCGCACGTCCGTCGACACCGATCGCGGCAGTTTCGCGTTCCAGGAATACTTCGTGCGCGAACGCTGCGAACCGGTGGTGCGCGCGGTGCGCTACGAGCGCGCGGCGGACGCCGGTCCCGCCCCGGCGCTGCGCGCGTGGATCGACGGCGAGCGCCCGCTGGTCGTGCTGTGTCCGTCGAATCCCTACCTCAGCGTGGACCCGGTGCTCGCGGTGGCGGGCATGCGCGAGCTGCTCGGCAGCTCGCCCGTGGTCGCGGTGTCGCCGATCGTCGGCGGGCGGGCGTTGAAAGGTCCGGCGGCGAAGATGATGGCGGAACTCGGGGTGTCGGTGTCCGCGTACGGCGTGGCCGAACACTACCGCGGCCTGCTGCGGGCCTTCGTGATCGACCGTGAGGACGCGGCGCAGGAGCCGGCGATCGCCGCGCTCGGCATGCGCGTGCTGGTCACCGATACGGTGATGCGCGACGCGGCCGACCGCGAGCGCCTCGCGCGCGAGGTGCTGCGGTTCATGGCGGAGCCGGCGCGATGAGCGCCGCTGCGCTGTGGGCGCTGGTGCCGCTGAAAAACCTCGACCGTGCCAAGGAACGCCTGGCCGGCGTGCTGGCGCCTCGCGCGCGGCGCGAACTGGTGGCGGCGATGGCGCGCGATGTGCTCGCCGCGCTGCTGGCGGTGCCGCTCGCGCCGGGGCGGATCGTGCTGGTGTCCGACGATGACGCGGTGCAGGCGCTGGCACACGAGGCCGGCGTGGCGCTGTTCCGGCCGGGCCCGGCGCCGCGCGATCCCCTGAACTCGGCGCTGGTGGAGGCCACGCGCTTCGTCGCCGGGCGCGGTGCCGGCGAACTGCTGGTGCTGCACGCCGATCTGCCGTGCGCCACGGCAGCCGAATTGCGCGCGCTGATCGATGCGCACCATGCGCGGGCGGCCGGTGGCGGGGGTGCGTGCGTTACGCTGGTCAGCGATCGTGCGGGCAGCGGCACCAACTGCCTGCTCAGCACGCCGCCGGGTGCCATGGCGTACCGCTTCGGCGCCGACAGCAGGCGCCTGCACCGCGAGGCCGCCGCGGCCGCCGGGGTTGCGTACGGTGAGTTCGCGGGCGCCGGACTCGGACGCGACGTCGACCAACCCGAGGAACTGACGGAGCTTGTGGCGGTCTGTGAAAGTGCCCAGAATGACTGCGGAGCGTACACCGCGCGCCTGCTGGCGTCCTAGCGTTCCGCCTGGCCCCACCCGATCGAGGTCCGATACCGTGCAGATGTTGAGCAGGAACCCGCTGGATGCGCTGGCCGACGCGGCGCGCTCGAACGCCGGGTTGTCCGACGGGCAGGCGCTGGCGCTGGCCGGCATCGGCGATACCGCCGCGTTGATGCGCGTCGCCGCCGGGATGCGGGATGCGGCGCACGGCAACGTGATCACCTACTCGCGCAAGGTGTTCATCCCTCTGAGCCAGCTCTGTCGCGACGTCTGCCACTACTGCACGTTCGCGCAGACGCCGAGGAAGACCGGCGCGCCGTTCATGACGCTCGATGCGGTGCTCGACAGCGCACGCACGGCGGTTCGCCTGGGGTGCAGGGAGGCGCTGTTCACCCTCGGCGAGAAGCCCGAGCTGCGCTATCGCGCCGCGCGCGATGCGCTGGCGGCGCTGGGCTTCGCGAGCACGCTGGAGTACCTGGCGCACGTCGCCCGCGCGGTGCTCGAGGAGACCGGTCTGCTGCCGCACATCAACGCCGGCAACATGAGCGCCGAGGAGATCGCGCTGCTGCGCCCGGTCGCGCCGTCGATGGGGATCATGCTCGAGTCCGCGTCCGAGCGTCTCTGCGCCAAGGGCATGCCGCACTACGGTTCACCCGACAAGGCGCCCGGCGCGCGGCTGCACACCATGCGCCTCGCCGGCGAGGCGCGCGTGCCGTTCACCTCGGGGATACTCATCGGCATCGGCGAGACGCGCGCCGAGCGCATCGAGTCGTTGCTCGCGCTGCGTGCGATCCACCGCGAGTACGGCAACCTGCAGGAAGTGATCGTGCAGAACTTCCGCGCCAAGCCGGGTACGCGGATGGCGAACGCGCCGGAGCCCGACCTGGACGAACTGCTGTGGAGTATCGCGGTCGCGCGGCTGGTGCTGGGGCCCGCGATGAGCGTGCAGGCACCGCCGAACCTGAGCCCCGGCGTGCTGTCGCGGCTGCTCGACGCCGGCATCAACGACTGGGGCGGCGTGTCCCCGGTCACGCCGGACTTCGTGAATCCGGAGGCGCCGTGGCCGCATCTGGACCAGCTGGCGGCGGAGACTGCACGTGGCGGCAAGTTCCTGCAGGAGCGCCTCACGATCTACCCGTCGTTCGTGCTCGACTGCGAGCGCTGGGCCGACCCCGCGCTGCAGCCGCGGCTGCGCGCGGGCACCGACGCCGAGGGCTACCCGCGGGTCGACGACTGGCTGACCGGCGCGTCCTCGGAACTGCCACCGATCGAGTGCGGGCTGCTGGCCGGCACGCTGGACGGCGGGAGCACCAGCAGCCGCATCGAGGCGGTGCTCGCGCGCGCCGCTCGCGGCGAGGACCTGGCGCTCGACGAGGTGAGCTTGCTGCTGTCGGCGCGTGGCGCCGATTTCGCGCTCGTGTGCGCGCACGCCGACCGCCTGAACCGCAACCTGCACGGCGAGCGCGTCAGCTACATCGTCAACCGCAACATCAACTACACGAACGTCTGTTACTTCAAGTGCCAGTTCTGCGCGTTCTCGAAGGGCAAGGCGCACGAGGACCTGCGCGGCGCCCCTTACGATCTGGACGAGCAGGAACTGGCGCGGCGCGTGCGCGAGGCCTGGCAGCGCGGCGCGACTGAGGTCTGCCTGCAGGGCGGGATCCACCCGGCCTACACCGGGCAGAAGTACCTCGACATCTGCGGCATCGTGAAGCAGGCGGCGCCGGAGATGCACATCCACGCGTTCTCGCCACTCGAGATCTGGCAGGGCGCGAAGACACTCGGCGTGCCGCTGGCCGACTTCATCGCCAGCCTGCGTGATGCCGGTCTGTCGACGCTGCCGGGAACCGCCGCCGAGATCCTGCACGACGAAGTGCGTGCCGTGTTGTGTCCGGACAAGATCCGCAGCGCCGAATGGGCGCAGGTGATGGATATCGCCCATGGTCTGGGCGTGCGCAGCACCGCGACGATGATGTACGGCCACATCGAGCGCCTGGAGCACCAGGCGCACCACCTGCTGCTGGTGCGCGAGCTGCAGAAGCGCCACGGCGGCTTCACCGAGTTCGTGCCGCTGCCCTTCGTCGCCGGCGAGGCGCCGATGTACCTGCGCGGGCGCGCGCGCCGCGGCCCCACGTTCCGCGAGGCGGTGCTGCTGCACGCGGTCGCGCGCATCGTGCTGTTCCCGCTGGTGCCGAACATCCAGACCTCGTGGGTGAAGATGGGGCCGGAGGGGGTGCGCGCCTGCCTGCACGCGGGAGCGAACGACGTCGGCGGCACGCTGATGAACGAGTCGATCACGCGCGCGGCCGGGGCGGCGCACGGGCAGGAGTTCCCGCCCGCGGAGCTCGAGGCACTGATCCGCGCCGCCGGGCGCGAACCGTGGCAGCGTACCACGCTGTACGCACCGGCGCCGGCCGAGCGCCGGCAGGCGGCGCGCGATGCGCCGCCGCTCGCCGAGTACGTCAACACGCCGGTGCCGCGCGGCGCGGCGCGCGCGCGGATGGCGGTGCCGGTGAGCGGTTGATCCCCGTGCACGGCACCACCGGCGACGCCGCGCAGACGGCTTCCGGCCGCACGCGCATCGACCTCGAACCGTCATGGCTCGCCGAACTGGGCGACCAGTTCGAGCAGCCCTACATGCACGCGCTACGCGAGTTCCTGCGGGCCGAGAAGCGCGCCGGCAAGACGATCTACCCGGCCGCGGCCAACTGGTTCGCGGCGTTCCGCTGCGCGCCGTTCGCGGCGGTCGAGGTGGTCGTGCTGGGGCAGGATCCGTACCACGGGCCGGGGCAGGCGCACGGGCTGTGCTTTTCGGTGCCGCGCGGGGTGGCGGTGCCGCCGTCGCTGCAGAACATCTTCGAGGAGCTGCGGCGCGATCTCGGCATCACGCCGCCGGCGCACGGCTGCCTCGAACACTGGGCCGGGCAGGGCGTGCTGCTGCTGAACAGCGTGCTGACCGTCGAGCGCGGGCGCGCCGGTTCGCACCAGGGGCGCGGCTGGGAGACCTTCACCGACCGCGTGGTGCAGGTGCTGAACGAGCGACGCGAGCGCCTGGTGTTCATGCTCTGGGGCAGTTACGCCGAGCGCAAGGGCCGCATCATCGACCGCTCGCGCCACCTCGTGTTGAGTTCACCGCATCCCTCGCCGCTGTCCGCCTACCGAGGCTTCATCGGCAACGGGCATTTCTCCGCCGCCAACGGCTACCTCGCCGAGCACGGCCAGCGCGCGATCGACTGGCGTATCCCCCCGTAGGTCCGGGCTGTGCCCGGACAAATGCCGAAGTCACTGCAGCGAGGCGATGCTCGCCTCGAGGGTTTCGCTGAGATCCTCGACCTCCATCGCGTTGAAGCCGGGGTCGAGGCCGAGGCGGCCGAAGGCGCTGACCTGCTGCCAGTCCATCTGCGTCAGCGGGTCGTCGGAGCCGATCAGGCTCTGCAGGTTGGCGACCGTCACCACGTCGGCGTAATCGACCGCCGGCGGGTGGCGATCGAAGCGCAGGTATTCCATCGGCACGCACGCCAGTTCGGGTGCGAAGCCCCAGGTCTCGAGGATCAGCTGGCCGAGCTCGCCGTGCAGTTCGGCGATCAGGCGCTCGAGCAGCTGCGGATCCTTCAGCAGGCGGCGCTGCTCCTCGGCGAAACGCAGCACCGGCAACGCACCGATCTGGTGAACCAGGCCGGCGAGCGTGGCCTGGTCGGGCTTGAGCCGCGTATAGGTGCGTGCCAGCACCGCGCTGATGCCGGCGACCTCGGTGCTGTGCGCCCAGATACTGCGCAGGCGGTGATCGATCAGGTCCGAGGTGGCCTGGAACATCTGCTCCATCGCCAGCCCGATCGCGAGGTTGCAGGTGTACTGCATGCCGAGGCGGCTGATCGCCATGCGCAGGTCGAGGATCGGTGCCGAGGCGCGCAGCAGAGGACTGTTGGCAACCCGCACGATGCGTGCCGACAGCGCCGCGTCGCCGGTGATCACGCGCGCGATGCCGGTGGCGTCGGTGCGCGGATCCTCGGCGGCCTCACGTACCTTGAGCGCCGCCTCGGGAAGTGTCGGCAGCACGATGCGATTGCCGCGAATCGCATCGATGATCTGCTCGCGAACCTCCGCGACGACCTGCTCCATAGTACGCGCTCCCGCTGTTCACGAAGTCAATCGAGGATAGCACAGGGCCCGGCGACCACTTCGAACACGCTGCCGTCGGCGGTGGTAAGCGGTGGCGCCCCCTCCTGCCACGCTTCCTCGGCGAGCACGGCCAGGAGTTCTACGCGCGCCTCGCCGGCGGGGGCGCTCTCGACGACGACTCCGGCCGCACGCGCCGCATCGCCCTGGTGCAAGGTATCGCCCGGAGCGGGGCAGCGTGCCGCGGCACCCGCGAGCCGGCACAGCCGGCGCTTCACCGCGCCCTTGTAACGGGCGCGCGCGACGATCTCCTGCCCGGTGTAGCAGCCCTTGCGGAAGCTCACGGCTTCGCCGCGGTCGTAGTCGAGCATCTGCGGCAGGAACTCGCCGGCGGTCGCGGCGACGATCTCGACCCGGGCCTCGCGCACCAGTGCGAGCCTCCAGCTGGAGGCCGGCGCTTCGACGCAGTGCGCGCGGAGCGCTTCGCGCAGCGGCGACACGGCGTGCGCGGGCGACCACACCTCGAAGCGCCGGCCCGTCGCGTCGCACTGCAGCACCTGGTGCTCGCCAATGGTGACGATCGCCAGCGGCCCGAGCGGCCACGCACCCAGCACCTTGCCGGCCGTCTGCTCCAGTCCCTCGCCGAGCAGCCCGGTGCAGATCAGCGGTTCGGCACGCAGCGTGACGCGCGACAGCGCCGCGTAGCGTGCCAGCACGGAGGCGGTGGTCTCGGCGATGTCCTGTCGCAGGCGCAGCAGCACGCGCCCGGGCGCGGCGGCCCAGAGAACGAAGCTGGCAATGACGCGCCCCTTGGGCGTGCAATAGGCGCCCTCGATCACGCGCTCCGGCGCGGCGCCGTTCACGTCGCAGGTGAGTTGCCCCTGCAGCAGTTTCAGGGCGAGCGCGCCCTCGACGGCGATGAAGGCGTACTCGTCGAGAGCGGTGACGATGCGTTGCGGTTCCGTTTGCATGCAGGATTCACGCGTCTGGCTGACACCGGCCGCATAATAACGCACACTCGCGCCCTGCAAGGGACCATGGACACGCGATGGAACACGAGGCCGGGAACCGCCGGGTCTACTGGCACAGCCGACGCGGCATGCTCGAGCTCGATCTGGTGCTGATGCCGTTCGCCGAAACCGTCTATCCGACGCTGGATGCGGCGACGCAGGCGCTGTATCGCGAGCTGCTCGAGTGCGAGGACACCGATCTGTTCGCGTGGCTGGTACATCGCGCGCCGCCGTCCGACCCCCGTTACGCCCCCCTGATCGCGAGGATAACCGGCAATGGAATGCCGCGAGATCCGCATCCGCCTGGCGCCGTCTAGGCGTATCACCGGCGCCGCAGGCGCGCTTCATCTGCTGGCGGTGGCAGCCGTTTCGCTGGCCGCGCTGCCTGCGCCGCTCGCATGGGCCCTGCGCGCGCTGCTGTTGTTCGGCGCGCTGCGCGGCTGGCGGGACTACCGGCGCGAGCGGTGCCGCTCGACCTGGCTGATCCGTGCCCGCGACGGCTACCTGCTCGAGCGCGACGGTGTGCGCCAGCCGGCCGTGCTCGATGGCGGCAGCACGCTGCTCGGACCGGTCGTGGTGTTGCGCCTGCACGCGGGAGGGCGCCGGCACGTGTTCGTGCTGGCGCGTGACGGGCTCGGCGTGAACGACTGGCGGCGGCTGCGCGTGCTGCTGCGAATGGGCGGGGTCGCAGTTCAGCCCGGGGTCAGGATCGTATCCTCGGCCTCGGGCGCCAGCTCCGGATAGTCGAGCGTGTAGTGCAGGCCGCGGCTCTCGTGGCGGGCGAGTGCGCTGCGGATGATCAGTTCGGCCACCAGCGCGAGGTTGCGCAGTTCGACCAGGTCCGCAGAGACGCGGTAGTTGCGGTAGTACTCCGCGATCTCCTGCTTCAGCAGGTGGGCGCGGTTCAGCGCGCGCTGCAAGCGCTTGGTCGTTCGCACGATGCCGACATAGTCCCACATGAAGCGGCGCAGTTCCTGCCAGTTGTGCGAGATCACCACGTCCTCGTCGGAGTCGCGCACCTGCGAGGCGTCCCAGTCCGGCGTGTCGTCGACCATGCCGGCAGCTGGATCCCCGGCGAGGATGTGATGCGCCGCCGCGCGCGCGAACACGAAGCACTCGAGCAGGGAGTTGCTGGCCATGCGGTTGGCGCCGTGCAATCCGGTGAACGCGGTCTCGCCGACGGCGTAGAGCCCCGGTACGTCGGTGCGCCCGTCGCGGTCGATCATCACGCCGCCACAGGTGTAGTGCGCGGCCGGGACCACCGGCAGCGGCGCCTGCGCCATGTCGAGGCCGAGTTCGAGGCAACGCGCGTAGATGGTCGGGAAGTGGCTGCGGACGAAGTCTTCGCCCTTGTGGCTGATGTCCAGGTAGACGCAGTCGATGCCGAGCCGTTTCATCTCGTGGTCGATCGCGCGCGCGACGATGTCGCGCGGCGCCAGTTCGGCCTGTGGGTGGAAGCGCGGCATGAAGCGCTCTCCGTCGGGCAGCAGCAGCACGCCGCCCTCGCCGCGCACCGCCTCCGACACCAGGAAGGACCTGGCTTCGGGATGGTAGAGGCAGGTCGGGTGGAACTGGTTGAACTCGAGGTTGGCGACCCGGCAGCCGGCACGCCATGCCATGGCGATGCCGTCGCCGGTCGCGGTGGCGGGGTTCGTGGTGTACAGGTAGGCCTTGCTGGCGCCGCCGGTGGCGAGCACCACGCAGCGCGCGCTGAACAGGTCGACCGTCGCGCGCTCCTTGTCGAGCACGTAGGCGCCGCGGCAGCGGCCGCCGGTGACCACGAGGTTCACCGCGATGTGGTGTTCGAAGATCTGGACGCCGGGATGGCGGCGGGCGTTCTCGATCAGGGTGTCGGAGACGGCGCGTCCGGTGGCATCGGCGGCGTGGATGATGCGCCGGTGGCTGTGTCCACCTTCCATCGTGAGATGGAACTCGCCTGGCCCGCCGGGGTTCACCAGCCGCGTGAAGCCCACGCCCAGGTCGATCAGCCACTGGATGCTCTCGCGGCTGTGCTCGACCGTGAAGCGCACCACGTCCTCGTGGCACAGTCCGGCCCCGGCGCGCAGCGTGTCCGCGACGTGCGAGTCGATGCTGTCGGTGTCGTCGAGCACCGCCGCGATGCCGCCCTGCGCCCACGAGGTCGAACCGTCGCCCAGGTCGCTCTTGCAGATCACCGCGACGCGCGCGCGATCCGCGACCTGCAGCGCGACGCTGAGCCCGGCCGCGCCGCTGCCGATCACGAGCACGTCATGGGTATGGCGCCTGGGCATGTCGGGGGTCCGGGGGCGTGAAGAGGGCGGAAATATAGCACAGGGTGCACCGGCGACCGTCCGGCGCGCGTGCTGCGCCTTTGTCTGCCCGCGTGGCAGCACGTATAGTAGCGCGCCATGGCCACGGCACCCTGACGCGCGCAGCGCGGGCCATCACGTGCACGGAGCGCGCGACCGCGGATTCGCGGCGGGGAAAGGAAACCGGCAACGAACGATTGGAGTCCCGCGATGTCTTCCGGGGAGGAGGCCGACCACCAGCTGGTAGAGCGGGTGCAGCAGGGCGATCGGCGCGCCTTCGACGTGCTGGTGCTCAAGTATCAGCATCGCATCTACTCGCTGGTGTCGCGCTTCGTGCGTGATCCGGACGAAGTGCAGGACGTGGTGCAGGAAGCCTTCATCAAGGCGTACCGCGCCTTGCCCGGCTTTCGTGGCGACAGCGCGTTCTACACCTGGCTGTACCGGATCGCGATCAACACCGCGAAGAACCATCTGGTGTCGCGCTCGCGTCGTCCGCCGGGCATCGACATCGACGCGGTGGATGCCGAGCACATAGAGAGCGCGGGTGCGCTGCGGGATCTGGCCGGTCCGGAGAACACGCTGATGACCGAGCAGTTGCGTGCCGTGATCGAGCGCGCGCTGGCCGCGCTGCCGGAGGACCTGCGTACGGCGCTGACGCTGCGCGAGTTCGACGGCCTGAGCTACGAGGAGATCGCCGAGGCGATGCAGTGCCCGGTCGGTACCGTGAGGTCGCGAATCTTCCGTGCGCGCGAGGCGGTCGATCGTGAAATTCTTCCACTGATCGCCGGGAACTAATCGGCGGGTCAGGAATCCGAAGGGGTGCACGTGCGGGCTGGGGGTGGACTTTGAGCCAGATGAGCCAGATGAAAGAACCGCTGCGCGAGATGGCCTCGGCCGTCGCCGACGGGGAGGCAAGTGAATTCGAGCTGCGCCGGGTGCTGGACGGCCTGGACGAGGGGGAACTGAAATCGTTGCTGGGGCGCCACTATATGGTGCGCTCGGTGGTGCGCGGCGAGGCGACGGCGCTGTGCCCGCCCCAGGTGAGCGCGGCGATCTTCGCCGCCCTCGACGCCGAGGTGCCGCCGGCGGTCGCCGGAGCGCGGGCGCGTCGGCGCATCCCTCTGGGCGGCGTGGCGGTGGCCGCGTCGGTCTGCATGGTCGCGGTGTTCGGCCTGCGCGCGCTGGCGCCGGCGGGCGACGCGGCGGGTGCGGCCGGGGTGCAGCTCGCCGGCACGCCTGCACGCTCGCTGGCGCCGCTGGGCCCGCCCGCGGCAGTCGTGAAAACGATGCCTTCGGCGGCGGTTCCGGTCGGATTCGGGCCGGCTGCGCGCGTGCCTTCGGTGCCGGGGCAGTTCGCCGGTGCGGACCGGCTGGCCGAGGAGCGCCTGCGTGTCTACATGGACGAGCACGTACGCAATGCGGCGCTGAACACCAACCAGGGCATGTTGCCCTATGCGCGGGCCGTCAGTGACGAGTCGCACTGAGTTGCGCCCCACGCTCGGCTCGATGCGCTCGCTCACCGTTGCGGCCCTGCTCGCCGTGCTGGCGGTGGCCTCCCCGGCACTGCGCGCGACCGATGATCCTGCAGCCCGCCTCGATGCAATGTCGCGCGGCTTCCGTACCCTCGATTACCAGGGCGTGTTCACCTACGAGCAGGGCCAGACGCTGAGTTCGCACCGCATCGCGCACGCGGTGATCGGCGGTATCGAGCACGAACGCGTGGTGCGCCTCGACGGCGAGACGCACGAAGTCAGTCGCGGCGGGCATCGCGCCGATTGCGAGCACGAGGGCGACCGGCTGCTGCGGCTCGATCCGGCGCGTCGTCTTGCGCACGAGGCGGCGGCCGTGCAGCGCGCCGGGGGTATCGGCACTTACTACGCGATCGAACACGACGGGAAGGAGCGGGTCGCGAACCGCCCGGGTCAGCGGCTGCGCATCGTGCCGCGCGATCCGTACCGCTACGGCATGACCGTGGTGCTCGACGACGCGACATCGTTGCTGCTGAAGTCCGAGACCACCGACGGCGCCGGGCGGGTGCTCGAGCGTTTCCAGTTCGTCGAACTGCAGGTGGGCGAACGCCTGCCGGCCGGCGAGCTTGCCGCCGGGGCTGCCGTCGAGCCGCACCCGTTGCGCTCCGGGGAGGCCCCGTTCGCGTGGACGGTGGCGTGGCTGCCGCAGGGTTTCGTGTCGAGCGGCCATGCCGCGCGTGACGGTGCCGGCGGCGCCGGGCCGGTGGAGATCCGTACCTACACGGACGGGCTCGCGGTGTTCGCGATTTTCGTCGAGCGAGCGGAACAGGTGCCGTCCGGCGCCGGCGTGGCCTCGCGCGGAGCGACGGTGTCTTACGTGGTGCCACGGGGTCGCGGGCACCTGATCACGGTGGTCGGGGAGATCCCGGTCGAATCGGCGCAGCTGATCGCCAACGCAGTCAACTTTCCGGACGAGGATTGATGCTGACCGAATGCGCGCGTGTGGTGCGGGTGGCCGAGGGCGCCTGCTGGGTCGAGGCCGCGGGTGCGGCCTCCTGCAGTGCCTGCGCGAGCGGCAAGGGCTGCGGTGGCGGCACGATCGCACGGCTGTTCGGTGAGCGGCGCGTGCCGCTGCGGGTGCGCGTCCCCGCCGGCGTCGCGCCGGCGGTCGCGGACCTGGTCGAGATCGGCATGCCGGCGAGTGGCGTGGCCGGCGCCTCGCTGCTCGCCTACCTGCCGCTGTTGGCAGGACTCGTGGTCGGCGCCGTCACCGGCAGTTCGTTCGGCGGTGACGGTGCCGCGATCGCAGGCGCTGCGGGCGGTCTGCTGCTCGCGCTTTCCGCGCTGCGCGTGCTGGACGCTCCGGCGCGCCGGCTGGTGGGCGAGCCGACGGTGGTGCGCGTCGTGCCGCCGCCCCCGTAAACCGGTCTTTGAACCTATCGCATCGCATTTCCCCCTGTCTGGAGACATCATGAAACGCATCCGGATGTTCGCGGCGCTGACCCTGGTGGCGACGTTCGCACTGGGCGCGCTGGCACGCGCGGCCGAGCTGCCCGATTTCACGACCATCGTCGAGCGCAATTCGGGCGCCGTGGTGAAGATCCTCAGTACCCAGAAGGCCCCCGGCGTGGCCGGGCTGCCGCCGGACATCGATCCGCGCATGCTCGAGCAGATGCCGGAGATCTTCCGCCACCTGTTCCAGTACCGCGGCCAGCCGCAGCGCGAGCGCCAGTCGATGGGCTCCGGCTTCCTGATTTCGACCGACGGCTACATCCTGACCAACCACCACGTGGTCGACGGTGCCGATGCGGTGCAGGTGCGCCTGCTCGACCGCCGCGAATTCGACGCCAAGGTCATCGGCAGCGACCGGCGTTCCGATATCGCGCTGCTGAAGATCGACGCGAAGAACCTGCCGGTGGTCGCGTTCGGCGATGCGGACGAGTTGCGGGTCGGCGAGTGGGTGGTTGCGATCGGCTCGCCGTTCGGACTCGACTACTCGGTGACCGCCGGTATCGTAAGCGCGCGCGGACGCAGCCTGCCGAGCGAGGACAACGCGAACTACGTGCCGTTCATCCAGACCGATGTCGCGATCAACCCGGGCAACTCGGGCGGCCCGCTGTTCAACCTTGCCGGCGAGGTGGTCGGCATCAACTCCCAGATCTACACGCGCAGCGGTGGCTCGATCGGACTGTCGTTCGCGATCCCGATCTCGGTGGCCATCAACGTCGCGGACCAGTTGAAGGACTCCGGCCACGTCGTGCGCGGCTGGCTGGGTGTCGGCATCCAGGACGTGGACCGCGCGCTGGCCGAGAGCTTCGGGCTCGAGAAACCCGCCGGGGCGTTGATCTCGCACCTCGAGCCCGAAGGCCCCGCCGAGAAGGCCGGGGTGCGCATCGGCGACATCGTGACCGATTTCGATGGCAAACCGATCGAGGAGTCGGCCGATCTGCCGCACATCGTCGGGCTGGTCAAGCCGGGGACGCGCGCCCAGATGCGCGTGATCCGCGACGGCAAGCCGGTGGATCTGCGCATCACGGTCGGTGAACTGGCCGACGAGGAGGGTGCCGCGACCGTCGCCGGGGCATCGACCAGCGGCGGGCGGCTCGGGCTTGTGGTCGAGGACCTCGACGCCCGGCAGAAATCGCGCCTGCGGGTCGGTGGCGGCGTGGTGGTGCGCGAGGTCGTCGCCGGCAAGCCCGGCGAGCGCGCCGGCTTGCTGCCCGGGGACGTGATCACGCAGATTGGTCGCGTCGGCGTGCGCGATGCGGCGGCGTTCCGCGACATCGTCGCCGGCCTGCCGGCCGGAACGCACGTGCCGGTGCGCCTGCTGCGAAACGGCCAGGCCGGTTTCGTGGCGATCCGGATCGAGGAGTAGCCGGCGGGAACGGGAGTGCGGGTCGAGCTTCGACCGCCGATCGTGTAGTATTGCGCGCTTTTGCGAGGGGCCGTCGGCGCCGCCCTGACGTACAGTAGGCGGCCGTCCGGCCCCGGACTCCTCACAGGCACGTGGTACCGCGCGGGTGACAGCCCTCAACCTGATTCGCAACTTCTCGATCATCGCGCACATCGACCATGGCAAGTCGACGCTCGCGGACCGTTTCATCCAGGTATGCGGCGGACTCAGCGACCGGGAGATGCAGGAGCAGGTGCTCGACTCGATGGATATCGAGCGCGAGCGCGGCATCACGATCAAGGCGCAGAGCGTCACGCTGTCGTACCGCGCGCACGACGGCAACACCTACCAGCTGAACTTCATCGATACCCCCGGTCACGTGGACTTCTCCTACGAGGTCTCGCGCTCGCTGGCCGCCTGCGAGGGCGCGCTGCTGGTGGTCGATGCCGGCCAGGGCGTGGAGGCGCAATCGGTCGCCAACTGCTACACCGCGATCGAGCAGGGCCTCGAGGTGCTGCCGGTACTGAACAAGATGGACCTGCCGCAGGCCGAGCCCGAGCGGGTGGCGCAGGAGATCGAGGACATCATCGGCATCGACGCGGCGCACGCGTGCCGTGTCAGCGCGAAAAGCGGACTCGGCATCGACGAACTGCTCGAGGAACTGGTGCGCGCGATCCCGCCGCCGGCGGGAGACCCCGAGGCGCCCCTGCAGGCGCTGATAATCGACTCGTGGTTCGACAGCTACCTCGGCGTGGTCTCGCTGGTGCGGGTGGTCAACGGACGCCTGCGCGTCGGTGACCGCGTCGTGACCAAGTCGATCGGCCGTGCGCACGAGGTCGACCAGGTGGGCGTGTTCACGCCGAAGCGCCTCCGGCGCGAGGAACTGCACGCCGGCGAGGTGGGCTTCGTGGTCGCCGGCATCAAGGACATCCACGGTGCGCCGGTCGGTGACACGATCACGCACCTGAAGACCGCCGACACCGCGCCAGCGTTGCCCGGCTTCCAGAAGGTGAAGCCGCAGGTCTACGCGGGGTTGTTCACGGTCAATTCCGAGGACTACGAGTCGTTCCGGGATGCGCTCGCCAAGCTGACGCTGAACGACGCCTCGCTGTTCTACGAGCCGGAGACCTCCGATGCGCTCGGTTTCGGCTTCCGCTGCGGCTTCCTCGGCACGCTGCACATGGAAATCATCCAGGAGCGGCTCGAGCGCGAGTACGACCTCGACCTGATCACGACCGCGCCGACCGTGATGTACGAGGTCGAGACCGCGCGCGGGGAAACCGTGATGGTCGACAATCCGTCGCGGCTGCCGGATTCGGGCGCGGTCGCCGAGATGCGCGAGCCGATCGTGCGCGCGACCATCCTGGTGCCGCAGGATTACGTCGGCGCGGTGATCAACCTGTGCATCGAGAAGCGCGGCGTGCAGAAGGACATGCAGTTCCTCGGCCGCCAGGTGTCGCTGGGCTGGGAGCTGCCGCTGTCGGAGGTGGTGCTCGACTTCTTCGACCGCCTGAAGTCGCTGACGCGCGGTTACGGTTCGCTCGACTACAGCTTCGTGCGCTTCCAGGCCGCGAACCTGGTCCGCCTCGACGTGCTGATCAACGGCGAGCGCGTCGACGCCCTCGCAGTGATCGTGCACCGCGACCAGGCCCAGAGCCGCGGACGCGTGCTGGTCGAGAAAATGCGCGAACTGATCCCGCGGCAGATGTTCGACGTCGCGATCCAGGCGGCGATCGGTGGTCACATCATCGCGCGCCAGACGGTCAAGGCGCTGCGCAAGAACGTCACGGCCAAGTGCTACGGCGGCGACGCGACGCGCAAGCGCAAGCTGCTCGAGAAACAGAAGGCCGGCAAGAAGCGCATGAAGCAGGTGGGGCGGGTCGAGATCCCGCAGGCGGCGTTCCTCGCCGTGCTCAAGGTGGACAGCTGACGGGTTTGGGTATGGATATCGATTTTCCGCTGATCCTGGTTTCGCTGACGGCGCTGGCGCTGGCGCTCTGGGTGCTGGATGCGGCGCTGTGGCGCCCGCGCAGGAAGCGCCGCGAGGCAGCGCTGCGCGCGCGCCATCCGGCCTGGGACCAGCCCGGCAGCGCCGATGCGATCGCGTACGCGGCCGAAGCCGGAGCGGCGACCCGGGTGCCGGTCGCGGTGGAATACGCGCGCTCCTTCCTGCCGGTGCTGCTGATCGTGCTGGTGTTGCGCAGCTTCCTCGTCGAGCCGTTCCAGATCCCCTCGTCGTCGATGGTACCCACGCTGCTGATCGGCGACTACATCCTCGTGAACAAGTTCGCCTACGGGATCCGCCTGCCGGTGCTGAACACCAAGGTCGTCGACGTCGGCGAGCCGCAGCGCGGCGACGTGATGGTGTTCTTCCCGCCGAATGACCGCCGCTACTTCATCAAGCGCGTGATCGGGCTGCCGGGCGACCATATCGTGTACCGCGACAAGGTGCTGTACGTGAACGGCGAGGAAGTGCGGCAGACGCTGATCGCCCAGTTGCCGCCGCTGGCGCCCACCTATCAGATCCTCGAGGAGAACCTCGCCGGCGTCACCCACGTGGTGCGCAAGGAACTGCGCCGGCACATCCCGGACGACTTCGAGATCACGGTGTCGGACGGCCACTACTTCATGATGGGCGACAACCGCGACAACAGCAGCGACAGCCGCGTGTGGGGCGAGGTGCCGGAGCGCAACATCGTCGGCAACGCCTTCGCGATCTGGATGCACTGGGAGGGGCTGCTGAGTCTGCCGAGCTTCTCGCGCATGGGCGCGATCGACTGACTGCGGCTACACTTCTGCCGTCATTCCCGAACAGCGAGGACAGGTCCGATGAACAGCTCCGCAAGGCGGCGCCAGGCGGGATACACGATCTGGCAATGGATGGTGATCGTGCTCGTGGTCGGGTTCTTCCTGACCGTGGGTTTCAGCATCGGCCCCCTGTACGTGACGAACTACTCGGTGCAGGCGACGGTCAAGTCGCTGCAGAACGAGCCCGAACTCGCCGTGAAATCGGTGCACGAGATCCGCTCGGCGGTCGAACGCAAGTTCGACGTCAACCAGATCGAGGTGATCCAGGCGGTCTGCCGCGACAAGAAGAAGCAGTGCATGAAAGTCGAGAAAACCAAGACGCACGTGATCATCGATGCCAACTACGAGGCCCGCACGCACGTGATGGCCAACGTCGACGCGGTGGTGGTGTTCGGCGACAACCGTGTGGAGATCCCGATTCCCGGTGCCCCCTGAGAACGACCCCGACATCGCCCGGCTCGAGGCCCGCTGCGGGCACGCCTTCGCGCGCCGCGAGTTGCTGGCGACCGCATTGACGCACGCCAGCGCTGGGCCCGACAACAACGAGCGGCTGGAATTCCTCGGCGACGCGCTGCTCGATCTGGCGATCGCGGCGGAACTCTACGCGCGCTTCCCGCAATTGCGCGAAGGCCAGCTGCACCGGCTGCGCGCCAGCCTGGTGCGCGGCGAGACGCTGGCCGCGATCGGGCGCGAACTCGGCATCGGCGCGGCGCTGCGTCTCGGCGCCGGCGAGGCGGCCAGCGGCGGCCGTGACCGGGACTCGAACCTGGCCGATACGGTCGAGGCGCTGCTCGGGGCGGTGCTGCTCGATGCCGGCGTCGACGCCGCGCTGGCGACCGCGCGCGCGTGGTTCGCGACACGCCTCGAACGCCTCGAACCCGGCGTCTCGCTGAAGGATCCGAAGACCGAGCTGCAGGAGTTCCTGCAGGCGCGCCGGCAGCCGCTGCCGCGCTACGAACTGCTCGAGCCGGCGCCGGTGGCCGGCGGCGCCTTCAGAGTGCTGTGCCACGTGCGCGGCATCGATCGGCCCGCACCCGGCGAAGGACGCACCCGGCGCATCGCCGAGCAACAGGCGGCGGCGGCCGCGTTGGGCCGTCTGCAGGCCGGCGGAGGTCAGTGCTGATGGGGAGTTCACGTTGCGGCATGGTGGCGATCGTCGGTCGGCCGAACGTCGGCAAATCGACCCTGCTGAACCACCTGCTCGGGCAGAAGATCAGCATCACCTCGCGCAAGCCGCAGACCACGCGCCACCGCATCCTCGGTGTCGCCACCCGCGAGGAGGTGCAGATCGTCTACGTCGATACGCCGGGGTTGCATCGCAGCGAGGGCAAGGCGTTGAACCGCGTGATGAACCGCGCGGCGCTCGCCGCGATGCGCGACGTCGATGCGGTACTGTTCGTGGTCGATCGCCTGGCGTGGACCGAGGGCGACGAGCAGGCGCTGGAGGCGGTGCGCCGCGCGCGCAAGCCGACGCTGCTGGTCATCAACAAGACCGACCGGCTGGAGGACCGCGCGGCGCTGCTGCCGCACATCGAGCTGCTGCGCGGCAAGCACGACTTCGCCGCGATCGTACCGGTATCGGCGCTGCGAGGCAGCAATCTGGATGCGCTGGAGCGCGAAATCGGCGCGTTGTTGCCGATGGCCGAACACCTGTTCCCGGAGGACCAGGTGACCGACCGCAGCGAGCGCTTCATGGTCGCCGAGATCGTGCGCGAGAAGCTGGTGCGCCAGCTCGGCGAGGAATTGCCCTATGCCAGTGCGGTGCAGATCGAGGAGTTCCGGGTCGAACGGGAGGTGGTGCACATCGCTGCGCTGATCCTGGTCGACAAGCCCGGGCAGAAGGCGATCGTGATCGGGCAGGGCGGAGCGCGGCTCAAACGCGTGGGCGCCGAGGCGCGCGCCGACATCGAACGCCTGCTCGGCGCGAAGGTGATGCTGCGCCTGTGGGTCAAGGTACGCAGCGGCTGGGCCGACGACGAGCGCGCGCTCGCCAGCCTCGGTTACCAGGAAGACGGCTGAGCGCCGCCGGCCGCCCGAGACGAGCGTGACGGGAACGCGCATCGATCACCAGCCGGCCTTCGTGCTGCACCGGCGCGCGTACCGCGAAAGCAGTTTCCTGCTCGAACTCCTGACCCGTGATTGCGGTCGCGTGGCCGCGGTCGCGCGCGGCGTGCGCGGATCCCGCCGTGGCGCCGCGGCGGCCTGCCAGCCGTTGCAGCCGCTGCTGGTCGCGTGGTCGGGGCGCACCGAGCTGAAGACACTGGGCACGGCCGAGGCCGCCGCGGGCGCGTTCGTGCTGGGTGGCGAGCGGCTCTACAGCGCGCTTTACGTCAACGAACTGTTGCTGCGACTGCTGCCGCCGCAGGATCCGCATCCGGCGCTGTTCGAGGCCTACGTCGCGCTGCTCGCAGAGCTCGCGGGCGGGGAAGAACTCGAGCCGCCACTGCGGCGCTTCGAGCTGCGGTTGCTGCGCGAACTCGGCTACGGCATCGCGCTCGATCACGACAGCACCACCGGCGGCGTGCTCGAACCGGCCGCGCAGTACGTGTTCGATCCCGCCGGCGGGTTCCGCCGCGCCGATCCCGCCGCGCCGGCGCCGGCGTTTCCCGGCCACGTACTCGCGGCGATCGCGCGCGAGGACTTCTCGGACCCCGTCACCCGCCGCCACGCCAAGCGCCTGCTGCGCGCCGCGCTGGCCGAACTGCTGGGGCCGCGCCCCCTGCTGAGCCGCAGCTATTTCGCGGCGCGCCCGCCGGCCGACGCCGGGGAGTGACCCGTTCGGGGGCCCGCCCGCGTATCATGCGCCGTGAGAGAGGCGGCGAGTCCGGATATGAGCGCTCCACAACCGAACCCTTCCGCGGCAGCCGGCGAGGCGATGCCGGCAGTCGATTTCCCCACCGTCGAGGCCACCGCCGGCAACACGCCGCTGGTGCGCCTGCAGCGCATGCACGCCGGTGAGGGCAACACGATCCTGCTGAAACTCGAGGGCAACAACCCCGCCGGCTCGGTGAAGGACCGGCCGGCGCTGTCGATGATCCACGGCGCCGAGGAGCGCGGCGAGATCCGTCCCGGCGACACGCTGATCGAGGCGACCAGCGGCAACACCGGCATTGCGCTCGCGATGGCGGCGGCGATCCGCGGCTACCGGCTGCTGTTGATCATGCCGGAGCACATGAGCGAGGAGCGGCGGCAGGTGATGCGTGCCTTCGGCGCCGAGTTGATCGACGTGCCGCGCGCTGGCGGCATGGAGGCCGCGCGTGACCTGGCGCTGCGCCTGCAGTCCGAGGGCCGCGGTCGCGTGCTCGACCAGTTCGCCAATCCCGACAATCCGCTGGCGCACTACCGTGGCACGGCGCCCGAGATCTGGTGCCAGACGCAGGGCCGGATCACGCATTTCGTCTCGTCGATGGGCACCACCGGAACCATCATGGGCGTGTCGCGCTACCTGAAGGAGCGCGATCCATCGATTCGGGTGATCGGCTTGCAGCCGGCCGACGGCGCCAGCATTCCCGGGATCCGTCGCTGGCCGCCGGCGTATCGTCCGCGCATCTACGAGCCCGCGCGCGTCGACGAGGTACTCGACATCACGCAGCAGGAAGCCGAAGCGACGATGCGCGAACTCGCCTCCCGCGAGGGAATCCTCTGCGGTGTGTCATCCGGAGGCGCGGTGGCCGGTGCGCTGCGCGTCGCGGCGGGAACGCGCGGCGCGGTGATCGTCGCGATCGTCTGCGACCGCGGCGACCGCTATCTCTCCACCGGCGTGTTCGACACGCGCTGAGCCGCCCGATGGTCGCGATCCGCAACGCCCATGCCCTGCGTGGCCCGCTGCCCGCCGACGGGGGTGCGCTGCTCGCGCGCGTGCCGCAGGCGGCGGTGATGGCCGGCAGCGAGCGGGTTGCCGCCGCCCTGGACCATCTACTGCGCGCCCATGCCGGCGCACCGGTGGCCGCTACGCGCCGACGGGTATCGGCGGCACTCGATATCGTCGAGACGCTGGCGATGCTTGGGCTCGATGCCGATGCGCTGGTCGCCGGCGTGCTCTGCCAGGCGGGCGTCGCGGACACGGTCGATGACACGGTGGTACGCGAGCGCTTCGGCGAAAGCGTATCCACCCTGCTCGAGGGTGTGCGGCGCATGGACGTGCTGGGGGCCGGCACGGGGGACGGAAGCCCCAACAGTTTCGCGAACCGGCGTCGCCAGGGCGAGGTGCTGCGGCGCATGCTGGTATCGATGATCGACGACCCGCGTGTGGCGCTGGTGCGGCTCGCCGAGCGCGTGCAGGCATTGCGCAATCTGGATCCGGCGGATCGCGGCGAGCAGGCGCAGCAGACCGCGCGCGCAGCGATGGAGATCTACGCACCGCTCGCGCACCGGCTCGGGGTGGGGCAGATCAAGTGGGAGCTCGAGGACCTCGCGTTCCGCCAGCTGCAGCCCGACGATTACCGCCGTATCGCGAAGCTGCTCGCGGAACGGCGCGCCGATCGCGACCACTTCATCGCGGCGGCGATCGCGCGCCTCGCCGAGGCGCTGGCGGCGGCGGGCCTGCGTGCGGAGCTCTCGGGCCGGCCGAAGCACCTGTACAGCATCTGGCGCAAGATGCAGCGCAAGGGGATCGGGATAGGCGAGGTGTACGACGTGCGTGCGGTGCGCGCGCTGGTGGGCACGGTCGCCGACTGCTACTCGACGCTCGGCGTGGTGCACGGACTCTGGCGCAACCTGCCCGGCGAATTCGACGACTACATCGCGAACCCCAAGCACAACGGCTACCGCTCGCTGCACACCGCGGTGATCGGTGACGGCGGCAAGGTGCTCGAGGTGCAGATCCGCACCCGCGACATGCATGAGGAAGCCGAGCTGGGGATCTGTGCGCACTGGACCTACAAGGGCAGCGATCGCGCGGCGCCCGGAAGCGGCTACGACGACAAGATCGCGTGGCTGCGCCAGGTCATCGAGTGGGGCGGCGAGCTCGACGCCAGCGAGACGATTGCCGAACACCTGCGGTGCGAGGTGGTCGCCGATCGTGTCTACGTGCTGACCCCGGACGGTCACGTGGTCGATCTGCCGGCGGGATCGACGCCGGTCGACTTCGCTTACCAGGTCCACAGCGAGCTGGGGCACCGCTGCCGTGGCGCGCGTGTGGACGGCCGCATCGTCGGGCTGGACCACGTGCTCGCCACCGGCGAACGCGTCGAGGTACTGCGAAGCAAGCACGCGGCGCCGAACCGCGACTGGCTGCGTCCGGGCAACGCCTTCGTGCACACGGCGCGCGCGCGAAGCCGGATCCGCCATTGGTTCCGGGAGCAGGATCGGGAGCGGCTCGCCGCGGCGGGGCGCGCGCTGCTCGAGCGCGAGCTGCGCCGCATGGCTCTGGCGGCACCGGCGCTGCCGGCGCTGGCGCGCGGACTGGGTTTCACCGATGTGACGGACCTGCTCGCCGCGCTGGGCAGCGGAGAAACCGGCATCGGCGAGGTCATCGCGCACCTCGCGCCCGCCGAGCCCGCGCCGCCACCGCCGCTGCCGCGGCCGG
>JAJVIG010000056.1 GCA_022072145.1 Pseudomonadales bacterium
CGGCGGCGCTGCTGATCGATCCGGTGGAGTTTGCCGAACTGGCGCCGGCGTGGCCCGCACCGCTGCCGGTTCCGGTGATCGAGATCCTGCGCCCGGCGCTCGCCGCCCGGCGGCCGCCGCCCGCGGCGCCCGCCGGCACCGGGTCGGCGCCGTATCGCCGGCTGGTGATCGATGTGGCGAGCAGCGAACCGTTCGGCGTCGAGACGCTGCTCACGCGGCGCGTGCGCGGCTGGCTCGCTACGCTGGCGCCTGTGCCCGCTGCCGCAGCAGACGCCGATTGAGCGCCTCGTAGCGCTCGGGGGTACCCACGTCCTCCCAGTCGCCGCTCCACAGCTCGCCGCCCAGGCGCCCGGCGCCGGCCGCGCGCCGCAGCGGTTCGCGCAGCGGGAACACGTCCTCGTCCCAGCCGTCGAGCAACGCCGGCGACAGCAGCGCGACGCCCGCGTAGGTGCAGCGCCTCGCGTCGGCGGCCAGCCCGACCCGGCCGGTCGCATCGAGACTGAAATCGCCCGCGGCATGCTGCGGCGGGTTGGGCACCAGCACCAGGTGCCCGAGGCTGGACGGCCCCAGCCGGATCCCCGCCAGGCGCTGCAGCGGGTAGTCGGTCCAGATGTCTCCGGCGACGAGCAGGAACGGATCGGTGCCGAGCAGCGGCAACGCACGGCGGATGCCGCCGCCGGTGTCGAGCGGCGTGCCCGGCTCACGGCTGTAGGCGATGCGCGCACCGAACGCGCTGCCGTCGCCGAGCACCTGTTCGATCTGGTCGCCGAGCCACGAGACGTTGATCACCAGCTCGCGCACGCCGGCGGCCACCAGCGCCTCGACGTGGTAGCCGATCATCGGCTTGCCGGCGAGCGCCAGCAGCGGCTTCGGCGTGCGCTCGGTGAGCGGGCGCAGCCGCGTGCCGAGTCCGGCGGCGAGGATCATCGCCTTCATGCGTCGCGGTACCAGTCCTGCGTGCGCGCCACCGGCAGCACGCGCGCGGCGAACCAGCGCCCGAAATCGGCCGTCGCCGGATGCGCCAGCGCCACCCCGAGCGTGTAGCGCATCACCAGCGGCAGGTCGCGCAGGTAGCCGGGCTTGCCGTCACGCAGCCACAACCGCGCGAAGATGCCGAGCACCTTGATGTGCCGCTGCAGCCCCATCCAGTCGAACCAGCGCAGGAAGGTGTCCGTGCCGACCGCCTCCGGCAGCGTGCCGGCGGCGCGCGCGCGCACCGCGAAATCCCGCGCCCAGCCCGTCACGCGTTCGGGGGGCCACGCCACGTAACAGTCGCGCAGCAGCGATACCAGGTCGTAGGTCAGCGGACCGACCACCGCGTCCTGGAAGTCGATCACCCCGATCCCCGCCCCGGGCAGCAACATCAGGTTGCGCGAGTGGTAATCGCGGTGCACGAAGACCTGCGGCTGCTCGAGCGCGCTGGCGATCAGGCGGTCGAACAGCGCGCGCAGCAGGGCCGCTTCGGCGGCGTCCGGGGTGATGCCGAGCAGATTTTCCAGGTACCAGTGCGCAAACAGCGCCAGTTCCTGTTCCAGCAGCGCCGCCGAATACGGCGGCAGCGGCCAGCCCGCGTGCGTGGTGGCGGCCGCCTGCACGTGCAGCAGGGTGTCCAGCGCGCGTGCATAGAGCGCATCGACACTGGCCTCGTCGAGCGCGCCGAGCAGCAGCGTGTCACCGAGGTCCTCGAGCAGCAGGAAACCCTCGGCTTCCGCGTGCGCCAGCACCTGCGGGGCGTGCACGCCGGAGGCGCGCAGCAGTGCGGCGATGTGCGTGAACTCGAGGTTGCGCTCCTTGTCGGGCGGGGCGAACACCGCGATGCGCGTCGGCGCACAGCCCGCGAGGCGGAAATAGCGGCGGAAGCTCGCGTCCCCGGCCACCGGAACCAGCCGCAGGGTTTCGCCCGGCAGCGCCTCGACCCGATTCGCGCACCAGCGCAGCAAGGCATCCATCGCCGATCCGCTTCTCCGCAGTTCACCACAGGGGGGGCGGCCGCCGCGCCGGGCGCGTGCCGCCAGTCGATCCACGCGGCGCGATGCCGCTATAATGCGGGCCTTGGCCGGGGCGTGGTGCATTATCCACGCCATGCCGCAAACGAAAAGGTCCGCGATGCGGCGGCCAATCCCTCCGAGGACCGGATCCCGACCGAATGCAGAACCAGCGTCTTCTCCTCCTGCCCTGCGTGATCGCGGGAATCTGCGCCGCGCTCGCCGCCGGGGCGGCGAGCGCGGGCGACGGCGAGTGGAACTGCGGCGCGGACGCCGGCGGTGGCTGGCACTGCGTGCCCGCCGCTGCGGGGGCGACGGGCACCCGCCTGCCGGCGGCATCGCGCACGACCGGGACCGCCGCAGCGCCCGATCTGCCCGCGGCCGCCGATGCCGGCACGCTCGCGCAATCGATGGACTGGGTCCGCTTCGAACGCCTCAGCCCCGAACAGCGCTCGGCGCTTTCGGCCCAGTGCGCGGGTGCCTACGTGGAGCCGCCGGTCGAAGACGCCGGGCAGGACACGACGGTACTCGGCACGATCCACGCCTACGCGGCCGAATCCGAACTGCTGCAGAACCCCGAGACGGCCAGCTTCGCGGGCGACGTCTCGCTGCGCCAGGACGAGCGGCGCATGCGGGCCGACCGCGCGACGTACCTGCGCGCCGAAGAGCGCATCGACATCAGCGGCAACGTGCAGTACCGCGAGCCGGGGCTGCTGGTGCGCGGCGATTCGGCCTCGCTGGACACCGCGCGCAACGCCGGCGAAGTGCGCGCGGCGCGCTTCGTGATGCACGCCGAGCACGCGCGCGGCGAGGCGGCGCTCGCGCGGCGCAACACCGACGGCAGCCTCGACCTCACCGAAACCGTCTACACGCAGTGCGAGCCCGGGCGCGACGACTGGCAGCTCGCGGCCGACACGCTGCACCTCGACCGCGAGCGCGGCCTGGGCACGGCGCGCAACGCGCGCCTCGAGGTGGGCGGAATCCCGGTGCTGTACACGCCGTACCTGCGCTTCCCGATCGACGACCGCCGCATGAGCGGCCTGCTGTGGCCGTCGGTGACGAGTTCCTCGCGCAACGGGCTCGACTTCACGGTACCGTACTACTTCAACCTCGCGCCGAACTACGATGCCACGCTGGTGCCACGCTACACGGCCGATCGCGGCACGCTGCTAGGTGGCGAAGTCCGCTACCTGAACCGCTGGAGCCAGTGGAGCGCCAACGGCGCCTTCCTCGGCAACGACGACCAGGCCGACCGCGACCGCTGGATCGCGGGGCTGGAGCATGCCGGCTCCCCGCTGCCGGGGATGGCGACGCGCATCAGCTACACCGAGGTGAGCGATGAGGACTACCTGCGCGACCTGAGCTCGACCGGCCTCGACGTCAAGCGCTCGACGCACCTGTCGCAGGCGGCCCAGCTCGCCTATCGCGCCGGCGATCGCTGGCTGCTCGGCGCGACCGTGCAGCAATACCAGCTGCTCGACCCCGAACTGGCAGAGCCCTACCGCATGCGTCCGCGGCTGCAGCTCGACCGCGCGCCGAGCGGTGAACCGTTCGCGTTCGACTACGGTCTCAGCGGCGAGATGACCGTGTTCGACCACCAGGACCCGAGCGCGCTGACCGGCGAGCGCCTGTACCTCGAACCGCGCATCGCGTTCCCGATGGAGTGGACAGCGTTGTTCCTGCGCCCCACGCTCGGCTACCAGATGATCGGCTACCGACTCGACGAGCAGGCCTACGGCGGCGATTCGCCGGCGGTGGCGGCGCCGATGGCGAGCCTCGACAGCGGCTATTTCCTCGAGCGCGACACGCAGCTGTTCGGCCGCGGCTTCCTGCAGACGCTGGAACCGCGCGTCTTCTACCTGTGGGTGGACCACGAGGACCACGGCGACGTGCCGAATTTCGACTCCTCCGACCTGACGTTCACCTTCAACCAGCTGTTCCGCCACACGCGCTTCAGCGGCCACGACCGCATCGCCGACGCCGACCAGGCATCGCTCAGCGTGACCTCGCGGCTGATCGCCGCCGACGACGGCCGCGAACTGCTGACCGCCAGCATCGGCCAGATCTTCTATTTCGAGGACCGTCGCGTGACGGTCTGCGACGGCTCGGTGCGCACCAGCGACAAGCCCGGCTGCCGCGGCCCGCAACCGCTGCCCGGCGTGCTGCCGGTAAACCGCCACCCGGTGGCCGACCCGCTCGCCTCGAGCTCGCAGGTCGCCGCCGAGGTGCAGGTGCGGCCCTCGCAGGCGCTGTGGCTGAGCGGTACCACGCTGCTGGACACCCGCAGCGACCGCATCGACGAGGGTGGCGTGCTGATGCACTGGAGCCCGCTCGCGGACACCGTGCTCAACGTCGGCTACCGCTACCGGCGCGAACAGCAGTCCTTCGACCTCGCGGGCCGCCCGATCGACGAGAACATCGACCAGGCCGACGTGTCGGCCGCGTTGCCGGTGGCCGGCAACTGGCGGGTCTTCGCGCGTTACCAGTACGATTTCACGAACGACCAGAACCTGGAAGCGCTGGCGGGGCTAGAGTACAGCGCGTGCTGCTGGGCCGTGCGCATGGTCTACCAGGAAGGGCTCGACTGGGACGAGGGGCGCGACTACGGCTTCTACCTCCAGTTCGTGCTGCGCGGGCTGGGCGGACTGGGCAAGGACATCGACCAGCTGCTGCAGAACAGCATCTTCGGTTTTGGCGAACGACGGGAGGCAGGCGGTCTTGCGTACTGACACGAACTCGGGAACGAAGCGGCTGGGCGCGGCGCTGGCGGTGCTGCTGTGCTGGCTGGGCGCGAGTGCGGGCGCACTGGCGCAGGTGCAGCCGCTGGATCGGGTGGTCGCGATCGTCGACGACGACATCATCCTCGCCAGCGAGTACCAGAACCGGCTGCGCCAGGTGATGGAGAACATCGCGCGGCAGAACATCGAGCAGCCGCCGCAGGAAGTCGTGGCGCGGCAGGTGCTCGACCGCCTGGTGCTCGAGCACATCCAGCTGCGCATGGGCGAGCGCGCCGGCGTGCGCATCAGCGACGAGCAGCTGAACGAGGCGATGAACGGCATGGCGAGCCAGAACGGCATGAGCCTGGAGCAGTTCCGCGCGCGCGTCGAGGCGGACGGCGGCTCCTACACGGCGGTGCGCGAGCAGGTGCGCCAGGAGATGATCCTCTCGCGCGTGCAGCAGGGCAACGTGCGCAGCCGGGTGCAGGTAACGGAGCGCGAAGTCGACGATTTCCTCGCCTCCGAGGAAGGCCAGAAGCGCACCGCGGCGGTCTACCACATCGGACACCTGCTGCTGCCGCTGGGCAAGGACGCCACGCTCGAGGACGAGCAGGCCGCGAGCACGTACATGCAGAGCCTGCGCGAGCGGCTCACCGGCGGCGACGCCTTCGAGCGCTTCGTGCGCGCACCCGACACCTCGCGTCACGCGCTGACCGGCGGCGACCTCGGCTGGCGCCTCGCGAGCGACCTGCCGAGCGTGTTCAGCGACACCGTGCCGGCGCTCACCGTCGGCGCGATCTCCGAGCCGGTGCGCAGCCCCAGTGGACTGCACCTCGTCAAGCTGTTCGAGAAGCGTGGCGGCGGCGAACAGATGACGCAACAGACCCGCGTGCGTCACATCCTGGTCAAGCCGTCGGAGATCCGCAGCGACGAGCAGGCGCGCGAACTCGCGCAGAGCCTGCGCGAGCGGGCCGCCGCGGGGGAGGACTTCGCCAGGCTCGCGCGCGAGTTCTCCGAGGACATCGGGTCGGCGCTCGAGGGCGGCGACCTGGGCTGGACCAACCCGGGCCAGATGGTGCCGGAGTTCGAGCAGGTCATGGACCAGACCGGCGCCGGCGAGCTCAGCGCGCCGTTTCGCAGCAATTTCGGCTGGCACGTATTGCGCGTCGAGGAGCGGCGCACCGAGGATCTCAGCGACGAGATGCGCCGCAACCAGGCGCGCAACATCCTCTTCGGCCAGAAGTACGACGACGAGCTGAACAGCTGGTTGCAGAAGATCCGGGACGAGGCCTTTGTCGAGATCAAGATCTGAGCAGGACGCACTGCCGATCGCGCTGACCCCGGGCGAGCCGGCCGGGGTCGGGCCGGAACTCGTGCTGGCGCTGGCGCAGGAAGGATTCGACTTCCCGCTGGTCGCGATCGCCGACCCGGGGATGCTCGCCGAGCGCGCACGCCTGCTCGGCCTGCCGCTCGAACTGCTGCCCCCCGACCCCCTGCCCTCGCCGCCACGCACGCTGCGCGTGCTGCCGGTGCCGCTGGCGCGCCCGGTCACGCCCGGTCGGCTGGATCCGGCCAATGCCGCCGGCGTCGTCGCCACATTGCAGGCCGCGGTCGACGGCTGTGTGCAGGGACGCTTCGCGGCGCTGGTGACCGGCCCGGTGCACAAGGGCGTGATCAACGAGGCCGGCATCGCGTTCACTGGCCACACCGAGTTCCTGGCGGCCGCAACCGGCACGCCGCGCGTGGTGATGATGCTGGCCACGCCCGAATTGCGCGTGGCGCTGGCGACCACGCACGTACCGCTGCGTGCGGTGCCGGCGCTGATCACGCGCGCCCTGCTCGAGGAGGTGCTGCGCATCCTGCACCACGACCTGCGTCAGCAGTTCGGGATCGCACACCCGCGCGTGCTGGTCACGGGGCTGAACCCGCACGCCGGCGAGGGCGGGCACCTGGGGCGCGAGGAGATCGAGGTGATCACGCCGGTGCTGGAGGCGCTGTGCGCCCAGGGCATGGACCTCGCGGGCCCCCTGCCCGCCGACACGCTGTTCACGCCCGTGCAGCTGCGCACGGCCGACGCGGTGCTCGCGATGTACCACGACCAGGGCCTGCCGGTGCTGAAACACCTCGGCTTCGGCCAGTCCGTGAACATCACGCTCGGGCTGCCGATCGTGCGCACCTCGGTCGATCACGGCACCGCGCTCGATCGCGCGGGCAGCGGCACGGCCGATGCAGGCAGCCTGCGCTGCGCGCTGCGCACCGCGCGCGAGATGGTGCGCGCGCGCGCCGCGGGCGCACGCTGATGCGCCACCCCGGCCGGGCGCACCGGCCGCGCAAGCGCTTCGGCCAGAACTTCCTGGTCGACCGGCACATGATCGACCGCATCGAGCGCGCGATCGACCCGCGCGCCACTGAGACTATCGCCGAGATCGGCCCCGGCCTCGGCGCGCTGACGCGCCCGCTGATCGCCAGCGGGGCGCACCTGCACCTGGTCGAACTCGACCGCGACCTCGTCGCGCGCTGGCAGGCGCAGGCCGGCGAGCGGCTCGCGGTGCACGCGGCCGACGCGCTCGACTTCGACTTCCGCGCGCTGGCGCCGCAGTCCGGTGGGCTGCGCATCGTCGGCAACCTGCCGTACAACATCTCGACCCCGCTGCTGTTCCACCTGCTCGCGCAGGACGACTGCATCCACGACATGCACTTCATGCTGCAGCGCGAGGTGGTGGCACGGCTGGCGGCGGAGCCGGGATCGGCCGACTACGGCCGCCTCGGCGTGATGGTGCAGTACCGCTGCCTCGTGCAACCGCTGTTCGACGTGCCCCCGCACGCCTTCGACCCGCCGCCGCGCGTGGTCTCGGCGGTGGTGCGGCTGCTGCCGCAGCCGTTCGTGCATGGGCGCGCCGACGACTACCGGATGCTCGCGAAGGTGGTCAGGGAAGCCTTCGGCCAGCGCCGCAAGACGCTGCGCAACGCGCTGTCGGCCGTGCTCGATGCCGCCGCGCTGCAGCAGCTGGGAATCGACCCGTCACGACGGCCGGAAACACTGCACGTCGCGGAGTTCGTCGCCATTGCGAACGCGGCCTCGCGCGCCGCGCCGGAGCACGCCTGATGGCCACCTACGCGATCGGCGACGTGCAGGGCTGCTTCGAGCCGCTGCAGCGCCTGCTCGAAACACTGCGCTTCGACCCGGCCGCGGACCGCCTCTGGTTCGCCGGCGACCTGGTCAACCGTGGCCCCGACTCGCTCGCGGTGCTGCGCTTCGTGCACGGTCTGGGCGAGCGCGCGGTCACCGTGCTCGGCAACCACGACCTGCACCTGCTCGCGGTGGCCGATGGCGTGCGCAAGCCCACGCGCAAGGATTCGCTGAATGCCATCCTCGAGGCGCCGGACCGCGAACCGCTGCTCGCGTGGCTGCGCGCCTGCCCGCTGGTGCATCGTGAACCGGTCTACCCGCACCTGATGGTGCACGCGGGCATCCCGCCGCAGTGGGACGCCGACCAGGCGGTGGCGCTGGCGCAGGAAGTGGAGTGCACGCTGCGCGGACCGCGCTACGGGGAGTTCCTGCACCACATGTACGGCAACGTCCCCGACACCTGGGACGAAACGCTGACGGGCGTCGAGCGCTTGCGCCTGATCACGAACTACCTCACGCGCATGCGCTTCTGCTCGCCCGACGGCCGGCTCGACCTCGACAACAAGGGCAAGCCGGAGGACGCCAATCCGGGCTTCGCGCCATGGTTCACCTATGCCGGGCGGCGCAGCGCCGCCACCCCGGTCGTCTTCGGCCACTGGGCCGCGCTGGAAGGCGAGCCGGGAGTGCCCGGGGTGCACGCCCTCGATACCGGCTGCGTCTGGGGCGGAAGGCTGCGTGCGCTGCGCCTCGACGACGACCGGCTGTTCCACTGCGACTGCTGAGCCCCGGCGCCCCGGGGCGACTTGCTAGACTGTCGGGGTTTCTCCTTCGATCCACGGGCGGCAAGCGTGCGCGTGTACCTGGTCGGCGGCGCGGTCCGCGACTCCCTGCTCGGCCTTCCGGTCGGCGAACGCGACTGGGTGGTCGTCGGCGCGACCGCGGAGCAGATGCTCGCGCGCGGCTACCGCCGCGTCGGCCGCGATTTTCCGGTGTTCCTGCATCCGCAGACCGCCGAGGAATACGCACTGGCGCGCCGCGAACGCAAGAGCGGCCACGGCTACCGCGGTTTCAGCGTCGAGACCGACGGTTCGGTGTCGCTCGAGGAGGACCTGGCGCGGCGCGACCTCAGCATCAATGCGATGGCGATGGACGCCGACGGCCACCTGATCGATCCGTGGGGCGGCGAGCGCGACCTGCGCGCACGCGTGCTGCGCCACGTGTCGGCGGCGTTCACCGAAGACCCGCTGCGCGTGCTGCGCGTGGCGCGCTTCATGGCGCGCTTCGCACCGCTCGGTTTCAGCGTGCATCCACAGACGCTGGCGCTGATGCGCGAGATCGTGGCCAGCGGCGAACTGGGGCACCTGGTCGCCGAGCGCGTGTGGGCCGAGACGCGGCGCGCGCTGGCCGAGGCCGCACCGCAGGAATTCGTGCGTACGCTGCGCGCCTGCGGAGCGCTCGCCGCGGTGCTGCCCGAGGTGGACGCGCTGTTCGGCGTGCCGCAACCGGCGGTTCATCACCCCGAGATCGACACCGGCGAGCACGTGCTGCTCGCGCTGCGAATGGCCGCGCAGCGCGCGCTGTCCACGCCCGCGCGTTTCGCGGTGCTGGTGCACGATCTCGGCAAGGCGCTGACGCCGCGCGCGGGTTGGCCTTCACACACGGGGCACGAGCAGCTGGGGGCGCAGGCGGTACGCGCGCTGTGCGCGCGGCTGCGCGTTCCGTCCGCGTGGCGCGAGCTGGCGGTGCTGGTGTGCCTGCACCATACGCGTTGCCACCGTGCCGCGGAGATGCGCGCGGCGACGCTGCTCACGCTGCTCGAAGACCTGGATGCGCTGCGCCAGGGGGAACGCTTCGAGGACTTCCTGGCAGCCTGCGATGCCGATGCGCGGGGCCGTGGCGGCCGCGAGGACTGCGCGTACCCGGGCCCGGAGCGGCTGCGCCGAGCGCGCGCGGCGGCGCTCACGATCGATGCGGCGGCGTCGCTGGCGCGCGGCCTGCGCGGCGAGCAGATCGCGCGCGACCTGCACGAGCGGCGCTGCCACGCGATCGCCGCGGCGCTGGCCGACACCGCCTGAGACGCGCGCATCACACCTCCGCCTGCCTGCCGGCCCGCCTGCCAGTCGGCAAGTCGGCAAGTCGGCCAGTCGGCAAGTCGGCAAGTCGGCAAGTCGCCGACGCTAGCCGGTGGTCGACGCCGGCCGGGTGCCGCGCTCGATGATCACGCCGACGTCGCGCGCCGCCGGTACCGCACCGGGCTTGCCGATCTTCACCCGCAGCCACGGCAGGCCGTACTCGGCCCGCAGCGCCTGCGCAATCCGCTCGGCCAGGGTCTCCACGAGTCCGCACGCTTGCCCGGCGACCAACAGGTTCACGCGCTCGGCCACGTGCTGGTAGTCCAGCGCGCCGGCGATCGCGTCGCCGGCTGCCGCGCGCGCCGTGTCCCAGGCCATCTCGAGATCGATCACGAGTTCCTGGCGCACGTGCCGCTCCCAGGCGTGGATCCCGATCACCGCCTCGACGCGCAGTCCGTGGATGTAGACGATGTCGCACATCGCAATTCACCTCCCTCAGGGTACCGGCGCGAGCGTGTCCATCGGCCAGCGCGCCAGCGCGCGGACCGCGAGGTCGTCGTGCTCGCCCGCGAGCAGCCGCTGGCAGCCGGCGTAGGCGATCATCGCGCCGTTGTCGGTGCAGAACTCCGCGCGCGGATAGAACACCTCCCAGTCGTGCGCTGCCGCCTCGGCGTGCAGCCGCTCGCGCAGCTCGCGGTTGGCGCTCACGCCGCCGGCGAGCACGAGCTGGCATAGCCCCGTCGACTCGAGTGCGCGCCGGCACTTGATCACGAGGGTGTCGACCACCGCCTGCTGGAACGAGGCAGCGAGGTCCGCGCGATCGCCGGGTGCCAGCCCGTCCGGCCCGGACTGCAGCTCGCGCAGCACGGTCCCGACCGCGGTCTTGAGTCCGCTGAAGCTGAAGTCGAGCCCGGCGCGCGTGGTCATCGGCCGCGGCAGGGCGAAGCGCACGGGCGAGCCACCGGTAGCCAGCTCGGCCAGCCGCGGACCGCCCGGATAGTCGAGCCCGAGCATCTTCGCGACCTTGTCGAAGGCCTCGCCGGCCGCGTCGTCGAGCGACTCGCCGAGGATCCGGTAACACCCGATCCGCTCGACCAGCACCAGTTGCGTGTGGCCGCCGGAGACCAGCAGCGCGACGAACGGGAACTCCGGCCGCCGTTCCTCGAGCATCGGTGCGAGCAGGTGCGCCTCCATGTGGTGCACGCCGATCGCCGGCACGCTCCACGCGAACGCCAGCGAACGCGCGATGCACCCGCCCACCAGCAGCGCGCCGAGCAATCCGGGGCCGGCGGTGTAGGCGAGCGCGTCGATATGCCCGGGCTCGCAGGCGGCGGCGTGCAGCACGCGGCGCAGCAGCGGCAGCGTGCGCCGCACGTGATCGCGCGAGGCCAGTTCCGGCACCACGCCACCGTACTCGGCGTGCAGCGCGACCTGGCTGTGCAGCACGTGCGCGAGCAGCCCGCGGTCCGAGTCGTAGACCGCGAGGCCGGTTTCGTCGCAGGATGTTTCGATTCCCAGTACACGCATGGCGACGATGATACCCGGCGCCGCCCCGCCGGCGCGTGCCTCCCGGCAATAATGCCCAGGCCCCGCGTTTTGCAATCTGCGGGGGATGCCTTTAGAATTCGGCGCCCCGCACGCCACTTTGGGCCGGCTGCGGTGGCAGAACGAATTCCGAACAACCGTCCGGTAGGTACCGAATGCCGTCCATCAAGGTCAAAGACAACGAGCCGTTCGACGTGGCTCTGCGCCGTTTCAAGCGTTCCTGCGAAAAGGCCGGCGTGCTCGCCGAAGTGCGCCGCCGCGAGTTCTACGAGAAGCCCACCTGGGTCCGCAAGCGCAAGGCCGCCGCTGCCGTGAAGCGCCACCTGAAGAAGGTGAGCCGCGAGGCGCGCCGCCAGCAGCGCATGTACTGATCGCGCCCCGGTTCCGGGACGCGAGCGTCCGATGAGCGAAGCCACGCTGAAAGCCCGCATCACCGAGGCGATGAAGGCCGCGATGCGGGCGCACGAGAAGGCACGCCTCGGCGCGATCCGCCTGATCCAGTCCGAGATCAAGCGCGTCGAGGTCGACGAACGCATCGAAGTCGACGACGCGCGCGTGCTCGTGATCCTCGACCGCATGCTCAAGCAGCGACGCGACTCGATCCAGCAATTCCGCGCCGCCGGTCGCGAAGATCTGGTCGAGATCGAAGCCGGGGAAGTCGCGGTGATCCAGGACTTCATGCCGCAGCCGCTGGACGCCCCCGAACTCGAGGCACTGATCGACGCGGCGGTACGCGAAAGCAGCGCGACCTCGATGAAGGACATGGGCCGCGTGATGGCGATCCTCAAGCCCAAGGTCCAGGGCCGCGCCGACATGGGGCTGGTCAGCCAGCGCATCAAGACCCGGCTCGGCTGAACCGCGCCGCCGGCGGGGCGCGCGATGCCGCGCCGGTTCGGCTACGATGGGCGCGCCCCACCCCGCGCGAGGGCCGATGTCAGGAAGAATCCCCCAGCAATTCATCGACGAGCTGCTCGAACGGGTGGACATCGTCGACGTGATCGACACGCGCGTGAACCTGCGCAAGACGGGCAAGAACTATTCGGCGCTGTGCCCGTTCCACACCGAGAAGTCCCCCTCCTTCAGCGTCAATCCGGAACGCCAGTTCTACTACTGCTTCGGCTGCGGCGCGGGCGGCAACGCGATCGGCTTCCTGATGGAATACGAGCGGCTGGACTTCCCGGCCGCGGTCGAGAAGCTCGCCACGCTGGCCGGCGTCGAGGTGCCGCATGAAGGATCGGCGCCACGCGCCTCGCCCCGCCAGGCGGAACTCGCGGTGCGCATCGAGGCCGCCGCGAAGTGGTTCCGCACGCAGTTGACGTCACACCCCCACGCCGCGGAGGCCAGGCAGTACCTGGCGGGGCGCGGCGTCAGCGAGGGCACGCTGGAACGCTTCGGCATCGGCTTCGCACCACCCGGCTGGGAGAACCTGCTCGGCGCGCTCGGCGCCACGGAAGCCGACCGCAAACTGCTGCTCGACGCCGGGCTGCTGGTGACCCGCGACGACGGCAGCCCGTACGACCGCTTCCGCCACCGCATCATGTTCCCCATCCGCGACAACCGCGGACGCACCGTGGCGTTCGGCGGGCGCGTGCTCGGCGACGACAAGCCGAAGTACCTGAACTCGCCGGAAACCGCGCTGTTCCACAAGGGCCAGGAGCTCTACGGGCTGTTCGAGGCGCGCCAGGCCGTGCGCCAGCTCGACAGCGTGCTGGTCGTCGAGGGCTACATGGACGTGGTGATGCTAGCGCAGCACGGCGTCGACAACGCCACCGGCACGCTGGGCACCGCACTGACGCCGACCCACCTGCAGCGGCTCTACCGCTACACCCCGCGCGTGGTGTTCTGCTTCGACGGCGATGACGCTGGACGCCGGGCGGCGGCGCGCGCGCTCGACATCGCGCTGGCGTTCATGCACGACGGCCGGCAGGCGGCCTTCCTGTTCCTGCCCGAGGGCGAGGATCCGGACAGCCTCGTGCGCCGTATCGGCGGTGACGCATTCCGCGCACTGGTGACCGGAGCGATACCGTTGTCGGAATACCTGTTCGAACACCATTCCCGCGGCATCGACCTCGAGACGATGGACGGGCGCGCGGCACTCAGCAAGGCGCTGCTGCCGGCGATCGAGCGCATCCCCGGCGCGGTGTTCCGCGAACTGCTGCGCAACGCGCTGGCCGCGCGCATCGGCGTCTCGAGCGCGCAGTTGCCGCGCGCCGCGGGCACAGCCAAGCCGCCTACCGGGACGAGCGACGACGCACCGGTGCCGCAGCCCGCGCCGGCGCCACGGCGCCCGACACCGCCACAAGGCACCCGACGGGCGCCCGGATCGGTGCGCAACGCGATCCGGCTGCTGTTGCAGAACCCCACGCTGCTCGCCCAGGTCCCCGGCGACGAGCGCCTCGCCGGGCTCGACGAGCCGGAGCTGCCGCTGTTCCGCCAGGTCGTGGAGCGTCTGCGCGCCACGCCCCAGCCCAGCCTCGGCGTGCTGCTCGGCTACTGGTACGACACCCCCGAGGGCGAGTTGCTGGCGCGGCTCGCCGCCGAGAACCTTGTGCCGGGTGCCGATGTCGAACAGGAGTTCCGCGACCTGATGGGGCACCTGCTGCACCGCGCGACCCGCCAGGACGCCACCCAGGGGCGGCGCGAACTCGAGCGCATCCCCTTCGCCGAACTGAGTCCGGCGCAGAAGACGCAGTACCTGGAGCTGCTGAAGGCGACAAAGAAGTGAGTCTGCACTACCCTTCGGGGGGGTCGCAGAGCGGGGAAATCGGTTGCCGGGCACGCAATTTTTGCGTAGAGCCGGGCATGGGTTGTTCACTATAATGGGCGGCTATCTCCCTCCGCGCCCCTGATACTCTTGCAGGATCTCGAATGTCGGTTCCATCCCAGCAGTCACGCCTCAAGGATCTCATCGCGAAGGCGAAGGAACAGAATTATCTGACCTACGCCGAGGTGAACGATCACCTGCCAGAAGACATTTCCGATCCCGACCAGGTCGAAGAGATCATCCAGATGATCAACGACCTGGGGATCCAGGTCTTCGAGGAAGCTCCCGACGCCGAAGCGCTGCTGCTGACCAGCGGCGACACCTCGGCCGACGAGATCGCCGAGGACGCGGTGGCCGCGCTTACCGCGGTGGAATCCGAAGCCGGACGCACCACCGACCCGGTTCGCATGTACATGCGTGAAATGGGCACCGTGGAACTGCTGACCCGCGAGGGCGAGATCCAGATCGCCAAGCGCATCGAGGAAGGCATCCGGGAGACGATGGCGGCCGTTGCCTGGCTGCCCGGCGCGGTGGACCAGGTGCTCGGCGAATACGACCTCGTCGCAACCGAGGAGCGCCGCCTCTCGGACGTGCTGACCGGCTACCTCGAGCCGGCCGACGACGTGCCGCCGGCCACCCCGGTCGAGCCGGCCGGCAAGCCCGGCCCCGGCAAGAAGGCGCAGGCCGCCGCGGCCGGTGACGAGGAGGACGAGGAAAACGCCGAAGACAGCGGCGAGACCGAGGAAGTCGAGAGCGGGCCGGACCCCGAACTGGCACGCCAGCGCTTCGACGAACTCCGCAAGCAGCACGCTAAAGCCGCTCGCGCCGCCAAGAAGCATGGCCGCGACAGCGCACAGGCGCAGAAGGAACTGGAGAAGGCGGCCGAGCTGTTCAAGTTCTTCAAGCTCGCGCCGCGGCAGTTCGAGCCGCTCACCGAGCGCGTGCGCAGCACCGCCAACCGGGTGCGCGAGCACGAGCGCGCCATCATGAACCTGTGCGTCAACTACGCACGGGTGCCGAAGCAGGTGTTCCTGAAGGAATTCCCCGGCAACGAGTCCAACGACAAGTGGGCCGAAAAGCTCGCGCGGCGCAAGCAGCCCTACGCGGCGAAGATGGCCGCGGTCCGCGACCAGGTGGTGGAAATCCAGCAGAAGATCCTCGAGATCGAGCAGGAGGCCGGGATCCCGGTCGGCGAGATCAAGGAGATCAATCGCCGCATGTCGATCGGCGAGGCGCGCGCACGGCGCGCGAAGAAGGAGATGGTCGAGGCGAACCTGCGCCTCGTGATCTCGATCGCGAAGAAGTACACCAACCGCGGGCTGCAGTTCCTGGACCTGATCCAGGAGGGCAACATCGGCCTGATGAAGGCGGTCGACAAGTTCGAATACCGCCGCGGCTACAAGTTCTCGACCTACGCGACGTGGTGGATCCGCCAGGCGATCACGCGCTCGATCGCGGACCAGGCCCGCACGATCCGCATCCCGGTGCACATGATCGAGACGATCAACAAGCTGAACCGCATCTCGCGCCAGATGCTGCAGGAAATGGGTCGCGAGCCCACCCCCGAGGAACTCGGGGCGCGCATGGACATGCCCGAGGACAAGATTCGCAAGGTGCTGAAGATCGCGAAGGAACCGATCTCGATGGAGACGCCGATCGGCGACGACGAAGACTCGCATCTGGGCGACTTCATCGAGGATTCGTCGATCCCGTCGCCGATCGAGTCCGCCACCGGCGAAGGACTGCGCGAAGCGACCCGCGAAGTGCTCGCCGGCCTGACGGCCCGCGAAGCGAAGGTGCTGCGCATGCGTTTCGGCATCGACATGAACACCGATCACACGCTGGAAGAGGTCGGCAAGCAGTTCGACGTCACACGCGAGCGGATCCGGCAGATCGAGGCCAAGGCGCTGCGCAAGCTGCGCCACCCGAGCCACTCGGACCACCTGCGCAGCTTCCTGGACGAGAGTTGAAGCGCGGCGCGTTCCGCGCACCCCGCCGGCCGCGCCACACGCGCGGCACGGCGCCGGCTACGGGCCCATAGCTCAGTTGGTCAGAGCGTCCGACTCATAATCGGCAGGTCGCAGGTTCAAGTCCTGCTGGGCCCACCATCTTCCTATAAAAATCCTATGGTTATGGCTATCGAGAGCGTCCGACTAGGGGTGCTCGGGGGCGCTTTTCGGCCGATTTGCGTAGGCCCGGAGTCGGGAGGTCTGGGTCGGAGTCGGGAGGTCTGGGCGGGTTTCAGCGCCCAATCCGACATGCCCGTCTACGTTATACGGAAACGACCGGAATCCGATTCCAGGTCATGCCATCTAGCACCCGACCGTTTGCCCTCTTGGACCGCTTTATGCCATCTGGTCCCCACGCGCCCCATTGTTTGAAGAAGAAGTCTACGCCGGCATCATTACATTGATCGCGAAGCTTGATAACCCAATGCTCAGCCATCGGCCGTGCCCTGACACCAGATTCACCTCCGACTATCACCCAACTGACCCCCTTTAGCGCCAATCTGCCAAGATCCTCAAGTAAGGGCTCAATGGAGAGGAAGCGCGTCTTCGCCCTTATTGCACGCAGATCGGGAATACGTGGCTTACCATATTTTCGATCTTCAACAGACACACCGAGCCAAGCATTGTCGGGCACCGAGCGGCCTGAAAAGTACACTCGCATTCTGTCGCTACGCTTCGTGAGAATTTGATATGTATGCCTTGGGGTTGCTTCAATAACGGACATGACGCGATCCACATAATTAAAAGGTACGTCCTCCTGAAAGAGATCACTCATTGAATTTACAAAATACATCGTCGGCTTGCGACGATGCACAGGCTGATCAAGCCGTTGAGGCATCAAACTCACACCGAAGCCATTTTCGTACCCTGGAACGCCCATGGCCTGTAAGCGAGATGCCATCGTTTCTGCATAGCAGTTTTTACATCCAGGCGAAACCTTTACGCACCCGGTAACCGGATTCCACGTCTGTTCCGTCCATTCAATTTTGCTCATACAGCTAAGCACTCTTCCAAGAAAATATTCTTGTCGGGACATTTGACCGAAATGTGTCAAAAGTTATTTTGAAGCTTCCTTTTCGGGCCGGGGCTCCTTTCTCAATATCGTATACATCAATGAGCCCTTCTTTCTCCCAACTCTTCAATAGCTTATTAACGTGCTTAGGCAAAAACCCAAGCTGCAAAATGAAAAAATAAATCTGTGAATTGTTTAGCCTTTCCTTCTTCAATCTTGCCTCTATAACTTCGGCGAGCTCGCCTCGTCTGTCGATCTCTAAAAAGAAATCCGCCTGTGTTGACCCTGTAAACTCAGTTCCGCACTGCTGATCCAGATCCCACTTCACTTCAAGTATCTTTTGCAGACCATAGATACTGCGAGTAACAAAAAACATCCCGTAATAATGTCCGCTGTGATTTTTGATTGCATATGACGTCGCATACGTTTTGTCATTGAATTTCAAGGCCTTTTCTAACGCCCTGATGAACTCCTTTTCGCTACCAATTGAACTAACATCCAAACAAAACTGATCAACAAACTGCTTTAGCGGCCGATACGAAGCCTCTACCTCTTCGTTCACGGTTTTGCTCTTGAAGCGATACATCTGTTCGATTGGCAGGAAAAGAATGAGTTCCGTTCTACCAGTTTCTAAAAGCGCTTCTAACGAACCCTTGTCGATCGCCTTATATCCATAAGGATCAATGAAAATCAGGTTTCTGACCGACTTGCTTTGACGGGAAAACACGGACGGCAATTCAGCGAGAAAATCAGTGGCCTCATTTTCTGACAAATAAATAGTGCAATTGCCTTCATCTGAGGATCTTTTCGAAAGGGAGGAACTCAGCCGCGCGACTTTAGTTGGGTTTTTATCATTTAAATGCAGATGAATCGGCTTGCCGGAACCGCTATTCTCTAATGCGTGCCGAATCGCATCGGTTGCACGAATGGCGCTGCCTGCATTCCCATCCGCATAAACACCCGCACCGCAAAAGATGTCAAATACGTTTATCTGCTCTACCGGGGCTGCTTGCAGCAAAATTGCCAAGTAACGCTCCAAATACTTCGAGTAAAACTGCAATTTTGCTTCTGTATGCGGCAGGACCGAGTCAGCAGTTTCCATTTTCGGCATTACACGCTCCAAAATACTGTTCTTGGTACAGCACGCGTCCCTGATCGCTTTCTGACCGGCAGAGCGCACACAGTTTGGCGCCCCACGACCAAGAACACTTTGGTTTAGACCAATTCACAATACTGACCTGCTGCGAGTGCCAGTTATCGAGACCTGCCGACACGCGACACCGGTCAGCCGCCAATTTCCATAGGTCGGGAGTCGGCTTGCATTTGTGAAATTGACACACTGGGCAACCGATCCGATCACGCCTACCGCTGCAAACCAACTGCTACATCACGGAAAGACGCAAGTGCAGCCTCCAAGTGATCTATGATCTCCTGCTGCAACACGTCTGGCGGCGGCAAGTCATCCAAATTCTCTAGACTCTCGTCTTTGAGCCAGAAAATATCGAGGTTGGCCTTGTCACGGGCCATTAGCTCTTCGTAGCTGAAGTATTTGAAGCGCTCCCTTTCGGTACGCTCATGCCGGTTCTCGGGGCGGTAACAGCTTAAGAAATCTTGCAGGTCGTCAAACTTCAACGTCCGCGTCTTCAACGTGAAGTGCTTGTTGGTGCGCAGATCGTAGAACCAGACCCCCTTGGTGTGGATCTGCCCGTCTTTAGGCTTGGCCTCGAAGAAAACGACGTTCGCCTTCACCCCCTGCGCATAGAAGATTCCGGTCGGCAGCCTTAGCACGGTGTGCACGTCGCAGTTCTCCAGCAACTTGCGGCGAATCTTCTCGCCGGCGCCGCCTTCAAATAGCACGTTATCCGGCAAAACCACTGCGGCCTTACCGTCCACCTTCAACATGCTGACGATGTGCTGCAGAAAGTTGAGCTGCTTGTTCGACGTGGTTTCCCAGAAGTCCTGCCGCTCGTAGGTCAGAGCCTCCTTGTCTTCCTCACCCTCTTCGTTGGTGATGGTCATGCTACTCTTCTTGCCGAAGGGCGGGTTGGCCAGCACGTAATCCACCTTGCGTTTGGGCTCAGTGATCAAGGCATCAGAGCGTTCGACCGAAGGCTCCCCATCCAGCTCGCCGATGTTGTGCAAGAACAAATTCATCAGGCACATGCGGCGCGTATTGGGCACGATCTCGTTGCCGTGAAACGTTTTGTCCCGTAGGAATTCTTTCTGGCGCTTGTCCAGCTTGGCACCCGGGCGTGCCAGCCAGTTGTACGCGCCCAAGAAGAAACCGCCCGTGCCGCAGGCCGGGTCCGCAATGGTCTTCATCGGCTCGGGCCGAACGCAGGCCACCATCGCTTCGATCAGCGCACGCGGCGTGAAGTACTGGCCTGCACCGCTCTTGGTGTCTTCGGCGTTCTTCTGCAGCAGGCCTTCGTACAGGTCGCCCTTCGTGTCGGCATCCAGGCTAATCCAGCTCTCCGCATCGATCAGTTGAACCAGTCGTGAAAGCTTGGCCGGGTCTTGGATCTTGTTCTGCGCCTTGAAGAAGATGGCGCCCAACATGCCCGACTCCTGGCTGAGCTTGTGCAGCGTGGCCAGGTAATGCGATTCCAGCGGCTCACCCACCTTGGCGGTCAGACTAGGCCAGTCATAGCCCTTGGGAATATGGGTATCGCGGTTGTAAGGCTCCTGCGCGTATTCGTGCGCCAACTTCAAGAACAGCAGGTAGGTGAGTTGTTCGAGGTAATCACCATAACCCACGCCGTCGTCGCGCAGGGTGTGGCAGAAATTCCAGACCTTCTGGACCAATGTACTCGCGTTCATAAGAGTGCCTCCACCCAAGCCTTGTCGCGATGGGTGCCAATGGCAGACCGGAAAAAACTTGCGTATTCGTGATCGTGAGAAAGGTGTTTGTTGATTTCAGAGATGACAGCAGGATTGGATGTATCGCCTACGACAGCAAGCAAGGTGGCCAGTGTCTGCCAGCGACCGCGCTTATCTTCGGGCGTGTTCCATTCATTGAATCCCAGGCGGTCAATCGTGTACCGCGCACGCTGATACTCCCAGCTGCCATCCGGCGCCACTGGCTTAACCTCGCCATCAAGACCATGCGCCAGCAGTTCGCAGTCTGCCTGCACACACGGGTCCAGCAACCTGGGTGACTCCGCACCAAGCAGGTCTGCGGGCAGCGTGCAGCGCTTCGCTTCATCGCGAATCGGAAATTCGTTGGCCTTGCCATGCAGGACGTCGCCATCGTCTTTCTCTGGGCGGTTACACCGTTGGCATGAAAGGCGGAAGTTACACCATTCATATGCCAGCCAGTAGTACCCGTCATGACCTGCCAGCTTGACGCCATCCACAGTGATGCCCAGCTTGGGCCGAAAGTGGTCGACATCAAAAGGCGCGCGCGTGCTTTTCGCTTCGCAGTACCAGCATTTGTACCCGCTGGTATTCGCAAGCCACTTTTTGAGCAGGCCCCAGCTACCGTTCTTCTTGATGTAAGCAGATCGAAGGTCGTGAGCGCCTAACCCACTGACGCTTGCAAGCCTGCCGACATAAACCCTGTGCCAGCGTGAGGGCAAATGAGGCGGTAATGGAATCAGGATGAACCTCAAGCCTCCCCCTCCTGCAAACTGCGCAGCAGGCTTTGCACCAGGGCATCGAGCGCTCTTTGTTTGTTCTCTGGGGTGACGACGGCACCATCGATGGCGCCATCGGCGGCGAGATCGAATCTGGCACGCAGATATTCTTGCTCCAACCGATCCCGCGAAGCGAAGTTGAAGTCCAGCCCTTCCAGCCGCTGGCGGATATCCTTCAACCTCGCACGATCTGCCTCGGTGAGCGACTGCTGTTGCGTGGAGAGTTGGTGCAACGCCAGAAGATCATCATTCGTGGCTTTGTCCAGGCTGGTGCCCAAGCCAAACATGTCGCTGGTCACGATGCCAGCGAAGCCCATGCCTTTGGGGTCGACAGCCGGATTTTCGGCGCGCACCGTGCGGCTGCCGGCTTCGCGGTACAGGATCTGCACCTGCTCTTTCACCAGTTCTGCAATAGCCAAGGGGTTGTGAGTCGTCAGCACGATGTGGCTGTTGTCCTGGCCGTCACTGTTCTGCCCGACAAACGATTTCAGATAGTTCAGGTAGTACACGCACCAGCGCGGATTCAAGTGCGTGTCCGGCTCATCCAACAGGAACAGGCTTTCGTCTTCGGCGGTAAAGCGCAGCAGGCCCAACACCGTCAGCAATTGCTGCTCACCTTCACTGAGCTCACGGAACGTCACGCTGCCATCGTTCTTCTTGAGGCGAACGCGGATGCGCACTTCCTCGATCAGCTCGGAAACGTAAGTGCTCTCCAGATCACGGAAGAATTGCGCCGGCGGCTGGTTGCCCACGAGGCGCCGCAGCGCGGCAATGTCTTTCACGTACAGGTATTTGAACTGGAGCGCTTGCTTGTTCCAGATCGAGGTGGACACGCGGCGACTGATGTCCACAGGCGCCAGCGCAATGTCATAAAGGCGAGACAGGAAATCACGCACCACGCCGCGCGCATTCCAGAAGCGTGGGTCTCCATCGGCCGCCTTCGACTTCCACGGCGGCTGCCGCAGCACAAAGAGCACCGATTCGATGCCTTCGTCCGGATCGAGACCCAGGTGGTCATCGAGGAATCCCCGCACGACCTTAGACTGCTGAATTAGGAAGGCCAGTAACACGAACTGGCTGTGCACCGGCATGGCATAGAACAACCGCTTCAGTCCGGGGTCTTCGCCTTTGCGCAGCTTGCTGTCGTAGCTTTCCAGATAGGGGCGAAACACCTCGTGCATGCGCGGGCTCTCGCCCGAGTAGTAGCTGAACACGTAGCGCGGCAGGTACTCGATATCGGCATTCAAGAACGTCGTGAGCTTGATGGCTTTGCCACGCAGGGCCGACACCGGCGCTTCGCCCTCGCCGAATGGCGTCAGGGCGCCTTCGCCACGGGCTTGTGCATCAGTTGCAATGTGGATTGTGAAAGGCTCTTTCCCACGGTCCGGGTCGGCATCGATATGGATGTACCGAAGATTCTCACCCGCACCCATGCGATAGGCGAGCTGAAAGGCAAACGCGGGGCTGCGCTTCCTGGCGATCAGGTCGCGGAAGATGATGGCTAGTGCTTCCAGCACGTTGGACTTACCGGTCCCGTTCCAGCCGATCACCACCGTGACCCAGTGATCCTGATCGAAGTCGATGGTGACGTTCTTCAGGTTCTTGAATTGGTGCGTCGGGCTGTCCTTGGCGCTGCCAAGGGTGAGCTTGTCCAGGCGCATGGTCAGCGTGCCAGCAGCTTCAGGCGATCGTGCAGCTTGCGGCCTTGCGTGTCGGTGACGGTCTCCACTGCCAGACGGCCGGTCTTGTCCAGCGCGCGCAGCTCAGCGTAGAGCGCTTCCACCTGGTCAGTCTCCGCGCCATCGGCCACGCCACAGCGTTGAAAGGCCTCTTGCGCTGGTACCCAGTCGCCCGCCTCGGCGAGCACGTTGATCAGTTTGCTCACCACGGCGGCGATCTCCTTTTGTTGTTTGGTTTTGCGTACCTTGGGCTGCTTCTGTCGTTCCGCTCGCTCGGCGCGGATGCGCTCCAGCAGTACGCTGGCCGGTTCGTCGTTCGGGTCTTGCGGCACCAATTGGCCAGAGAAAGCTGCGCGCAGGATGTTTTGGCGTTGGGCAGTGGATTGTTTGAGAGCATGATCTATGGACCTCTCTTGGCTCACAATCGAATTCATCACCAATTCAAGGTTCGCGAGAATCGATTGCTGCTCGTCTCGCGGCGGAAGCGGAAACGGCAAGCTACGACATACCTCCAGCGTCAAATTGGTCTGCCCCGCCGTTGTCTTGGATCGAGCCTTGAGCCACTGCTGAGCCACAGGCGAAAGCAGATAGCGACAGATGAACCAAGGTAGCACGCCATCAACGGCACGAAAGATCGCGATGGCCTGATTAATATTCCACTCTGCAAAAGTTGATGGCACCACGACAACCTGCCCAAGTGGTGGCCCAACAATGTTCATCAGGACATCGTTGGGATAGACCACTGAGCGAGCCAGGAAACCCTGATGCGTCTCCACAGATACAAAAACTTCGTCAGCCAAATCAAGCTCGCCACGATCCGTCAAGTTTGTGACACGCAAAAATGGGATCGTCTTATGCCCACCAGAGTCCAGGTCCTTCGGGGGCGTCGTTCCCTTTGTGATGAACTCGCAAAGTTGCTCGCCACTCGCCCAGACCCATCCCTCCGGTAATTCCGGCAAATCGATCGTATCCGGTCGCACCGGCTCATGGTATTTGTTCTGCCAGTCCTTGGGTGGGGTTTTGCCTTGCTCCGCGAACTTGGCGAGTTGCCTGGCTTCCCAGCGGGCGCGGCGCTGGGTGAGGATGCGCGCCAGCAACTGCGCACTGGTTTCCGGCGCCGTATTGCCAGCGCCGATTTTTTGCGTTGCACGCCATTCGGCGGTCAGCGCGCCTTCAACGGCGGCTTTCAGCAGCGATTGCCGGTATTGCGCGAGCTTCTTCTGCGCGGCCTTGAGTTCGGCCACGCCGGCATCGAGGTCGGAGAGCAGTTCTTCGAGCTTTTCGACGATGCGGGTTTGTTGGGTCGGCGTTTCGAATGAAAACGAGTACGCAGAAATATCTCTGGGTCTTACAGCAGGGTAAAGAGCGCCTTGCACGACTGCTGACATTGCGTCAATGAAGCTCTGCGTTTGCACCAATGCCAGGAGAAAGTCAGGATTCAACCAACGCGATCGAAGCACATGAAATCCGGTGGAACCGATTGCGCCATCAAGCTGTTCGGGCACGAGTGCGACTGCATTAAGATTGGGTCGAGTCATTGAAACCAGCACGTCACCTGTTTTAAGAAGCTGCTTGGCCCGGCTCGGAGCCTGCGACAGCGTCAAGGGCTTAGGATCAGAAATCCTCTTGGCTTCACGGTCGATGCTGCTGATATCGATATAGACGAAATCGCCGGTTGGTCCCGTTTGTTCTACGGGATCGTTTGCCAATTCACCCAAGGTAGCGAGCAGGTCTTGATTCAATTCAATCACGCCACCAACTCCTCATTCATCTCATTCATCAGCCCATCCAGCTCCTTGCCAAACAGTCCCCAAGCTTTCTGCAGGCCGCCCTTGCCGGCCAGTTCCGCGTAATCAAAGTCATCGCGGCTGATGCTGCAACTGCTGGCGATGTGGTCTTTCAGCAGCCGCAGCCATTCGGTTTGCTCGGGCGTGAAGGCGGTGCCGCGCTGGGCGTTGTGGCGGAAGATCCAGGCCTGGAAGCGTTTGTCCACTTCGTCGGCAAAGGGTTTGAGTTCGCTGTCCAGCCCCAACGCAAAGCGCACCAGTGAGACCAGATCGGTGAGCTGGCGGCGACTGGTCAAGCCTTTCACGGCGCTGGCCTGCACTCGGGCATAGGCGCTCCATAGGCGTTCAGTGGTGAGCATCAGCGGCGGATTGCTCAATCGTTCGTGGAGATCTTCGATCATGTCGAAGGTCAGCACGCGGCGCTGGTAGGGCTGCTGGTAGAAAAAGTCCAGCGCGGCGATTTCGTCTTTGTGCTGGTTCAAGTAGTCAGCAAAGGTCTGAATCACGGCCTTGGCCTGCGCTTCGGCCTGTTCGCTGAAGCCGGAGAACGTGACCTGATCGAGATTGATGTGGTCGATGAGTTGCTCGCGCTCGCGGCGGACATTGTCGATCTCATCGCGCAGCTCAGGTTTGTCGAAGGGCGCGCAGGCGGCGGCAACGCGCTCGGCGCGGGCAGCTTCGATTTCTTCGGGCAGCAGGGTGTCCTCCGAGCGGCTGATGCCCTTGGCCCTGGCATTAGCCAGCGCGGCTTGCACGATGGCATCGGGGTCCAGAGCGGCGATCAGCCCCTTGCCCAGCTCGGCGACGGGAATGCCGCCGCTGGCCTTGTTGATGCGGGCCTGTGCCTTATCGTCCAGTTGCTTGGCGAGCCGCACCAGGCGGTTAGCGAGCGAGAGCACGGTATCGTCGTCGCGGCTGCCCATGGCCACGCCTTGCAGCAGGTCCTTCAACGCCACGCCGGGCTTTTTCTCCAGCGGGCGGCTTTCGGTCTTGAGGGATTTTTCCACGCCCACGGCGTCGATCAGCACGAAGCGGGTCTTGGCGCCGTCGGCACTGTTGCTGACGCGCTTGAGGCTGTCGCCATCCAGGCTGCGTACGCCGCGGCCCTTCATCTGCTCGTAGTAGCCCTTGCTGCGCACGTCGCGCATGAACAGCAGCACTTCCAGGGGCTTGACGTCGGTGCCGGTGGCGATCATGTCCACGGTGACGGCGATGCGCGGGTTGTAGTCGTTGCGAAAGCTGGACAGGATGCTGTCGGCGTCTTCCTCGGCGCGGTAGGTAACCTTCTTGCAGAAGGCATTGCCCTGCCCGTAGACCTCACGGACGATGTTGATGATGTCGTCGGCATGGCTGTCGGTCTTGGCGAAGATCAGGGTTTTGGGTGTCTCTTTGCGCGCCGGGAAAATCTGCGTTTCCACGGCGGTTTTCATGGCCTGGATCACTTTGCGGATCTGGCTGATGTTGACCACCGAGCGGTCCAGCTCCTTGCCGGTGTAGGCGGTGTCTTCCTCGGTTTCGCTCCACCGCTTCTTGCGGGTCTGGCGGTCGCGGTGGTCCACCCATTCCCTGGCCTTGAGCTCGGCGCCTTTCTGGGTGATTTCGGTTTCGATCTCGTACACGTCGTAGCCGACGTTGACGCCGTCGGCCACGGACTGCTCGTAGGTGTATTCGGCGACGATGTTTTCGTTGAAGAAGCCGAAGGTGCGCTTGTCGGGCGTGGCGGTGAGGCCGATCACGCTGGCATCGAAATAGTCGAGCACCTGCTTCCACAGGTTGTAGATGCTGCGGTGGCACTCGTCGATGACGATGAAGTCGAAGGTTTCCACCGGCACGGCCGGGTTGTAGCGGACGAACTTCTCCTGTTTGGCGGTTTGCTGCACTTCATTGAGCGAGACGTCTTCGGCCGATTCATCAATCGGCTCGCCACTCAGGATGGAGTACATGCGCTGAATGGTGCTGATGCACACCTGCGCGTGCGGGTCGATGCTGGGTGAGGCCAGCCGCTGCACGTTGTAGAGCTCGGTGAACTTGCGGCCATCATCCGGCGGCGTGTAGGCCATAAATTCCTGATGGGCCTGTTTGCCGAGGTTGCGGGTATCGACCAGGAACAGGATGCGCTTGGCGCCGCCAAACTTGAGCAGGCGATAAACTGAGGTGATCGCCGTGAAGGTCTTGCCGGCGCCGGTGGCCATGTGCACAAGGGCGCGGGGCTTGTTTAGCTCAAGAGACTTCTCCAACCCGGTAACGGCGCTAATCTGGCAGTCGCGCAGGTTCTTTTCGGGCAGCGCCGGCATTTTCTCCACCAAGCGGCGGCGCAGGGTATCGGGCTGCGCGAGCCAGGAGACCAGCGTTTCCGGCTTGAAGAAGTGGAAGATCTCGCGCGAACGCGGCGCGGGGTCAGCGTTGTCGGTGAAGCGGATGATCTGGCCCGTGGCCTCGAACAGGAAGCGCAGCGGTGTGTTGTCTTTGCGCCATTTGAGTTGAGCAGTGGCGTAGCGCTCAGTCTGGAATTCGACAGCGGTAATGTTTTCTCCGGCGCTATCCTTCTTCGCTTCGATCACGCCCACTGGATTGCGGTTCGCGAACAACACGTAGTCGGCCGGGCCACTGTCAGTGGGGTATTCGCGCACAGCCACGCCCATGCCTGCAGCTAAATTGAGCTGCTTCATGTCCTGGATGACCCAGCCAGCCTGCTCTAGCTTCTGGTCAATCTGTAGGCGGGCTTTGGCTTCAGGAGTCATGATCTTACGTTCGCGCCCTGCCAGCACCTTAACTTCAAATCCCAGCCGGCACCCGTGTCACCCACGATGGCGGGGGTGATGAACTTAGTGCGGATGTCGGTTTCCGTCAGAGCTTTCTTCTGAGACCCATCCATTCCGTATGCTCTTCGATGAACGATTTATAACTTCTCAACAATCATGGCGGGCTGCTTTCCATTACTTCGGGCACATAAACCCGCTTTAGCGGAATGATGCTCTTGTAGAGCGAGTCGAATCGATCATAGTGCCTGAAAATCAGGTCGATCAGCTCGTTGCCATCTATCAGGCGAAGGTTACTCTTCGTCCTGGCGAAACTCTTGGCCTGCGCAGTGAATGTGCTCAGCGTTACTAAAAGCCCGTATTCGTTGTTGCTGACCTTGCCATACAGCGATGAAACAGCGGGGTCACCCACATTTCCGTCTCCACTCTTCACCTGCACCTTGATTATGGGCGGCTCGAGTCCCAGTTCATCGCGATGCGCCACAATGTCGATGCCACCATCAGCCCCTTCGGGCGACACTCGAGTCTGATAGCCCATGGTGTTAAGCAAGTGCGCTACAAAGTCTGCAAAAGGATGGCCTTTCAGATCCTGGGACAGCTTCTTTAGGATGAAATCGCGCGTTGTTTCCTCAATGTCCTCGGCAACGGCAGGCACCGTTTCATCCTGGGTAACCGAAATCGTTCCTTTGGGTTTTCCGTCGATAGCGGCGCGAATCTCATCCGCATAATTCCTAATCAAGAAGAGGCTCATTGCTGAACCCATCTCGTACAGCGCTCCTTGAGTAAATTGAGTGCGCGGAAGATCGCACAACCACTTCACCGACCGTCTGTTGGGATATGGCTCGTCGGGACCAGCTTCATGATAGTATGGTCCCTGTATCTCGCCGATGTGGACTCGACGTTCCGCCTTCGAGGGGTACACAACCAAATCCCCCTCCTTCATTTCATGAGCGAAGCGATAGAGCTGCCCCGCACAATTGGCAATCGCGCCCGGCTTAGCGTTCAAATAGACCGAAGCGTATTTGCTTTTGAACGCGTCTCGGTTTGCCAGAATTTTGGAAAGATCTCCAAAGTCCTTCCAGCCCACAGCGATACATTTGCTTTTCCTGAAAAGCGTATCTGCATCACCAGTCTTCCCTGCGTGAATTCCCCAAATATTCGCATTGTCGTACTTGCTCACTCGCCGCTTCCCTTAGAACCTTCCTCGATGCTATCTCGCGTGCAGGAACTTTGCGTCATCAGGCGTAGAACAGCTTGTCTTCACCACCGCCTAGGCCAGAACAGAGCCCTAGGTGAAGAGGGTTTCCGCCACCAAAGTATGGATTATAGAAGTCGTCGGAAAATGCACCCTGCGTAGATTCGAACTCATGCAGCCAACGCTGGTGCTTCTTGAGCTGGACATCCGTCAGCCGATATCTCGAGCCTTCATTGATCAGTTTCCGGATCAGAAAAGCCTTCAGGTAGACGAGCTGACCCTGATCGTTCCAGACCTTAAAGAACGTTGTCCAGCGCTCAGAGTCCGGATCTGGCTTTTCAAGCGCGTCGAGAAATGCGTCGAGTCGCGTAAATCCCAGGATCTCCTGAATGTAATAGACCGCGCCCTCCCAATAGGCTCCGATTTCGTAGATATCGCCTGTTGACGCTGGGTACCTCGGATACACCCTGATCTGTGCAGCTCGCCACGCCCTTATCTTGCTGATGTAGGCGTCGTGCCAGTCATCGCCTCTACCCAAATGGGGCGGATCGGCGAACGTGAACCGCACGCCACCTTCCGTGAACAGTGAGCGATAGGGCGGCCGCATGAGCCTCGCCTCGCCCGTGGATGCTACCGTGTCCGGCTGCGACACAAAGCCGTCTGCGTACATGACCGGCAGCCTGCCGCGCTCCGCATGCCCCAACGCGTAAGCGAGCCAGCCACTCAGCTCATAGTTTCTCCGCTTACAAAGCGACAGCAGGTCCGGGAATCGTTGCCTGACCTTCTTGGCTAGGTCGCGCGCACTGTCTTCCTTGGCATCGTCCCACCCGAAGTAGTGGAAGCCATCTTCTCCCGATGTGTGATGGACTATTTCCGCGTCGCATTGGAGGTGGATGCTGATTTCCTCGCCCTCGTAGAAGATCCGGCTGAACGGCAGGATGCTGCAGCGCCAATAAAGGCCCGAAGGGGACATGCCTGAATGAACTGCTAGGTCCTGGTAACCCTGCTTGTGCAGCTCAAGGACCGCAGCAAGGAGTCGGGCGGATCTTCGGACAATTGGGTCTTGGACCGGGTGTGCCATCGATACAGATTCCCTTCTACGCGCCCGCTACACGTCGCCATCCTGCCAGCGTCACAGCATCGCCTGATGAGGCTATTAAACTGCCGCGCGCAAAAAATAGCATCTTATATGAAGCCCGGCATCTCCCCGCCAGCGCTTCACCAACCCCAACCCAGGAGCCCCCTATGGCTGCAAACCGCGAGCCTCCGTCCCCTGCTGCCCCCAAGACCGATCAACATCTTCGAGAGCAGCGGCTTCTCGAACGCGCACGTCAAATCTTGCTCCGCCGCATTCGGCAAGGCACGTGTTTGAGCAACCCGACGGAAGTCAAGGATTACCTCAGGCTTCAGGTCGGGCACTTGGAGCACGAGGTATTCGGTTGCCTGTTCCTGGACAACCAGCACGCCGTGATCGCCGCCGAGGATCTGTTCAGAGGCACCATCGATGGCGCGAGCGTGTATCCCCGCGAGGTCGTCAAGCGCGCCCTGGCACTGAATGCTGCGGCCGTTATTCTCTATCACAACCATCCGTCCGGCGTGTCGGAACCGTCCCAGTCCGATCAGCGGTTGACCCAACGGCTCAAGGCCGCGCTCGGCACCGTCGACATTCGCGTTCTGGACCATTTCGTGGTCGGGAGCGCGGAAGCCCTTTCCTTCGCTGAGCGCGGGTTGCTCTGATCCGCCACCGCTGGGCCATAACCAGCGTTTCATTTGAAGCCCGGCATTCTGCCAGCGCTTCACCAACCCAGGAGTCCCACTATGGCTGCTCAACGCAAGCCCAGTACTGCTACGCCCGTCGATCATGCCTCCACAGCGCCTACCTTCCGCATACTGAAGAAGGCCCAATGTCCGACCATCAGCGGCAAGTCCGACCTCACCTACAACATCGCCTGCGATCCCGCCGCCAAAGGCCTCTTCGTTCGGCTGACCGCAGCGTCTGGCGGCGGCTTCTTCTCGAACGAGTGGGTCGCCCTGAAGGATATCCAGCAAGCCCTCCGCAGCGGTAGTCCCATATCGGCTATACGCCTCATGCCCCTGTTCCGGGGCCAGTCCGTGAACACGCCCGGTTTCCTGCTGGCGGTGCTCGCGGCCGAGGGCCTGATCCGACCTTTGCCGGGGAAGCAGCGGGTCCACGAGCTGGTTCAGAACTCAGACTTCCAGGCCCGGATGGAAAAGCTGATTGCCTCGACCGCCAACCTTCCCGATGACGCGGCCAAGACCAAGCCCCAGCTGCCGGCCAAGCCCAAAGCCGTGAATGCTGACCTCTCCAAGCGCAAGCCTGGACGCCCATCCGCCAATAAGCCCACAACCAAGAAGGCATAGGCCTGCCAGTTAGCCTCCTCCCCTCCAAAGCTGACTTTCAGAGTAGGTGTCGGGCGCTCTCTCGAAAATCCCTTCCGTAACTGTTTGAAGCACCACGTTTTTCCGCATTGATCTTTCGGGGCCAGGTTCAGACCGAGCCTATACCGCCCCTAGTGCTTTCCTTTTCTTTTCAACGACTTACTGAAAACACCCACTTCCGCAAACCCAAGGAGGCTGCCTAGTGCTGTCCGTCACCCTGTTTGCCGCAACCCTCGCCTGCCTTGTGGTGCCCCCGCTAAATGTCTGGGCGGGTCCGCTGCTGGTCGTGCTGTTTGTCACCAATCCCCCGGTCTTCTGGTCGGCCCTCGGGCTGTCCGGACTGGGCGGGCTTGCCTACTTCCTCAGGAGGAATCGCCCATGAACATTGAAGCCCTGCTCGAAGACTACATCCAGGACGCGTTCGAGATCGTCAGCGCCTGGGACCTGCCGGATGACGAGTTACCGGACGCCGTGAACGCCCAGGCCCGGCTGATGGCGGGCATACCCCTCGACCACACGGCGCTGCCGTCCTGCACCGACCCTTACCTGACCTTGCAGTTCTAATTCCTTTCCTGCCTCACCCCTAACCCCGCTACCCAACCACCGACACAAGGAGCCCCCGATGACTATCCGCACCCTCGCGGAGGTCGGCGCACGCCTGGAGGAAGCCGTCAGGTCTCTTCCGGGCGACGGCCATGACCCGTTCGACCGCTACGAGATGGTGGCCATCCAGATCCTGGACAGCGAATTCCCTGACTTCGCCCCGGGCCTGCTGGAGCGTTACCTCTCGGTTTACCTCGACCTCAAGCGGCTGGAGCTCGGCTCCGAACCGTCCACGTGAATCGACACACTACCTATCCGGAGATACTTATGACTGAGACCACGATCACCCGCCAGCTGGTCCCCGAAAGCAAGCGCCTTTCGATCACCGCCGAGCTGTTCGGCGTCAACTTCCCGCTCTTGCTCGAACCGGCCGTGTTCAACTTTGCTGGGCAGCTTGCCCACGCCTACCACGGCGCCTACTGGCACTTCTATCGGCTCGGCAACGGCGGCTTCTACATGGCCCCGGACACGGAAGCACGCTTTCGGGTCGTTTGCGAGAACTGCTATGAAGGGGCCCTGTCGGCCGATGCCCTCGGGATCACCGCCTGCCTTTACGCGTACAGCCACCTCGCGTTCACGGCGCCAACCGCTATCGCATTGATCCTCGCCGAGCACTACCACTGGCTGCGGGAGTTCATGTTCGAGCACCCCGAAGCACGGCAGATACTGCAGGCCATCGACTGACGCTACACACAAACCCACTGACGACTCGACGCATTCGACGACCCGACGCCACTGTCGCCCCCGGAAGGTGATGGTCGGCGTCGGGTCGACGGGTGCGTCGGGTGCGCGGTTGGTTTTGTTTCGCCTGCATGCTGCTGCCGCGCCCGGACCACGCCGCACGGCGAATTTCGACGCGGAAAACGCCCCGACCGCTCGACGCATTCGACGACTTGGCGCCCACCTATACGGCCCAACGTCGGGTCGACGGGTTCGTCAATTGAACACTCCGTTTTCGTGGGATTCATGACACGCTCAGCCCTCTTGATTTGGACGGATACGCCCCAATATCGACCACGGCATCCCTTGATCTGTTACCCCTAGGGTATGCCGGGAGACAGATCCGAGGGGGTACATATTCATACGCGAGCCTCGTCATGCGGGCCGTGCGCATGACGCATGCGCCATGAAGACGGTATGACTCGCGCAAGACAACACAGGGGATCCCCCGAGGATTCCCGCCTAATATGATTCATTGGCGGTCACCATGATCGACGCGGAAGATGAAGCTCTCATCGACACCAGAAGCAGCTGCACAAAGGAGCAGGCAGTCATCAAGTTGCTGGGCTGGATGCGAGGCCCTGTGCTAAAGCGGGTAATCCGTCTGGTGGACGGGGTAATCCCTGACAGTGAACTGCCTCATTACCGCTTCTCGGATGAAAGTTTGGATGAATTTCTGACCGAGAGGCGCGAGCGTGCCAGCATCGCGTTTCACAATTCGGTGGCTAGTGGAACGTATAGCCATGCCGATCTGGTGGCCTTGGAAGATGAAGTTGGTAAATGCGATGCGCTGATCGAGAAAGCCGCAATTTACCACCGTGATATTGCGGATGATCTTGCGGATACTGCAACCGGAACCTTGCGAGTGGATGCAGACGAAACGGCCCGCCATGGGACGCTACACATTACGCTGAACAGTCTGGATCGGTGGGCCCACAAGAAGTACGGCATCTCGATCTATGACACGTTGACCAGCCATGACTCGAAGGACGACCTGAACCACACCCCTACAGTTGAAGTCGATCCTGATGAAGGCGGCGATGTGTCTAGCCCGAAATCGAGCGACGACCTGGGGCCCGTCAAATCCCGCAATTTGATCAGAACGCTGAAGTTACTTCTGTCAGCGTTTGAAGGCAAACCTCCGCTCGATGTTCAGGTGCCAGAGTTAGATTCCGGCGGCGGGTTGTCAGCCATCAAAGCAGAACAGGTCTACTTGCTGATTGCACGGCTGGCGGTCGAGTTCTCGCGTACCGCCACGAAGTATCAGCGTGGTGATAATCCAAACGAAAAAATTATCGCGGAGCGTCTGGTTTCGACAGCCCAAGAAGATGGAATTGGGTTTGAGAGCATCAGAAAAACACTGCAGCATGCTCGGGCCGTTGCGAAGCGAGTAAACGCAAAGCCGAGCACCTAGCGCTTACCATTTACCTTTGGTAAATACCCCGCCTACCACGACCTGACGCAAAAAATACGCATCTCCAACAACAGCCCAATAGGAGGGCAAAACGGTGATGCAGAAGGAACCAGATAAAGAAACCCCAACTCCCGGTTTGGATAAGCCGGAGCTGGCCACACCAACCACTGACATCGCGGCCGACACCGTCTCCGACGCTGCTGTCGCCGCCAGCGTCGCCCCCGATGAAACCGTCATCCCGTTCGACGCAATCGTCGCCTCGTCGCCACCCCCGGGCGTCGGGTCGACGGGTGCGTCGGGTGCGTCGGGTGCGCAGGAGGATTCTTCGGACCCTAAAACATTCCCGATTCGTCTCGCCCGCAAGTTGCGCTTGGTGCTAAGCCAGAATGGCCAGCCGTTCGCGATTTCCCAAAGAGGCCATGCGGGCCCACGAGCTGTCAGTCTCGATAGCAGACAGATACGCAAGCTCATACGCAAGGAAGCGGCGAAGGAGAAATTGCCGCTTCGCGAACGCGATGTCGACGACGTGATAGCGCATCTTAAAGCGCACGCCGAGATGGCGACCGAGATGGTCAACGTCTGGTACCGCGTGGCACAGATACCGGACGGCGTGGTGATCGCGATCGGGGACGAAGCGAACACGCATATCCGCATCACGCCGGGCAAGGTCGAGGTGATCGTCGGCGGCACGGATACCCTGTTCTACGAGACGTCAGTGTCAAAGCCCATGGTCTTTCCCGCTGAGCAGGGCGATTACGGGCTGCTGAAGAAATACGTCAACGTCGGCGCTGAAGACTTCGTCCTGCTTATCGCGTGGATCAGTTACACCCTCGCACATCCGAAGGTGCCCACGACCAAGTACCTGCACCTCGTGATCATGGGCGACCAGGGTTCCGGGAAATCGACGCTCTCCAGTCTGATCCTGAGCTTGGTCGACCCGAGCCATGTCGGGCTGCAGATATTTCCGGGCAATGCGATCGACCTGAGCATCGCAGCCGCGAATGCCCACCTCCTCGTCTACGACAATATGCGGGGGTTCAAGCAGTTCATGGCCGACTTGCTCTGTGTCGCGTCAACAGGGGGTGCGATTAGCACAAGGCAGCTATACACGAACGCGGAGCAGAGCATCCAACGCCTGCACTGCGCGCTCGTGCTGAATGCCATTCACAGCCTGATCAACCAGCCAGACCTTGCGCAACGCTGCCTGCCGATCCGCACGTTGCCACTGTCGGAATCTGCTCGCCGCTCGGATGCCGCAATGGCGGCGGAACTGGCGCTGGATCTGCCGGTGATCTTTCGCGGCTTTCTCGCCCTGATCGCGGAGATCATGCGGCATCTACCAACAGTCAGCGTGACGAACCCAGAACGCATGCTGGACTTTGTGCGCTGGCTGGCTGCCATGGAGATAGCCAAAGGTGTCCCTGCCGGCATTTATCAAGCGGCCTACAGCGAAGCCTTGCGGGAGGCCCAGCTCGACAGTCTGCAGGAAAACCTGCTCGCGAGCGCCGTGCTTGAGTTCGCGGCGAAGCATGCCCGGCCGGAGTGCAGCGAAACGCCCAGTAAATTGCTTTCCAAACTCATCGAAGAGCTACCGGACGGGGCGAAATACTCGCGCGAGTGGCCGAGAACCCCGATCGCCCTGTCGAAGCGCCTGAACGCGCTGAAGGCCAGCTTGGCTACGCAGGGGGTGCACATCGAGTTCAGCCGCGGCAAGGAGCGCCACATTACCATCACGACCAGGGAGGTTACGCCATGAGCCACGACGCCCTGGAACCTCAAACCGGAGCATCAGGAGGCTGCTCTCATCCCTCTAGCCCGACAGAGGCGGTGAAGACGCACCTGCTCGACGACGGATACCCTGTGGCGGCTGAGTTCCTTGCCGCTGTCAGGGCCCAAGTGGAATTCGTTCTGCCAGGGCTGATACCGCGCATCGCCTACACCACGGAGCAGCTATGTGGATCGGCGTTTTGGGAGTTGCTTAGCCGACCCGAAAAGCCCATTGCAGGACGCTGCCTCGCCTATCTCGTGGCGCATGGCGTGCTGCCGCTGGTGCACGTGCCTGGCAAGCACGAGTACCCGAGACGGTATCGGCTTCGCTGAACGTGACGGGCGAGGGTGCGCCTTAGGCCCTTTCCTGTCCACGCGACTCCGACTGTTAAACACGCCTACTTCCTCGCCGGATAGCGCAAGCGCATTGCTATCCGGTGACGGATTGACGGACTTACCCAAGCGGGACCTATCGGAAATGCGTCCGCGGACGCGTTGCTTTCTCGATCACGCGGAATTTCCGCACCACGAAATCGAAGGAAAATGAAATGATCAAGTTCAATAGTTCAGACCACTATCGCCGAGGGATCAACCGTGCAACCGGCGGCCACCAGTTCCTCACGACCGACATGCTCCCCGTTCTCGCGGAGCAACACATGGTGCCGGGGCCGTTTTACGCATTGGTGTATAGCAACCTGGAAGACGCCATCGAAGCGTTTCGGAAAGACTGCTACTACCAGCTGCCGGACGTATTCCCGCAAGACTTCTGGGCGGCACTAACGCCCGCTGAAAGGCATATGGCCTGGGCGGTCGTCCTCGACCTGATCGCACGCGAGGCGGTGCCACTGCGCCTCACGCTTTGCCACTTCTACGGCGCCCCCTATTTCTCGCTGCAATAACGCACTTCACCTAGTCCGACAGCCGCATGCCCGCGATGGCCGCTGCGGCTGCACCACCCCAATTGATTGGAGACAATTATGCCTGTAGTGCAACTCACACAGGAGTTCGTTAACAGCGAGCTCACCTGCCCGCCGGACAAGAAGCGCATCGAATGGTGCGACGCCAATGCCCCGGGCCTTTACGCCGAGGTCCGTTCCGTCAACCCGGCCAACCCAACCTGGTATCTGCGATACCGCGACGCCGCCGGCAAGACCTGCCACCAGCGTATCGGCGCGGTGCGTGATATATCGCTGGCCGAGGCCCGCAAGAAAGCCAAGGAACTGAAGGCCAAGATCTCGCTCGGCGCCAACCCCCAGGAAGAAGCGCGTGCAGCGAAGGCCGTGCTGACTTTGAAAGAGTTCCTGGAAGAGAAGTACACCCCGTACGCCCAGGCGCGCAAGCGATCGTTCAGATATGACGAGAGCATGATCAAACTGCGCATCGTGCCGACGCTCGGCCACTTCCGGCTCAACCAGCTGACTCGGCACCAGATCCAGACCTTCCACACGGACCTGCGCGCCGAGGGCCTGGCGCCGGCCACCTGTGACCATCACCTGAAGCTGCTGCGCTCGGCGCTGAACCTGGCGGTGCTGTGGGAGATGCTCGACCGGAACCCAGTCGCCAAGGTGCCCCTTTTCCGCGAGGACAATCGGCTCGAGCGCTACCTGAACGACGAGGAGCTGAACCGGCTGCTGGTGGCACTACGGACGTCCAAGGCCCGCATGGTATCCAATGCAATGCTATTCCTGCTCGCCACCGGCGCCCGCCTTAACGAAGCCTTGCAGACCCGCTGGGAACATATCGACAAGGCCAACCGGACCTGGAGGATTCCGGCGGCAAACAGCAAGTCGAAGCGCGTTCGCTCGGTGCCGCTGAACGATGCGGCCCTGGAGGTGCTCGCCAACCTCGGCACTGAAGGGAAGAACGAGTACTTGTTTGTGAACGTGAAGACGAAGGAACGTCTAACCGTGGTGAACACCGTCTGGGGTCGGATTCGGATTGCTGCCGGTCTGCCCAAGCTGCGCATCCATGACCTCCGGCACCAGCATGCCTCGATGCTCGTGAACAGTGGTCGCAGCCTGTATGAGGTGCAACAGCTCCTGGGCCATTCTGACCCGAGCGTGACCACTAGGTACGCGCACCTCTCGACCCGCACCTTGCAGGACGCGTCCAACAGCGCCTCGGAGAAGATCGCGCAGGCCAGCAAGCAACCGCCGGCTCTCCGCATCGTAAGCTGACGCCACCCAGGCCCACGGACGGGCCACTCCCGCCGCTTCCCCCCGACTCGCACCGCCGCACCCCGCCCCCAAACGCCACGCTGCGGCCCCGCTCGCCGTGCAGGAGCGCCGTGCCGGGCCCAGTCAGGGCTACGCCACCGGAGCCGTCCCGCGCGCTACCTGCCTGCACAGGGATGTGACTTCGCTGTATCCCATCCCGTTCCCACCTGAAAGCACGTTCGCCTTATGTCTCGCCGCTTCCTGCTGGAAACACTTTCCTGAAACCCATGACCCGTCCCTACAAACGATCTTTAGAGAGGAACCGTCCATGCCGCGCTTTACTTACATCGTTCCCTCCCCTAACTTCGCGTCGGGGGAGGAACTTCCCATTATTTTTTTGCCTCGTTCAGGAGATTGCATACCCGAACTGCTATATCGAGCCCTGGCCGGCCATGCCCCATTCGGGCATAACAATACCTGGCTCGCAAAATATACCGCGACTCCTATGCGCAGCGCTTTAACACCCGCTTGAAAATGCTCATGTTTCGACGACTTCCCGATCCGGGCCAACAGCTTTCGAACACCTTCCGAGCATTGCGTGCGTCAATTCTCCCCGAAGGTCAACTGACCCCCAATGCGAGCCTCAGGCGACCAAGTTCTGCCGATTCACTCTCGTGAACCCGCCCATCCGCGCGCATCACGTCCTCAGCAATCGCGACGATTTCCTGTGCCAAGGTCTCAGCTTTGACATCGCCCGTTTTCTCGACTTGCGAAATGTCGGCTTTCAACCGTTCATAGGCGTATGCCCAGGCTTTCGATCCAAGCTCGTTATGTAGTTGATCTACATACGACGCCGATATGCCCCATTGCTCTACAAAGTATTTTCTGATGGCCGCCATCTCAGTCTCATCGACGGAATTATCCGCATGTGCAATCTTCAGAGCGACCGGATAGATTAAAGAGCATATCGACATTCCGAGTACGTCTATCGGCGAGTTAATGAACTTGGGCACTTCTACGACGGCGTCCTTCTTAAGCGACTTGTAGAACTTGCGAATTGAAAGGAGAGCCATGGCGGCAAGCGACCCCCCAATGGCCATCGGCCCATAAGGTGTGGCCACAAGGCCAATTCCAAACCCTATTTTCGCAACGAGGCCAAGCGACGCGTACCAACCGGCAAAGAGCACTGCGCTGCTTCCACCAGTTGCCGAGAGCGCCAAGAGTGCCTCGCCGGCTTTCTCCGCTGTCGCCAACTTTTTGAAGGCCTCCGATCCAATGCTCAACTTAGCTCTGAAACTATCCGCGTCCTGTACGACCGTGAAGCATTCGAAGTTGAACTGATCCAATTCGCTGGCAATATCCATCCCTGTTGACCTCACACCGATGCCGTTGCAAGCGGCTTGAAGAGAGTGCCGGAGTCGGTGATGACGGCCGCGAACTTCGGGTCCTGGCGCTTCAGGTCCTCCCATACGCCCACGACCAATCCAAGTGCAACGAGCAATGGCCCCAAGATGCTTGCGAGGACCGGCCCGATCAACGGAATCATCCCGACTAGAAGGGTCAATAGAGACGCGATTATGACGGCGAAGGTAGCGTGCCGATACTTGGACGCAAGCATGATCGCGATTTCAAGAATTCGTTTACCTATTCGGACTACCCGCTCCCCCACAGACACGGTCAACTTGGCGAGTTTGAACAAGATCGCTTTCGTCTCGGCGGAAAACGGCAAGCGTTCCACGTACATCTTCAGCTGCTGATCAGTAGCATATTCTCGGGTGAGCGCATCAAGGTCCGCCATCTTGAGCGACGGCATCTCAACCGCCATCGTTTCGCCCGTATCAGGGTTCAAAGCTTCAGCACGCATTCTCATCTCCAAGGCTAGTTGAACGAAGCAGATAGTTTCACAATCGCGCGCATCTACACCCGCCATCCGTCCTTTCGGCGGGACGTCGCGTCGCCACACGCACCGAAAATCAGATTAGCACCTACTGCCTATTGCGAAAGGGCAATCAGGTGAACCGCCCCATATGGGTCTAAAGTGGACGCACGTCATCTGGGACGCTTCAGCCGGCCCATAATGCATAGATGGCGAGCCCTAGCTCGATGAGTACTGCTTGATCGTGCGCGTTGAATTTTGACCAGGTGGGAAGGCCGGGACGGCTTACATGTACGGTATGGGTCGACTGTGCACTGTGGTCTCTCTTCAAAGCGCATATCCCCGGTCTGTTGGTCAATTTCCGCCGCGCACGGACATCTGGCAGCTATCCCCGGGCTTGCAATGACGTAGCCCAGCCGCAATGTGGGGTTCGCCATGGGGTACAGTAGACCGCTCATGACAAAGCCTATCGCCATGGATCTCCACGCTCCCTGCCCTTGCCACCACGGCGCCTCGTACGGCGTCTGCTGCAAACCCCTCCACGATGGCCAAGCAGCGCCCACCGCTGAACGCCTGATGCGGAGCCGCTATGCCGCATATGTGTTGAAGCTTGCTTCCTACCTGTTGGCCACCTGGCATCCATCCACGCGACCGTCTTCAATCGATCTAGACACCCCGAAATGGCTGGGCCTGCATGTAAGGCATCACCAGGAGACCGGAGACACGGCGACCGTCGAGTTTGTGGCCCGCTACAAGGTCGGCGGCAAAGCACATCGACTGCATGAGGTCAGCCGATTCATCCGGGAAGACAGACGCTGGTATTACGTGGACGGCGAATTCCCGGGGTGATTTCGCAATAGACCTTGAGGCGGCTTTGCGATCCGGCAATTCGCTATGACGCGGACCCCGATATGCGCGACCCATATGGGTGAACCTGGAAACGCCCCGATTTATCCATTTTCCGATGCACGCCAACGGCTTTGCGGCTTGCCCTGCAGAGCCCACCGGAGGTTAACTTCACCGAGGAGGCAATGCATGCGCCACCGTCTACTCGTAGCTCTCGTGCTGACCTTCGGACTCACCGGAAACGTATGGGCAGAATCTGGCGACGCCATGCCACGCGTCGGCAAGTCCTGTCCGTCGGGCTACTACAAATCCGGCGAGTATTGCGTTCAGTCCAGTGACAGGGCACGTCCCGCCATCGAGCGCGCAGGGAAGTCATGCCCGTCTGGGTATTACCGATCGGGCGAGTACTGCATGGCGGGTTCGGAGCGGGCCAAGCCGGCCATTACGCGGCAGGGATCGTCATGCCCCACGGGGTACTACAGGTCTGGCGAAGACTGCATACGGCACAAGTAGGTCAATGCTGTCGAACCCAAAAAAATGCATCAAGTACGAAATCCGTCCAGGAATGTGAGGGTCATATCTTGTGTGTGCAATAGTCTTTTCAGGAGACAAGCTGATGAGATTCAATGAGCTTTCGTTTCGCCATCGAAAACTCATCGTCAGACAGATCACCAAGATCCTTCATTTCTTTCAGGCGCAGTAATTGTTCGCTTAAATTCGAATGAGTCGGAGACCTTTTTTGGCGACTCGCAGCGAGATACGCCTCCGAAAAAAATATGCGTGCATCATTTAAATCAAGCTCTTCTGAAAGCATCACTACTTCCGCATCTTTCCCACTAATCCTTATGATCGTCTTGGTATTCGTGTGGGTGGTAAGAATGTTTACAATTGACGCAATTGCTATGCCCCCTATGGCACCTGCTCCGAAGCCACCACCTATCATTCCTGCGTCGCGGGTAACAGTTCCTGGGCCGCTGATCTCAACGTCGTAGATATCGCTCAGAGGAAAGTGTGTGTTTAGCAGTGTCTCCGGGTCGCTAAATCGAAGGCTCCCTGAGCTATAAGAAAGCAATTGTTTCCGGCCCTTGAGTTGATCCCACTTTGCTCCTCCAAGAATGAAGATCGGGACTGGATTTTTATCAGAAGTTGAAACTACTGCATCTATAAAATCCGCTTTCTTCTTACCTTCAATTCGTTTTTCTTCTCGCCGTTCTCCGACGTGAGTACGAACTTTTCTTGCCCATTTTTCGATTTCTGTATTGTTCTCATCGACACTCTTGCGGGCGTCAGAGAGCAAGGAATGGCAGGCGTAATTCATTTTTCCGAAGAGTTCCATAATGCTCAATCTCGGACGGCTCTCAACAAGCGGGCCGTTCGCGCCTGGATTTCTCCTAGCCCTATTCTCTTTTGCAGTTTGCATGAACCAGTGAAGTAGTCGTGAAATCGTGAGGATCTCTAATTGCACTATCAGCTTCAGGTCCCTAATCAATGCTTGCCTTCGCTCTTGCATATCAAACAACTCTCGTCCTTATTGGGCCGCGCGCTGGCTAGCCATCGAATTTCCGGTCACTGCGTATTAAGGGATTACTTACAATGTCTGCCAAAAGAGTCCGATGAAATCTTTCGTACGCACGGAGTTTAGATCAGTTCGACGCAACCGAAAGGAACCAGGCGGCTTGCCGCTAGCATTTTTCCGGAGCGCGAAGCGAGATGCCCACCCCCGTCTCGCCGGTTCAGTTCGGATCGGTTCTGGTTCGGATTTCGGTTTGAGAAATCCGTTACGCTTCTTCGGCTTTCGAGCCCCCGTAGCCGGCCGCAGTCCAACGAGGTTCGGTAATACGCTCGGATTTCGGTTTTTTGGGCGGGGAGCGATTGAAAAACGCGTTACGTTTCTTCGGCTTTCGGGACCGAACTGGTCATTTTTTGATCGACTCATAATCGGCTGGTCGCAGGTTCAAGTCCTGCTGGGCCCACCACTTTTCTACCTTCCACGCGACGTGCTTTCCAGGCGCTCCGCGAGCCATACCTTGATCACGGATTGGCGCGTCACACCCAGACGTGCCGCTATCTGCCCAGGGTCATCCCACAACTGCTGCGCCTGAGCGAAATCGATCCCGTGCTTCACGAGGTTGGCTTGGCTCTTGCCGGGATGGAACTTGCACGTCCGCACGTGCGGAAACCATACCTTTCCAGCACACGCCTCAAGCCTGACTGCTCGACTCATAATCGGCTGGTCGCAGGCTCAAGTCCTGCTGGACCCACCATTTCCCTATAAAAATCCAATAGCTACGGTCGACGATAGTCACGTGACCGCGCCCCCACCCCGGCCGGCACGGCCCGGAATGGTGGCCCGGCATGACCCGGAATACCTGGCCGGCTTCGCCGGGATCCGCAGATTGCCGTACGCTCAGCATCGATACCCACACGGTGACCAGGTGACTACCAGTGAGAATGTTCGTCATTGCATGCGTGGCATGCGTACTGACAATGCTCGCTCCGCATATCGGCCACGCCGACACCAGAACCGCAATTCCGCGTGCCGGCTCATCCTGCCCGCTCGGCTATTACCGCTCGGGCGAGTACTGCATCAAGCGCAACGAGCACTCGAAAACCGCGATTCAACGCGTCGGCAGCAGTTGCCCGATCGGTTACTACCGATCGGGCGAATACTGCCTCGCGCGTGACACCGGGACCAGGGACGCTCTCGAACGCAAGGGAAGTGCCTGTCCGCCGGGCTATTACCGCAGCGGCGACTATTGCCTCGATCGACGCTGACGGAACCCCCAAAAAGTCGAAGCCCAGCCGTTGATGCCGGCTGGGCTTCGGGGTAGGAGCCTGGCGATGACCTACTCTCGCATGGGGAGACCCCACACTACCATCGGCGATGACGCGTTTCACTTCTGAGT
>JAJVIG010000011.1 GCA_022072145.1 Pseudomonadales bacterium
CGCGCGCCGCGCTGATGGCGCTCGCGTGGGTGGCGCTGGTCGCGGCCGCCGCCGCGCCGCGCCACGTCGGCGACAGCGTGGCGACGCCGGCCACCGGACGCGACCTGATGCTCGCGATCGACATCTCCGAAAGCATGCTGACCGAGGATCTGGAACTCGACGGCCAGGCGGTGGACCGCCTCACCGTGGTGCGCCACGTGCTGCGCGAGTTCCTGCGCCGCCGCGCCGGCGATCGCATCGGGCTGATCCTGTTCGGCAGCAACGCCTACCTGCACGTGCCGCTCACCTTCGACCACGCCACCCTCGCCCGGCTGCTCGACGAGGCGCGCATCGGTTTCGCCGGCCGGCAGACCGCGATCGGCGATGCGCTCGGCCTCGCGGTCAAGCGCCTGCGCGAGCGCCCGCGCAACGCGCGCGTGCTGGTGCTGATCACCGACGGGGCGAACACCGCCGGCGAGCTCGCACCGCTGCAGGCCGCGCAGCTCGCCACACGCGCGGGGCTGCGGGTGCACACCATCGGCGTCGGCGCCGAATCGATGGCGGTACCGGGACTGCTGGGCGGACTGCTGGGGCCGCGTCGGCTGAACCCCTCGGCCGACCTCGACGAGGACACGCTGCGCGCGATCGCGAACCGGACCGGCGGGCGCTATTTCCGGGCGCGCGACCGTGGCGAGCTGGAACGGATCTACGCGGAGCTCGATCGCCTGGAGCCGGTCGAGCAGGACGCGCGTCATTACCGGCCGCAGGTCTCGCTGGCGCACTGGCCGCTCGGCCTCGCGTTGCTGCTCTCGCTGGCGCTGGCCGCGCGCCTGCTGTGGCCGTTGCGCACGACGCCCGCGCACGGAGACTGAAGCGATGCCGCCCGTGCTGGCCGATTTCCACTTCCTGCGCCCATGGTGGCTGCTCGCGCTGCTGCCCTGCGCGCTGCTGGTGCTGTGGTTCGCGCGCCGGCGCCGGCGTCCTGCGCTGTGGAGCACGCTGATCGACCCGGCCCTGCTCGGCCATCTGCTGCTGCCCGCGCAGGCGAACCACCGCGGCGCGCTGCCGTTCGCGCTGCTCGCCGGCTGGACGCTGGCGGTGCTCGGACTCGCCGGTCCGGCCTGGGAGCGGCTGCCGGAGCCGCTGCACCGCAGCGGCGAGGCGCTGATCGTGGCACTCGAACTCGACGCGAGCATGCGCGCCACCGACCTCGCGCCGTCGCGCCTCGAGCGTGCGCGCCACAAGATCGCCGACGTGCTCGCACTGCGGCGCGACGGGCTCACCGCGCTGATCGTCTACGCCGGCGACGCCCACGTGGTCACGCCGCTGTCCGACGACGCGAACACGCTGGCCGCGATGCTGCCCGCGCTCGATCCCGCGATCATGCCCGAACCCGGCAACGATCCGGTCAGCGCGGCCGAACTGGCCGCGCAACTGCTGCGCGGCGCCGGACTCGACGAGGGCCGCGTGCTGTTCATCGCCGATGCGCTGCCACGGCACCACCACGCGGCGCTGGCCGATACGCTGGGAGCGGCCGGGCTGGAGTTCTCTCTGCTCGCCGCGGGCACCGAACCGGGCTCGCCGATCCCGCTGGCGGACGGCGGTTTCCTACGCGACGCCGACGGCGCGATCCTCGTCGCCGGCATGGACAGCGACACGATGCGCGAGGCCACGGCCGCTGCCGGCGGGCGCTTCGCGCTGCTCGGCGTCGACGACCGCGACCTCCGCCACCTGCTGCCGCAAGGCCGCGCCACGCGCACGCTGGACTCGCGCGACCAGCACCGCCGGTTCGACCGCTGGCAGGACCGTGCGCCGTGGCTCGCGCTCGCGCTGCTGCCGCTGGCCGCGCTCGCCTTCCGCCGCGGCTGGTTGCTCGGTGCCACGCTGCTCGTGCTGCTGCCGACACCGCGCGCCGAGGCTCTCGAGTGGCGCGACCTGTGGCTCACCAGGGACCAGCAGGCCGCACGCGCGCTCGCCGACGGGGACGCCGCGCGCGCGGCAAGCCTGTTCCGCTCGCAGGCGTGGCGCGGTGCCGCGCAGTACCGTGCCGGCGACCATGACGGCGCGGCCGCGAGCTGGTCCGGGCTCGACGACGCGAACGCACACTACAACCGCGGCAATGCGCTGGCGCGCGCCGGGCGCCTCGACGAGGCGGTCGCAGCCTACGACGCCGCGCTGGCGCGCGATCCGCAGCACGCCGACGCGGCGGCCAACCGCCGCCTCGTCGAGGAACTCGCGCGCCAGCGCGAGGCCCAAAGCCGCGCAGCCCACGACGGCGACGACGCCTCGCGCTCCGCGGGCAAGGATGGCGAGATGCCGCCGCCCGGTGCGGACGGTTCGGAGTCCGACCAGACAGACCGGACCGACGGCAGCGCGCGCGAACGCGACACGCCCGACCAGCCACCCGCTTCCGGTGAGGACGGTGCAGCAGCGCGCGACGGCGACGGCGAGCGCGCGCACGATGACGCCGATAGCAGCGATGGCGTCGCGATGGACGATCGGGCCGCGCCGTCGCCGGCCGATGGCGCGGGCGAGCCGCCCTACGAGGAGGAGCAGGCGATGGAGCACTGGTTGCGACGTATTCCGGACGACCCCGGTGCGCTGCTGCGCCGCAAGTTCGAGTACGAGCACCGGCTGCGGCGCGGCGAGCGCGAGGAGGAAGCGTGGTGAGGCGGTGGCTGGGCCCCTGGCTCGCGCTCGTGCTGTTGCTCGCACTGCACGCCGCCGGCGCCGAGGCACGCGTCGACGCGCAGGTCGACCGCGAGCGGCTGTCGCTCGCGGAGAGCCTGCTGCTCACGATCCGCGTGACCGGCAGTCTCGACGCCGAGGTGCCGGACCTCTCGGCGCTGGAGCGCGATTTCGAGCTGCTGGGGACCAGCCGCAACTCGAGTTTCTCGATCGGCGGCGGCCAGCGCGAGACGGCCACCGAATGGCAGATCACGCTGGCGCCGCGGCGCAGCGGCCAGTTGCGGATTCCACCGCTCGCGATCGCGGGCGAACAGACGCGGGCGATCACGATCACGGTCGACAACGACGCTCCGCACGCCGCCGCGAGCGGCGAGGTGCGGCTCGAAGTCGACACCGACCACGACGAACTGTACGTGCAGCAGCAACTGTTGCTGACCGTACGTGTGCTGCACGCGGTGAACCTGAATCGCGGCGCGACGCTCGAGCCGCCGGCGATCGACGACGCGCTGGTGCAGGAGCTCGGCGAGAACACCTACACGAAGACGATCGCCGGCCGGCGCTTCGCCGTGTTCGAGCGCCGCTATGCGGTGTTCGCGCAACGCAGCGGTGAACTCCTGATCCCGTCGCTTGGATTCCGCGCCTCGGTGGGCGGCGCCGGCGGCTGGTTCGACCAGTTCGGCGCGCGCGCGATCCGGCTGCGCTCGCCGGAGAAGCGCCTGCGCGTGCTGCCGCCGGTGGACGCCGCGACACCGTGGCTGCCGGCCCGCGTGCTGACGCTGGTGGAGACCTGGGACAAGGATCCGCAGACCCTGCGCGCGGGTGACTCGGCGACGCGCACCATAACGCTGCGCGCGCGTGGACTGACCGCGGCCCAGTTGCCGCCGCTGCCGTCGGCCGCGGTCGACGGGCTGCGCTTCTACCCCGACCAGCCACGCCTCGAGGACACGCCACAGGACGACGGTGTCCTCGGTTCGCGCAGCGAGAGCGCCGCCGTGATCGCCGGGCGCGCCGGCCGTTTCGTGCTGCCGCCCATCGAACTGCGCTGGTGGGACACGCAGAACCGGCGCTTCGAGACCGCGCTGATTCCCGAACGCACGCTCGAGGTCACCGGCGCCACGGGCAGCGCACGGGGACCGACGCAGCCGTTACCTCCGTCCACGACCGGGGAGTCGCCGACCGACATCGACGCCACGACCCCGGATCCCGCCCGCGCGAAGCGTGCGGCACCCGGTTCGGCGCTGCCGTGGATGATCACGACCCTGCTGTTCGCGCTCGCCACGCTGTTCAGCGGCTGGCAATGGTGGCGCGCCACGCGGGCGAGGCCGGCACCGGCTCCGGCCACCACGCACCCGGGTGCACCCGACGAAGCCGCCGCCTTCGCCGCGCTGCAGTCAGCTGCCGGCGGCACCGATCCGGCACGGCTCGCCGAGGCGCTCGCACGCTGGGGAGCCGCGGCGTTTCCCGGGCGACAAATCCGCAGCGCCGGCGACGCGATCGAGGTCGCGGGCGACCCCGGGCTGAGCGCCGCGTTCGAACAGCTGCTGGCGAGTGCCTATGGCGCGGACCGGAGTGGATTCGATACGGATACCGCGGCGCGGCTGCTCGCGTGCGTCACCGCGCTGCGTGCCGGGCGCCCCGACGACCGCGAACCCCCGACCGGCCTGCCGCCGCTGTACCCCGTGTAGATCCGGGCTGTGCCCGGACATGTCCGGCGCACCCTGTTCGGCCACAGGCCGAACCTGCGGACATTCACACCTGACCTGCCTCAGGCCAGGCTTTTGGACACCACCTCGTAACAGTCCCGCGACAGCGCGCGGTGCTCCAGCAGGTGCTCGAGCTGCGCGCGCATGCCGTCGCGGTACGGTGCCGCGAAGCGCCGCCAGCGCGTCAGCGGCACCAGCAGGCGTGCCGCGACCAGCGGATTCAGTGCATCGATGGCGGCGACCTGTTCGCCGAGGAAGCGGTACCCCGCATGATCGTCCCGATGGAACGCGCCCGGATTCGCGTTCGCGAAGCTGCCGATCAGCGCGCGCACCTTGTTCGGGTTGCGCACGTCGAACTCCGCGCTCGCGCGCAGCCGGCATACGTCGTCCAGCGTGGCCAGGCCAGGACGCAGCGCCTGCGCCTGGAACCACAGGTTCATCGCCAGCGGCTCGTCACGCCAGCGGGCGTGGAAATCGAGCAGCAGCTCGGCGGCCATCGCGCGCCCGGTGGCGTCGCTGGCCTGCAGCATCGCGTTGAGCGCTGCCAATACATCGGTCATGTTGTCCTGCGCGTAGTACTGCTGGTACGCCAGATCGCGCGCCTCCTCGTCGTCGAGCAGCAGCAGGTACGACAGGCAGGCGTTCTTGAGGCTGCGCCGCGCGACGTCGTCGGCCTCGACGCGGTAGGCGGATCCGCCAACGTTGGCGAGATGGCAACGCAGCAGCGCATCGCGCAACGCCGCCGCGATCTCGCGGCGCAGGCCGCTGCGCGCCGCGTGGATCGCCTGCGGATCGATCGCATCGCCGAGTTCCGCGAGGTACGCCTCGGTGGGCAGCGTGAGCATCTGCGCGATCAGCGCGCGGTCGCCGCCGGTGTCGGCCAGCAACGCGCGCAAGCCCGCGACCAGCCGCTCGTCGGGCGCACCGGGGCTCCTGCCGGTCGCGAGCGCCTCGATGCGCTGGCCGAGCACGCGCACCGCCAGCGTCTGGCCGGCATCCCAGCGCGCCACCCCGTCGCTGTCGCGGCGCATCAACGTGGCAAGGTCGTCGAGATCGTAGTCGTAGCGCAGCCTGACCGGTGCCGAGAAGCCGCGCAGCAGGCTGGGCAGCGGCCGTTCGCGCACGTCGTGGAACTCGAACTCGTGCTCGGCTTCGGTGAGTTCCAGCACCCGCTCGGTCCCGGCCGCCGCGGCCTCGCCAGACAGGCGCAGCGGGATCTCGCCGTCGCTTCCGAGCAGCGCCAGGCGCACCGGAATATGGAACGGTTCCTTGAGCGGCTGACCCGGCGTCGGTGCGCAACTCTGCACGAAACGCAGTCGATAGTGCCCGCTCGCCGCATCGTAGGTGTCGCTCACCTCGAGCAACGGCGTGCCGGCCTGCGTGTACCAGCGGAAGAACTGCGCGAGATCGCGCCCGGAGGCGTCCTCCATGGCGCGCACGAAATCCTCGACGGTGACGGCCTGCCCGTCGTGGCGCGCGAAGTACAGATCGCAGCCACGGCGAAACGCCGGCGCACCGATCAGCTCGCGGATCATCCGCACCACCTCGGCGCCCTTCTCGTAGACCGTCAGCGTGTAGAAGTTGTTGATCTCGATGTACGAGTCGGGACGCACCGGATGCGCCATCGGGCCCGCGTCCTCGGGGAACTGGCTGCTGCGCAGCAGGTTCACGTTCTCGATCCGGCGCACCGCGCGCGAACCCGTGTCGGCCGAGAATTCGGCGTCACGGAACACCGTGAAGCCCTCCTTCAGGCTGAGCTGGAACCAGTCGCGGCAGGTCACGCGGTTGCCCGACCAGTTGTGGAAGTACTCGTGCGCGACGATCGCCGCGATGCGCTGGAACGCCGCGTCGGTGGTGATCGCCGGCTTCGCGAGCACGGCCTGCGTGTTGAAGATGTTGAGCCCCTTGTTCTCCATCGCGCCCATGTTGAAATCGTCGACGGCGACGATCATGAACACGCCGAGGTCGTACTCGCGCCCGTACTCGCGCTCGTCCCAGCGCATCGCCTGCTGCAGCGCGCCCATCGCGAACGCGCACTTGTCCAGGTCCTTCTCCTCGACATGGATCCGCAGCGTGACCTCGCGGCCCGAGCAGGTGACGAAGCGGTCCTCGACGTGCGCCAGGTCGCCGGCCACCAGGGCGAACAGATAGCACGGCTTCGGGAACGGATCCTCCCAGCGCACCCAGTGGCGGCCGCCGTCGAGTTCGCCCGAGGCGACCCGGTTGCCGTTGCCGAGCAGCACCGGGAAACGCGCGCGGTCGGCCACGATCGTGGTGGTATAGCGCGCGAGCACGTCGGGGCGGTCGGGAAAGAAGGTGATGCGGCGAAACCCCTCGGCCTCGCACTGCGTGCAGTACATGCCGCGCGAACGGTACAGGCCCTCGAGCGCCGTGTTGTCCTGCGGCCGCAGTTCGACCACCGTCTCGAGCTCGCAGCGCTCGGGCACGTCGTCGATCTCGAGTCCGGCAGCATCGTGGCGATAGCGCTCCGGCGCCAGCGCGACACCGTCGAGCGCGATCGCACGCAGTGCCAGTGCCTGCCCGTCGAGGCGCAGCATGCGTGGTGCGGCAGGGTGGGCGCCGTTGCGCTCGATCGCCAGCCGGCTGCGCACTCGTGTGAGATCCTCCCCCAGATCGAACTCGAGGTCCACCCGGGTGACCAGGAACGGCGGAACGTGGTAGTCGCGCAGCAGCACCGCGCGCGGCGTGGCATCCTCCATCGGCAATCCCTCCGTCAGCCGCCGAAGCCGCTGGCGCGCACGATGCGGATCAGGTCCGGCTCTTCCCCGGCTGGCGTGGCGCAGACCTCCCCGCGCGTCTTGCTGCCGCAGTCGATGAAGCCGGTACGCTGCTCGCTGCCGAGGTGGCGGGCTTCCCAGGCGATCATCGCCTGCATGCACAGCTCGCGCTGCCCGAGCGTGAGCGGCGCGCCGTCGGCCCACTTGCCGATCTCGATCGCGCGCCGCAGGCTGCTGTGGACTTCCGGCGTGATCATCTGCAGCATCGTCTCGAAATCCATCGCGCTAGCTCCCATCGGCTCCCGTTGCGGGGGGGCGCGAGTATAGCAAAGCGGCGCCGAGTCCCAGCAGGACGCCGATCAGCAGTCCGCCGACGTGCGCGCCGTTGGCGATGGCGCCGAAACCGATCGCCTCGACCAGCCCGCTCATGCACACCACCAGCCACACCAGCATCGCCGCCATCACCCCGGGCGGCAGCGTGAAACCCGGTTGCGCGACACGCCGCGTCCAGGCCCACGCGTAGCCCAGCAGCCCATAGATCACGCCCGACATGCCGCCGAACATCACCGTGCCGTCGTGGAGGTACTGGACGATGTTGCCGCCGGCGCCGGTCAGCACCAGCAGCGCGAGCAGCGTCGCCGCACCGCGCGCGCGCTCGATGCGCCGCCCGAGTTCCCACAGCCACAGCATGTTGAACGCCAGGTGCAGCAGGCCGAAATGCAGGAACACCGGCGTCAGCAGCCGCCAGTACTCGCCGCGCGCGTAAGTGGCCGCCACGCTTTCGAACACGAAGCCGCCGCCGGCGCCGCGCTGGAACGCGGTGAAAGCCAGCCAGCGCAGCATGCGCAACTCGTGGTCGACGAACACCAGCAACGTGCCGGCCATGCTGAGCGCGATCGCCAGCAGCGTCAGCGGCTGCCGCCGCAGCCCCTCGGCCGCCGCCACCAAAGCGCGGCGCAGCGGCGCCTGCGTCACGACCGGAGCCGCGAGCGACAGTTCGCCGCGCTGCCAGCGTTCGAAGGCCGAGCGCACCTCCGCGACGTCCTCCTCGCGCGCCACCACCAGCACCTGCCTGCCGTCGGCCGTGTCGAACACGCGATGCACGATGCGCCGCCTCCACAGGTAGCTGCTGAACCCGGCCAGCTCGGCGCCGATGCGTGTCTCGATCGCGCGGTGGGCGCTCATCGCCGCGCCCGCGGCGGCGCCACGCGCCGCGCTTCAGTCGCCATCGGGACGGCTGCCCCAGCCGAGCTTGGCCCGGCAGATCGCGTAGAAGTTGTGATCCAGCGGATGCAGCAGCCGCAGGTGCTCGGGCTTCTTGTGCACGTGCACCATATCGCCCGGGCTGGCCGAGAAATTCAGCTGGCCGTCGCAGCTGATCGCCGGATGCAGGTCGTTGTACTCGTTGATCACGATGCGCACGCTGCTGCTGCCGTGGATCACCAGCGGCCGGCTGCCCAGCGTGTGCGGGAACATCGGCACCAGCACCATCGCGTCGAGACCCGGATGCATGATCGGCCCGCCGCCCGACAGCGAGTACGCGGTGCTGCCGGTGGGGGTGGAGATGATCAGCCCGTCCGAGCGCTGCGTGTAGACGAATTGCTCCTCGATGTAGAGCTCGAACTCGATCATGCGCGCCGAAACGCCGGAGTTGAGCACCACGTCGTTCAGCGCATCGCCGCGCGCGAGCACCTCGTGCCCGCGTGTGACCAGCACGTCGAGCAGGAAGCGCGACTCGATCAGGTAACGCCCGGCCAGCACCTCGGCGATCTGCGCCTCGAGATGCTGCGGGGAGATATCGGTCAGGAAGCCGAGGCGGCCGCGGTTCACACCCAGCACCGGTGCGCTCTGCGCCGCCAGCGCCCGCGCCGCGCCGAGCAGGCTGCCGTCGCCCCCCACCACGATCACCAGCTCCGTATGCCGACCGATCTCCTCGCACGGCAGCACCTCGTGCGGCGACGAATCCAGCAGCGCGGCGACCTCGCTCTCGACCACCACCTCGCGCCCGCGGGAACGCAGGAAGTCGCGCAGGTGGACCAGCGTCTCGCGTACCTCGGGATTGCCGACGCGCCCCATCAAGCCGATCCGGCGGAACCGGCTCATCGTGGCGCGAACTGCTTGTGGATATCGCAGCGATCGTGCAGCCCGGAGACGAACTCCGCCGGCTTCAGCATCTTCTGCAGCGGCTTGGCGCACAGCCCGCCGCTGCCGGCCGCGCCCTGGCACACCGGCTGGTGGTAATGCGCGAGCCAGCGCCGGTAATGTTCCTGCGAGACTCCGCATTTCTCGGCGACGTAGGCTTCGGTGTCGCCCAGGTAGCGCTGCAGTTCCTCCATCGGGATGGTGATGTGGCCGGCGCCGGGCTGGAAGGCGACGAACTTGACGCCCTTTTCCTTCAGCGAGGCGAAGAACTTGTCGGCCCCTTCGCCCATCAGGCGCAGCTTGTCGCGGCGCAGCCCGGTCAGCTCCCCGCGCAGGCTCAGCAACTGCTCTTCCTGCAGTGCACGCTCCTGCTCGATCCGCGCCAGTTCCTCGCGCATGCGCGCATCGCGTGCGGCGAGCGCCGCGTCGCGTTCGTTCTCCAGCGTGCGCCGTGCATCCGCGATCACCGCGCGCGCCTGCTCGGTCTGCTGCTGCAACTCGTCGCGCAACGCGGCCTGCTCCTGCTCGAACCGCCGCTGCCCGGCCGCGAGCCGCTCGGCCAGCGCCTGCTTCTCGGCCGCGAGCACGCGCGCCTGCTCCTGCAGCGCGGCGAGTTCGCGCTGCAGCCCCTGTGCCTCGCGCCGCGCCTGCTCGCGCACCGCCTCGAGCTGCTGGCCGTTCTGCTGCAGCAGCGCGAGCAGTGCATCGGACCCGCCCGCCGCGCTCGCCGACGCAGGAGCCGGTGCGACGTTCACCGCCGCCGGCGCAACCGCCGGCGGCGCCTGCGGCGATACCGCATCCGGCACGTCCAGTCCGAGCCGGTTCATACCGAGGCGCTGCTGCAGCAGGTCCAGCGTGTTGCCCGCGGCCGCGAAGCGGATGTCCCACAGTTTCGCCGCCTGCTCGGCGATCGGACACTGGCTGCGCGTGGCCAGGCGCAGCGGTCCCGCGCCCAGGTCCGGCCCCAGCGGTGCGGCGCGCTCGGCGAGCATGCGCAACGGCACGTCCCAGCGCAGTTCGGGGAAGCCGTCGGCATCGAAGGGGATCAGGAACAGCACCACGGCCTGCGGCACCAGCCGCGCATCGAGCCGTACATAGGCCGCCTCGAGCGTGGTACCCGCGAACGCACGGATGGGCACCACGCAGTCGAGCAGGGCCTCGAACTCGGCGTAGAGCATCTCGCGCGCGACCTGCCCGTCGACGAAGAAGACCACGGCCTCCTGCGTCTGCGTCGCGGATTTCTGATGGATCGTCATGCGCGTTCCCCTGCTGCGCTCCGCTGCACGCCATGCACGGCGGCGGAATCGCCGTTCATGTTAGCAGGCGCCGGGGATCCGGTGGGGACGCGAGCCCGGCTGGACAGGCGCCGGTGCGCCTCAAGCCTCGGTGGTGATGAACCGCGTGCGGTACGCGGCAAACAGTTCCGCCAGCCCCTCGCGGTCCAGGCCGAACTCCTCCAGCGTGTAGCGGTGCGGGGCGCGCTGCTCGCGCCCGTTCAGGCGCAGCCACTCGGCCGCGATCGCCTCGGACGCTGCATCGATTGGCTCGCCGAGCGCCGCCAGCACCCGCCGCCATTCGGCCAGCGGCGCGCGCTGCACGGCGCGGTACGCCACATCGATGAAACGCGCGTCGCCGCGGGCCTCGCGCGCGCGTGTGAAACGCTCGAGCAGCGCGGCCCAGCGCCGGGCCGTGAAACGCCCCACCGTGACGCGGTCCAGCCGATCGGTGCCCGCGCCGTGCAGCGCGGCCACCATGCTGCAGTAGGAAGGCACGGTGTCGACCGGATCGCGGTGCGTCATCACGAAGCGCGCCGCCGGAAACACCGCCATCGCGGCATCGAGCGCTGCCAGGTGCCCCGGGGTCTTCAGCACCCAGCGGCGGCCACGGCGCGCGCTGTCCTGCCACTGCAGGAAACCGAGCACGGTACGCAGCTCGCGGTAGGCCGGCGTCAGGTCGGCGCGGTCCAGCCACGCGGAATACGTCGGGATGTACGCGTAGGCTTCGGGCTGCGTGCCGACGAAGAACTGATCGAGGATCATGATCTCCTCGTCGGCGCCGTCGACCTGGTACGGATGGATCGACAGCAGGTCCGGCGTCACGCTCAGCATCGCGGCGATCAGGTCCGCGGCCCACTGCCGGCGCGCCTCGGGACTCCCGCGGACCTCGCCCGGGAACGGCGCGTAGTTCTGCGCTTCCCAGAAACGCACCGCGGTCAGCCCCGGCGCGGTGGTCAGCAGCCGGTGGAACAGCGTGCTGCCGGTGCGCGGCAGGCCGACGATGATCGCGGCCACGTCGACCGCCTCGTCGGTGATCTCCGGATGCCGGCGCAACGCATCGATGGTGCGCAGCCGGTTCACCAGCCCGGTGACGATGCGCTCGCGGTGGGCGGCCACACCGGCCTTGCTGAGCTGGGCCTCGCCGTTCAACGAATCCAGCATGACACCGAGCGGCTCGAGGAACCAGGGGTCGCCGAAGTCCTCGAGACCGGCACGGCGGCGCGCCTCGGCCAGTAGATCGTCGCGTCGTAACGAATGCGTGCCTTCGCTCATGCCCGGTCCCGCCTGCCAGTCACCCGTGTTGCCTGCCGATCGCCCCGGCGATCGGCAACCGGGGACGCAGTGTAGTGCGTGGGGAGGTTCGATGGCATCGCCCGAACGCATGAAACCCGAACGCCGGAAACGAAAAAGCCGCTGTTTCCAGCGGCTTCGGCGTGAGGATGGCGGAGCGGACGGGACTCGAACCCGCGACCCCCGGCGTGACAGGCCGGTATTCTAACCGACTGAACTACCGCTCCCTGAACTCGCTCGCCGCGATGGTGGGTGGTAACGGGATCGAACCGCTGACCCCCTGCTTGTAAGGCAGGTGCTCTACCAGCTGAGCTAACCACCCCCTTGGGCGAGACGCGCATTCTACAGATCCGCAACTCGATGTCAAAAGAAAATTTCCGGCCTCGCACGAGGCCACGGCACCCTGTCCCGCGCCGCCTGGAGCGCCGTGAGGGCGCTCCCGCAACGGCCTTCCCGCGGCGTCGTTATCAACACCACGAACGCAGACTCAGGGGCACAAGCAATTGCAGGCGACTCCTTCAGGTTCGCCTCATATTTACGCGCTATCTTTCTGTTATTTATAGTTAAAATAGTTAGGCTACAATTTGACCAGCAGCGCAAAACCCGCCTCCTGCGCGGCATACAGCAACCGACCGACATCTTGTGCACCGTTTTATCCACAGAAACTGTGCACAACCCGGACAGTCATCGCCCGGCGCTACTGGTCCGCCGGAGCGGCCTCGATGCGTTGGCGCTCGTCCGCGCTGGTGTAACGGACGTCCTCGCCGTGCACCATGTAGATGACATATTCGGCGATGTTCTTGGCGTGGTCCCCGATCCGCTCCAGCGCCCGCGCCGTCCACGCGAGTTGCAGCACCGAGGATGTGGTACGCGGGTCTTCCATGATGAAGGTCAGCAACTGGCGGATCCCGGCCTGGTATTCCAGATTCACCGTCCGGTCCTGGCGCACCACCTCGAGCGCCAGCGTGGCATCGAGGCGCGCGAATGCCTCGGTGGCCGCAAGCAGCATGCCGCGCACCAGCCCGGCCAGGTGCAGCAACGAGCCCTGGGGGTGTCCCAGCGTGACCGGGTCGATCTCGATCACGGCGCGCGCCACGTGTCCTGCCTGATCCCCGATCCGCTCCAGATCGGTCACCGTCTTGATCACCGCGAAGATCAGCCGCAGGTCGCCCGCGGCCGGCTGCCGGCGCGCCAGGATGCGCTGGCTCTCGCGATCGAGCTGGACCTCCATCGTGTTGACCTCGACGTCGCGCCGCAGCACGCGTGTCGCCACATCGGCATCGCCGCGCTCCAGCGCGCCGATCACGTCGTCGAATTGCGCCAGCACCAGCCGCGCCATGTCGAGCACGCCGCTGTGCAGCTTCTCCAGATCCTCGTTGTACTGCTGCACGAGGTGGTGTCCGAGGTCTTCCCTCTCGAGGGCCATGCGTCCTCCACGATCAGCCGAAACGGCCGGTGATGTAGTCTTCGGTCTGCCTCTTCTTCGGATTGGTGAACACCACGTTGGTGTCGCCGAACTCCACCAGCTCACCGAGATACATGAACGCCGTGTAGTCCGAGACGCGCGCGGCCTGCTGCATGTTGTGTGTCACGATCAGAATCGAGACCTTCTCCTTGAGGCGGTTGATCAGGTCCTCGATATTCGCGGTCGCGTTGGGGTCGAGCGCCGAGGTGGGCTCGTCGAACAGCAGCAGCTCCGGCGAGGTAGCGAGCGCGCGCGCAATGCACAGACGCTGCTGCTGCCCGCCCGAGAGGTTGAATGCCATGTCGTGCAGGCGGTCTCCCACCTCGTCCCACAGCGAGGCGTCACGCAGCGCCGCTTCGACGCGGTCGGCGATCGCGCTGCGGCTGCGTTCGCCGCGCACCCGCAATCCATAGGCGACGTTCTCGAAAATCGACTTCGGGAACGGGTTCGGCTTCTGGAACACCATGCCGATGCGCATGCGCACCTCGATCGGGTCGACCGAACGGTGCAGGATGTCGACGCCATCCGGGTGGAACACGATCTCGCCGTGGTAGCGGTTGCGTCCCTCGCCGATGTCGTGCATGCGGTTGAAGCAGCGCAGGAACGTCGACTTGCCGCAGCCCGACGGCCCGATCAGCGCCGTCACGCGGTTTTCCCAGACCGGCAGGTCGATTTTCCGCAACGCCTGCACCTCGCCGTAGAAGAAGTCGAGCGCGCGCGCCTCGGCCTTCAGCGCCGGCGCCGGCACGGCCCCGCTGGTGACGGCCGGCGTGCCCATCGTGTTCGCGTCGATCATCCGCATCACCACTTGATCCTCTTGCGGTAGCGCATCCGCAGCCAGATTGCCGCACCGTTCATCACCAGCGTCATCACGACCAGCACCACGCCCGCCGCCGCCGCGTTGACCTGGAACGCCGCCTGCGGGCGCGACATCCAGTTGAACATCTGGATCGGCATCACCGTGAACGGCGACTTCAGCCACTCGAAGGAGACGAACGGGAATTCGGCGCCGAGCGGTGGATCGGGCAGGAACGCGATGAAGGTCAGCGCGCCGATCGTGATGATCGGCGCCGTCTCGCCGATTGCGCGCGCGAGTCCGATGATCACGCCGGTCAGGATGCCGCCGGTCGAGTACGGGATGATGTGGTCGCGCACCATCTGCCAGCGCGTCGCGCCGAGCGCGCAGGCGCCCTCGCGGATGCTCGACGGTATGGCGCGGATCGCCTCGCGCGTCGCGACGATGATCACGGGCAGGATCAGCAACGCCAGCGTGAGCCCCGCCGACAGGATGCTCTGCCCGAAATCGAGCGCATAGACGAACAGCCCCAGCGCCAGCAGGCCGTAGATGATCGAGGGAACCCCTGCCAGGTTGTTCACGTTGATCTCGATGATCTCGGTCAGCCAGTTGCGCCGCGCGTACTCCTCCAGGTAGACCCCGGCCGCGACGCCGAGCGGGATCGCCGTGAGCGCGGTGATCAGCATCACCAGCGTGGAGCCGACGATGGCGCTGAGGATGCCGGCGTTCCCGGCGCGGCGCGACGGGAAGCGCGTGAAGAAGTCCCAGTCCAGACGCGCCGCGCCGTCGTGCACCAGCCCGGCGAGCAGCACGGCCAGCGTCAGGACGCCGACCATCAGGCTCATCAGCCCGAGGATCACGAATACCTTGTCGAACCGCTTGCCGCGCGCGACCAGGCGGCGGATCCGTGCCGTTTCGGTAGTCATCAATACGCTTCACGGAAGCGCTTGCGCGCCAGGTGCCCCAGCAGGTTGAAGGACAGCGTCATCAGCACCAGCACCAGGCCGACGGCGAAGATGCTCTGGTACTCGATGCTGCCGTGCGGCAGGTCGCCGAGCGCGACCTGCACGATGAAGGCGGTGATCGTCGCGCCGGGTTCGCGCGGGTCCCAGGTGAAGTTCGGTTGCTGGCCGGCCGCGACCGCGACCACCATCGTTTCGCCGATCGCACGCGAGATGCCGAGGATGTAGGCCGCGACGATGCCCGAGGTGGCGGCGGGAACCACCACCCGCAGCGCCGTCTGCAGCCGCGTGGCGCCCATCGCGTACGAGCCCTCGCGCATGTGCACCGGCACCGCGCGCATGGCGTCCTCGGCGACCGAACTCACGTACGGAATGATCATGATGCCGATCACGAGTCCCGGCCCCAGCATGTTGAAACCGGGCAACTCGGGCATGAAGAACTGCAGCGCCGGCGTGACCATGACCAGCGCGAAATAGCCGTAGACCACGGTCGGTATGCCGGCGAGCAGTTCGAGCACCGGCTTGACGATCTCGCGAGTGCGCGCGCCGGCGAACTCGCTGAGATAGATCGCAGTGACCGTGCCGACCGGGATCGCCAGCAGCAGTCCCACGGTGGTGGTCACCAGTGTGCCGGCGAGCAACGGCGCGACGCCGTAGTGCTTCTCGCTGAACATGATGGTCCACTGCGTATCGGTCAGGAAATCGACGAGCGGAACGTGACTGAAGAAAGCCGCCGACTCGTACACCAGGATCCCCACGATCGCCACCGTGACCGCGACCGCGCTGAACGCGGCCGCGAACAGCACGACCTCGATCGCCAGCTCCCCCACGTGGCGCAGGCGACGATGCGCGAAGCGGTTGACCGGCGCGGCGGCCAGCGCCGCGCCGGTCGGGATCGGAATCGACACCGGAAGCTCCGTCACGTCCGCCCGCATCTCAGAGCTTGCCCTCGCGCGCCAGCAGTTCCTCGACCTTCAGCCCCACTTCCGGCGTGCCGCCGAAGCCGGTGCCGAGCTTGCCACCGCGCAGGTTCGACAGCGCCTGCTCGTAGGCGGCCGCCGGCAGATCGACGTAGCCCACCTCGCGCGCGAGTGCGCCGCCCTCCTGGAGGTAGAACTCGACGAACTGGCGCACTTCCGGACGCTTGAGCGAGCGGTCCTTCACGTAGATGAAGATCGGGCGCGACAGCGGGTTGTAGGTGCCGTCGTTGACAGTCGCGATCGAGGGCAGTACGCCGGCCGAATTTCCGCTGGAGACGATCGGCACCGCGCGCAGCTTGTCGCGGTTCTCCTCGTAATACGCGAGGCCGAAGTAGCCGAGCGCGCCCTTGTCGCGCGAGACGAACTGCACGATCACGTTGTCGTCCTCGCTCGCCTGGTAATCGCCGCGCGATGCCTTCGAGGTGCCGACGACGGCCTCGGTGAAATAGTCGAAGGTGCCCGAGTCGGCGCCCGGACCGGCCAGCTTCAGCGGCATGTCCGGGAAGCTGTCACGGACCTGCCTCCAGCTGGTGATCTTGCCGGAGGCCGCCGGCTCCCACATTTTCTTGAGCTCGGCGACGGTCAGGTGATCGACGAAGTCGTTGTCCTTCGAAACCACGATGGTGAGCGCGTCGTAGGCGACCGGCAGCTCGTAGTAGCGGATCCCGGCCTGCGCGCACAGGACCATCTCTTCCTTGAGGATCGGGCGCGAGGCGTCCGAGATGTCGGTCTCGCCGCGACAGAAGCGCTTGAAGCCGCCGCCGGTGCCGGAAATCCCCACCGTGACGCGGGCGCCACCGAGCCGGGTCTGGTATTCCTCTGCTACCGCCTCGGTGATCGGATACACGGTGCTCGAACCGTCGATCTCGATCACGCCGGCAGCGCTCGCCGGATGGGCGATCGACGCCGTGAGACCGGCGGCGATCAGGGCACGTTGCAGTGCTTTGGGTATGGCTGTCATCGTCATGCACTCCATGGAAAGGTGTGTTTGCCCGGCGCCCGCGTCGCGGGCGCCGTGGATCAGAACTTGGCCTCGAGATCGATGTGCAGCGTGTCGACGTCGGCGTCGGTCAGGCCGGTGCTGCTCGCGACGTCGGACTCCGCCATGAAGTAGGTGGCGCCGATCGCGAAGTTCTTCAGGATGTCGTACTTGACCTTGATCTTGTGGCCGCTCGAGTTCGTGTAGCCGGCCGCGAAGTCCGAATCGGTCATACCGCCGACGACCGCGTTGGCCTCGACGTCGCGGTAGTTGTAATCGATCGCCAGACCGGCGACGTTGGTGCGCAGACCGATCAGGAACGCGGTGTCCTCGCCACCGTCGAACGCGGTGCCGAAATCGCGCGCATCGTGGTTGCGCACGTACTGGCCGTAGACCGACAGCGGCAGCGGCAGGCCGATCACGTCCATCTGCGCAAACAGTTCGTACAGTCCGAAACGGTCGGTAGTGTTGCCGTTGGTGCGGAACGAGGAGGTCGAGCCGAATTCCTCGTTGTCGAACTCGTACAGGCTGGCGCCCAGCGTCAGGCGCACGCTGTCGCCGGCGTCGAACGCGGCGCCGCCCTGGAGGTGGTACAGCGACAGGTCGTTCTCGAACTCGAATCCGTCGCCGTCGACGGCATCCTTCATCGTGTAGTAGCCGCCGCTGCCGAAGAAGGTCGTGGTGCCGTTCTTCTTCGTGTAGGAGGCCGCGATGCCCTCGGGGTTGATGTCGCCGTCCCAGATCACGTCGCCCATCGACATCCACGGCTGCTTCATCTTGCCCGCGAAGGTCTTCAGACCCGTCACCGCGACCGGGTTGTAGTTGATGTACGCCAGGTCGACCCAGACCGCCTTCTTGTCGAAGTAGTTGTCCAGGTTCTCGTTGGTCGAGCGACGGTCGGCACCGTTGCCGCTGGCAATCTGGATGCCGGTTTCGACTTCCGGATTGATCCTGGTGAACGCGCCGAGCCGCGCGCGCAGGCGCTGGCGGTCCTTGTTGCGGCTCTTGGTGAAATCCGGCTCGCCCTCGATGTCGATCCCCTCGTGGCGCACGCGCATATCGCCGCGCAGCGCGGTGCTCTCGGCCCAGCCGGCGAGCTGACGGAACGCGATGAAGTCCTTCTCGGCGACCAGGTCCCTGGTCTTCTTGCTCTCGGCGCGAGCCTCACGCGCGAGGTCGGCGCTCAGTTCCGTGTGTTGCGCTTTCGTGATCGAACCGTTGGCAAGCAGCATGTCGAGCAGCTTCGCATCGACCATGCCGGCCTCGGCCTGTGCCGCGCAGGCAACGATCACACACCCCAGTAACGCTTTTTTTACCGAACCCATCATGTGTCTCCTCGATGTGACTGTTGGAAGCGGATCCGGACGCGCAGCGCGGGTCCCGGTCCTGGCGTGTACCCGGCCGCGGCCGGTCACGACGAGGGCATCGTAGTGGGAGTGTGTGACAGTTTTCTTACCGGAAGCCCGGCGCGCGGCCGAACCGCTGCGGTCGTAGACCGGGGCGGGTCAGACGCCCAGGCGCGCGAGATCGACGTCGCAGGACGCCGGGTCGAGTCCGCCGACGATGTCGAGCGGCTTGCCGTCGCCATCGTGGGTGGTGACGGTGAGGTCCAGTGGGCGCGGATCCGCGAGCGGCTTGCGATCGCGGTCCAGCACCAGCAGCAGTTGCGGACGCAGGCGCCGGGTGCGGTAGCCCGCTGTGGTCACGCCCACCTCGCCGCTGCTCAGTTCCACCAGCGTGCCGGCCGGATAGACGCCGATCGCCTGGATGAACTCCTCGACCAGCCCGGCGTGGAAATCCACGTCGCGCCACGCGTAGAGGCGCTTCACCGCATTGCTCGGCGCCATCGCCGCTGCGTAGGGGCGCGGACTGGTGATCGCGTCGTAGCAGTCGACGATGCCGGCGATGCGTCCGAAGATCGGGATGTCCTCGCCGCGCAGCCCGTGCGGATAACCGTGGCCGCCGTGACGCTCGTGGTGGAACTCGACCATGTCGTTGATGGTGCGGTTCAGGACGCCGGTGTCGCGCAGCATCTCGAGACCGAACTCGACATGCGACCTGACGAGCTGGAACTCGCCCGGCGACAACTGCGACGGCTTGCGCAGCAACTCCTCGGGAAGGCGGAGCTTGCCCACGTCGAACAGCAGCGCGCCGAGCGCGAGGCGCTGCAGATCGACCCGCGGCAGCCCCATCTGGCGCCCCAGCGCCACGGCCCAGACCGCGGAGCCCACCGAGTGCCCCATGATGTAGCCGGACTCGTCGCGGTTGCGCGCCAGCCACACGCAGGCGTCGGGGTTGCGGATCATGCTCTCGACCAGCGGGTTCACGACCTCGCGGATCCCCGACACGTCGATGCGCGCTCCGGCGCGATAGCTTTCCATCATGCGGCGGTAGCCGAGCACCACGTCGGCATACACGCCGCGCGCGACCGGGAGTTCCTGGGCGAAATCGCTGCTGTCCTCGTAGGCTTTCAGCTTGCGGTGCGGAAACAGCTCGGCCGCGACGTTCTCGCTGCGCGGCCGGAACTTCACCGCCTCGCCGTTACCGTGATCGGCCGGGTGGACGCCGCCCGGCGGTCGCACGGCCGCCGTGCCGATCACGCGGCTGCTGCGACGCCCATGGCTGGCACGACTGCGGTAGACGTCCACGTAGACGACATCGCAGTACTTCTCGAGTTCCTCGATGTCGGCCTCGCTGCCAATGTAGAAGCCCTCGACCAGGAAGGGTGTCTCGATCCAGGGACGGTCGAGCGCAGTCACGTACATCCCGATCTCCAGATCGGTCACGGCGGTGGGCACTGCATTCATTTCTGACATCGAGTGGCCTGGCTCGGGTCGCGAACGGTGGAGGCCGGTATCTTCCCTGTCCAGGGCGACCGGCCGCGAAACTCGCCCCGTAGTCTAGTCCACGACCGGCGCACGCGCATCGTCACGGCGCGCTTCGCCACGCCGGTTCCGGCGTTCCTCGATCAGTTCGAGGCGGAAGGTCAGCATCCACACCGGCTCGCGCGGTTCGCCCAGGGTGTCGCGGCGCCAGACGTGCGCCGGCTCGACCTCGACGAACATCCACGGGCGCAGCACGTTGCGCCGGTAGCGCACCCCCACCCCGTAGCCGCGCGTCAGGTAATCGGGATCGGTCTGCCCGGACACCGAGGTGAAGTAGCTCAGTGCCTGTCGGGAATCGATGCGGATCTGGTAGCTGAGGCGCGAACCCCATTCGGCGCCGGCGGTCTCCTCGCCGTAGTCCACCTGGTTGGTCCAGCGCACCATGCGGTCGGTGGCGATCAGGTAGTCGAGGTCCACCCGCGTCAACGCGCCGAACCCCTCCTCCTGCTTGTGGTAGAGCTTCTCGCCGAACTGCAGGCGCCAGTCCTCGCCGAGCGCGCGCACGTGCTTGTAGCGCAGGCTGGTTCGCAGATCGAGCGAGTTGTTCACCCCGAGCGACACCCACAAGCGTGAGGAGCCGCGGTCCGCCAGGCGGAACTGCAGGCCGACGTCGTCGTTGCGACCGGCCGAATCCGGCACGACTTCCTCGTACTCCTCGTTCTCCTCGGAGAAGACCAGGCTCAGGCGTCGATCCAGCCGCGGCACGTCGATCTTGCCACGCAGCCGCACCCCGGTGTCGACCCCGTCGTCCTCGTCGAGTACCAGCTCGTTGCGCAGGCGCAACACCGTATCGGCCGATTCGCGGTCAGAGGTCGGGGTGCCGAAGAAGGAGTCCAGCCAGACGGCGAGCGCGTCGGTGCGCGAGGTCACATACTCGTACGAGGTATCGACCCAGGTATCGTCGGCGACGCCCCCTTCCACGGCTCCGAGCGTCGGCGCATCACAGGATCCCTCGGCCGGATCGCAGACGCGCGGATCGGCCGCGGCCGCGCAGCCGGCCAGCAGACACGGGACGAGCAGCGCGCGCACGCTGCGCTCCACCGGCCTCAGGCGCCCGCCTGCGCCGCGTAGAAGGCGCAGAACACGTCGATGAAGCGCGCCAGATCCTCGCGCGGCAGGCGATTGATCCCGGCCGCGGCCTTGCGCCCGCCGCCGGTGGCGAACTGGCGGCAGATCTCGTCGGCACCGGTGCGGTTCGCCAGCGGCGCGCGCACGCTGACCAGCAGCTCACCGCCGCCGATCTCGGTCAGCACTGCGTGCGCCCGCTGCGGATGCAGGTTCACCAGATCGTTGCTGTACACGCCACTGACCCGTCGTGCCCACGGCTCGTCCGGCAGCAGGAACACCGCGGCCGCTTCGGTGCGGTGCATGGGGGCCAGCGCGGCCGCGGCCGCCATATCGCTGCGATAGCCGTCCTCGAGCCGCCCGAACGACTCGCGGTCACCGCCGATGAAGTCCAGCGGGTTCGCGAACGGGCGCAGCCGCCGGAACAGCTCCTCCGGCGCGAAATGCAGGTCCTCGACCGCCGGACCGTAACCGTTGTAGTTGACGTAGGTGCCTAGCCGCTCGGCGGCGTCGATCGCCTCGGCACCCATGCCGATCTGCGCGGCGAGCGCGCGCGCGCTGGCCGCGAGGTTGTCGCCGAAGGCACCGACCACCGCCCAGGCCGCCCACGCACCGCCCAAATGTCCGTTGACCAGGAGACTGGTGCACACCTCAGGCGCCGTGTTGATGATCGCGTGCAGCCCCGGATGCGCAGGAATGTCACCAGGAATGTGGTGGTCGACGTAGAACACGCTGGCACCGGCGGCGAGCAGACGGTCCAGGTCGGTGCGGTTCTTCTCCATCGCGACGTCCAGCACGGTCACCCTGTCGCCGATGCCTGCGTCCACGCGTCGCAACAGATCGATGTCACGCTTGACCCCGGTGACCAGCTCGCTGTCGCGCGGCTCGGCCAGCTGCAGTTGCATCAGTGCGCAGATACCGTCGGCGTCGCCGTTGAAAACATCCACGTAACGCATCGATCTTCCTTCTCCCGATTTTCCTGCCGCATCCCGTGCGTGCGGTCAGACACTCAGTGCAGGGGGCCTGCAACCTGCGACTGCGCGCGCTGGTGTGTGTCGTGCTCGCGCTGGCGGCCGGCCAGCGCATCGGTGCAAGCATAGCCCGCATCGAGCCCGTGCACCACGCGTGCCAGCAGGGCGCGCACGCGTTCGCCGTCGTGCTGCACGCAGGCCGCCTCGATCTCGCCGAGCAACGCCTCGAGTTCCTCCCACGGCGGCGAGCGCTCGAGCGCGCGCAGGATCATCGGGTGACCGGTCGCGTGCACGGTGCCTTCGGCCAGCAGTTCCTCGCGCAGCTTCTCGCCCGGTCGCAGGCCGATGAACGCGATCTCGACGTCGCCGTCCGGGTGCACCGCATCGCGCACGCGCTTGCCCGCGAGATGGATCATCCGCCGCGCCAGGTCGTGGACACGCACCCGGGTTCCCATGTCGAGCACGAACACATCCCCGCCGCTGCTCATCGCGCTCGCCTGCAGCACCAGCTGGGCCGCCTCGGGAATGGTCATGAAGTAGCGCTCGGCGTCCGGGTGCGTGACCGTCACCGGACCGCCGGCGGCGATCTGCTCACGGAACAGCGGTACTACCGAACCGGAGCTGCCGATCACGTTGCCGAAGCGCACGATCACGTAGCGCGTCGCGGCCGCGCCGCCAGCGGCGAAGGCCTGCATGATCATCTCGGCGATCCGCTTGCTGGCACCCATGATGCTGGTAGGACGCACCGCCTTGTCGGTCGATACGAGCACGAAACTGCCGACGCCGGCCGCCGCCGCGGCGCGCGCGACGACCAGGGTGCCGAACACGTTGTTGCGCACGCCCTCGACCACGTTCTGCTCGACCAGCGGCACGTGCTTGTAGGCGGCCGCGTGATAGACGGTCTGCACGCGGAACGTGTCGAGGATCCGCCGGACCAGCGCTTCGTCACGCACGGAGCCGAGCAGCGCCACGATGCGCGTGCGGCTGCTGCGCTGCTCCGCGCGACGCAGCAGTTCGCGCTCGATCGCGTACAGCGCGAACTCGCTGCTGTCCAACAGCAGCAGTTCCTCGGGATCCGCGGCGAGGATCTGGCGACACAGTTCGGCACCTATCGAACCGCCGGCGCCGGTGACCAGTACGCGCTTGCCGGCGATGCACACCGCGAGCAGATCGGGTCGCGGCGGCACCGGGTCGCGCCCGAGCAGGTCCTCCAGCGTGACCTCCTGCACCTCGCCGATGCGCGCGCGTCCGCTGACCAGGTCCTCGAGACGCGGGATGGTGCGCACGCTCAGTTCCAGCTCCGAAATCGCCTCGGTGATCTCGCGCCGGCGGCCGGCACCGATCGACGCCATGGCGAGGAACACCTCGCGGATCCCGAGGCGCGCGCGCCGCCTGGCGAGTTGCTCGAGCCCGACTACCGGCACCCCGTTGATCACGCGGCCCTGCAGCGCCGGGTTGTCGTCGATGAACAGCACCGGCTGGAAACGCTCGCCGTGCAGCAGCGCGGTGAACAGTTGCCGACCGGCCGATCCGGCACCATAGATAGCCACCCGGCAGGCATCGTGCTGGCGTCGCCAGCGGTACCACGAGCGCAGCATCAGCCGCGACCCGCCCACGCAGACCAGCAGCAGCGACCAGTAGATCATCGGCACCGAGCGCGGCACGCTGGCACGCGTCAGGAAGTCGAACAGCGCGAGCATCATCGCCGACAGCGTGACGCCCTTCACGATTGCGACGATCGCATCGTGCCCCATGAAGCGCACGATCGCCCGGTAGAGTCCCAGGCGCAGGAAGATGATCGCGGTCGCCACTACGGTGAGTGCGCAGAGCAGGAATTCCCGCGGACCCGGCGTAATGTTCGTGGTGCCCAGGCGCAGCGACACCGCGACGAACAGCGTCAGCGGCACGAAGACCAGATCGAGCAACAGCAGCATCGCCTGCTTCGTGTTGTGCGGCAGGTCGACCAGTCGCAGCATCAGCACCGTCGCGACCTCACGTACCGCCCGTACCGACCCGCGAACCCTGCTGCCGAACTGTTTCATGTCCATGGCGACCTTCCGTACCGCGACGCCGCGGACATTCCGTGCCCGCCGGTCTGAGCGGCGGATTCTAGCCCCACGGCCACGCCCTGTGGACCACCACCGACCGCCACTAATCCGCAGCCGTGCGGCGGCGGATCCACACCAGCGCCATGATCAACGGCAGCCATGCCATCAGCGCGATCGCCGTCGCATGCCCGTCGTGGCGGTTGGCCAGCCAGGCGAGCGGAAACAGCCACACCATGTTGACCGCCGACCACAGCAGCGTGACAGGCCGGTGCCCGCCCCAGCGGCGCGCGAGCCGCTGGTAGGCATGGTCGCGATGCGCCGAGAGCGGCGAATTGCCGCCGGCGGTGCGCACCAGCAGCGTGAAGCTCGCGTCGGCCAGGAACCCGGCCCACAGGGTCAGCCACACCGGCAGCGAAAGTTCACCGCGAGCTGCGGTCAGTACCGCTGCCGCCGCCAGCACGAAACCGAGCGGCTGGCTGCCCGTGTCGCCCATGAATACGCGCGCCGGCGGCCAGTTCAGCCACAGGAAACCTGCCGCACCCCCGGCCATGGCCACGCACACCGCGAGCGAATCCGGCGCCGCGCCGTTCGACGCCAGCAACACGGCAGCGGCGCCAGCCAGAAACAGCGCCTGCGCGCCGGCGATACCGTCGATGCCGTCCATGAAGTTGAAGGCATTGGTCGCCCAGGTGACACCGAACACCGTTGAGACCCCGAGCGCCAGTGCGGCCGGATCACCCGGCCTCGCGCCCGCGACGAACGCCACCACGGTGGCCGCCGCCAGCTGGGCCGCCAGCCGGGGCGCAACCGGCATCCCGCCCCGATCGTCGCGAAACCCGAGCACCGCGAGCACCGGCACCGCAGCCAGCACGCACAGCCAGTCCGCACCGAGCCCTGCGCCATAGCCCGTCGCAACACAGCCGGCCGCGACGCCGGCGAGGATCCCCACACCTCCGCCGGTAGGCGTCGGTTGCGGGTGCGAACTCCGCGCACCGGGCACATCGAGCACACCCATGCGTGCAGCCCAGCGCAGGTAAACGCGCGTCACCGACCACGCGACCAGTGCACACAGCAGAAACGACGCCGAGTAATTCATCACGCGCCCGCCCCCGTGCCCAGACACCACGACTCGAAGTCCAGCCGTGGCGCCCAGCCCAGCGCCGCGAGTCGCGGATCGTCGGCCACCGTCCATGCCTCCAGCCCACGCGGCAACGCCGGCACCAGCCCACGTACCGGACCGTTGCCGAGGGCACGCAGCATGCCGAGCGCGGCGCCGAGCAGCAGGCCGGAAATACGCCATGCGCCGCCGGCACGACCGGCTCCGCGGTGCAGGGCGCGTGCGATGCGCGCGAGCGGGTAGCGCTCGCCATCGCCAAGCACGAATACGTTGCCGCTCAGCGTCGGGTGCGCACCGAGCAGGACGAGCGCGGCAACGAGGTCAGTCAGCGCCAGCATCGGGGTGTTCCCGATAGCGGGCAGATCCGGCAGCAGGCCGCGACGCGCCAGACACCGCAGCGTCGCCAGCCGGCCTTTCACCCCGTCGCCGTACACCAGCGCCGGGCGCACCACCGTGACGCGCAACAACCGCTCGCGCTCGGCACCGAGCAACGCCTCCTCTGCCTCGCGTTTGGTACGCCCATAGGCCTCTCCCGGACGCCCGGGGGAAGCAGGATCGACGGCCCCGGCATAGAGGCTGCTGACGAACACGAAGTGAGCGACGCCGGCCGCCGCGCTGGCCGCCGCGAGCGCGATCGTCGCATCGCGGTTCAGGAGTTGCAGTTCTTCCGCCGAAGCGCCGCGGTGCGCGACTCCCGCCAGGTGGAACACCACGTCCACCCCGGCGAGCAACGCAGCGCCGCAACCGTGAGTGGCAAGCGTTGCGAGTTCCAGCGGAACCAGGCCTTCACCCGCGGTGGTGGCAACGCCACGCACCGTGCGGCGTACCGTCCAGCCGGCCGCGTCGAGCGCCTCGCACAAGGCGCTGCCTACGAAGCCGCTCGCGCCGGTGACCAGCGCCACGCGGCTCACGCGCAGTCTCCGCGCCGCAGTTCGCTGCAGCGTGTGCCAGGAGCACAGGTAACGGGCGCCTTGCGGCGCCCGTGGCGATCGGGTGCGCGGGTCTCAGAGCGCGACCTGCGGGCGCAGCTGCTCGAGCATCTTCTCCCCGATCCCCTTGACATTGATCAGTTCATCCACCGACTTGAACGGCCCGTGTTCGCCGCGGTACGCGACGATCGCCTCCGCCTTGCGGATGCCCACCCCACGCAGGCTGCTGGCCAGCGTGGAGGCGTCGGCGGTATTGATGTTGACACGCTCCGCGGCCTGCTGCACGGGCGCGGTGACGGTGGTCTGCTCCGCCGCCGCGTGTACCACCGGCAGCGTGAGCAGGGACAGGCCGAACACGGTTGCCTTCAGAACGTCTGCGAGTTTCATGGGAATCCTCCTTGATGTGGTCGCGATTGCACGGCGCATCCATTGCACCGTGTGAACACGCTAGCAGGCGCATTCAGCGAATGCTGTGCGAGATGTCGGCGGCGATGGCCGCGAGCGCGGCGAGCGGGTCGGCGGCGCCGGTGACCGGCCTGCCCACGACCAGATGATCGGCTCCGGCCGCAATCGCCTGCGACGGTGTGAGCGTTCGACGCTGGTCGCCGGGCGCCGACCCGGCAGGGCGTATTCCCGGCGTCACGAGCACCGGTCGCGCACCGAATCGCACGCGCAGCGCCGGTGCCTCGCGCGCCGAGCACACCACGCCGTCCAGGCCGCAGTCCAGCGTCAGCGCCGCGAGCCGCAGCACCTGTTCGTCGACGCCACCCGTCACGCCGGTCTCGCGCAGTTCCGCCTCCTCCATGCTGGTCAGCACGGTCACCGCGATCAGCAGCGGGCTACGCCCCGGCAACCCGGCCAGCGCCTCGCGCGCGGCGCCCAGCATGCGCCGCCCGCCACTCGCGTGCACGTTGAGCATCCACACGCCGAGGCCGGCCGCGGCGCGCACCGCACCGGCGACCGTGTTCGGTATGTCGTGGAACTTGAGGTCGAGGAACACGTCGAAGCCTCGCGCAACCAATGTGCGCACGACCTCCGGCCCGTCGGCGGTGAACAGTTCCTTGCCGATCTTCAGCCGGCACCGGCGCGGATCGAGCCGCTCCGCCATCGCCACCGCTTGCGCCGCGCGCGGGTAATCGAGCGCGACGATCACGCGCGGACCCGCATCCGCCGCTAGCACACCCATGGTCTCAGCGTCCCGGCGATGCCGGTGCGGGCGCGCGGCCCGGAACCGTCGCTACCGCTGCCACGGCCCCTGACCGCGCACTGGTTGCCGCTCGACGCGCGCGCCAGATCGCCACGCTGCCGGCCGCCAGACCGCACAACCCGCCGGTGATGAATGCCGCCACGAGCCACACCGACAGCGCCGCCTCGGGCAGGCGCAGCAGCACCAGGTCGAGTGCGACCGGTTCGCTGTTGGCCAGGGAAAAAAGAAAGCCCCAGACGCCAGCCACCAGCACCAACAACAGCAGCAGCAGGCGGAGCAGGCGACCGAGGATCACGGCCGCTCAGCCGCTGATCGCCTGGTTGGCGTTGAGATTGACGCGTTCGCGCATCTCCTTGCCCGGCTTGAAATAGGGAACGTACTTGCCCAGCAGGTCGACCGCGTCGCCGGTCTTCGGGTTGCGGCCCCGGCGCGGTTCACGGTAATGCAGCGAGAAACTGCCGAAACCGCGGATCTCGATGCGCTCGCCCTGCGCGAGGCTCGACGCCATGTACTCGATGATCATCTTGACCGCGAGTTCCACGTCCTTCGGCGACAACTGTTTCTGCTGCCCGGCGATGCGTTCGATCATCTCCGATTTGGTCATGTTCAACCCGCTGTTTTTATTGAGAAAAGCGTGCAGCCACAAGCATAGTGGAGAACGTCTCGCGAGTCTAATGCTCAAATCCGGCATGCCCGCGCAGGCAGCGCAGGCCATACCCTGGCAGGCCACCGCCGGGCGGTGCCGGCGTGCGGCTGCCACAGCCTCCGCAGCCGGACCTGCCACGCCGCACTCCTGCAGCGTCAGAGCACCGATGCCACAACGTTACCGCTTGCTTCGCCGCCCTGTGCAACACCCGGCAGCGGATCAGCGCCGATCCATCTGCGCCTTGATCAGGTCGCCGATGGTGGTCGGGGCGGCCGCGTCGGCCTCTTCCCGCAGCGCCTTGATCGCTTCCTTCTCGTCCTGCACGTCCTTGGCCTTGACCGACAGGTTGATCACGCGGCTCTTGCGGTCCACGTTGACGATCTTGGCTTCCACGGTGTCGCCCACGTTCAGCACGTTGCGCGCGTCCTCGACGCGGTCGCGGCTGATCTCGGAGGCCTTGAGCACACCCTGGACGTCCTCGGCCAGCTGTACCACCGCCGCCTTGGCATCGAGTTCGACGACCTTGCCGGTCACGATCGAACCCTTGTCGTTGATGGCGACGAAGTTGTTGAACGGATCGTCCTCGAGTTGCTTGATGCCGAGCGAGATGCGCTCGCGCTCCGGGTCGATCGACAGGATCACGGTGTTGACCTCGTCGCCCTTCTTGTACGCGCGCACGGCTTCCTCGCCGGCCTCGTGCCACGAGATGTCCGACAGGTGGACCAGACCGTCGATGTTGCCGTCCAGGCCGATGAACAGCCCGAAATCGGTGATCGACTTGATCCGGCCGCTGATGCGCTCGCCCTTGGCGTGCGTGGCCGCGAACACGTCCCACGGGTTCTCGGTGCACTGCTTCATGCCGAGCGAGATGCGGCGGCGTTCCTCGTCGATGTCGAGGATCATGACCTCGACCTCGTCGCCGACCTGCACCACCTTGGACGGATGGATGTTCTTGTTGGTCCAGTCCATCTCGGAGACGTGCACCAGACCCTCGACGCCCTGCTCGAGTTCGGCGAAGCAGCCGTAGTCGGTCAGGTTGGTCACGCGCGCCTTCACGCGCGTGTTCTCCGGATAACGCGCCTTGATGCTGACCCAGGGGTCGGCACCTAGTTGCTTGAGGCCGAGCGACACGCGGTTCGTCTCGCGATCGAACTTCAGCACCTTGACGTCGATCTCGTCGCCGACCTTGACCACTTCGCTCGGGTGCTTGATGCGGCGCCACGCCATGTCGGTGATGTGCAGCAGGCCGTCGACGCCGCCGAGGTCGACGAAGGCGCCGTAATCGGTCAGGTTCTTGACCACGCCCTTCAGCACCGCGCCTTCCTGCAGGTTCGCGAGCAACTGTTCGCGCTCGGCGCTGTTCGCCTGCTCGAGCACCGCGCGACGCGACACGACGATGTTGTTGCGCTTCTGGTCGAGCTTGATGACCTTGAACTCGAGCGTCTGGGTCTCGAGGTGGGTGGTGTCGCGCACCGGGCGCACGTCGACCAGCGAGCCGGGCAGGAACGCACGGATGCCCTGCACGTCGACCGTGAAGCCGCCCTTGACCTTGCCATTGATCATGCCGCGCACGACTTCGGAGTTCTCGAAGGCGGACTCCAGGTTCTTCCAGGTTTCGGCACGCCGCGCCTTCTCGCGCGACAGGCGGGTCTCGCCGTAGCCGTCCTCGATCGCCTCGAGCGCGACGTAGACTTCGTCACCGATATCGAGGTGGAACTCGCCGTTCTCGTCGAGGAACTGGCTGCGCGGAATCACCCCTTCGGACTTGAGCCCCGCGTGCACGGTGACCCACTCGTTGTCGATGTCGATCACGACACCGGTGATGATCGAGCCGACGTCCATCTCGACGGTCTTCAGGCTCTCCTCGAAAAGCTGCGCAAAACTCTCGGTCATTGGAATTTCCTGTTGCGGCAACGCCGCGAATGGTCTTGCCCGAGCCCCAGCCGGCTCGGGGTCAACGATAAAAAACCAGCCGCCGGGATGCTGGATACGGGAGCCCGGAGACTGGAGCCACACGTCACGCCGCAGGGTGCGACGCGCCGTGACGGGACATCAGATGATGCCCCTTTCCCTCACTTCGGCCATCAGTCGGAGGAACACCTCCGTGATGCCCATGCCCGTGGTATCGAGCAGCACCGCGTCGGGTGCCGGCCGCAGGGGCGCCACCGCGCGCTCGCTATCGCGCCGGTCACGCGCCTCTATATCTTCCACGAGGCGCGGCAGGCTAACAGCTTCCCCCTTGTCTTTCAACTGCTTATAACGGCGTTCCGCGCGCTCCCCGGCGCTCGCCGTGAGGAACACCTTCAGCGTCGCGTCCGGAAACACCACGGTTCCCATGTCGCGCCCGTCGGCCACCAGGCCGGGCGGAATGCGGAACGCGCGCTGGCGGGTCAGCAGCGCGCTGCGCACGGCGGGCACGGCGGCGACCTCCGAGGCGAGCGCACCGACTTCCTCGCTGCGCAGGATCGGACCCACGTCCTCGCCCTCGAGGATCACGCGCCCTTCGTCGTCGCCCGGCTGGAACTGCACGTCCAGGTGTCCGGCCAGCACCTCGAGCGCGGCATGGTTGTCGAGGCCGACGCGGTGGTTGCGCGCCGCGATCCCGACCAGCCGGTACAGCGCACCGCTGTCGAGCAGGTTCCAGCCGAGCTCGCGCGCCAGCAGCCGGCATACGGTTCCCTTGCCGGAGCCGCTGGGGCCATCGACGGCGAGGACCGGCGCGTCCTCCTGCTTTTTCTTCTTGCCCGTGATCATGGCGGCTCCCGACGCCCGCCTCAGGGCGCCACAGGCGCGACGTGGCGCTGTCCGACGCGTAGTCCGGCACGCGCCGCGAGTTCGCGGAAGCCGGGGAAGGAGGTTGCCACGTTCGCGCAATCGTGGATCTCGATCGGCGCCGTGGCACGCAGCGACGCGACCGCGAAGGCCATCGCGATGCGGTGGTCGCCGCGGCTGTCGATGGTGCCGCCGCCGATTTGCCCGCCGCGGATGCGGATGCCGTCGGGCAACGTCTGGTGCGCCACGCCGGTCTGCTCGAAACCGCGCGCCATCGCCTCGATGCGGTCGCTCTCCTTGACGCGCAGTTCCTCGGCGCCACGCAGCACCGTCTCGCCGTCGGCGCAGGCCGCGGCGACGAACAGCGCCGGAAACTCGTCGATCGCCAGCGGCACCAGTGCCACCGGGATCTCGATCCCACGCAGCGGCGCGTGCCGCACGCGCAGGTCCGCGACCGGCTCGCCGCCGCTCTCGCGCGGATCGATGACCTCGATGTCGGCACCCATCGCACGCAGGATCTCGATCACCCCGGTGCGCGTCGGGTTGATGCCCACGTTGGTCAGCAGCAGGTCCGACCCCGGCGTGATCGCCGCACCGACCAGGAAGAAGGCGGCCGAGGAGATGTCACCGGGAACCTCGATCGAGGCGGCGTGCAGCCGGCCACCGCCGGCGAGCGTGACCGCGGCGCCGTCGCGGTGCACCGCATAGCCGAATCCGTGCAGCATGCGTTCGGTGTGATCGCGCGTGGGTGCCGGCTCGATGACGCAGGTGTTTCCGCTCGCATAGAGACCGGCCAGCAGCACCGCGGATTTCACCTGCGCGCTGGCCATCGGCATCCGGTACTCGATGCCGTGCAGCACGCGTCCACCCAGCAGGCGCAACGGTGGCCGCCCGCCCTCCGCGGTCTCGATTCCTGCGCCCATCAGGCGCAGCGGATCGGCCACGCGCGCCATCGGCCGGCGCGTCAGCGACGCATCCCCCGTCAGCACCACGTCGAAGGGCTGCGCCGACAGCAGGCCGGACAGCAGACGCATCGAGGTTCCCGAGTTGCCGAGGTAGAGCGGCGCCGCGGGCGCACGCAGGCCGTGCATGCCGACGCCCTCGATGCGCACGCGTCCGGCCTCGGGCCCACCGATCCCCACGCCCATGGCGCGAAACGCGGCCAGCGTGGCCAGGCTGTCCTCGCCCTCGAGGAAACCCCGCACCTCGGTCAGCCCTTCGGCCAGCGAACCGAGCATGATCGCGCGGTGCGAGATGGACTTGTCCCCCGGCACGCGGATTTCCCCGCGCAGCGCGCCGCCGCCCTCGGCGATGTAATCGATCCGTTCCTGACGCGTCACGCCGCCCCCATCGGAAGTCATTTCTGGATACCCTGCTCCAGCCAGCGCAGATAACGCTCGCGTGCCGAGCGCGCACGCACGAAGACCTGCTCCAGCGTCGCGCCGTCACCCGCGGCAACCGCCGCGCGCAGCGCATCGAGCGTGACCGTGAAACCGTCGATCGCATCGAGCAGTGCGCCGCGGTTGGCGAGCGCGATGTCGCGCCACATCACGGCGTCGCTGGAGGCAATGCGCGTGAAATCGCGAAAGCCGCCGGCCGCGAAGCGGAAGATGTCGTCGCTGGCGCTCTGGCGCGCGAGGCTGTCGACCAGCGCGAACGCGAGCACATGCGGCAAGTGGCTGGTGAGCGCGAGGATGCGGTCGTGCGCGGCCACCTCCATGCGCACCACCTCGGCGCCGGTCAGGCGCCACATCGCCTCGACCGTCGTCAGCGCCTCGGCGTCGGTGTCGGCCAGCGGCGTCAGGATCACGCGGTGGCGCTCGAACAGCCCGGCGCGTGCCGCCTCCACGCCCGATTTCTCGGCACCGGCGATCGGGTGACCCGGCACCAGCCGCGGCGGCACCTGCCCGAACACCTGCGCCGCCGCCTGCACCACGCTGCCCTTCACGCTCGCCACGTCGGTGATCAGCACGTCCGGGCGCCCATGTACGCGGATCGTCTCGAACACCGCGCCCACGGTCAGCGTGGGCACGCCGACGACGATCAGCCCGGCCTCCGCGACCGCCTCCTCCAGACTGCGCGGGGCAGCGTCGATCAGCCCCGCGCCGAGCGCGTAGTCGAGCGAGGCGCGGTTGCGGTTGTACGCAGTGATGCGGCGCGCGAAGCCGGTGCCGCGCAGCGCGGCGACCAGCGAACCGCCGATCAGCCCGAGCCCGACCACCAGCAGCGTGTCGACCGTGCGGCTCATGCGCGGCACTCCGGGCGGCCCATCGTTCAGATCACCGCCTGCGGATACGAACCGAGGACCTTCAGCATCACGGTCTGCTCTTCCAGTTCGCACAGCACGCGCGCAACCACCGCGTCGTCGCGGTGTCCCTCGAACTCCATGAAGAACAGGTAGGCCCAGGTCTCCGAGCGCGAGGGCCGCGTATCGATCCGCGTCAGCATCAGCTGCTCGCGCTGGAACGGCTCGAGCAGGCGGAACAGCGCGCCGGGCTTGTTGTGCGTGGAGACGATGATCGAGGTCTTGTCGCGCCCGCTCGGCTTGACCAGTTCGCGGCCCACGACCAGGAACCGCGTCGAGTTGTCGGCGTAGTCCTGGATGTTCGACGCCAGCCGCGTCAGTCCGTAGATCTCGCGCGCCAGGTCGCCGGCGATCGCGGCGACCGTGGTATCGGCCGCCGCCAACCGCGCGGCCTCGCCGTTGCTCGGGCTCGGCTGCTGTTCGACGTGCGGCCAGTTCTTGTCGAGCCAGCCGCGGCACTGCGCCAGCGCCTGCTGGTGCGCGCAGATGCGCCGCACCCCGGCCGGCGTGCAGCCGGGTGCGCCCAGCAGGTGCAGGCGGATCGGCAGCTCGACCTCGCCGCAGATCTTCAGCGTGGAGCGGATGAAACTGTCGAGCGTGTGCGTGACCATGCCCTCGGTGGAATTCTCCACCGGCACCACGCCGTAATCGGCCTCGCCGGACTCGACCTCGTCGAACACCGCACCGATGGTCGCCAGCGGCCGGCTGATCACCGCGTGGCCGAAGTGCTTGACCGCCGCAGCCTGCGTGAACGTGCCCTCGGGGCCGAGGAAGGCGATCGTCATCGGCTTCTCGAGCGCGAGGCAGGCCGACATGATCTCGCGGAAGATGTGCGCGACCTCATGCGCCGGCAGCGGTCCCTCGTTGCGCGCCATCACGGCCCGCAGCACCTGCGCTTCGCGTTCCGGACGGTAGAAGCTCACCGGCACCGTCTCCGGCGCGCCGTGCGCGGCGAGCAGTCCGGCCTTCTTGACCTCGGCGACCTGCTGCGCGCAGCCGGCGCGGCGATTCAGCAGCTGCTGCAACTCGCGGTCGATGGCGTCGATCTCGGCGCGGATGAGCGCGAGCCGCTCGTCCTGCTCACCGGCTCCCACGTTGCCGCCCTCAGCCATGGCGCTGCGCGAAGTCCTGCATGAACGCGATCAGCGCCTCGACCGCGTCGATGCCGACCGCGTTGTAGATGCTCGCGCGCATCCCGCCGACCGAACGGTGCCCTTCCAGGTACAGCAACCCGGCGGCGGTCGCCTCGGCCACGAACGGCTTCTCGAGCGCCGCATCGGCTACCGTGAACGGCACGTTCATCCACGAACGCGACGCACGCTCGACCGGATTCGCGTAGAAACCGCTCTGATCGATGTAGCCGTAGAGCCGCTCGGCCTTGCGGCGGTTCTGCTCGCCGACCGCGACCAGCCCGCCCTGGCGCTTCAGCCAGTCGAATACCAGCCCCGCGAGGTAGATGCTGAACGTGGGCGGCGTGTTGTACATCGAGGCATTCTTCGCCTGCAGCGTCCAGTCGAGCACCGCCGGCGTGCGCGGGTCGGGGCGCCCGAGCAGATCGCGGCGCACGATCACGATCACCAGCCCGGCCGGGCCGATGTTCTTCTGCGCACCGGCGTAGATCACACCGAAGCGGCTGACGTCGATCGGGCGCGAGAGGATCGTCGAGGACATGTCCGCGACCAGTGGCGTCGAGCCGACGTCGGGAACCCAGCCGTACTCGACCCCGCCGATGGTCTCGTTCGGCGTGTAGTGCAGGTAGGCGGCCGCCGGCGAACGCTGCCAGGTCTCCTGCGGCGGCACCGTCGTGTGGCGCGTCGCCTGCGCGCTGGCGACGACGTTCACGTCGCAGTACTTGCGCGCCTCGCCGATCGCCTTCTGCGACCACTGGCCGGTATCGACGTAATCCGCCGTGGCGGCGCCGCCGAGCAGGTTGAGCGGCACTGCGGCGAACTGCGCGGTCGCCCCGCCCTGCAGGAACAGCACCGCGTAGTCCTCGCCGATGCCCAGCAGTTCGCGCAGATCGGCCTCGGCGCGCTCGGCGATGCCGACCATGTCCTTGCCGCGATGGCTCATTTCCATCACCGACAGCCCGCGGCCGTGCCAGTCCAGCATCTCGTCGCGCGCCTGCGCGAGTACGGCCTCGGGAAGCGCCGCCGGACCGGCGCAGAAATTGAATACCCGTGTCATCGCAGTCTCGTCCTCGTTGGCTCAGGATCGGCATCGCCGGCGGCGATGCCGTGTTTCAGTGAATCGATTCCGGCGCCGGCGCACCCGCATCGGCCGGACCCTCGTCGGCGCTCACGTCCGCGATGCGCTCGAGCCCGACCAGCGTCTCGCCGTCGCGCATGTTCATGACCTTCACGCCCTGCGTGTTGCGTCCGAGCAGCGAGATCTGCGCGACCACGGTGCGCAGCAGCGTGCCCTGGTCGCTGATCAGCATCACCTCGTCGTCGGCCGAGACGCCGATCGCCCCGACCAGCGCGCCGTTGCGCGCGCTGGCCTGCATCGCGATCACGCCCTGGCCGCCGCGCCCGTGCAGCGGGAAGTCCTCGATCGGGGTGCGCTTGCCGTAGCCGTTGGCGCTGACCGTGAGCACCTGCAGTGCCTCGCCGCCGGGAACGATCAGCGAGACCACGCGTTGGCTTTCGGCGAGCCGCATGCCACGCACACCGTGCGCCGTGCGCCCCATCGGACGCACATCGCCCTCGCTGAAGCGGATCGCGCGGCCCGAACTGCCGAACAGCAGCACGTCGCTGGCGCCGTCGGTGATGGCGGTGCCGACCAGGTGGTCGCCCTCGCCGAGGTCGATCGCGATCAGGCCCGCCGTGCGCGGGCGCGAGAATGCGGCCAGCGGCGTCTTCTTCACGGTACCGTCCGAGGTTGCCATGAACACGTAGCGTTCCTCGCCGAACTCGGCCACCGGCAGCAGCGAGGTGATGCGCTCGCCTTCCTCGAGGGGCAGCAGGTTGACCAGCGGGCGGCCCTTCGCACCGCGCGAGGCGGTCGGGATCTCGAACACGCGCAGCCAGTACACGCGCCCGCGGTCCGAGAAGCACAGGATCGTGTGGTGCGAGTTCGCGACCAGCAGGTGCTCGATCGAGTCCTCCTCGCGCACCGGCGCACCCGAACGCCCGACGCCGCCGCGGCGCTGCGCCTGGTACGCATCCAGCGGCTGCGATTTCGCATAACCGCTGAACGACACCGTGACCACGCGTTCTTCCTGCGGGATCAGGTCCTCGGCGCGCAGGTCCTGGCGGCTGGTGACGATCTCGGTGCGGCGCGCGTCGCCGTACTGGGCCACGACCTCCTCGAGTTCGCCGCGGATCACGCGCATCAGCCGCGCGGGGTCGGCCAGGATCTCCAGGTAATCGGCGATCTGCGCGAGCTTCTCCTGGTACTCCTCCAGCAGCTTCTCGTGCTCCAGTCCGGTGAGGCGGTGCAGCCGCAGGTCGAGGATCGCCTGCGCCTGCTCGGGCGAGAGGTGATAGGCGCCGTCACGCAGGCCGTACTCGGGCGGCAGATCCTCCGGACGCGAGGCACCCGCGCCCGCCTTGCCGAGCATCGCGAGCACGCCGCCCGGCGCCCACACGCGCGCCACCAGGCGCTCGCGGGCCTCGGCCGGACTGGCCGAGGCCCGGATCAGCTCGATCACCTCGTCGATGTTCGCCAGCGCGATCGCCAGCCCCTCGAGCACGTGTCCGCGCTCGCGCGCCTTGCGCAGCAGGAACACGGTGCGCCGCGTGACCACCTCGCGGCGGTGGCGCAGGAATGCCTCGAGCATCTCCTTCAGGTTCAGCGTGCGCGGCTGGCCGTCGACCAGCGCGACCGCGTTGATGCCGAACACGCTCTCGAGCTGCGTCTGCGCGTAGAGGTTGTTCAGCACCACCTCGCCGGACTCGCCGCGGCGCAGCTCGATCACCACGCGCAAGCCGTCCTTGTCGGACTCGTCGCGCAGCTCGCTGATGCCCTCGATGCGCTTTTCCTTGACCAGTTCGGCGATCTTCTCGATCAGGCGCGCCTTGTTCACCTGGTATGGAAGCTCGGTGATCACGATCACGTCGCGCCCGTTGGCCGCGTCCTCGAGCACCTCGGCGCGCGCACGCACGTAGATGCGCCCACGGCCGGTGCGGTACGCCTCGACGATGCCCTGGCGGCCGTTGATGATGCCGCCAGTGGGAAAATCCGGCCCCGGGACGTACTCGAGCAACTCGTCGACGCCGAGCGCCGGATCCTCGATCAGCGCCAGGCAGGCGGCGATGACCTCGTTCAGGTTGTGCGGCGGGATGTTGGTCGCCATGCCGACCGCGATGCCCGAGGAGCCGTTGACCAGCAGGTTGGGGACACGCGTCGGCAGCACCGCCGGGATCTGCTCGGTGCCGTCGTAGTTCGGTACGAAATCGACCGTCTCCTTGTCGAGATCGGCCATCAGGTCGTGCGCGATGCGGTGCATGCGGATCTCGGTGTAGCGCATCGCCGCCGCCGAGTCCCCGTCCACCGATCCGAAGTTGCCCTGCCCGTCGACCAGCACGTAGCGCATCGAGAACGGCTGCGCCATGCGCACGATAGTGTCGTAGACGGCCAAATCGCCGTGCGGGTGGTACTTACCGATCACGTCACCGACGATGCGCGCGGACTTCTTGTACGCCTTGTTCCAGTCGTTGCCGAGTTCGCTCATCGCGAACAGCACCCGCCGGTGCACCGGCTTGAGCCCGTCGCGCACGTCCGGCAGGGCACGCCCCACGATCACGCTCATCGCGTAGTCCAGATAGGACTGACGCAGTTCGCCCTCGATGCCGACCGCCACGATCTCTTTTGCTGGTTCGACCATAACCATCCGTAAAATCAACGAGTTGCACGGGCCGGCCAGCGGGGTCGCGACATCCCTTGCGCGCTGGTTCCGGCCGCTCCAAAAGCGCGGCATCATAGCACAGGCACCGGGCCCGAGGTTAGCCGCGCGGTGCGCGCTCCGCGGGCGCGGAGCAGCGGGTATACTTGCCGCCGCCCGGGGGCACCCGGGGCGGCGCCGGAGGGGCATTGGAGAACGTCGATCACATCGTCCACGCACGCTGGCTGCTGCCGGTGGTGCCGCGCGACACGCTGCTCGAGGAGCACAGCCTCGCGCTCCGCGACGGGCGCATCGTGGCGATCGCCCCGCGCCCGGAGATGGCAGGCCTCTTCGCCGCCCCCGCCGAGACCACGCTGGCGCACCAGGTGCTGCTGCCGGGGCTGGTCAACGCGCACGGCCACTTTGCGATGACGCTGCTGCGCGGGCTGGCCGACGACCACGCGCTCATGGAATGGTTGCAACAGCACATCTGGCCGGCCGAGGCGCGCTGGGTGGGCGAGGAGTTCGTGCGCGCCGGCACCCGGCTGGCGATCGCCGAGATGCTCGCCAGCGGCACCACCTGCGCCAGCGATATGTACTTCTTCCCCGACGTGGTCGCGGCAACGGTGATCGAAACCGGCTTCCGCGCGCAGATAGCCTTTCCGGTAATGGACCACCCCAGCGCGTGGGCCGCGGGCGCCGAGGAGTACCTCGCGAAGGGTCTGCAGGTGCGCGACGACTACCGCGGCAACCCGCGCCTGAGCTTCGCCTTCGGCCCACACGCGCCGTACACCAACGGCGACGCGATGCTCGCGCGCATCGCGATGCTGGCGGCCGAGCTCGACGCGCCGGTGCAGATGCACGTGCACGAGAGCGCCGGCGAGGTTCGCGACGCGATCGCGCAGCACGGCAGCCGCCCGCTGGCGCGACTCGCGGCGCTCGGGCTGCTGTCGCCACGCTTCCAGGCGGTACACATGACGCAGGTCGCGCCGGCGGACCTCGAGCTGCTGGCACGCGAGCGCGTGCAGGTGATCCACTGCCCCAGCTCGAACCTCAAGCTCGCCGCCGGCTTCTGTCCGGTGCACGCGCTGGGCGGCGCCGGAATCAACGTCGCGCTGGGCACCGACGGCGCCGCCAGCAACAACACCCTCGACCTGTTCGCCGAGCTGCGCCTGGCGGCGCTGCTCGCCAAGGGCAGCAGCGGCGACCCGACCGCACTGTCGGCGCACGCGGCTCTGCGCATGGCTACGCTGGGCGGCGCCGAGGCGCTGGGGCTGGCCGATCGCATCGGCAGCCTGGAACCCGGCAAGGACGCCGACATGATCGCAGTCGACGTGCGGCGGCTCGGCTGCCAGCCCGTCTACGACGTGCACTCGGCGCTGGTCTACACGGCCAGCGGCGCGGCCGTGAGCCACGCGTGGATCGAGGGGCGCGAGCTGCTGGCGGGCGGAAACGCCGGCGCGCTCGATCCCGAGCGCCTGCACGCCGATGCCGCGCTGTGGCGCGATCGCATCGCGGCGCGCTGAGCCATACCCTTTCCCAACCCATGAGAGACGGACCATCGCGGATGAAAGAACAGCACTCGACGCGCAACGTGGACCAGGCCGAGATCGCCAAGTTCGAGGCTCTCGCGAGCCGCTGGTGGGACCGCGCGGGGGATTTCCGCCCGCTGCACCAGATGAATCCGCTGCGCGCGAACTGGATCGACGCGCGCGCGCCCGTGATGGGCCGCCGCGTGCTCGACGTCGGCTGCGGGGGCGGGATCCTCAGCGAGGCGCTCGCGCAGCGCGGTGCGCAGGTCACGGGCATCGACATGGGCGAAGCGCCGCTCGCGGTGGCACGCCTGCACCTGATCGAGTCGGGACTCGGGATCGACTACCGGCAGGCGAATGCCGAGGACCTCGCCGACGAGGAAGCGGGCAGCTACGACACCGTGACCTGCATGGAAGTGCTGGAACACGTGCCGGATCCGGCGTCGCTGGTGCGCGCCTGCGCGCAGCTGGTGCGCCCCGGCGGCAACCTGTTCTTCGCCACCATCAACCGCAACCCCAAGAGCTACGTGTTCGCGATCCTCGGCGCCGAGCACATCCTGAAGATGCTCCCCAGGGGCACGCACGACTACGCGCGCTTCATCCGCCCGTCGGAGCTCGCCGGCTGGGCGCGCGCCGCCGGGCTCATGGTGGGCGACGTCGAAGGCATGCTGTACAACCCGCTCACGCGGGCGTTCAGCATCGGGCGCGACGTCGATGTGAACTACCTGCTGCACGCGCGCAAGCCGGCGTGAACGCGCCAGCGGCCGCCGCACGGCTGAGCGCGGTGCTGTTCGACCTCGACGGCACGCTGCTCGACACCGCACCCGACTTCGTGACCGCCGTCAACCGGCTGCGCGCCGAGCACGGCCTTGGCGGGATGCCTTCCCCGGCGATCCGTGCCACGGTGTCGCACGGCGCACGCGCGCTGGTGCGCCTGGCGTTCGGCATCGCCGACGAGGATCGCGCCTTCGAACCGCTGCGCCAGCGCCTGCTCGCGCTGTACCAGGAGCACCTGTTCGCCGAGACGGCGCCGTTTCCCGGCATGGCGGCGCTGATCGCGGCACTGGCCGCGCGCGGGGTGCGCTGGGGCGTGGTGACCAACAAGCCCAATTACCTCGCCGAGCCGCTGCTCGCGCACAGCGCGCTGGCGCCGCCGGCCGCCGTGCTGGTGTGCCCGGACCACGTCACGCGCACCAAGCCCGACCCGGAGCCCTTGCTGCTCGCCTGCGCGCGCCTCGGCTGCCGCGCGACCGAGGTCATCTACGTGGGTGACCACGCGCGCGACATCGAGGCCGGCCGCAATGCCGGCATGCCGACCATCGCCGCCACCTACGGCTACCTGGAACCCGGCGAGACGGTCGCGGACTGGGGGGCCGATTACGAGGCCGACTCGGTGGCCGCGATCGCGCGTATCCTCTTCGACCGTTTCCTGCTCACCTGAACCCGCTGGACACCGCCATGACCGAACCCCGCCTCTACCGGGCGCCGCCCGCGCTGCTCGCCGGACGCAACATCCTCGTGACCGGCGCCGGAGCCGGGATCGGCCGCGCCGCAGCGCTCGCGTTCGCGGCGCACGGCGCCACCGTGGTGCTGCTCGGTCGCGACCAGCCGCGGCTCGAGACCTGCTACGACGCGATCCTCGCCGCCGGCGGGCCCGAACCGGTGATCCAGGTGCTCGACCTGAAGGAAGCCGACGACGCGGCCTGCGGCGCACTCAACGCGCAGATCGTCGAACACCTCGGCTGCCTGCACGGGATCCTGCACAACGCCGCGCTGCTCGGGCCGCGCACCCCGCTAGAACAGTACCCGAGCGCCAGATGGCTCGACGTGATCGCGGTCAACCTGAACGCCCCGTTCGTGCTGACGCGCGCGCTGATGCCGGCGCTGCGCGCGGCGCCGGACGCCTCGATCGTGTTCACGACCTCGGGGGTCGGGCGGCGCGGGCGCGCGTACTGGGGTGCCTACGCGGTCTCCAAGTTCGGCATCGAGGGACTGAGCCAGGTGCTGGCCGACGAACTGGCCAACACCAGTTCGATCCGCGTCAACTGCGTGAATCCGGGGCCGACCAACACCGCGATGCGCCGCGAGGCCTATCCGGCGGAAGCGCCGCACGGCAACCCGGACCCCGAGCGCATCATGGCCGCCTACCTGTACCTGATCGGACCCGACAGCCGCGGCTGCACCGGCGGTTCCTTCGACGCGCAGGCGCGCTGAGCGCCATCCGCACCACGCGTCAAATACCCGTCGACGGCTCCCGGACAATTGCGTGCACCCTGCGATCGTCGGACCAGATTTTCTTTTTTTTCAATCGATTGCATCACAAAATGCAGATGATGGCACGATAATCGCTTCGGCCTGGGCCACGCGAACAGCCACCGGCGGAGGGCACGCATGGCCAGTGCCGACATCCTCGAGTTTCCGCGCTCCGGCAGCGATGCGCCACCGGCACGCGCCGGCGTCGCCGGCGGCCCCGGCGAACGCCCGGTCGGTCCCGGCGAACGCCCGCTCGGCCCCGCCGAGCTGCAGCTCGCGCACGTGCTGCACGGGCATCTCGACCTCGTGAGCCTGCTCGAACGTTTCCTCTCCGAAGTGCGCGGCGCGCAACCGATCGAGGGCCTCTGCTACTCGCCGCCGGACTCCGCCGAATGCTTCGTCGCCGGGCGCGGCAGCGCCCGGAGCCTGCGCTCGCGACTGCACTTCGACGGTGAATACCTGGGACAGGTGGAAGCGCAGGTGCACGGTGAGCTGCGCGCGCCGCTCACCGCACTGCTGGCACCGCTGGCCTCGCCGTTGCGCAACGCGCTGCACCACCACCGCGTGAAGCTGCTGGCGCGCAAGGACCCGCTCACCGGGCTCGGCAACCGCATGGCGCTCGAGTCTGCCCTGGAAACCGAGGTGGCGCGGGCGCAGCGCTTCGGCCACCCGTTCTCGCTGCTGATCGCCGACATCGACCACTTCAAGCAGGTCAACGACACGCTGGGCCACAGCTTCGGCGACCAGGTGATCCGCGCGGTCGCCGCACAGGTGCGCAGCTGCCTGCGCCCCTACGACCAGGCGTTCCGCTACGGGGGCGAGGAATTCGTTGTGGTGCTCAGCCAGACCGGTCTCGGCAAGGCGCTGCAGGTCGCCGAGCGGATCCGCAAGCGCATCAGCCAGCGCTGCCCGGTCGATGCCGCCGGCGGACGCGTGACGGTCAGCATCGGCGTCGGCGAGATCCGCGCCGACGAAGGCATCGAGGCGCTGTTCGACCGCACCGACCGCGCGCTGTACCGCGCCAAGAACGAAGGCCGCAACCGCAGCCTCGCGGCGTCCTGAATCAGTCGCGACGCCGCCGCGGCGCGCGCTCGCGTGGCTTGGCCGCCGCCCCGCGCGC
>JAJVIG010000051.1 GCA_022072145.1 Pseudomonadales bacterium
CGCCAGCGCATCGGCAGCGAAATCCACCCGAGGCAGGTCAAGCGTGCGCTGGATGGCCTGATCGACAAGGGCGAGGTGCGCTTTGAAGGTGACAAGCGCTGGCGGCGCTACTGGGCGGTGTCATGACAAGGCTATCGGACAACCTGTGCCCTATCGGCAATAGCCGGGCGATAGAAAATGGGCGATACGCCAGCGCAGACCCAATAAATCAAAGCCTTATATCGATCACCGCAGGTGCGGCATGGTCGATAGCGGCAAAACAGAACCCATTGAATTCCAGGACCACCGCATGAGCGCCAGCTTCCAACAACTCGCCAACTTCATCTGGTCGGTCGCCGACCTGCTGCGCGGCCCCTACCGCCCGCCGCAGTACGAGCGCGTGATGCTGCCGCTCACCGTACTGCGCCGCTTTGATGCCGTTCTGGCTTCCAGCAAGGAAGCCGTGCTCAAGCGTCACGCCGAGTTGAGCAGCAAGGGCATTGCCAACATCGACGCCATACTCAACAACCTGGCCAAAGATGAAGACGGCGCCCCGCTGGGCTTCCATAACCACAGCCAGCTCGACTTCTACAAGCTAAAGGGCGACCCCGACAATATCGGGCGCCATCTAGCCGACTTCATCGCGGGCTTCTCCGAAAATATCCGCAAGATCTTCGAGCGCTTCGAATTCGATAAGGAAATCGAGAAGCTCGAAGAGTCCAACCGGCTGTATCAGGTGGTCTCTCAGTTCGCGGAGATCGACCTCCATCCCAGGCGCGTCGACAACATCACCATGGGGCTGGTGTTCGAAGACCTGATCCGGCGCTTCAACGAAGCCGCCAACGAAACGGCGGGCGATCACTTCACCCCGCGCGAAGTCATCCAGCTCATGGTCAACCTGCTGCTGGAGCCCGACACCAGCGTGCTCACCCAGGCCGGCGTCATCGTCACCATCTGCGACCCGGCCTGCGGCACCGGCGGCATGCTGGCCGAGGCGCAGAACTGGATTCGCGCCCACAACGAACAGGCCACGGTCAAGGTCTTCGGCCAGGACTACAACCCGCGCTCCTATGCCGTGGCCGCCTCCGACCTGCTGATCAAGGGCCACAAGGATGGCCAGGTGGTGCTGGGCAATACCCTCACCGACGACCCCTTTCCGGACCAGCGCTTCGACTACCTGTTGGCTAACCCGCCGTTCGGCGTGGACTGGAAGGCGGAGAAAAAGACCATCGACCGCTGGCCCAACTTCCGTGGCTACAGCGGCAAGCTGCCGCGCATCAACGACGGTGCCCTGCTGTTCCTGCTCTACATGATGAGCAAGTTCCAGGACTACAAGTCTGGCGACCGCGACAAGCCCGGCTCGCGCACGGCCGTCGTCTTCAACGGCTCGCCGCTGTTCACCGGCGGTGCCGGCAGCGGCGAGAGCGAGATCCGCCGCTGGATCATCGAGCGTGACCAGCTGGAGGCCATCGTCGCCTTGCCCGAGCAGATGTTCTACAACACGGGTATCGGCACCTTCATCTGGGTGGTCACCAATCGCAAGGCCGAGCATCGCAGGGGCAAGATCCAGCTCATCGACGCCCGCGAACGCTACACACCGATGAAGCGCAGCCTGGGCGACAAGCGCCGCTACCTCGACCAGGCCGCCCTCGACGCCGTCACGCGCGAACACGGCGCTTTAGAGCACAGCCAGACCAGCCGCGTCTTCGACAACACGGACTTCGGCTACCGCCGCATCACCGTGCTGCGCCCATTGCGCCTGCGCTTTCAGATCACCGATGAAGCGCGCGAGCGCTTCCTCAACACCTGCCCAGAGCTTTACGACGCACTGCAGGCCGTGCAGGACGCTCTCGGCACTGAGCCTCTGCTGGACTGGAATCAGACCTGGGATACCGTGCAGCAGGTATTCAGGACCCTGCCCGACGACGTCGAAGGCTGGGCCAAGGGGGTGAAGGGCACCGCGCAGAAGAAGATCTTCCGTGACTGCTTCACTACCACGGACCCGGGAGCTGTACCGGTCATAGCCAAGCGTCACAAGAAGGGTGAGGTATCCATCATCTCCGAATGGTTCCCGCAGCAAACCCTACCCGTGCTTGAATCAAGCGAGCTGTATGCCCTGTTGGGCTTGTACCCCGATGGCAAAACCCTCGTCGAATACGAAGCTGACCCTGCACTGAAGGATGCCGAGAACATCCCACTGAGGGAGGACATCGTCAGTTACGTGTTGCGCGAGGTGTGCCCCTATGTGCCAGATGCCTGGATCGACCGCGAGACACTGGACGAACAGGACGGAGGCATAGGCAAGGTGGGCTACGAGATCAACTTCAACCGCGTGTTTTTCCAGTACCAGCCGCCGAGGCCGCTGGCAGAGATGGATGCCGAACTGGCCGAGGTGGAGAAGCGCATTCTCGCTCTGCTTAATGAGGTCACCCAGTGACCGCACTCGAACTCCTCGAACGCCTCAACTTGCTGGATGAGAACGAGCGTATCGAAGCCAAAGCCGCCAGCGAGATCGGCCGGTCACTGCTGGAAACGGTCTGCGCCTTCGCCAACGAACCAGGACTGGGTGGTGGTTGGCTGCTGCTGGGCGTAACACGGGAAGATCTTGCACTCTTTCCTACTTATGAGGTTCACGGCATCGACCAACCAGACAAGCTCAGCGCCGACTTGGCCACCCAGGCGGCGAACATCTTCAACCGCCCACTTAGGCTGGATATCCAGACAGAGTCCCTGAACGGCAAAGCGGTGCTTGTTGTCTTCGTGCCCGAGGCCTCCCCCCAGGACAAGCCCGTTTACTTCAAGAGCAACGGTCTCCCTCGCGGCGCCTTCCGTCGTATTGGCAGCACAGACCAACACTGCACGGAAGACGACCTGATCGCGATTTTCCAGCAGCGACAGGCGGAGGCATACGACTCAGCACTCGTCCCCGATGCGACCATGACCGATTTTTCACCCGAAGCCATTGCCGACTATCGCCAGTCCCGGCGGGACGCCAACCCCGATGCCGAAGAGTTGCGTTGGAGCGATGACGACATACTGCAGGCGCTGGGCTGCATACGCCTGAATGAGCGCGGACAGTGGCAGCCAACCGTTGCCGGCCTGATCCTGTTTGGCAAGCCGGTGGCCTTGCGCCGCAGCTTCCCCATGACCCGCGTGGATTACATCCGCGTCCCAGGCCGTGAGTGGGTGCCGGACCCGGAGCGCCGTTTTGACAGCATCGAACTACGCGACCCCCTGTTCCGGCTCATTCGCCGCGCCCAGGCAGCCATCATCGATGATTTGCCCAAGGCCTTTGGTCTGGCGGAAGGCGACCTGCAGCGCAAGGACACACCAGTGGTGCCGCAGCGTGTCATCCGTGAAGCGGTAGTCAACGCCCTGATGCATCGCAGTTATCGCAGTCATACGCCCGTGCAGATCATTCGCTACAGCAACCGCCTGGAAATCCGCAACCCCGGATTTTCACTGAAGTCCCCGGACCATCTGGGTGAGCCGGGCTCCTTGCACCGCAACCCCAAGCTGGCTGCGGCGCTTTACGACACCCGCTTTGCCGAAACCAAGGGCAGCGGCGTTCGCGTCATGCGCGAGATGTGCGAGCAGGCGGGCCTCGCACCGCCCCTGTTCGAGTCGGACCGAGGCCAGGAGCAATTCGTTGTCCGCCTGTTTTTCCACCATTTCCTGGGGCCGGATGACCTGGCGTGGCTGGCCCGCTTCAAGGAACTGCAGCTATCCGAAGCAGAGGCCCGTGCGCTGGTAGTGACGCGCGAAGTGGGCGCCATCGACAACGCTACCTGGCGGGAAATCAACAAGGTGGATACCCTCACCGCCAGCCAGGGTTTGAAGAAACTGCGGGACGCTGGTCTGCTCCAGCAGCAAGGCCGGGGCTCTGCCACCTGGTACAAGCCCACAGAAAAGATGCTGGGAGTGGGAGCAGCCTTATCCAGTAACCCTGGCGCCCTGTCTAGCAACCCCCAAGGCTTATCTAGGGACCCCGGGGCCTTATCTAGGGACCCCGACTCCCTAGATAAGGCCGAGACCGAGCGGAAAGCCAAGGTCCGCCAGGCACTGCTGGCCGGATTGCCCGGAGAGTTGGCCGCCCGCGTTGGCGAAGTGGGGCGCCGTAGCCCACCTGATACGGTGCGCGGTGTCGTCCTCGACCTGTTGCGCCAGCGCGCCTGGAGGCTGGAAGAACTGGGCCAACTTCTGCAACGCAACCCGGAATACGTCCGGCAGAAATATTTGCAGCCCTTGCTGGAAGCCGCGCAGATTCGCATGACCCGCCCCGAGGTACCGAACGATCCCGAGCAGGCTTATAGAGCCGTGGAGGAGTAATGAGCACAGCCATCAATCCTGCTTATGCATCCAAAGCCTTACAAAAAAATCCGGGGTCGCTGGAGCTAACACAATGACAACTTCGATTGCGACCACCCCCGATAACACATGGACAGCCATGCGGTTGAAGTTCGCTGCACCGCTGCGAAATGAGCGAACATCTGCCACTGCTGACCATGCCGACTACATCGGCCTTGAGAATATCGAATCGTGGACGGGCAAGATCATTGAGAGTGAGTCCAAATCAAATGACACCGCCCAAGAGGACGCGGGCCTCGCCAACGTCTTCAAAAAGGGTGACGTGTTGTTCGGCAAGCTTCGCCCGTACTTGGCTAAGGCTTGCCACGCTCCACGCGATGGCGTCTGCTCGACGGAACTGCTCGTCATGCAGCCAGTTCCAACACTGCATCCCAGGTTCTTGCTCTATTCACTGCTAACCCCGGACTTTGTGGGGGCCGTTGACGCATCAACCTTTGGCGCAAAGATGCCTCGCGCGAGTTGGGACTTCATAGGATCACTCGAGATTCGCCTTCCAAACATCGGAGCTCAATCGATCATCGCCAACTACCTCGACCGCGAAACCGCCCGCATTGACGGCCTGATCGCCGAGAAGGAACGCATGCTGGCGCTGCTGGAAGAAAAACGCGCCGCCCTCATCAGCCGCGTCGTCACCCGCGGCCTCGACCCCAACGCCCCGCTCAAACCCTCCGGCCAGGAATGGCTGGGCGAGATTCCGGCTCATTGGGAGGTGCTGCGGTTGAAGTTTGCGACAAGTGGCATTGACCAGGGCACCTCACCACAATGCTATTCCTACCCTGCAGCACCGGGAGAGTGGGGCGTCCTCAAGACTGGATGCGTCAATGGCGGCGAATTTCGCGAGCAAGAGAACAAAGCCTTGCCGGACGAGAATGAATCGCTCCCGGAAATCGAGGTTCATCAGGGAGACGTACTGATGTCGCGGGCCAGTGGCTCCGTTGATCTGATCGGGTCAGTTGCGCATGTTGCGAGTCAGCCAGCGGCACGGCTAATGCTTTCAGACAAGATCTATCGCTTACGAGTCCGAGGAGACGTCCTCAATCCGCGCTATCTGGTCCTCGCAATGGGAGCACGATATTTGCGACATCAGATCAAGTTGGTCATTAGCGGTGCCGAGGGGCTCGCCAACAACATCGCGAAAAGTGACGTTATGGAGCTCTTGCTCTTGGTCCCGCCAATCCTCGAACAACGACGAATCGTGGACGACCTTGATCGCGCTATCAGCAGCGACAAGGCACTTTGCGGGTCACTCGGCAAGTCCATCGCGCTAGCCAAGGAACGACGCGCCGCGTTGATCACCGCCGCCGTCACCGGCCAGCTCCCGCTGGAGGAGATGACTGCATGACCCGCACGTGCTGGATCATCGCCGGCCCGAACGGCGCGGGCAAGACCACCTTCGCGCTGGAGTACCTACCCACGGTCGCGGGCTGCTCCCGGTTCATCAACGCCGACTTGATCGCCGCCGGACTTGCGCCGCTCGCCCCGGAGCGCGAACTCTTGGCGGCCAGCCGGATTTTCCTGCGCGAGATCGAGCTGCGGGTCAGGGCGCGCGAGGATTTCGCTTTCGAGACCACCCTGGCGGGTCGAACCTATCTGCGACTGGTGGATCGCATGCGCCGAGACGGCTGGCGTGTGGATCTGATTTATCTGGCGCTGCCCAGCGCCGAGATGTCGAAACTGCGCGTTGCCGAACGGGTGGCGCATGGCGGGCATGCTGTCCCATTGGCGGATATCGAGCGGCGCTTTCCCCGCAGCCTGCGCCACCTGCTCGATGATTTCAGCCATCGGGTCGATCGCTGCACCTGTTTCATGAACGATGGGGAAAATCCGGTGCTGGTTTTTGAGCAATCCGGCGCGGACCGGGATATTGTGCATGCGGATTATTATCAGCACTTGATTGATGAGGCCCGAACATGAACGCCAACCGCAAGAGTTCGCCTTCCCGGGAGGGGCGTCAATTGCTCGAGACGTTACGGCAATCGGTCGCCAAAGCCCTGGAGAAGAAGCGGCGCCTGGGGCAGTACGCGGTCACCTGGCAGAACGGCAAGCCGGTTGTGATGGGCGAAGACGCGCCGCGAAAGAGTGACGAGCAACCACGCGCATGAAGCGCACCGGTGAAACCGCGTTCGAGACCGCCATAGAGACGGTCTTGCTGGCCGACGGATACACGCGCATCAGCGCCAAGGGCTTCGACCGCGAGCGGGCGATCTTCCCGGATGAGGCCTTGCACTTCATCCGTGCCACCCAAACCAAGGTGTGGGAGAAACTGGAAGCCCTGCATGGCGAGCAGACCGGTGCGCGCGTGCTGGAATCGCTGTGCAAGTGGCTGGATACCCATGGCACGCTGGCTACCCTGCGCCACGGCTTCAAGTGCTTCGGCCGCACGCTGCGGGTCGCCTTCTTTCGCCCCGCGCACGGCCTCAATCCGGAACTGGAGGCGCGCTACCAGGCCAACCGGCTGGGGCTGACGCGGCAGTTGCATTTCAGCCCGAAGTCGGAAAAGTCGCTGGACGTGGTGCTGTCGGTCAACGGTATTCCGGTGGTGACGCTGGAACTCAAGAACCCCCTGAGTGGCCAGACGGCGGCCAATGCCATCCACCAGTACCGCAACGACCGCGACCCGCGCGAGCCCATCTTCGTGTTCACCAAGCGCACTTTGGTGCATTTCGCTGTGGACACCGAAGAGGCCCACATGGCCACCCGGCTGGCGGGTTCATCCACCTATTTCCTGCCCTTCAACAGGGGCCTGGACGGCGGCGCCGGCAATCCTTCCGACCGGGAGGGGCGCAACTACAAGACGGCCTACCTGTGGGAAGAGGTACTGCAGCGCGACAGCCTGCTCGACCTGCTCGCCCGCTTCCTGCATCTGGATGTGGAAGAGAAGACCACGGACGAGGGCAAGAAAGTACGCAAGGAAAGCCTGATCTTTCCGCGCTATCACCAGTTGCAGGCCGTGCGCCAGATGGTGGCAGCGGCGGCTAGTGAGGGCGTGGGGCACAACTACCTGGTCGAGCACTCAGCCGGCAGCGGCAAGAGCAACACCATTGCCTGGCTGGCGCATCGACTTTCCAGCCTGCACAACGAACGCGATGAGCGGCTGTTCGACAGCGTAGTGGTCATCACCGACCGCGTGGTGCTCGACCGCCAGTTGCAGAACACCATCTACCAGTTCGATCACCGCCAGGGCGTGGTGCAGAAGATCGACGAGGATTCGCGCCAGCTCGCCGAAGCTCTGGAAGCCGGCGTGCCGATCATCATCACCACGCTGCAGAAATTCCCGTTCGTGTCCGGGCAGCTGGCCAAGCTGAGCGAGGAGCGCGGCGAAGGCAGCAAGAGCCATCTGCCCACGCGCAAGTACGCAGTGATCATCGACGAGGCGCACAGCTCGCAATCGGGCGAGACGGCCACGGAGTTGAAAGGCGTGCTGGGTGGCGCCGAGTTGCGCAAGAAGGCGCAGGAGATGGCCGAGGAAGAAGGCGAAGTCGAGCTCGAGCGCCTGTTCCGCTCCATGGCCAAGCGCGGCAAGCAGCCAAACATGAGCTTCTTCGCTTTCACCGCCACGCCCAAGCACAAGACGCTGGCGATCTTCGGCCGCAACGGCGAGCCCTTCCACCGCTACACCATGCGCCAGGCCATCGAGGAAGGCTTCATCGAGGATGTACTGAAGAACTACGTCACCTACAAGACCTACTACAAGCTGATCAAGAAGGCCGAGGACGACCCCAACGTCGAGCGCAAGAAGGCGGCCAAGGCCCTGGCTCGCTTCATGCGCCTGCATCCGCACAACATCGGTCAGAAGACCGAGGTGATGGTCGAGCATTTCCAACACTTCACGCGGCACAAGATCGGCGGCCACGCCAAGGCGATGGTGGTGACCGGCTCGCGGCTGGAGGCGGTGCGCTACAAGCAGGAGTTCGACCGCTACATCCAGGAAAAGGGTTACCCGATAAAAAGCCTGGTTGCGTTCTCGGGCACGGTGGAAGACGACAAGATCCCGGAGAAGTCCTACACCGAGGTCGAAATGAATGGCGGCCTCAAGGAAAAGGAACTGCCCGACACCTTCGCCAAGCCGGAATACCGCGTGCTGCTGGTGGCCGAGAAATACCAGACCGGTTTCGACCAGCCGCTGCTGCACACCATGTACGTGGACAAGCGCCTGGCGGGCATTCAGGCCGTGCAGACGCTGTCGCGCCTGAACCGTACCCATCCGCTCAAGGACGACACCTTCGTACTGGACTTCGTCAATGATCCGGCCGAAATCCAGGAGGCGTTCCGCCAGTACTACGAAGGCTCGGTGATGGGCGAGCAGGTCGATCCCGACAAGCTCTATGAGGTGAAGGCCGAGCTCGATGCCTCGGGCATTTTCCTGCAAACCGAGGTGGCCGAGTTCGCGCGCGTATTCTTTGCGCCGAAGCGCCGGCAGAGCCCCGGCGATCACAAGACAATGAACGCGATTCTGGATCAGGCGGTCGCGCGTTTCGTGCAGCTGCAAAACGCGGAAGAAGAGGAAGCGGAGCTATGGCGCGGCAAGCTGCAGGCCTTCCGCAATCTCTATAGCTTCCTCAGCCAGGTAATCCCCTATCAGGACAGCGATCTGGAGAAGCTGTTCACCTATCTGCGCCATCTCGCACTGAAGCTGCCCAAGCGCAAGAGCGGGCCGGGTTACCAGTTCGACGAAGAGGTCGAGCTCGACTACTACCGCCTGCAGAAGATCAGTGAAGGCTCGATCAGCCTGAACGAGGGTTACGCCAAGCCGCTGGACGGCCCGCGCGAGGTCGGGTCCGGCATGGCGCGCGAGGAACATGTTTCGCTGTCGCGCCTGATCGACATCATCAATGAACGTTTCGGCGGCGAACTCAACGAAGCGGACCAGTTGTTCTTCGACCAGATCGCCGAGGCGGCCAGCCAGAACGAGGCGCTGCAGAAGGCCGCCGAGGTCAACTCGCTGGACAAATTCCAGCTGGTGTTCCGGCAGGTACTGGAATCCCTGTTCATCGAGCGGATGGAACTGAACGAGGAGCTGTTCACCGACTACATGGGCAAACCCGACATGCAGGAGCTGGTATCAAGATGGCTCGGCAGCCAGGTCTATGATCGGTTATCACCCCGAGGGCCAAGGTCATCGGGCGATATGGCCCCGAAGGCATGACCCGAGCGGGTGCCGGGAAAGACGGATGCCTTCCACCAGTTACCCGAAAATCCCGGATAACTGGTCCCCGCACCCGCAACCGCAAGCACAGGTCGTGGACGGTGTGCGTCGCGTGGGTATCGAGGCGCGCCGCCAACGCCCCTACGGCAACATCGGCATCGGCGGTGCGTGCGCGGGTTCTGTCTCGACAGGATCCACGGGCCCGGAAGCAGGCAACGCGGGCTGCGGATCCACGGCCACGGGGGTTGCCGTGGATGACGGCGGTGCGGCATCAGGCGCCGCAACTGCGGCTCCGGACGTGGAACCCGCCGCGTCGGGAACGACGGGAACCGTCGCGGACGGCGTCGCCGGCACCGGCTCCGACGCCGTCGGCGTGTACGCCGCGGGCTCCGGGACCGTCGTAACCTCGGCCGGCTCCGGGACCGCCGTCACTGCCGCCGGTTCGGTCTCCGTGGCAGCAGTTGCGGCCGGCACCGAGGCTTCGGTCACGGTCGGCTCGCCTGCGCCCGGTGCGGGCTGCACCGTCACCGCCGCCGGCGACGGCCCGGGTTCCGGCCCCTGCTCCTCGACGATCACCGGTACCGGCTCGACCGCCGCCGGTGCCTCGTCGGTCGGCGCCTCCTCACCGGCCACCGCGGCGCGCGTGCGCATCTCGCCCAGCGTGTGTTCGACCGCCGCGAAGAAACGCCGGTAGAACTGCGTGTCGCCGATCGTCTCCTCGGCGATCTTGACCAGCGAATCCGCGCTCTGCCCGATCGGCAGCGAAATCGTGCCCAGCCCGGTCAGGCCCACGCTGGCCGGGTTGCTGCTCTTCTTCAGGTCGTAGGTGCTCAGTACGCCGGTCGCGTACAGCGTGCTGCCCACGCGGTCGGGGACGCAGGCGACGTTCATCTCGATGAAGGTGTTGGCCTTGCCCTCGGCGCGGTAGGACTTGCGCGCCTTGACCTGTTCCGTGCTCGCCACGTCGATCAGGTATCCCTGGCCGAGCAGCGAACGGCGCGCGCTCTCGCAGGCCACCGCGAGTTCGTCCTCCACCTTGAGCCGGTACGGACTGTCGGCCGAGAAACTCTCGCGCGTGTACACGGCCTCCTTGCTGCACGCGGCCAGCAGTACGGCGGCGCACAGGATCGACGGGATCTTCGCTGGGTTCTTCATTGACTCACCGGTGGACCTGCGTCGCTCTGACCGACGCGGCAGCGTTCTTGCGCGCGGATCATACTACGAATCGACGCCCTCCCCGCGCGCTCGCCGCGCCCGCCCCGCCGGGAAACCGCGCCTGCGGATGACCATCCGTACAGGAAGCGTCGATCGCATTGGCCGGCGCACGGGCAGTTCGTATAGTGCCGCAGGCAGGGACGAGGAGGATGTTGCAGTGACTGCATTCAGGGCGGCGGCGCTCGCGCTCACGGTACTGGTGGGCGCCTGCGCGGAACCCGACAAGGACGTGCCGCCGTCGGCGGACGGCGGCGAGCGCGCCGTCACGGCGGCGCCGGAACGCGTGGACGCCGAGCGCGTCGGCAGCGCCCGGCTGCAGTCGCGGATCACCGCCTCCGGTTCGATCGCGGCGCGACGTGTCACCGAGCTGGGCGCCGAAGTCCCCGGTCCGCTGCTCGCGATCCACGTCGACGTGGGCAGCAGCGTCGAGCAGGGCGCCGAACTGTTCCGCATCGACCCCGGCACCTACGAGATGGCGCTGGCCGAGGCGCGCGCGGCGCTGACGCTGGCGCGGGCCGAGGCAAGACACGCCGAACAGGAAGAAAAGCGCGTCGATTCGCTGCTCGCCAGTCGCTCCGTATCCAGGCAACACTACGAGCAGGTGCGCACGCAGGCCGAGGTTGCACGCGCGCGCGTCACGCAGATGGAGGCGCGCACCGCGCGCGCCAGCCGTGACCTCGAACGCACGCGGGTGCGCGCGCCCTACGCGGGCAGCATCGTCGCGCGGCTTGCGCACGAAGGCGCGATGGCCGGCAACGGCCCGGTGCTGGTGCTGCAGGAAAGCGGCACGCTCGAGGCGGTGGTGAACGTGCCCGAGGCGACCCCGGTGCCGGTGCGCCCGGGCGATCCGGTCGAGCTGTTCGTCGAAGCGCTCGACCGCCCGCTCGGCAGCCACGTCGAGCGCGTCAGTGACCGCATCGATCCCGCCACCCGCACCTACGAGGTGCGCTGCCCGGTCCCCGATCCCTCGCGCACCGTGAAGGCCGGCGCCTACGTGCGCGCCGAGCTGGCACCGGCGCGCGCGCACCCGCTGCCGGTGGTGGCGCGCGATGCGCTGCTCACCCGCGACGGGCAGCCGTACGTGCTGCGGGTCGTCGACGGCGTGGTGACGCCGGTGGCGGTGCGGGTCGGGGTCGTCGATGAACAACGCGCGGAGCTGCTCGACGGCATCGCCGCCGGGGACGTGGTGGTGCGCGGCGAGGCCGTGCGCCGGCTCGCTGCCGGACAGCGCGTCGAGCCGGTGCTGGACGCGTCCGCGCAGCCCGTCGCCGCGGCCGCCTCCTCCGCGGAGCCCGTGCCATGAGCCTCTCCGATGTCTCGATCCGGCGCCCGGTGTTCGCCGCGATGCTGGTGCTCGCGCTGGTGGTGCTCGGCTACATCTCGATGGGACGGCTCGAGATGCAGATCGACCCGGACATGGAATTCCCGATGATCACGGTGGTGACCGAACTGCGCGGCGCCTCGCCCGCCACCGTCGAGCGCGAGGTCACCGACATCCTCGAGGAACAGATCAACGCGCTCGAGGGGATCCGCAGCCTGAATTCGGTTTCCTCGCAGGGACTGTCGCAGGTCTTCGTCGAATTCGCGCTCGCCTACGATCCCGACGTGAAGGCGCAGGAAGTGCGCGACAAGGTCGCACTGGCGCGCGCGGAGCTGCCCATCGACGTCGAGGACCCGGTGGTGCAGAAGTTCGACATCAACTCGATGGCTTTCCTGAACGTGGTGCTCGGCGGCGCGGTCTCGCTGCGCGAGTTGTCGGATCTGGCCGAACACGAGGTGAAGGAGCGTCTGGAGCGCATCGACGGCGTCGGCGCGGTCACCATCGTCGGAGCGCGCGAGCGCGAGATCCGCATCTGGCTGGACCCGCTGCGCTTGAGCGGCTACGGACTGTCGATCGAGGACGTCGCGGGCACGCTGCGGCGCGAGAACGCCGAACTCGCCGGCGGTCGCATCGAGGGGGCCGGGCGCGAGTGGTCGGTGACCACGCAGGGCAAGGCGCGCAACGTGGCCGAATTCGGCGAGCTGATCGTCGCCGAACGCGCGGGCCGCGTGGTGCGGCTGCGCGACGTGGCGATCGTCGAGGACGGCATGGCCGAGGCGCACACCATCGCACGACTGAACGGCCAGCCGGGCGTGGCGCTCGAGGTCCAGCCGCAGAGCGGCGCCGACGTGGTGCGCTCGGCGCGGCTGCTGCGCCGCGAGATCGAGGCGATCGGCGAACGCCTGCCCGCCGGCGTGCGCATCGCGGTCGCGCGCGACTACGCGGTCATGATCGAGGAACAGGTGCGCGAGGTGTTCCGCGACATGATCTTCGCCGCGGCGCTGGTCGTCGCGGTGGTGCTGTGCTTCCTGCGCAACCTGCGCTCCACGTTCATCGCGGCGCTCGCGATCCCGTCCAGCGTGATCGCCTCCTTCTCGCTGTTCCTGCTGCTCGGACTGTCGATCAACACCATGACGCTGATGGCGCTGGCGCTCGCCATCGGCCTGGTGATCGACGATGCGATCGTCGTGCTCGAGAGCATCTACCGGCGCATCGAGGCCGGGGAGGACGCGTTCCCGGCGGCGATCCACGGCACGCGCGAGGTGGGGCTGGCCGTGATCGCGACCACGCTGGCGGTGTGCGGCGTGTTCGTGCCGATCGTGTTCATGCAGAGCACGATGGGGCGCTATTTCTACGAGTTCGGCGTCGCGGTGACGGCCGCCGTGTGCGTCTCGACGCTGGTCGCACTGACGCTGACGCCGATGCTCGCCAGCCGGCTGCTGGCCCGCACCGGCCACGACAACACGCGGCTGGCGGCGCCATTTCGCGTGTTCGAACGCGCGCTCGGCGCCCTCGAGCGCGGGTACCGCTCCCTGCTCGGCGCCGCGATCCGCCACCGCGTGGCCACCCTCGGCATCGCCGCCGCCGCGGTGCTCGGCGGTTGCGGCGTGGCGAGCACGCTGCCGGTGAACCTGCTGACGCGCGAGGACCTGAGCGAGCTGGAAGTGAACGTGAAGCTGCCGATCGGCACGCCACTGGCGGTCACCGACGGCGTCACCCGACGCATCGAGGACACGCTGGCGCGCCATCCCTACGTGCGCGACGTGTTCGCGACCTCCGGCGAGGAACGCCAGCACAAGCCGAACCACGCCCGCATCCAGGTGCGCCTGATCCCCAAACACGAGCGTGCGGTGCCGATCCGCGAGACCTTCGGCGAGGTGCGCGAGCAGCTGCTCGCCGCCGTCCCCGAGGCCGAGCAGATCAGCGTCGGTTTCCAGGAGTACGGCGACACCGGCGACGACATGAGCGACCTGACCTACAGCGTGCTGGGCCCCGATCTGCACGAGCTCGAGCGCTTTGCGGCCGCGCTCGAGGCGCGCATGAAGGCCGACCCCGAGTTCACCGACGTGCGCACCTCGCACGAGAGCGGCAGCCCGCAGATCACGCTCGAGGTGGACCGCGGCCGCGCGGCCGACCTCGGCGTCTCGGCCGCCGCGATCGGGCAGACGCTGCGCACGCTGTTCGCCGGCGACGAGGTCGGATCGTTCGAGGAAGGCGGCAACCGCCACGACGTGCGCGTGCAGGTGGCGCCGCAGTACCGCAACGATCCGGCGCAGATCCACCTGGTGCGCGTGCGCTCGGCGCACGGCGAGCTGGTGCCGGTCACCAACGTGGCGCGCGTGGTGCACGAGGACGGACCGGTGGAGATCCGGCGCAACAGCCGCACGCGCGAGATCCGCGTCTACGCGAACATGGCATCGGGTGCGAGCCTGGGCACCGGTGTGGCGAAGCTCGAGCGCTGGGCCGACGAGCTGGGAATCGCAGCGCCGTTCACGCTCGAACCCGGCGGATACGCGCGCACCATGGAGGAGACCGGCAGCGACATCATGTTCGCGTTCACGCTGGCGCTGATCGCGATCTACATGGTGCTCGCCTCGCTGTTCGACTCGCTGACGCATCCGTTCACGATCATGACCTCGGCACCGCTGGCGTTCATCGGCGGTTTCGTCGCGCTGGCGATCACCGGGCTGTCGATGGACATGATGGCCGGCATCGGCCTGCTGGTGCTGATGGGCCTGGTGATGAAGAACGGCATCCTGCTGGTGGACTACACCAACCAGTTGCGCGCGCAGGGCCGCTCGCTCGAAGAAGCCGTGCTCGAGGCCGCGCCGGTACGCATGCGCCCGGTGCTGATGACCTCCGCCTCGCTGGTGATCGGGATGCTGCCGATGGTGCTCTCGGACGCGGTGGGTTCGGAATTCCGTGCGCCTATGGGAATGATCACCATCGGCGGCCTGGTGACCTCGACGCTGCTGACGCTGGTCGTGGTGCCGGTGGTCTACACGGTGGTCGATGCCGCGTCCCTGCGCACGCGCCGCGCGTGGTCGCGCCTGCGCGGCGCGCTGGCCGCGTTGCGCCGGCAGCCGGCGCCCATGGCGGCTCAGCCGAGGAAGTAGGAACCCTTGATACGTCGGGCGTTCGGATCGACGCGCACGTTCACGATCGCGAAGCGATCGGCCGCCAGCGCACGTTCGAGCGCGGGACGCAGCTGGCCTGGCGCATCGACGTATTCGGCGTGGCCGTCGACCATCTGCGCCAGCATCTCGTAGCGCGCCGGCAGCAGCCGCGCGACCGCCGTCTTCGCCGGGTCGAACAACCAGTCCTGCAGCGCGTGTCCGGCGATGCCCTCGTTGTTGGCCACCACCACCACTACCCGCGCACCGATGCGCGCCAGCGTCTCGACGTCCATCATCGCGGCGCCGAAGGCGTAGTCACCGAGCAAGGCCAGCGCCGGGGCGTCGGGGCGCGCGAGCTTGGCGCCGATCGCGTACGGCAGCCCGGTGCCGATGCAGCCGGTGGTGCCGGCGTTGAGGATCGAACGCGCGCGGTACGCCGGCAGCATCGCGCGCGCGACCGCCATGATCACCTCGCCGTCGAAGCTCAGCGAAGCCTCGCGCGGCAGCACGTCGCGCACCTCGCGCACCAGCCGGTACGGGCTGATCGGGGATGCGTCGCTGGCCGCGGCCGCGGCGAGTTCCGCCTCGTTCGCCGCCACCATGGCACGCAGTCCGCGCAGCCAGCCAGAGGCCGTGCAGGCGAGCATTCGCCCGGCCAGCGCATCGGCCAGTTGCCGCGCCGCCACCGCGGCGTCGGCGACGATCGCGGTGTCGAGTTCGGCGGCGGCCACCAGCTCCTCGGCGCAGAGGTCGATCTGCGCGATCTTCACGCCGGCGGCGAACTGCGGCGGACGTCCCATGCCGAAGATCCAGTTGAAACGTCCGCCGAACATCACCACCACGTCCGCCTGCCCGAGCGCGGCGGAGCGTGCGGCGTTGACGAACGACGGGTGGTCGTCCGGCACCACCCCGCGCGCCATCGGCGAGGCCACGTACGGCAGGCCCAGATCGGCGAGGCGCGCGAGCTCCGCGCCGGCATCGGCCCAGGCCGCGCCCTTGCCGAACAGGAGCAGCGGTCGCTCGGCCCTGGCCAACAACTGTGCGACGTGCGCAATCGCGGCCGGATCCGCGTGCGGGGGCGCTGCGGCCGGCGCCGGCGCCAGCGCCGGCACGCCAGCGGACGCCACCCGCTGCGCCACCACCTGCGCCGGGAAATCCAGGTACACCGCCCCGGGCCGGCCCGCGACGCATTTGCCGAGCGCGAGCCGCAGCAACTCCGGAATGCGTTCGCCGCTGTCGACACGCGCGGTCCACTTGCAGCCGGGCGCGGCGAACGCGAGCTGATCGGCCTCCTGGAACGCGCCCAGCCCACGCTGGGAATCCCGCACCGATCCGCCGAGCACCAGCAACGGCATCGCGCCGGCGGTCGCCGCGTGCATCGGCGTCACCGCGTTGGTCATCCCCGGTCCGGAGCCGACCACGACCACGCCGGGCTTGCGGTTCACGTAGCCCCAGGCGCTCGCCATGAAGGCCGCGTTCTCCTCGTGCCGGCAGCCGATCACGTCGAGGCCTTCCGCCTGCGCACCCGCCATCACCTCGAGCATCGGACCGGCGACCACGCCGAACACGGTGTCGATGCCGGCGGCGCGCAACTGCCGGGCCGCGATCCGGCCGCCGTCGATCTCGCTCATCGTTCGCTCCCCGCCGAGGCGCTCGGCACTGGTTGGTCGGCACCGCCATGACCGGGCCCGTTGCCCGGCGAATAGTGTTCACGGTAGATCGAGACGAAAGCCAGCAGGCTGGCCATCAGGATCGGTCCGATGATCAGTCCGGTCACCCCGTAGACGTTCACGCCGCCGATGATGCCGCAGAAGATCAGCAGGATCGGCATGCGCGCGCGGGTGCCGATCAGCAACGGCTTCAATACGTTGTCGGCCAGGCTGACCACGAAGAAACCCCAGGCGAGCACGAACACGCCCCAGGCCGGCTCGCGCGCCAGCACGAACACCCCGATCGGCGCCCACACGAGCCCGGCGCCGACCACCGGAATCATCGCGCACAGCCCGGTCAGCACGCCGAAGAACACCGCCAGCGGCACGCCGGCGATCTGGTAGCCGATCACCGCCAGCACGCCCTGCATCGCGGCGGTGAGCAGTGCGCCGCGGATCACCGCGGTCACGGTCTCGTAGATCCTGAACGCGATCGACTCGGCGTGCGCGGTCGGCATCGGCACGATCGAGAACAACCAGCCAAGGAAACGCTGCCCGTCGCGGAAGCAGAAGAACATCAGCACCAGGATGCCGAGCAGGTTGAGGAATCCCAGCAGCACGTTGCGCGCGACGCCGGCGCCGAAATTCGCGATCTGCGCACTCGCCGCGTTGATGCGCGCGAGCATCAGTTCGTCCAGGTCCCACGCGAGCCGTTCGCCCCCGAAGTCGAGCAGCGCCTGCAGCCGCGCCAGGTTGCGTTGAACGAACTCCGGCACCAGGTCCGCGAACCACGCGCCGTCGGCCGATTGCAGCGTGAGGAACCACGCGCGCACGGTCGGGTACAGCTCCGCCGACTGGGTCACGGCCACCCAGGTGATCGCCAGCGTGGGCACCAGCACCAGCAACAGCACGGCCAGCGTGCTCGACAGGGCGGCCAGGTTCGGTCGCGCGCCCAGCTGCCCGGCGACGAAGCGGTGGATCGGAAAACACACCAGCGTCAGCGAAGCCGCCCAGATGATCGCGTCGGAGAACAGCGACAGGACCAGCAGCAGCTGGTAGAGCAGGAACGCGAACACGCCGAAGAAGAACCAGCGGAACAGGCGGCGGCGCTCGGCGTCGTCCTGCGGCGCGGCGGGTGAGGCTGCCGGCGCCTCGATCGCCGACACGGCCGGCGCCGACGGACCCGGCTCCACCACCCCGGCCTGCGCTTGCGCCTCGTCGTGCCCGTTCATGCCGGTGTCCGCCCTGCTACACCCGGCCGATTGTAGCGGTTCCGCACCCGCCGGCGCATCGCTTCGGGAGGACGCGACCGCCGGGGCCCGGATCGCCTATCATCGCCGCGTCGAAACCACCCGATGGAGTGATCACATGTCCCGGAAAGTAGCGGTCATCCTGTCCGGTTGCGGCGTCTTCGACGGCTCCGAGATCCACGAGGCCACGCTGGTGATGCTGCGCCTCGACGAAGCCGGCGTCGCGTACCAGTGCATGGCGCCGGACATCGAGCAGATGCACGTCATCAACCACCTGAACGGCGAGACGATGCCCGGGCAGCGCAACGTGCTGGTCGAGTCCGCCCGCCTGTGCCGCGGCAACATCGTGGACCTGGCGCACGCCGATGCGGCCGACTACGCGGCCGTGATCCTTCCCGGCGGCTTCGGCGCCGCGAAGAACCTGTGCAACTTCGCGGTCGCCGGCGCCGACATGGAAGTCAATGCCGACGTGGCGCGTTTCGTCGGCGCGATGCACGCGCAGGGCAAGCCGGTCGGACTGATCTGCATCGCACCGGCGATGGCACCGCGGCTGATCGGCAAGGGCGTGCAGTGCACGATCGGGCGTGACGACGATCCGGCCGCCGACGCGATCCGCGCGATGGGCGGCGAGCACCGGACCTGCGCGGTGGACCGCTTCACGATCGACGAGAAGAACAACGTGATCAGCACGCCGGCGTACATGCTGGCCGGTCGCATCAGCGACGCCGCCGCCGGCATCACCCGCCTGGTGACGGAGATCGTGCGCCGCATGTGAGCCACAGGTTCGGCCGCAGGCCGAACCTGTTCGTGTAGGTTCGGCCTGCGGCCGAACAGTTCGTGTCCGGGCACAGCCCGGACCTACACGAACAAATGTCCGGGCACAGCCCGGACCTACGGCGGCAGGCGCTGCAGCCAGGCCGCGAGTGCGGCACCGATCTCCCCGGGCGAGTCTTCCTGCAGGAAATGTGCGCCGGGAACCGTGACTTCCTGCTGGTTCGGCCAGGTGCGGCAGAACGCGCGCTTCGCGCCGACCAGGAACGCGCCCGGTTCGGCGTTCACGAACAGCTTCGGCACGTTGCTGCCCGCGAGCCAGTCCGCGTAGGCGGCCTCGATCTCCCACACTGCGTGCGGCATGCCGTCGAACGGCACCTCGCGGCACAGCGTCAGCATCGCGCGCCGCCCCTCGCCCGGTGCGCGGAAGGGCGCGCGGTAGGCATCGTGTGCCTCCTCGCCCAGCGCGCGCAGCGTGGTCGCCGGCAGCGCCTGTTCGATATACATGTTCTGCCCGAGGATCAGCTGCTCGCCCTCGGGCGAACGCAGCGTGCGGAACATCTGCAGCGTCGGCTCGTCGAGATCGTCGGCGCCAACCGGACGCACCACCGCCTCCATGTACGCGATGCCGCGCACCGCCGCGCGGTGGCGGTTCGCCCAGTCGAAGCCGAGCACCGAACCCCAGTCGTGCAGTACCAGCGTGACACGCTCGCGCACGCCGAGCGCCTCCAGGAACGCGTCGAGGTAGCGGCGCTGCGCGAGCAGCCCGTAGCGGTGCTCGCCGCCGGCGTCGAGGCGCCCCGACTCGCCCATCCCGATCAGGTCCGGCGCGATGCAGCGCCCGAACGGGGCCGCATGCGGCAGGATGTTGCGCCACAGGTACGACGAGGTGGGATTGCCGTGCAGGAACACGATCGGATCCCCGCTGCCCGCCTCGCGGTACGCGACGTGGCTTTCGAGCACCGCGACCCGTCGCAGTCCGTTCATGTCCGACCGTTCCATTGCGCACGCCCTCCGTTACCGGACCGCGCACGCAGCGCCGCGGTCCCGATGTGCAGGTCCTCGAGGATCAGGTACAGCGCCGGCACCAGCACCAGCGTGATCGCCGTCGCGACCAGCACGCCGAAGGCGAGCGATATGGCGAGCGGCACGAACATCATGGTCGAGATGCCGGAGGTGGCGATCAGCGGCGCCAGACCGAAGAACGTGGTGGCCGAGGTGAGCAGGATCGGGCGAAAACGTACCGAACCCGCGCGCAGCACCGCTTCGCGCACATCGACGCCGGCCGCGCGCTGCTGGTTGATGTAGTCCACCAGCACCAGGCTCGCGTTCACGACCACGCCCGACAGCGCGACGATGCCGAGCAGCGAAAAGAACATCAATGCGGTACCGGTGATCAGGTGCCCGAGCAACGCGCCGATCACGCCGAACGGGATCGCGCTCATGATCACCAGCGGCTGCAGGTACGAGTGCAGCGGCACCGCGAGCAGCGCGTAGATGATCAGCAACGCGAGCACCGTCATGCCGGTCAGGCTGTCCATCGCGTCGGCGCGCTCCTCGGCCTCGCCGGAGAGCGCGAACGAGATGCCGGGATACTTCGACGCGAGGCGCGGGAACTCGGTCTGCGCCAGCGAGGAGAGCACGCGTTCGGGCACCGTGACCTCGCGGTCCACGTCGCCGCGCACGCTGACCACGCGCTGGCCGTCGATACGCGTGATCGTCGAATGCCCGCGCGCGAGGCGCGTGTCGGCCACCACCGCCGACGGCACCTCGGTGCCGCCGGCCGTGCGGACGCGCATGTTCTCGAGATCGCCGAGCGAGACCCGCTCGCGTTCCGGGTAGCGCACCATCACGCGCACGTCGTCGCGCCCGCGCTGCACGCGCTGCGCCTCCTCGCCGTAGAACGCCTGGCGCACCTGCCGGCCGAGGTCACGCTGCGCGAGGCCCAGCAGTTCGGCGTCGGGGCGGATCGCAAGCAGCATCTCCTGCTTGCCGGCACGGTAGGTGTCGGCGACGTCGAACACCCCGTCGTAGCGCGCGAGCACCTCGCGCAGTTCCGCGGCGGCCTGCCCGAGCTGCTTCACGTCGCGCCCGCGCAGCTGGATGTCGAGCGGCTTGCCGACGCTGAACGCCTCCGCGGTGAAGGTGAGCTCCAGCGCATCGGGGATCGGGCCGGTCAGCTCGCGCCACAACGCCACCGCCTCCGCCGAGCCCATGCCGCCACGTCGATCGTGTGGTTGCAACTCGATCATGACCTCGGCGACGTTGCTGCCCTCGCCGCTCGAGAACTCGATCGAGCCGCGTCCGATGCGCATGCCGACCGAAGCCATGATGTGCTCGATCGCCGACGGCTCCTCGTCGCGACCGCTGTCGAGGCGTTGCCGCAGAACCTCGGCCGAGGCTTCCAGTCGCTGCGCGGCACGCTGCGTGACCTCGGCCGGCGTGCCCTCGGGGAGCGTCAGCGAGGCGAACAGCCGGTCGCCCTCGACCGACGGGAAGAACTGGAACACCAGCCGGCCGCTCGCGAGCAGGCCGCCCATCGCGATCATCACGGCCAGCGCCACCGCGCTGACCACGTAACGGTTGTGCAGCGCGCTGCGCATCAGCGGCTGGTAACGCGTCTCGATGAAACGCTCCAGCGCATCCGCGATGCGGTCCTGGAAACGCTCGAAGCGGCTCTCGCGCGCATCGCCGGGGGCATGCGGTGCCTGCCGCGCGAGGTGCGAGGGTAGCACCAGCTGCGACTCGAGCAGGCTGAAGCTCAGACAGAGCACGACCGTGATGCCCACCGCCGAGAAGAACGACGACATATCGCCTTCCAGCGTGATGATCGGCAGGAACGCCGCCTGCGTGGTCAGCACGCCGAAGATCACCGGTACCGAAACCTCGGCGGTACCACGGATCGCCGCCTCGCGCGGTGTCAGGCCCTGCAGCTGATACGCGTAGACGCGTTCGCCGACCACCGTGGCGTCGTCGACCACGATGCCCAGCACGAGCAGGAAGCCCATCAGCGACAACGAGCTGATCGACAACCCGACCAGCGGGAACATGGCGAGCGCACCCAGCATCGCCACCGGCATGCCGACGGCGACCCACAGCGCGATGCGCAGGCGCAGGAACAGCGCAAGCACCAGCACCACCAGCGCCAGGCCGCTCCACGCGTTGCCTATCAGCGCGTCCAGACGGTCGACCAGGTCCTGCGATTCGTCGCGCGAGATGTCGATCGCCATGCCTTCGGGCAACTGCGGGCGCTTGCGCTCGAGGTATTCCTTGACCGCGCCGGCGATCTCGAGCGTGTCCTCGTCCCCCACGCGCGACACCTGCATCAGCAGCGCCGGATTGCCGTCGTAGCGCACGCGCAGGTCGGTGTCCTCGAAGCCGTCGACGATGGTCGCGATCTCGCCGAGGCGCAGCGCCGTGCCGTCGGCGCGCTTGAGCACGATGACGTCGGCGAACTCCGCGGCACTGTAACGCTGCCCCTTGGTGCGCAGCAGGACCTCGCCGCCCTGCGTCTTGAGCAGCCCGCCCGGCACGTCGATGCTCGCGGCGCGGATCGCCTCGGCGATCGCGTCGAAGCTCAACCCGTAGCGGCGCAACGCGCTTTCGGGCACCTCGACCGAGATCTCGTAGGGCCGCGCGTAACGGATCGCGACCTGGCTGATGCGCGGATCCTCTACCAGTTCCTCGCGCACCCGCTCGGCGAATTCCTTCAGCGCGCGCTCGTCGGTGTTGCCCGACACCGCGAGCTCCATCACGGTGGTCAGCACCGTGACCTCGTTGATCACCGGCCGCTCGGCCTCGCGCGGAAAGGTGTCGATCGCCTGCACGCGGGCGTTGATGTCGTCGAGTGTCTTGCCCTTGTCGGCGTCGTGGTGCACCTGCACCATCAGCTGGCAGAAGCCCTCGGCGGCCATCGTAGTGATCTTCCTGATCCCCTCGACGCCCTCGATGGCTTCCTCGATGCGCACGCACACCGCCTCCTCGACCTCTTCCGGTGCGGCGCCGCGATACGCGACCCGGATCTGGATGTAGTCCATCTCCAGGTTGGGGAACTCCTCCTTACGCACCTGCGGCAGCGCGATCAGCCCGCCGACCAGGAACAGCAACATCAGCAGGTTCGCCGCGACCGGGTTGTCCACCCACCACGCGATCAGCCGCTGCATCGGCTCATTCCTCCGCCGCGCCGTCGACCGGCGCGACGCGCATGCCCTCGACCACCAGTTGCAGCGGCGAGACGCACACGCGCTCGCCCGCGGCGATGCCGGAGCGCACCAGCACGGTGTCGCGGTCGGCGCGCAGCAATTCGACCTCGCGGAAGCGCAGCCGGTCCCCGGCATCGACGATCAGCACGCGGTTGCCGTCGCGCAGCGCCGCACGGGGCAGAGTGACCACCCCCTGCGCCGTCAGTCCGCTGATCTCGGCATCGACGAACAGCCCCACCGGCAGCGGCGCGCCGTCGGCCGCATCCGGGTTGGGAACGCGCGCGACCACGTGCACCATGCGGCTGCGCGCGTCGATCTCGCCCTCGGTGCGCACGATACGGCCCTCCCACACGTGACGTGCGCCGCCGAACTCCGCGGCGAGTCGCACCGGCACCGCGTCGTGCGCGCTGGCTGCGCCCTCGCGCAGCAGCGCCGGGTCCAGGAAGGCCAGCTGGCGGTCCGCGATCGGCAGCCGCACCTCGACGTAATCGGTCGCATACAGTGTGGCGAGCTTGTCGCCACGATTCACCGCCTGCCCGATATCGACGCGCTCGCTGCGGACCCGCCCGGCGAACGGGGCACGCAGCTCGGTGCGCGCCAGATCCAGCCGCGCGCGTTCGAGCGCGACCTCGGCCTCGCGCAACGCCGCCTCCGCCACGCGGTGCGCGCGCAGCGCGTTCTCGGCATGCGAACGGCTGGCGAGGTCGCGTGCGCGCAGCGACTGCAGCCGCTCGGACTCGAAGCGCGCGAACTCGGCCTCCGCGTGCATGCGCAGGCGCGCCGCCTCGGCGCTGCCGACCGCGTTGCGGTAATCGCTGTCGTCGATGGCGAGCAGCACCTCGCCTTCCGCGAAACGGCCTCCGGAGGCCATTGCCGGAGACACCCGGACCACCCGCCCGGACACTTCGGGGATCAGTTCGGCCTCGGTGCGAGGCGCCACGCTGCCCTGCGAATGCACGGCGAGCACCACGTCCCCGGGGGTCGCGGTGACGGTGCGCACCGCGATCAGCGGCCGTTCGCTCTGTTCGGGTTCGAGCACCGGACGCGTGAGGTAGAGCACTACCGCCGCCACGACTCCGGCGGCAATCACCGCCAGCGCCCGCCAGGCCTGTGCGCCCGGTCCTGCCGGGGATCGCGCCGATTGCGTGTTCGCGTGCTCCACTGTTGTCCTTGGCGTCGTCGATGGGCTCCGCCACGCCGTGGTGCAGGCAACGGCGATCGACCGCGGATCCGGAGCGGCGAGTCTAGCCGATGCCGATACGGGCCCGGAGGTTAAATTTCGGCCATACGGGTCTCGGCACCGGTCTCAGGACGGCCGCGCCTGCGGATCCACCGATCGCAGGTGCAGGTCCATCTGGGGATAGGCGATCTCGATGCCCTTCTCGCGAAAGACCTCGGTGATGCGCATATGCAGCTCGCTCTGCACCTGGAAGCGCAGCGAGACGTCCTCGACATGCGCGAAGCAGCGCATGTTCAGCGAGTTCGGGCCGAACTCGCGGAACACCACGTTCGGCGCCGGGTCCTTCAACACGCGCGGGTCCGACTCGATGATCGAGAGCAACGTCTCGCGCACCTCGCGCGGATCGCTGTCGTAGGAGACACCGACGTCGAAGCTCAGGCGCACCACCGAGTTGCTGAGCGTCCAGTTGATCAGCCGTTCGGTCACGAACATCTTGTTCGGCACGATGACCTCGCGGTTGTCGAAATCGGTGATCGTGGTCGCGCGCATGCGGATGCGTTCGATCTTTCCACTATGTTCACCGAGCGTGATGACGTCGCCGATGCGCACCGGACGCTCGAACAGCATGATCAGGCCGGACACGAAGTTCGCGAAGATCTCCTGCAGCCCGAAACCCAGCCCCACCGACAGGCCCGCTGCCATCCACTGCAGCTTCGACCACCCGAAGCCGAGCATATGCAACGACACCATCACACCGAGCACCCCGACCGTGTAGCGGATCAGCGTCTGGATCGCGTACAGCACGCCCTTCTCGGTGATCAGGTTGTAGAACAGCACGCCGACCAGCGCCGGCAGTCCCGACGCGAACACGAAGCCGAGCGCGAGCACCAGCAGGGCCGCGCCGGCATCGAACAGCGACACGGTGGCCACCGTGTCGGCGCCGTCCACGCTCTGCACATAGGTCCATAGCCCCACGGAATCCAGAATCGACAACGCCGTGAAGAACTGGCGCCAGACGAACACCAGCAGCAGCACGGCCGCTCCCGCCACGAATACCTGCAGCAGCGCGATCGCCCCGGCGCTCATCTTCTCGAGGTCGATCTCGTCGAAGCCATCCACCACCTTTGGCGGCGGCCCGCCATCGCCAGCCGGGGCGTCGTTGTCCTGCGCCTCCTGCGCGGCCGCTGGCGGCTGCGTCGCGGCCAGCGAGCGCTGTGCAGCGATCGTCAGACCCAGCAGTCCCGCGTCGAGCAGCATCTTCGAGAACAGCAGCACGACCGTGCTCAGGAACGCGCGCAACTGCAGTTCGCGCGCCGTGAAGTGGTAGCCCTGGATGTCGAGCAGGAACACCAGCGGCTGCGCGAGAACGATCGCCAGCAGCAGCAGCGAACCCAGCCGCGACAGCAGCGGATGACCGCGTGAATAGAACGCGGAGTCGAACATTCCGCGCGCGGCGCGCACGATCGCGACCAGAAACGCGAAATACGCCACGGTGACCAGCAGCCCGCTGATCCGGTACGACTGATCGGCCGGATCGACACCGAGCAGCCGCATGGTCGCGCCGAAGAACGCCAGCGGCAGCATCACCCACAGCCCGGCACGCAACAGCCGGCGCACGCTCTGCACGCGCGCGGTCTTCCAGCGCAGGTGCGCGCGCGCGAAACCCTCGTGCGCCATCGTGCCGAGCACCAGCAGATACAGGTAGCCGAGGCCCGCGGTCTGGTAGCAGGCGCCGGCGAGCGCCTGCGCAGCGCCGCCCGGCACCTCCACGCGTGCCAGCAGCCAGCCGGCGCATGCCAGCAGCAGCGGCACCGGCAGCGCCAGCAGCAGGTGTATCCCCAGCGCCTCGCCGCCCATGCGGTAGCGGTAATCGCGCCAACCCACGCGCCGCAGGCTCAGCGCCTGCAGCCGGTTCAGCAGCGGGCTGCGGTAACGCGTCAGCGCGAGCACGACGAGCAGCGCGAATCCAGCGCTCAGCGGGTGCGCGAGCACCTGCTGCCGCAACGCCGCACCCAACCCGGCCCAGTCCTGCGCGAGCAGCGAGCCAAGGCTGGCGCGCGGCCACGCCAGCAGGTCGGCGAGTCCCAGCCCGGGATGCGACTTCATCCAGATCAGGTTGCGATCGACCAGCCTGCCGAATCCGGCGGCGGCGTCGGACTGCTGCCGGTACGCCTGCTCCAGGTCCACGATCTGGCCGGTGAAGTGCGCATAGGTGCGGTTCAGCGCATCGAGCAAGCGGCTGCGGTCGCTGAGCAGACGGTCCGCCTCGGCGAGTGTCGCAGCGCGTTCGGCGGGACCGAGCCCGGTGCGGGACTCGACGGCGCGGTAGACCGCCTCGCGCGACTGCACCTCGGTCGCCAGCAGGCGGGTCACCTGGAACTCGCGCAGCCGGGTGCCCGAGAGCATGCTCGCCACCGCGTCCAGCTTGCTGCCGGGCTGGTCGTAGCTGCCGAGCTTGCGGTACTGCTCCATCAGCACCGGCCCCAGCGCATCGCTGAGCGCCGCGATCTCGAGTTGCTGGCGGATGCTCTCGTAGGCGTTGGCGATCTCGGTCGCACGCGCGCCCGCTGCCGCGACATCGGCGCCCACCGACTCCGAACGCCCGACCACCTGCACGTACTCATCGGCGAGTTGCGTGATCTCCTCGCGCAGCGCCGACAGTTCCGGCAGCGGCGACGCGCTCCCGGCGAGGCTCTGGCGCACGTGCTCGCGCAACTGTTCGGCATCCCCGATCCGCTTCAGGCTGTCCATGCCGAGCAACCCGGCGAGGAAACGTTCCTCCTGCTCGCGCTGCGCGGTGACCAGCTTGAACCGTGCCTGCGTCGCCGCGAGGCGGTCCGGAATGGTCTGCACCTCGGTCCCGAGACGCGCGATCCGGCTCGCGCGCAACTCGCGCCCGATCAGCCACTGCTCCTGACGGGCACGACTGATCGCGGGCGTTTCGCCGGCAACGGCGGCCGGCGGCTTGTCCTGGGCCGCAGCGCCGCCCGTCAGCTCATTGAGTTCCTGGCGTGCCGTCTCGATGCGCGACTGCAGGTTCCCCACCGTGACCTGCAGCGAAGCCTCCTCGGCGCGCAGCTCGGTCAACCGGGTCCGGGTATCGCGCAACAGCTTCTCGAGCCGCTCGACCGCGACGCCCTTCGCCAGTTCGCTGGCCGAGCGCGCCTGGCGCTGCAGCTCGCCGAGTTCACGCGTGTGGCGTTCGATCTTTTCCGGCGCCTCCTGGTAGAGACGCAGGAAGCGCGCGCTGCTGTCGCGGTTCTCGGCGATCGCGCCGAGGTCCTGCGCGTTGCGCTGGTAGATCTCGAGCAGCCGTGCCTTCTGCGGATCGTCGGTGCCGACGTCCCCGAGCACCTCGATCTGGCGCTGCACTTCCTCGGGAGTCGGCAAGGTCTGCGCACCGTCACCGACGTCCGCTGCCGTGGCGACCGCCGCCGACGAACACAGCAGCAGGATCCTGAGCAGGCGTGTGCCGGTGTGCCAAAGGGCGCAACGATCGAACATGGCGGGACTCGCGGGCGGGACAGGGGCAACGAAGCGGGCAGTCTACCGCACCGCGCCCCGCTCGGGCAGCGCGCCCCGGCACCCTGACTGAACCACCACAGGGGCGCGACGGATTGTGCGTCCGGCGGATTCTCTGCTAGCTTTCCAGACAGTACCTCGCGGACCGGGTCCTACCGCCATGCTGCAACACGTCGCGCACCGACCGCCCCGCACCGTCTACGCCCTGCTCGAGTTCGCGCGCGCCGTTAACGAGCTGGCGAGCCTGCTGCCGGCCAACCGCTGGCTCGCGCAGTTGCCCGGCGGCGACGGCCACCCGGTCGTGACGCTGCCCGGATTCGGCGGCGCCGACGGCAGCACCGCGCTGATGCGCCGCTACATCACGCGCTGGGGCTACGAGGCACACCCGTGGCCGCTGGGGCGCAACATGGATCCCGCGGCGACGCGCGACATGAGTGGCGTGCTCGAATTCATGGACGGTGTGGTGACCGCCATGGGCGAGCAGTTGCACCGGATCCACCGGCGCACCAAGCGTCGCGCCTCGCTGGTCGGCTGGAGCCTGGGCGGTCTCTATTCGCGCCAGATCGCTGCCCGCTTTCCCGACCTCGTGCGCCAGGTCGTCACGCTGGGCACGCCGTTCGGCGACCCGCGCGCGACCATCGTGTGGCCGATCATGCGTCGCCTGGTCGACTCTCCGGAACCGGGACTCGAGGATATGCGCCGCTGGATGGCGATGGCGCGGGTGCCGATCGAGGTGCCGCTGTCGGTCATCTGGAGCCGCAGCGACGGTTTCGTGCACCCGAGCATCGCCTGTCAGCCGGAAGGGCCTTTCACCGAGAACATCCACGTCTGCGGCAGCCACATGGGCTTCGGCTCGAATCCGCTGGCGTTCTACGTGATGGCCGACCGGCTGTCGCAGCCGGAAAACGGCTGGCAGCCCTTCGAGCGTTCCGGCTGGCGACGCCTGCTGTTCGGCGGCCGGCCGGTGAACGGCTGAACAATCCACTCACGGAGCAGTACCCCATGAGATACACCGTTCGACGCGCCCGCACCGTTGTGGTCGCGCTGGCGCTCGCGCTCGCGGCCTCCGCCTGCAGCCTCATGCCGCGCGTGGACACCGACTACAACCCCGACTACGAGCTGCGCGCGGCGCGCAGCATCGCGATCGTCGATCCGCGGACGGTGTCGAACTCGCCGGCGATCGCCAGCGACGACCTGCTGCACAACCGCATCCGGCGCTCGCTCGCCGCCGCGCTCGAGGCGCGCGGCTATCGCATCGTGGCGCCGGAACAGGCCGAGCTGCTCGCGAGCTTCCTCGTCACCACCGAGAACCGTACCCGCATCCGCGATTACAACGTCGGCTGGTCCTATACCCGCTGCTGGCGCTGCGGCCCGTTCGTGACGGGCGCCGACATCGACGTCGAGGAATACACCGAAGGTACGCTGTTCATCGACTTCATCGACCCCGCGAGCCGCCAGTTGCAGTGGCGCGGCTCGATCACGCGACGCCTCGTGGAAGGACGCAGCGTGGCCGAGCGCGAACGCATCGTCGACGAGACCGTCGCCGCGATCGTCGCCCGCTTCCCCCCGTAGGTTCGGCCTGTGGCCGAACGGGGTTGCCGCAAATGTCCGGGCGCAGCCCGGACCTACGCCGGCAGCGCGAGGCTCGCGAGGAAATCGCGCAGACCGTCCTCGCGGCCGGACGCCCAGGCACGCAGCGCCGCGGTGCCGATGATCGCGATGTCGGCGTGTTCCGCGATGAACGCGATGTCCTCGCGCGTCGCCACGCCGAAGCCCAGTGCGAGCGGCAGCACGGTCGCGCGTCGGCAGCGCGCGAGCAGTGCCGCCACGTCCTCGTTCATCGCCGTGCTGGATCCGGTGACGCCCTTGCGCGCGACCACATAGACGAAGCCGTGCGCGACCGCCGCGAGCTGGGCGAGCCGCGCGTCGCTGCTGGTCGGCGTCATCAGCACGACCGGCGCCAGCTCGCGCGCCAGTGCGAGCTCACGCAACCCGGCGGCCTCCTCGATCGGCAGGTCCGGCAGGATGAACCCGGCGGCGCCGGCCTGTGCAAGCCGGTCCACGAAGGCCTCGTCGCCCATGCGGAACGCGGTGTTGTAGTAGCCCATCATCAGCACGCGGAACGGGAAATGGGCGCACACGCGCGCCATGAACTCGAAGCACTGCGCCACCGTGGTGCCGCGCGCCAGCGATTCCTGGTTCGCCTTCACGAACAGCGGGCCGTCGGCGGAGGGTTCCGAGAACGGGAACTGCAGCTCGACCAGATCGACGCCGAAGCCGGCCATGATCTCGAGCTCGCGCCAGTTGTCCTCGAAGCTCGGATAACCGCAGACGACGTGCGTCATCACCAGCGGCCGGCGCGTCGCGCGCCGCCGCTCCAGGTACTCATTCAACCGCATACTGTGCCGCCTTGGCGCCGATGAAGCGTTTCCAGTTGGCGTCGCCGAGCGCATCGGCGACGGTGAAGATGTCCTTGTCGCCGCGCCCGGACTGGTTGATCAGGATCACCGCGTCGCGCCCCAGCGACGGCGCCTCGCGCACTGCGCGCACGAAGGCGTGCGTGCTCTCGAGGGCGGGGATCAGGCCCTCGGTGCGCATCACCAGTCGCAGCGTCTCGGCGACCTCGGCGTCGGTCGCCGCCTCGAAGCGCACCCGCCCCTGCTCCCACAGCCAGACAAGGATCGGATTGACGCCGATGTAGTCCAGTCCGGCGGCGACCGAGTGCGTCTCGAGCATGTTGCCCTGCTCGTCCTGCAGGAAGTAGGTCTTGAAGCCCTGCGCTACGCCGACCGAGGCATCGTGGTACGCGAGCCGCGCCGCGTGCAGACCCTTGCCGGGCCCGAAGCCACCGGCCTCGCAGCCCACCAGTTCGACGCCCGCGTCGTCGAGGAAACCCTGGAAGATCCCGATCGCGTTCGACCCGCCGCCGACGCAGGCGTACACGCGATCCGGCAGCCGGCCGGTCGCGGCCAGGATCTGCTCGCGGGCCTCGAGCCCGATGATCGACTGGAACCAGCTCACCATCTCCGGGAACGGATGCGCGCCACAGGCCGTGCCCAGCACGTAGTGGGTGTCGGCCATATTGGTCGACCAGTCACGCATCGCCTCGTTGATCGCGTCCTTCAGCGTGCGCTGCCCGTCCTCGACCGAAACCACCTCGGCGCCCAGGTTCTCCATCCAGAACACGTTCGGGCGCTGGCGTGCGATGTCGACCGCCCCCATGTAGATGCGGCAGCGAAAACCGAACTTGGCCGCCATCGTCGCGGTGGCGAAGCCGTGCTGCCCGGCGCCCGTCTCGGCGATCACGCGTCTCTTGCCGAGGCGCCGGCACAGCAGCCCCTGCCCCATCACGTTGTTGATCTTGTGCGATCCGGTGTGGTTCAGGTCCTCGCGCTTCACGTAGATCTGCGCACCGCCCAGCTGGCGCGAGAGATTCGCCAGGTGGGTGACCGGCGTCGGGCGCCCGGAATACTCGCGCATCAGCTGGCGGTACTCCTGCCAGAACGCGGGGTCGCGCTTGGCGGCACGGAACCCCTCGCGCAGCTCCTCGATCGTGGAGTGCAGGATCTCCGGCAGGAAGGCGCCGCCGTAGCGGCCGTAGTAACCCTCCCGGCCGGGGGCGAAATCGAACAGGTCCATGCGCCGGAACTCCGCGGAAAAGGGCGTGAAGGATACGCAAAAGCGCGCCGCTCAGGAACCGTCGGCTCCGCGCCGGCAGGTGTCCGCGCCGGCATGTGTCCGCGCCGGCGTGTGCTAGCATGCGCGGGCCGCGGCGGAACCCTGCGGCACGTCATCGAAAAGCCCCACACGAAGGAAGCCCCGGATCATGGAGCGACTGATCGAGCAACTGATGTACCGCTCGCGCTGGCTGCTCGCGCCGATCTACCTCGGCCTCAGCGTCGCGCTGGTCGCGCTCGCGGTGAAGTTCTTCCAGGAGGCCTGGCACCTGATCGTGCACATCCTGACCATCAGCGAGGCGGACCTGGTGCTGGTGACGCTGTCGCTGATCGACATGGCGATGGTCGGCGGATTGCTGGTCATGGTGATGATGAGCGGTTACGAAAACTTCGTCTCCGCGCTCGACGTCGACGGCGACCAGGAAAAGCTCGCCTGGCTCGGCAAGATGGATGCTTCCTCGCTGAAGCTGAAGGTGGCCGCGAGCATCGTCGCGATCTCGAGCATCCACCTGCTGAAGATCTTCATGAACGCCGAGAACACCGGCAACGACAAGCTGCTCTGGTACACCGTGATCCACCTCACGTTCGTGCTGTCTGCCTTCGCGATGGGCTACCTCGACCGGCTGATGCGCCAGACCCACGCCTGATGGACGCCTGGGACCACCCGCACCCGTTCCTGCACGCCGTGCGGGTGGAGCCGGCACACATCGACGTGCTCGAGCACGCGAACAACCTGGCCTACATCGGCTGGTGCCAGGACACCGCGTGGCGACACTCGGGGGCGCTCGGCCTGGATCCCGGTGCGTACAAATCGCTCGACCGCGCGATGGTCGTGCGCAGCGCTCGCTACGACTACCTCGCCGCCGCGGTCTGCGGTGACGAACTCGAGATAGGCACCTGGCTCACCGCCAGCGACGGCCGGCTGCAGATGCGGCGGCATTTCCAGGTACGTCGGCACGGCGACGGCCTGACGCTGTTCCGCGGCGACTGGGAACTGGTCTGCATCCGGCTCGGCACCGGCAAGCCGGCGCGGATGCCGGAGATCTTCCGCGCCTGCTACGAGCCGGCCGTGATCGACCCGAACATGTAGGTCCGGGCTGCGCCCGGACATTTCCGGCAACCCCGTTCGGCCACAGGCCGAACCTACAGCCAGTGCTTGCGGTGGAAGAACCAGACCAGCCCGACCGTGACCGCGATCATCACCAGCCACACCAGCGGGTAGCCGTAGTACCAGCGCAGTTCAGGCATCGCCCAAGGCGAGTCGGCCGGATCGAAATTCATTCCATAGACACCGACGATGAAGGTGAGCGGGATGAAGATCGTCGCGATGATCGTCAGCACCCGCATCACCTCGTTGGTGCGGTTGCCGATGCTCGACAGGTAGACCTCGAGCAGGCTGGCCGACATCTCGCGGAAGCTCTCCAGCAGGTCGATGATCTGCACGCTGTGGTCGTAGCAGTCGCGCAGGAACGGCTGCGTCTGCTCCTCGATCAGTTCGATCTCGTCACGCTGCAGCCGGCTCACCAGTTCGCGCTGCGGCCACAACATGCGCCGCAGCAGCAGCAGTTCGCGCCGGATGTGGTGCAGCCGCGCGATGGCGTCGCGACCCGGCGCGTCGAGCAGTTCCTCCTCGAGTTCCTCGATCTCGTTGCCGAACTGCTCGAGCACCGGAAACGCGGCGTCGACGACGAGGTCGACGATCGCGTACAACAGGTAGTCGATACGCCGCGAGCGCAACCGTGAACTCGACGGCGGACGCATCCGCTTGCGCAACGGCTCGAACGGGTCGTCCGGCGTGGTCGAGAAGCAGATCAGGTAATCCGGACCGGCGAAGATGCTCACCTGCTCGTTCATCACGCCTTCGGGCGTGTGCACCGGCATCGCCAGCACCACGAAGACCTGCTCGCCGTAGACGTCGATCTTGGGCCGCTGGCCGGTGTTGAGCACGTCCTCCAGCGCGAGTTCGTGCAGCTCGAACAACTGCCCCAGGCCGCGCACCGTCGCTACATCCGGGCGCCCATTGACCTGCACCCAGGTGCGTGACGGCCGGTCGAGGTAGGGCATGCACTCCTCGGCGCTTGCCAGCGTCTCCTCCCGATAATCCCGCTCGTCGTAATCGACCAGCCGGATCTCGATCTCGCCGCGCCGGCTATCGTCCAGGGTTCCCGGCGCGGTTCCCGGCGGGTGGTAGTTCTTGCCCAGATAACTCATGATTCGGCTCCACGACGCACTGGCGCGAAGCTTAGCCGATCGGGGGGGACACGCCATGGATCCCGTACAAGAGACCGCAACTGGCCCACGCAGCGTCGGCGCCGAACGCGGCCTGACGTGGCTTACCGAAGGCTGGCAGCCATTCGCGCGCGCGCCGGGGCAATGGATCGCGCTGACGCTGCTGCTGCTGGTCGCGATGACGGTCTGCAATGCGCTGCCGGTGATCGGCAACCTGTTGTCGCCCTTCGTCTACGGCGTGTTCGCCGCCGCGACCCTGCTGGCGGCACGCCGCGCCCGCGACGGGGCTTCGACGGAACTGCTCAACGACGCGCTGGCCTTCGGCTCGCATCCGGCGCTGAAACCGGTGGTGATCGTCTCGGCGATCCACCTCGGTCTGACCCTGGTCGCGGTCATGGCCGGGGTGCTGATCATGGTCGCCATTTCCGGACTAGGCGCTCTCTCCTCCGTGATCCAGGGCGATTCCGGCCTGCTCGCCGGCGCTCTGGCTGGGCTGCTGCCCGGCCTGCTGCTGATGATGCTCGCGATGGCCGCGATCACCGCGATGTACTGGTTCGCGATCCCCGACGTGGTGTTCCGCGGCACCGAGCCGTGGACCGCGATGTGCCGCAGCCTGCGCGCCTGCGTGGGCAACGCAGTGCCGCTGCTGGTCTACGGAGTGCTCTGCATGATCGCCTTCGTGCTCGCGGTGATCCCGTTCGGCCTGGGGCTGCTGGTGATGCTGCCGGTGCTGTTCGGCTCCTGGCTGGCAAGCTACGAGGACGTCTACGGCGCGGTTCCCCAGCCACCGGCACCACCGCCGTAGGTCCGGGCCGTGCCCGGACACGAATCGTTCGTCGCAGGTCCGGGTTGTGCCCGGACGATATTCGGCCAACCATATGTTCGGCCACAGGCCGAACCTACGGGGACGTGAATCGTTCTGCCACAGGCCGAACCTACGGGGACGTGAATCGATCGGCCACAGGCCGAACCTACAGCGCCTGGTCGAGGTCGGCGAGGATGTCGTCGATATGTTCGATACCGACGCACAACCTGATCATTCCCGGTGTCACGCCCGCCCTGGCCTGCTCCTCCGCCGTGAGCTGGCGGTGCGTGGTCGAGGCCGGGTGGCAGGCGAGCGACTTCGCGTCACCGATGTTGACGAGGCGCTTGAACAGCTTCAGCGCATCGTAGAAACGCACCGCGTCGTCCAGCCCGCCCTTCACTTCGAAGGTCAGCAGCGACGCCGGCAACCCGCCCGTGCAGTAGCGTTGCGCGAGGCCGTAATACGCGTGCGAGGGCAGGCCCGCGTAGCTCACGCTGGCCACGCGCGGGTGCGACTCGAGGTAACGCGCCACGGCGAGTGCGTTGCTGCAATGGCGCTCCATGCGCAGCGCCAGCGTCTCGATGCCCTGCAGCAGCAGGAACGCGTTCATCGGCGACAGCGCCGAGCCGGTGTTGCGCAGCGGCACCGTGCGCGCGCGCGCGATGTACGCCGCCGGTCCCATCGCCTCGGTGTAGACCACGCCGTGGTACGAGGGCTCCGGCGAGGTCAGCATCGGGTACTTCGCCGCATGTTCGGCCCACGGGAAGGTGCCCGCATCGACGATGATGCCGCCGAGCGAGTTGCCGTGCCCGCCCATGTACTTGGTGAGTGAATGCACGACGATGTGCGCGCCGTGCGCGATCGGCTTGGTCAGCATCGGCGTGGCGACCGTGTTGTCGACGATCAGCGGCACGCCGTGCGCGTTCGCCACCTTCGCCAGGCCGGCCAGATCGGCCACGTTGCCGGCCGGGTTGCCGATGCTCTCGCAGAAGATTGCGCGCGTGTCGGCGTCGATCTCGGCAGCGATGTCCTCGGGACGGTCGCTGGCCGCGAACTTCACGCGAATCCCCTGCGCCGGCAGCATGTGCGCGAACAGCGTATAGGTGCCGCCGTAGAGCTGCGGCGTGGCGACGATGTTCGCACCGGCGCTCGCCAGCGTCAGGATCGCGTAGTTGATCGCCGCGCTGCCCGCGCTGACCGCCAGCCCTGCGATGCCCCCCTCGAGGTCCGCGACGCGCTTCTCGAGCACGTCGGTGGTCGGGTTCATGATGCGCGTGTAGATGTTGCCGGGCACCGCCAGGTTGAACAGGTCCGCCCCGTGCTGGGCGCTGTCGAATTCGTAGGCGACCGTCTGGTAGATCGGGGTTGCCACCGAATGCGTGGTCGGGTCGCCGGCGTAGCCGGAGTGGATCAGCTTGGTTTCGTCGCGCATCGGTGTCGCCCTGCCTCGGTTCGTGATCGTCGAAGGGCGCCATCTTAAGGACAGCGCGCAGCCTCTGCCAAGCGCGGCCGTAGGCACGCGCCGGTGCCTCGCTTACACTGCGCGGCGCACTTCCCTGCCGGAGACCACATGCCCCGCAAACCCGCGAGCCACGATGCATCCGCCACCCCGGTCCGCCGCCGCGGCCGCCCGCAGGGCAGCGGCGTGGCCGCAGCCACGCGCGAGCGCATCCTGCGCGCCGCCGTCTACCGCTTCGCGCAATCGGGCTACGCGCAGACCAGCAACCAGGACATCGCGCGCGCGGCCGGCATCACCAGCGGATCGCTGTACCACTATTTCGACTCGAAGGCGGCGCTGTTCCACGCGGCGCTGCGCCACACCACCGTATCGCTGCTGGAGACCTACCGCGGGGCATGCCGCGACGCCGCCGGTCAGAGCGTGGTCGATCAGCTCTGCCTGGGACTGGAACGCGTCATCGCGCTGGCGCGCGACTGGCCCGGAATCGTGCGCTTCGGCGGCAACGCCGCGGCCGAGATCCGCCACAACCGCGAACTCGACTGGCTGGACAGCGAACTGGCGGCAGCGTTTCCCGATTTCTTCCGCGACCTCGTGCGCCAGGCGGCGCGACACGGCGAACTGGCGTCCGCTACCGACCTCGAAGGTGCGGCCGGGCTGCTGCTCGCGCTGACCATGGGACTGTCGATTTCGCACGACACCGACGGCGACGAGGAAGCGTTCGCCGCGCGCGTGCGCGCCTACGAACGCCTGCTGCGCGGCGAACTGTTCCAGGGCAAACGTCTGCGCAAATAATCTATTGACGGGTTGATTATTTGCTGCTCCAATGGCGCGACAACGACAACGCTGCCCCAGGAGCCGCCATGGAATTCGATCTGGACATCGGACTCAGCGACGAGATGCGCGCGGTGCGCGAGACCTGCCGCCGCTTCGCGACCGAGGTGCTGCGCCCCACCGGCATCAAGCTCGACCGCCTGTCGGCGCAGGCCGTGATCGCCGCCGACTCGCCGCTGTGGGACGTGCTGAAGCAGTTCCGCGCGCTGGGCTTCGCGGGCGGCGCGATGATCGACGATCCCTCGCTGTCGCCGGCCGAGCGCGCCCTCACGCACTGCATCATCGTCGAGGAGCTGTGCACCGGCGACGTCGGACTGTTCATCACCTGCGGACTGCTGAACATCGCACCGACGATCGCGCAGGCCGCCGGCCGCGCGGACCTGGTCGAGTTCTTCGGGGCGCGTGACGAGATCTGCTGCCTCGCGCTGACCGAACCGGGCCGCGGCAGCGACATCGTGGCGTTCACCGAACCGGGCTACCGCGACCCGCGCGTGAAGCCGGTACTGAAATGCCGCCGCGAGGGCGATGTGTACGTGCTGAACGGCCAGAAATCCTCGTGGGTGTCGACCGGCACCATCGCCGGCTCGGGCAGCGTGTACGCCACGTTCGAGAACTCACCGGTCGGCCTCGCCGACGGCGCGGTGTTCCTGATGCCGTTCGACCTGCCCGGCATCACCAAGGGCAAGCCGCTCGAGAAGATCGGCCAGCGCACGCTGAACCAGGGCGAGATCTTCTTCGACAACGTCGAGGTGCCGGCGAAGTTCCTGATCGCCGAGGGGCCCGAGATCTACCCGCTGGTCTGGGAGATGACGCTCAAGGGCGCGAACATCGCGATGGGCGAGCAGTTCGTCGGCGTTGCGCGCGCGGCCTACGAACTCGCGCTGGACTACGCCAAGCAATGGGTGCAGGGCGGCGGTCCGATCATCCAGCACCAGAACGTGAAGAACCGCCTGTTCTCCATGTTCCAGAAGGTCGAGACCGCGCGCGCCCTGGCGCGGCGGGTGGCGATCGCCGACGCCACGCAGGCAGGGGGCGTGCCGTTCCAGTACGCGGCGGCGAGCAAGGTCTACGCCACGCAGGCGGCGTTCGAGGTCGCGCACGACGCGATCCAGACACTGGGCGGCAACGGACTCACGCACGAATACCTGGCCGAGAAGCTGTTCCGCGACGCACGTTCCTCGCTGATCGAGGACGGCGAGAACAGCATGCTCGGCCTGATGGCGGCGTCACGGCTCTGATCGCCGTGGCCACGCCGTCTCGCATCGAACATCCACCATCCGCACGGGAGTAGCGCACATGGAACTGAAGGAAGTCATCGGCCGCCGCCGCTCGATCCGCATCTTCGCGTCGTGGCGTCCGGTCGAGCGCGAGAAGATCCAGAAGATGCTCGAGGCGGCGCGGCGCGCCTCGTGCGCGGGCAACGTGATGAACATCCGCGCCGTCGTGATCTGGCGCGACCAGGCCACCAAGGAACTGATCGACAGCATCAAGCTGCCGATCAGCTACCAGCAGATGCAGACCGCGCCGGTGTTCATCCTCTGGTACAACGAACCGATGGCCTACGAGGGCGAACGCTGGGTCAAGACGGTTTCGGAACTGGTCGAGACGCGCCGCATGGGCGTGGACATCGAACAGACCATCACCGAAGTGAAGCAGAAGCTCGCGCCGGGCTTCCTGATGAACGACCCCAAGGTCACCGGCAACTCGCCGGGCGCGATCATGGACTGCGGACAGGCCATCGCGCAGGCCACGCTGGTTGCCTACGACGAAGGGCTCGGCAGCTGCCTGATGGGCGGCCCGGTGCTGGGGCGTGTCGGCAGGCGCCTGAAAGTCCCCGAAACGGCGGTGCCGCTGGCGCTGCAGGCGGTGGGTTATCCCGCCGAATCGTGGGAGGCCGGTGGCCAGACCGCCAAACCACCGCTCGAGGAGCTGTTCAGCGAGATGGAATACGGCAAGCCGTTCACCTCCGACCCGGCCGTGGTCGCCGAGCTCGAGCGTGACAAGCTGATCCAGACGCCGGCGCCGCTGCCGTGGCGCGACGCCGAACTGCGCGCGCTGGCGAAGGCCACCGACCTCGACACGCGGCTGTGGCGTGACGATGCCTTCGAGGTGCTTCCCGACGACCCGAAATCGAGCTGGTGAACACGAGCGGGCGGCCGCGCACGCGCGCCACCGCCCGCGCAACGAACGAACCGCGGAGGACTATCCCATGCGCCTGAATGCAGTGGTAGCCGGCGTCGGCATGACGCCGTTCGGCAAGCACCTCGACAAGAGCATCAAGTGGCTCGGCGGCCAGCCTGCGCTGGAGGCGATCCGCGACGCCGGGATCCGCCCCGACGAGATCGAGGCCGCCTACGTCGGCAACTGCGCCGCCGGCATCGTGACCGGGCAGGAGTCGATCCGCGGCCAGGTCGTGCTGAGCTCGATCGGGCTCGGCAGGTTCCCGATCATCAACATCGAGAACGCCTGCGGCAGCGGCTCCACCGCGCTGAACCAGGCGGCGATGATGGTCTCCGCCGGCTACTACGACGTGGTGCTGGTGGTCGGCTTCGAGAAGCTGTTCCACGAGAACAAGGCGATCACCTTCGCGGCCTTCGGCGGCGCCATCGACGTCGAGGAGCGCGCTGCGTTCATGGCGACCAACACCGCCGGCCAGAGCGAGGGATCGGGCACCAAGCGCTCGATGTTCGCCGACTTCTACGGCGTGCTCGCGCGCGAGTACATGGCATCGCACGGCACGGAGCTGCGCCACTTCGCGATGGTCTCGGCGAAGAACTCGGTGCACGGCAGCCTGAATCCGCGCGCGCAGTTCCAGAAGGCCGTGAGCGTCGAGGAAGTGCTGGCCGAACCGGTGATCGTCGATCCGCTCACGCGCCCGATGATCTGCCCGGTCGCCGACGGGGGCGCGGCGGTGGTATTGGTCAGCGAACGCAAGGCGCGCCAGATGGGAATCCAGCGGCCGGTGCGCATCGTCTCCTCGGTGGTGCACTCGTATTTCGAGCACCCCGACCACTCGCCCGAGAACGTGATGAGCATCTCGATCGCCGAGGCCTACCACGACGCCGGGGTCGGGCCGAAGGATCTCAGCCTGGTCGAACTGCACGACTCCTCGGCGGTGACCGAGCTATTGACCTACGAGCACCTGGGACTGTGCGAGGCCGCCGACATCGCCGGCTTCCTCGAGCGCGGCGAGAGCTCGCTAGGCGGGCGCATCCCGGTCAACACCTCGGGCGGACTGCTGCGCAAGGGGCACCCGGTGGGCGCCACCGGGGTCGCGCAGATCGCCGAGGTCACCTGGCAGCTGCAGGGCCGCGCCGGCGCACGCCAGGTCCAGGGCGCGCGCATCGGCTTGTGCCACAACGGCGGCGGCTCGCTGGGGAACGATACCGCCGTGATGAACATCACGATCGCGATGCGTTGATATCCGGAGGCAAGCCGTGCGCGAACGCAACGAACTGATCCTGGCCGACCTGATCGCGCTGCGCGCCGAGCAGAAGCCCGACCTCGACCTGCTGACCTTCGAGCACTTCAGCCTCGACGGCGGCGCAACCCCCGACGAGGTGCGCACCTACGCGGACCTGTTCGCCAACGGCAACCGCCTCGCGGCCTGGCTGCGCGCGCGCGGCATGCAGCCCGGCGACCACTTCGCGATCGCGCTGCGCAACCACCCGGAGTTCGTCGAGGCGATGGTCGCCGCCTCGATCACCGGCACCGTGTTCGTGCCGATCGACCCGCGCACGCGCGCCGACAAGCTCGCCTTCATGGTCAACAACTCCGCCTGCCGCGGCGTGATCTGCGCGCAGTACAACCTCGCCGAGGTGAGCGGCGCGGCGCGCGACTGCCCCCGCCTCGAATGGCTGCTGACGCTCGCCGAGGGCGAGGCCGGCGAGGTGCCGCGCTCGACGCTGTTCGTGCAGCCGGCGGCCGAGGTATTGGCCGGCCCGGCGGTGACGGTCGACCCGTATCCGGTCTCGCTGCAGCACCCGCTGCAGGTGATCTACACCTCGGGCACCACCGGCGACCCCAAGGGAATCGTCGCCAGCACGCAGCGTTTCGGCGGCACCGGCATGGTCGGCATGCTGTTCGGCTACACCCCGGACGAGCGCCCGTACACCGGCTTGTCGTTCACGCACAGCAACGCGCAGACCACCGCGTTGTGCCCGGCGCTGTGGCAGGGCTACCGCGCGGTGTTCAGCCGCAAGTTCAGCAAGTCGAAGCTGTGGGACATCTGCCGCCGCTACGACTGCACCACGTTCTCGATCCTCGGCGGCATGGCGACCGCGATCTACGCCGAACCCGCGCGTCCCGACGACGCCGACAACCCGGTGCGCCTGATCATCAGCGGCGGCATGCCGGCGGCGATCTGGGAAGCCTTCGAGCAGCGCTTCGGCGTGCGGATCATGGAGATCTACGGCGCCAACGACGGCGGCGGCCTCGCGTTCAAGCCCCCCGGCGTCGGCCCGATCGGCTCCTTCGGCAAACCGATGCCCGGCTACGACATCCGCATCCTCGACGACGACAACAACGAGTGTCCGCCCGGCGTGCAGGGCGAGATCTGCTGCCGTCCGGCGCAGGGCAGCGCGGCGTCGGTGGAGATCGAGTACCTGGGCAACCCGGAAGCCTCGAAGAAGAAGATCCGCGACGGCTGGAACCGCAGCGGCGACGTCGGTCACCGCGACGCCGACGGCTGGCTGTATTTCGA
>JAJVIG010000025.1 GCA_022072145.1 Pseudomonadales bacterium
CCGGAACGCTGACCGTCGATCCTCGATGAGGTAAGACTACCGACTGGAGAGCCGTATGCGGGAAACCCGCACGTACGGTTCGGAGGGAGGGGGGACCGAACTCAATCGGTCCTTCCTACCCCTATCGGCAATATGCCGGGCCACAGGCCGGGCCAGGCACACATTCGCCGCCGCGGGTTGCGCGAACGCGCCGCGCCGGTAGAATGCCTCCCCTGAGCGCGTCGCTCGCGGGTGTAGTTCAATGGCAGAACTGCAGCTTCCCAAGCTGCTAACGTGGGTTCGATTCCCATCGCCCGCTCCAACCCCCGAGCTCCAGCCCCCGATCTCCAACCCATCCCCGATCGACCCCGTCCCGCGCGCCGCTCGACCTCCTTCGCGACCGCAGCACCACGCCGGCCAACATGACACGATCGTCATGCATCGCGGGTGATACACCGGCGTCGCGCGAACGTAGCCAATCGACGCATCACCCTGCCGGAGAACCCCCTGATGGACATCGAACGCGCCCGCATCTTTCGCCCCGCCGCCACGCCGCGCGTGATCGAGGAGGCCTACACACCCGACCAGCACCGGCGCCTGCTCGGGGTGGTGCGTGACAACGGGCCGTGGACGCTGATCGTCGCGCAGCACTTCAAGTCGGCCGAGGAACTGATCGCCACCACCTCGGGCAGCGTTCCCGAAGGCGTGCAGCCCACGCTCGACATGTTCGTGACGCCGGTGTTCCGCGGCTACTACTCGTACGCCGGTGCGTGCATCCGTCCGGAGATCGAGGACTGCTACTACAACCCGCGCTTCCTGCAGCTGGTGCGCGAGTACTGGGGCGCGAAGTACGCCGAGCCGGAGAGCATGCTGTTCAACATCCAGGGTCCCTGCGAAGCTGCCGGCGCGCCGCACGTCGACGCCACGCGCTTTCGCGGCATCACCATGGACGACACGCCGCTGTGGCTGATGAATACCATGGTCAAGTCGGGCCTGTTCAGCCGCTGGCAGGTGCGCAAGGCGCAGGTGGTGACGTGGTACTACCGCGGCCGCACCGGCGGCGGCTTCGTCTACTGGCCGGACGGTCCGCACGAACAGCCGAAAGTGCTCGAGGCGCCGATGTGGGGACGGGCGGTCGTGGTCGAGAACGAGATGATGTACCACACCGCGCAGGCCAACGGACCGGTCGCGATGCGGCGCCCGCCGGGGCTGGCATTCGGCTCCGTGATGGAGGCCGACCCCGCGGTTCATGGCGGTTGGCGCATCCTCACCGACGGACGCGTGATCCAGCAGGTTCCGGAGGAGGAGTTCCGCTTCCTCGTGCACTGGAGCGCGTACGTCTACGCGGATCTGGACGAGCTGAAACTGGTGCGCGACCACACCGACGATCTCACCCACGAGCGTGTCATCGACACCTTGGTCACCGATCTGCGCCGGCGCGGAGAACAGTTCCGGATGCCCGCCGATCCGCTGAGCGACAAGGCGTTCATCGCGCTGCTGACGCGCGTCTACGACGTGGGCTTACCGCTGCACTTCCCGCCCGCACCCGCCGAAGCGCGGGCGGCCTGAGGGAGGCCTGCGCCTCATTCCGCCTGCAGGGTGGCGACGAAGGCGTCGGCCTGCGCGATCGCGCGCGAACGCGAGAAAGCAGAGCAGGACGATGCGAAGGCGTAACATGTGCGCGTAGATTCGGCCCGTGGCCGAACGAATGTCCGGGCACAGCCCGGACTTACAGCCGAACGAGTGTCCGGGCACGGCCCGGACCTACAGCCGAACGAGTGTCCGGGCACGGCCCGGACCTACAGCCGAACGAGTGTCCGGGCACGGCCCGGACCTGGCAAGGAGAACGACATGAGCGAACCGTATACCCCGCCGAAGGTCTGGAAATGGGAAACCGGTGCCACCGGAGGCTTCTTCGCGAAGATCAACCGGCCGATCGCCGGTCCCACGCACGAGAAGGAGCTGCCGGTCGGCAAGCACCCGCTGCAACTCTATTCGCTGGGCACCCCGAACGGGGCCAAGGTCACGATCCTGCTCGAGGAACTGCTCGCGGCCGGATTCGGCGGGGCCGAGTACGACGCGTGGCTGATCCGCATCGACACCGGTGACCAGTTCGGCAGCGGCTTCGTCGAGATCAATCCGAACTCGAAGATTCCCGCGCTGCTCGACCGCAGCATGGATCCGCCGCTGCGCGTATTCGAGTCCGGTTCGATCCTGCTCTACCTCGCGGACAAGTTCGGCGCCTTCGTGCCGCACGACGTGGCCGGACGCGCCGAGTGCCTGAACTGGTTGTTCTGGCAGATGGCGAGCACGCCGATCCTCGGTGGCGGTTTCGGGCATTTCTACGCGTACGCGCCGGAGAAGTACGAGTACCCGATCAACCGCTACACGATGGAGGTGAAGCGCCAGCTCGACGTGCTCGACCGCCAGCTCGCCGATCGACCGTACATCGCGGGCGAGCAGTACACCATCGCGGACATGGCGATCTGGCCGTGGTACGGCGGCGTGGTCACCGACAGGATTTATTCCGCTGCCGAGTTCCTCGAGGCGCACAGCTACACGAACGTGCTGCGCTGGGCGCACCATATCGCCGAGCGCCCGGCCGTGAAGCGCGGGCGGCGGGTCAACACCGCCGAACTTCAGGAGCGTCACGACGCCGGGGATTTTGCGGGCGTCGGCGGGCCCGCGACGGCTGATTGATCTCGGTCCGGGCTGTGCCCGGACATTTGTTCGGCCACAGGCCGAACCTGCGCGGGCATTTGTTGTGCGGCACGTGCGTCACCCCGTTTGCGCGGCCCACGCTCCTGTCCACCTCCGTCGGAATTGGTCGTCATGCGGCTTGACAATATGCCGGGCGTGATCCGACAATCTTCCGCATGGTCAGGGCACCTGACCGAATAAGCATAACGAACCAAACGGGAGACACGTCCATGGTCGATCATCGTCCGGGCCAGAATCCGCTTGCCCGCAGCATCCGCTTTGCCACTGTCATGCTCGCCGGCGTCTGTCCGTTGCTGCTGGGGGCGGCGCCGTCGTGGGCGGCCGCGAGCGCCGCGATCGAGGAAGTCGTAGTCACCGCCGAGCGGCGCGAGGGCAACCTGCAGGAGACGCCGATCGCGATCACCGCGATGGATGCGAAGACGTTGCTGGATCGCGGCATCGTCGATCTCGAGGGCGTGATAAAGGCGACGCCGAGCATGTCGTTCACGCCGTATCCGCCCACCGTGCATACGCTGACGCTGTACATGCGAGGCTCCGGGGTGCAGGACGTCGGCCAGATCACGATCGATACCGCGATCGGGCTCTACCAGGACGGTTTCTACCTCTCCCGCGGGCAACTGGTCACCTTCGACCTCGCCGACGTGGAGCGCGTCGAAGTGCTGCGCGGGCCGCAGGGAACCCTGTACGGGCGCAACACCACCGGCGGTGCGGTCAACCTGATCAGCCGCAAGCCGAGCGGCGAGTTCGGTTTCAAGCAGGAACTCGGCATCGGCAGCGAAGGGCGTCTGCGCAGCCTCAGCGTGGTCGATCTGCCGCGCAGCGGAAACCTGAGTGCCAAGCTGAGTTACCTCGCGCGCGAGAAGGACGGCTACGTGCGCAACCGCGGATCGAGCAACGATTTCGGCGAGGAAGAGCAGGCCGCGGGCCGGGTCGCGTTGCGCTGGGCGAACGACGGCCCGTTCGCCGCCGATTATTTCTTCGAGAAAGGGGACCTGGACTCCACCGCGCTCTACTACACGAGCGACGGACTGGTCGGTCTGCTGCCGGGCTATTCGAACAGCGGCAAGCCGGAGGACGTCAGCTACCGTGCCATCGACCTGCCGATGGGCAAGGGCGAGTTCACCGGCCACGGACTGACGCTGTCGTGGGAGGTATCCGACGCCCTGACCTTGCGTTCGCTGACCGGCTACCGCGACATCTCGACCATCTATTACCAGGACTACGCCGAGACCTTCTTCGTCGGCTTCCAGAGCAGCGACGACATCGCCTCCGACCAGTTCTCGCAGGAGTTCCAGGCGCTGGGCACGCTGTTCGACGGCCGTGTCGAGTACGTCGCCGGGCTCTACTACTTCGATGAGGAGGGCCGCCACATCCAGAACACGCTGATCACGAACGTGTTCCCGGGTGCGCTGCGCCTCGACAAGTACCGTTTCGTCGAGATGGAGTCCGAGTCGCAGGCGGCGTTCGCGCAATTTACGTGGACGCCTCCCGTGCTCGACGACCGGCTCGAGCTGACGTTCGGCGGCCGCTATACCAAGGACGAGCGCAAGGCCGATCGCGAGTTGCTGAGCGAGTACTTCGGCTACCCGATCGCGCGCGAGCCGGCCCCGGGGCTGGTGTCGTCGAATGACCTGGAATCCAGCGAGTTCAATCCCTCGTTCACCGCGAACTTCGCGTGGAACGAGGACGTCAGCACCTATCTGCGGATCGCCACCGGCTACAAGGCCGGCGGTTCCAGCGAATCGGTCGACGTCGGGCAGTTCGGCGTGACCTTCGATCCGGAGAAGGTCACGGTCTACGAACTCGGGCTGAAGTCCTACCTGTTCGATCGCACCATGCGGCTGAACATGGCGGCCTTCCGCAGCGACTACGAGGACATGCAACTCTTCTTCAACACGAGTCCCGGCGATATGTCGGTGGTGCTCGGCATGAACGCCGGCAAGGCGACCATCGACGGCATCGAGGTCGAGGCGTTGTGGCAGCCTGTGGACGGACTGGGCTTGACGCTGGAGTACACGTACCTGGATGCCGGCTATGACGAGGTCCCGGCGCCGGCCGGCACGATCTTCGATCCGGCGGTCAACACGGCCTCGCCGTACCAGGTCGGGGAGGACGTGAAGCAACTGTTCTCCACCGGCTACGCGCCCGAGAACACGCTGAACGTCGGCGCGAACTGGACCTTCCTGCAACTGGGACGTGGCGATCTCACGGCCATCCTCAATTACCGCTGGGAGGATCGCACGTACCACACCTCCGGCGCAGGCCCCGCGGTGCCGAACCACGAGAACGCCTCGCGGCCCTCGTACGGGCTCTGGGACGGCCGCCTGTCGTGGCAGTCGGACATCGGCGAGCACAGCAAGCTGCGCGTCGACCTCTGGGGCAAGAACCTCGCGGACCGCAAGTGGCCACTCTACGTGGTGGCTTCCGGTGGTCCGGTGACGGTGCGTGATCCGGTCAGCGGCAGCGTGACGCCCGCAGGGTACAACCCGGCGCCCACGGCATGGGCGGAGCGGCGCAGCTACGGCATCAACGTCGTCTACGAGTACTGACCGCCACCCTCCTGCCTTTGCCCGGACCTGCTCCGTTGTAGGTCCGGGCTGCGCCCGGACATTTTGTTCGGTTGCACGAACGCACCTGTTCGGCCACAGGCCGAACCTACGCGGACATTCGTTCGGTTGTAGGTCCGGGCTGCGCCCGGACATGAATTGTTCGGCCACAGGCCGAACCTACGACACGACACAATCTCGGTTATGTGATCGAATGCTAAGAACGCCGCTTCTTAGAAGTCTTTGACTGCGCGTGCGCTGCCAGCTTGCCTTACCGGTCCATTCCGCTTACATAGACGTAAACCCGGAGGGTTGATAACAACAGGAGAAGGCCATGTCCGTGAGTCATGTGTTCGGATTGCTTTACCAGCCGCGCAAGCAGTGGGATGACCTTCGCCGGGAGCGTGGAGGTTCGGTCGCGCAGGTGTTCCTTGCCAACGTGGTCTGGCTGGCGCTGATCCCGCCGCTGTCGCTGCTGATCGGGACCACGCAGGTGGGCTGGAGCGTGGCCGGTGGCGAGGTCGTGAAGCTGACGCTGGCCAGCGCACTGCCGATGGCGGCCGCATTCTATTTCGCACTGTTGCTGGGCGTGGCGCTGGTGGCGTACGCGATGTTCTGGATGGAACGCACCTTCGGCGTCGAGTCGAGCTACCGGCGCTGCCTGGTCTTCACGATCTTCACCGCGACGCCGATGTTTCTGTCCGGATTCGTCGGCCTGCTGCCGATCCTGTGGCTCGACGTGCTGGTGGTGCTGGCGGCTACCGGCTACAGCGTGTTCCTGCTCTACAGCGGCATCCCGATCTTCATGGAGATCCCGCACGAGCGGGCGTTCGTATTCGCCAGTTCGATGCTGACGGTCGGGCTGGTCGCGCTGGTCGGCTGCATGGCGGTCACGGTGCTCCTGTGGGGGTTCGGGCTCGCCCCAGCCTTTGCCTGAACCCGTTTGCACCCTTTGCCTGAACCCGTTTGCACTGTGCTGCGGGGTGCTGTCGGTGCTAGGGTGCGTCCCGCACCGACGGCAGGGGACAGACGCATCGACGATGGCGGACGGCGAAGTAAGCACGGTATGCGGGCCGGTTCCGCTGGCGAGTCTGGGTGTGACGCTGATGCACGAGCATCTGCTGATCGGCTGCTCCGGCTGGCAGGCCGACACGCTGAACCCCGGACCGTCCCGACGCGACATGCTCGCCGTCTGCGTGGATCGCATCACCGAGTTGCAGGACCGGGGCATCCGGTCGCTGGTCGATCCGTGCCCCAACGACATGGGGCGCGACGTGGAGTTCGCGGCCGAGGTCGCCGCACGTACCGGTTTCAATATCGTCTGCGCCACCGGGTTGTTCAAGGAGGACGATGGCGGCGCGGCGTACTGGAAGCACCACTGCGCGATGGGCACGGCCGTCGAGGCGATGGCCCGGCTGTTCATCCACGAATTGACGGCCGGTATCGGCGAAACCGGCATCCGGGCCGGGATCATCAAGATCGGGACCGGCCAAGGAAGCATCACGGACTACGAGCTGACCGTGCTCGAGGCGGCGGCGATCGCCGCGGTGGAAACCGGTGCGCCGATCACCACGCACACCGAAGACGGCACGATGGGCGACCGGCAGCAGGAACTGCTGATTGCGCGCGGCGTGGCGCCCCACAAGATCGTGATCGGGCACAGCTGCGGCAGCACCGATTACACCTACCACACGCGGATACTGGACAACGGTTCGTATCTCGGCTTTGACCGTTTCGGTCTCGAGACACTGGTCAGCGACCGGCAGCGTATCGATTCGCTGCTCGCCCTGCTGGCCGCGGGGCACGAGCGGCAGCTCGTGTTGTCGCACGATTCGGTCTGGTGCATGCGCGGCAAACCGTTCCCCGATGCGTTGCTGGCGCACGTGGCGTCCGACGGGTTCTTCAACCCGACGCACATCCACGACCGCATCATTCCGCAACTGTTGCAGGCAGGCGTCAGCCGCCGGCAGATCGATACGCTGTTGATCGACAACCCACGGCGTTTCTTCAGCGGCAGCGCGCCCGCGAATCCTGAGCAGTCATAAACCACCACCAACCGGGAAGCACCCGAGATCCACCCGAGGAGACGTAGAAGTCATGTCCGACAATCGCAATACCATCAGAACCCTGTGCCTGGCCATCGGCGCGATCGCCGCCGGCCAACTCCAGGCCCAGACCGCGCTCGACGAAATGATCGTGACCGCGCAGAAGCGCGAGGAAAACCTGCAGGCCGTGCCGCTGGCCATCTCGGCGGTGTCCGGCGAGGACCTCGAACTGCGCAACATCGAGGGACTGGGTGACCTGAACGCGATCGCACCCAACGTGATGTTCCGCCAGAACCCGGGTGCGCGGCTGATCTCGACCGTTTCGATCCGGGGCAGCGCCACCGGCCAGCCGGCCATCTGGCTGGATCCGCCGGTCGGCATGTATCTGAACGGTATCTACCTGGGCAAGGCGCAGGGTTCGGTGTTCGACGTGGTCGATATCGAGCGGGTCGAAGTGCTGCGCGGCCCGCAGGGCACGCTGTTCGGGCGCAACACCGAAGGTGGCGCGATCAACTTCGTCGCGCGCCGCCCCTCCGGCGAGTTCAGTGGCTCCGCCAAGGTCGAACTGGGCAATTACGATCGTCGCATCGGTCGCGTGCAGATGGACCTGCCGCAGATGGGTATGGCGTCGGTCAGCCTGGCCGCGCGCAAGGAAGTCGCCGACGGCTGGGCACACAACCGCACCGGCCCCGACATGGGCGAGGTCGACAGCGAGGCGTTCCGCGGCTCGGCGAAGTTCGACGTCTCCGATCGCTTCGTGGCTGTCTACGACCTCGATTACTCGAACATCGACCAGACACCGGCGCCGTCGAGCCTGACGTCGCTCACCGGTTGGGGCGGTACCTTCCCCAGCGTGTTCGGCAGCTTCCTCGGCTCCAAGATCCAGGAGGCCGCCACACCCTATGTGACCACGAGCCGCCCGAGCACCGTATCGACGAACATGACGCCCGGGCAGAAGGGGCCGATGGAGGCGAGCGAGGGGCTGTCGCACGCGTTGACGCTGGAGTACGACCTCACCGAAGACGACACCATCAAATACATCGGCGCGTACAGGAGCATGGATTTCGAGGACAGCCAGGACATCGACGGCATGCCGCTGGTGAGCGTCGATGTGGTCCCGGGGTTCTCGTGGGGCATGGCCGCGAACTACAACCGCGCCACCGAGTACGAGCAGCTTTCACACGAGTTGCAGTGGATCGCGAGCCGCGACACCGTGAACTGGGTGGCGGGCCTTTACTGGTTCGAGGACGAGGGCACCACCCGCGGCAGCCAGCAGTTCACGCTGTTCGGTGCAGCACCGCAGCAGTCGAACTATGCAGCCGACACCGAAGCCTGGGCGGCATTCGGCCAACTCGACTGGCAGTTCGCCGAGGACTGGACCGCCACCGTCGGCATGCGTTACACGGAGGAAGAACGCAGCGGCTGGACGCACCGCTACCTCACCAACGGTTTCGGCGGCAGCTTCGTCACCGATGTGGGCGCCGGCCTGCTCCCTTACACGTCCTACAGCGAGGCTTTCGACGACACCACGCCGATGGCGGCGCTTTCCTGGGCGGTCAACGACGACGTCAACGTCTACGCGCGCGTTGCCAAGGGCTTCAAGAGCGGCGGCTTCAGCTCGGAAGTCGCCGATCCCGCGGTCGCCACGCCGTTCGAGCCGCAGAGTTCGCTGTCGAAGGAGATCGGTGTCAAGTCGCTGTGGTGGGATGGTCGCGCGCGCCTCAACGTCGCGTTGTTCCACAACGAGGTTACCGACCTGCAGATCACCCAGCTGCTGCCGGGTACCACGCAGTCACTGCTGACCAACGCGGGTGAGGCCGTCTACAAGGGGGCCGAGGTCGAGTTCGCGCTGCAGATCACCGACGACTGGCTCGTTTCGGGCAACTGGGGTTATCTGGACACCAGCTTCGACAAGTACCTGGACAACTCCTTCGCGCCGGGACGCCCGATCATCGATACCGCATCGAACCGTCTGGCGCCGTACGCGCCGGAGAACACCTTCAGCCTGCAGTTGCAGGGCACGCTGGCGCGGCTGAGCTTCGGCGAACTGATGTTGCTGCTCGACTACAGCTTCACGGACGATATGTACCTGTACGCGGTCAACAAGGACCTCGCCGCGCCGAATGCCGGTGGCAGCTACGTGAAGTCGCTCGACGGCCTGCCGGACACGCAAAACCTGAACGTGCGCGTGCAACTGTCCGACGTGCCGGTCGGCGACGGCGCGATGGACTTCGCGTTCTTCGTGCGCAACGCGACCGACGAGGACAAGCTGGTCCAGGGCATCGACTTCAGCATGTTCCGCAACGGCAGCTGGCAGGAGCCGCGAACCTACATGTTCTCCGCCGCCTACAAGTGGTGATGCCTCGCCCCGGTGCGCCTTGCCGGCGCACCGGGGCCTTGTTGCTCATTCCAGCTCGCTCGCGAGCCGCCGCCTGATCGCCAGCATCTCCCGGCGCTGCGCGGGTGTGATCTTCGGGTAGTGCATATCGAGGGCGCCGAGGGTGTCGACGAGGATCTGCGAGACGATCAGGCGCGCGTTCTTCTTGTCGTCGGCGGGCACGATGTACCACGGCGCCTCGCGCGTGCTGGTGGCCTCGAAACACGCCTGGTAGGCCTTCATGTAATCGTCCCACGCCGCGCGTTGCTCGATGTCCGCGGGGCTGAACTTCCAGTTCTTTTCCGCATCGTCGATGCGCGCGATCAGGCGCTTGCACTGCTCCTTTTTCGAGATGTGCAGGAAGATCTTCACCACCCGCGTGCCGTTGTCGTGCAGATGCGTCTCCGAATTCACGATCGATCGGAAGCGTTTCTTCCAGATCGACTTGTCGTCGCGCGCGGCGTCGGGCAGCTTCTGGCTGGCGAGGATTTCCGGGCGCACGCGCACGATCAGCACTTCCTCGTAGTACGAGCGGTTGAAGATGCCGATGCGTCCGCGCTCGGGCAGCGCACTCTGCGTGCGCCACAGGAAATCGTGGTCGAGTTCCTGCTCGCTCGGGTGCTTGAAGCTGAACACCTGGCAGCCCTGCGGATTGACGCCCGACATCACGTGGCGGATCGCGCCGTCCTTGCCGGCGGCGTCCATCGCCTGGAAGATCACCAGCAGCGAATGGCGATCGTGCGCGTAGAGCTTCTGCTGCAGTTCGCTGAGCCGCCGCGTGCCCGCTTCGAGCCGTTCCTCGTAGTCCTTCCTGTCCTGGTACAGCGGGTCGATGCGGGTGGCCCGGCGCGCCAGCCGGACCGAGGTGTCGGGTTCGACGCGGAAATCGCGGAGATCGATGCTCATCGTGCGGCTCCTTTGCGTGAGGGCATGACGCGGCGGACGCGTCGGGCCAGTATACCGCGCGCATTGGAATGCCCTGGATCGCACACCATCGTTGCGCTTGCGCAGATCATGTGTGTATTCCGGCCAGGGCTGCCGGGCAGGAGGGGTTCTCCGCAGATCGGGATGACGATCGGAAAAAGTTATCGCCACGCTCATGACAATCAAACTCTCGAATCCAGGAGGGCGGTTATGATCGAGGCCGAACGCAACAGCACCCTGGCATTGTTCGTCGGGGTGCCTCGGCAGACCTGGCAGGAGGATCCACATCATGGAAAGCAAAACGTCCTCGAGGGGACAATGCCCCGTCATGCACGGCGGGGCCACATCGGCGGGCAGGTCGAACACGGAGTGGTGGCCGAAGGCACTGAACCTCGACATCCTGCACCAGCACGACACGCGGACCAACCCGATGGACGCGGATTTCGATTACCGCGCGGAAGTCGGAAAGCTCGACGTGGCGGCGCTGAAGAAGGACCTGACGGCGCTGATGACCGACAGCCAGGACTGGTGGCCGGCCGACTGGGGTCATTACGGCGGACTGATGATCCGCATGGCGTGGCACGCCGCGGGCACCTACCGCATTGCCGACGGTCGCGGTGGCGCCGGCACCGGCAACCAGCGCTTCGCCCCGCTCAATTCCTGGCCGGACAACGGCAACCTCGACAAGGCGCGGCGCCTGCTGTGGCCGATCAAGAAGAAGTACGGCAACCGGATCAGCTGGGCCGACCTGATCATCCTGGCCGGCAACGTGGCCTACGAGTCGATGGGCCTGAAGACTTTCGGTTTCGCGTTCGGTCGCGAAGACATCTGGCATCCGGAAAAGGACACCTGGTGGGGCTCGGAAAAGGAATGGCTGGCGCCCAGCGGCAGCGAGGGTAGCCGCTATTCGGGCGAACGTGACCTGGACAACCCGCTCGCGGCCGTGATGATGGGACTCATCTACGTGAACCCGGAGGGCGTCGACGGCAAGCCCGATCCGCTGAAGACTGCGCGCGACATGCGCGTGACCTTCGCCCGCATGGCGATGAACGACGAGGAAACCGTGGCGCTGACTGCCGGTGGCCACACCGTCGGCAAGGCGCACGGCAACGGCGATGCCGCCCGGCTCGGCCCGGCGCCCGAAGGCGCCGAACTCGAGGAGCAGGGCTTGGGCTGGATGAACCACAGCACGCGGGGCGTGGGCCGCGACACCGTGACCAGCGGACTCGAGGGCGCCTGGACCACGCATCCGACGCGGTGGGACAACGGCTACTTCGCCATGCTGTTCAGGCACGACTGGTGGTTGCAGAAGTCGCCGGCGGGTGCGTGGCAGTGGGAGCCGGTGCAGATCGAGGCAGCGGACATGCCGGCGGACGTCGAGGATCCCTCGATCCGCTGCAAGCCGATCATGACCGACGCCGACATGGCGCTGCGTTTCGACCCGGACTACCGCCGCATCGCCGAGCGCTTCCGCAACGACCAGGCCTACTTCGAAGAGGTCTTTGCGCGTGCCTGGTTCAAGCTGACGCACCGCGACATGGGGCCGAAAGCGCGCTACATCGGCCCCGAGGTGCCGGCCGAGGACCTGCTGTGGCAAGATCCGGTGCCCGCCGGCAACGCCCGCTACGACGTTGCCGCCGTGAAGGCGCTCATCATCGCTGCCGGCCTGTCGGTAGGTGAGCTGGTCAGCACCGCCTGGGACAGCGCCCGCACGTTCCGCGGCTCCGACTATCGCGGTGGCGCCAACGGCGCGCGCATCCGCCTCGCGCCGCAGCGTGACTGGGAAGGCAACGAACCGGCACGGCTCGCCAGGGTGCTCGCGGTGTACGAGCGCATCGCCGGTGATACCGGCGCCAGCGTGGCCGACGTGATCGTGCTCGGCGGCAACGTCGGCCTGGAGCAGGCGATCAGGGCTGCGGGGTTCGCGGTCGAGGTGCCGTTCGCGCCGGGCCGGGGTGACGCCAGCCAGGAGCACACCGACGTCGAGTCCTTCGCCGTGCTGGAGCCGCTCGCCGACGGTTTCCGCAACTGGCAGAAGCGGGATTACGTGGTCCAGCCGGAGGAACTGCTGCTCGACCGCGCCCAGTTGATGCGCCTCACGGCCTGCGAGATGACGGCCCTGGTGGGCGGCATGCGCGTGCTGGGCGCCAACCACGGCGGCAGCGCGCACGGCGTGTTCACCGCGCGCGTCGGTGCGCTCACGAACGACTTCTTCGTGGCCCTGACCGACATGGTCAACACCTGGAAGCCCGTCGGGCGCAACCTGTACGAGATCCGCGACCGCCGGACCGGTGAGTTGAAGTGGACCGCCACGCGGGTCGATCTGGTCTTCGGATCGAACTCGGTGCTGCGCGCGTACGCCGAAGTCTACGCGCAGGACGACAACCGCGAGAAGTTCGTGCGCGATTTCGTCGCCGCCTGGACCAAGGTGATGAACGCCGACCGCTTCGACCTGACCCCGTAGATCCGGGCTGTGCCCGGACGATGCCACGGCGAACCCGCGTCCACGTAGGTTCGGCCTGTGGCCGAACGATTCATGTCCGGGCACAGCCCGGACCTACGACCGGACGTCCGCGTAGGTTCGGCCTGCGGCCGAACGATTCACGTCCGGGCACAGCCCGGACCTACAACCGAAGGTCCACGTAGGTTCGGCCTGTGGCCGAACAATGTCGGTGGCCAAGCAATGTCCGGGCACAGCCCGGACCGAACGTCCACGTAGGTTCGGCCACGGGCCGTTGCGCCGCGCCTTACCCAGAACGGGGAAATGACCGCCCACCGTCCGCGGCGTACTGGTGATGATAGGAGCATTCGGCAACCACACGTCGTGAGGATCCAGCGTGGGTGAAGGACGCTTCGACGCCATCGTGATCGGCGCCGGCTTCGGCGGTGCGAGCTGCGCCGCCCTGCTGGCGAGGGCGGGCAGGAAGGTGCTGGTCATCGAGAAGAACAACCTGGCGGGCGGCAAGACCATGAGCCACGCGCGCAAGGGCTTCCGCTATTCGCCGTGGCCGATCATCGGCGCGCCGCTGGGGGGCAGCTGGGCCAGCCGTCTGGTGGCGGATCTGGGCATCGGGGAGCACGCGCGGCTGGTGAAGGTGCAGGGCCGGTCGATGTACCGCACGCCCGACGGCACCTTCGCGCCGATGCCGTCGAGCGGATCCGATGCGCTCGATCCCAACGTGCTGTTCGACTGGCTGCGCGTTCCCGCGGCCGAACGCACGGCGGTGCTCGAGTTCATGATGATGCTCAGCCTGATGCCGCCCGACGAGGTGGCGAAGCTGGAAGGCCGGGATTTCCACGGCTGGGTGCAACCGTTCGGACTGCCGGCGTCGGTGCACGCGTTCCTGGTGAGCAACTGCCTGGACGATATGTACATGGTCCCCAGCGACCAGCTCGACTGTGCCGAGGCGGTCAGCGGGTTGCAGAAGGTGCTGCTCGGCGGCGGCGGACAGTTCTGCCTCGGCGGCTGGGGCGTGCTGGCCGAGGCGTGTTGCGCCTACGTCGGCGCGCACGGCGGCGAGGTGCTGACCGGCACGCGCGTGCAGCGGATCGTGATCGACGACGGCGCGGTCGCCGGCGTGGAGACCGAGGACGGCACCATCCACCGCTCCGCCACGGTGATCAGCAACGCCGGCATCCAGCCCACCGTGCTGCGACTGGCCGGTGCGCGGCATTTCGACGCGGACTATGTCGAACGCATCGGGAAACTGCTGCCCTCGCACGCGCTGGTCGGTTACCGCTATTTCCTCGGCGAGCCGGTGCTCGACTACGGCTACAGCGTGATCTTCTCCAACACCAGCGCGTGGAGCCGGCAGCGCTTCGAGGACGCGCACGCCGGCAAGGCCTCGCGCGAAGGCTTCGTGCTGGTCGAAGTACCGTCGAACTACGATCCCGGGCATGCACCGGCGGGCCGGCAGCTGGTGATGAGCGCATCGATGTGCCCGGCCGATCCGGAGATGAGCCGCGACGACGTGAAAGCCTGGGCCGATGCCGGCGAGGCGATCCTGTTCGCGGCGCACCCGGAGCTCGCGAGCCGGATCGAGGAGAAGGTGCTCTACACCGCCAAAAGCGTCTCCAATGCCACCCGTGACGCGGCGGTGCCCGGTGCCGGCGGCGAGACGATCGGCATCGCGCAGATCGTCGGCCAGGCGGGGCGCGCCAAGCCCTCGATCCGGACCCCGGTCGAGGGGCTGTGGATCGTGGGCTGCGATGCCGGTGGCACCGGCGTGGGCACGCAGCAGGCGATCGAGTCCGGTTATGTGGTGGCGGAGGCGGTGCTGGGTTGAGTCCGGCAACGCCTGCCCTGTCTCGAGGAACGTCACGGCTCCGCTTGCAGGGGCAGCGAGGCGGACAAGGCAACGGCGTCCAGTTGCGCCAGTCAGCCTGAGGCATGGCAAAAACCCGGTCGACCATCGACGAGCGCCAACCGGGGCTGTGTCATCTTGCGGGCGCTGTCCCGCGATTCATGATTTCCACGTAGCCTGGGTAGCTGAACAGCCGGTTGCGTTTCTGCGCCGTGAGTTCGCGCACGATGCCGAGTTGCTCGAGGTGGCGATCGGCTGCTCGCACAGCAGCAAGGTGATCAGCAAACGCCCCACAAGACCGTTGCCGTCCACAGGAAGGGGTGGATGGTTTCGAATTGCACGTGCGCCAGCGTGCGCCGCCTTGAGCAGCAGCGGCGTCGGCTCCGGTAGATCGTTCAGGAAACGTTCGAGCCGGCTCATGCATTCCAGTACTTCCCCGGCGGGCGGCGGCACGAAAGCCGCGTTGCCGTGGCGGGTGCCGCCGATCCAGTTCTGGCTACGCCGGAACTCCCCCGGGGTCAGCGTGCTGCCGCGGCCCCTGGCCAGCAGCACGCCGTGTACCTCGCGGATCAGCCGCAGCGACAGCGGCGTCTGGCGCAATTGCTGATCGAGTGCGTCGTCCTGGCTGGCGGAGAACGGCTGGATATCCAGTGGTGCGACATCGCCCGACACGAGGGCCTGCATCAGTCCACGGTCAACGAACTGCTGCGCCTGACGCTGCTCGAACCGCGCATCGTGCAGGCCATCTACGCCGGCCAGCAGCCGCGCTGCATGAGCCTGCTGTGGTTCCAGCGCAACCCACTGCCGATGGACTGGTTCGCGCAGCGGGAGGTTGTGGAGCGGTTCGACGCCTGACCGGGCTATTTGCCCGGAATCGAACCCGCGTCCGCATGGTGGTTCAAACGGAGGGTGCGTCGGCTGCGTCATCATCGGCGGCGGGGTCGGTGAGCCTCCGAATCGTCAGGGCGCAGCGTTGTTCAATCAAGGTATTGATCTGCTCAACCAAAGCATTGCCAGCAAAACTGTGTCCAGGGTCAGACTGGAGTTTGCGCGCCGTCGCAGGCAGTAACTTTGCCAATTCCAGAATTCGCCGTTTGGCCTGAGCCTTGGTAAAGCCTACGCCTTCGGCGAACTGCTCCCAGTGACGCGCCCGGACTTCGCTGAACTTGTACTTGCTGCCGATTTTCATCGCCATCTTCTGCGTCAGTGTTGGATACACCGCCGTCGAGAGCGTGTCGTAAAACGGTGCCAGAACGGGGGTCTTGCCCGAGTACAGCAGAGAGAGATTCTTGGCGTGCGCATCATGATTACCGATCAGCGCATTGAAGATCACGTAGTCGAGCAGTCGCAGGACCTGCGGCGCACTGGGGCGCGTCGCACTGCGCACCAGATCAAAACACTGCGCCAGATCCGGACCACCTTCATTCTGGTACTTCATTTCTGGCACCACGCCAAGTGCCTGGCAGAAGTCCTCTTGATGAAGCCGTCGCCTGCGCCCCTGGGCATCAATCAGCCGGTCATAGCGTTCAACCAGCAGAAACGAGCGATCCAACACCCAGTGAACTTTCGATTTCGCTGGCTTGAACTGCATGGCCTCAGCCAACGCCATGCAAAACCCCTCGTTGACCACGCTGTCTTCAACGGCGTGGATGGCCGGTTTCAGGATGTGGGAGCTAGGCGTGCCGTTGAAGGGCAGCCCGATGCGCGCACCATCGAAAACCACTGGCAACTTGTCCTGGGCACCCGCCAAGGAAAGCCGCAAGCCGTCTTTGCCTGCCAGCATGGGGCGACGCGGCAATTCATCCAGGATGGCAACGACTTCGTCGTTGCTCAGCCATTGAACGTCATCGGTGCGGGTCGGCACAGGCAAAGCCTGCCCCGGCTCGAGGAACGTCACGGCTCCGGCACATTCGCCACCGATGTGGTCCAGCAGTGCAAAGTCGTTCTGGCCAGACACCTGAAACTGCTGCGCAATCAGGCGGCGCATCTGCCCTTCGGGTAGAAGACCAGCAAAGAAGGGGCGCGTTTTGCGATCGTCGAACGGCTCCGCTTGCAGGGGCAGCGAGGCGGACAAGGCAACGGCGTCTTTGTGTGACAACCAATCGGGCGCGTAGCAAAAGTTTAGTCGTCCATCGACCAGGGCCAGCGTGCCGACACGATCGGCGAAAAGCCAGACTTCCAGCTCATGCGCCATGGTCGCCACCCTCACGTTGATCGTTGGAAGCAACAGATGGCAACCCGCTCAACAGGACCTCCCCACCCAGGGCATCAATCACCCGCAGCACGTTTTCCAGTCGCAAGGTGGGCTTGCCTGCCTCAAGTTCGACAATGAAGCGCACGCCCACCCCAGCCGCCAGCGCCAACTGGGGTTGAGTCAGCCCGAGCTGCTTGCGAGCGGCACGCAGTGCATCGCCGAGTTGTTGAGGTGATCGAACGGATGTCATGGCTTGCTCAGTTTCCCGTTCGGGAAATTATCAGCCGCAACCGGACTAAGCGCAAGCAATATTTCCCGATCGGGAATGTTCAGTGTGGTTAGGGAATGATTCGGTCTTTTGTTTCCCGATCGGGAAATAGCGGCACTCTCGATTCCAAATTGACACTGGGATGAGCAGCGGGAGCGAGTCGGCCTTCCGCGTTGAAAATCAACCTGCGTCTGCAAGCGACCACGAACCACCTGCCCGCCAGCGGGCTGAAAACACCGCGTTGGCATTGGCCGCCTTGATGACGGGAAGCATGAACGCGACCAGTGCTGCAATGACGTCATTCAGCGCCAGCGCTTCCAGGCGGTTCTTGCTCAGGAAGGCCTGCCGCTGCGCCTGTTTCTGCGCATCTTGCGCAAACGCATCGGTGAGGCCGAATGGGATCTCCCCAGCCAGAGCGGTCTTGCGTCGATCGAAGGTCGCCCGAATCGCTTGGCGAAGGGTGTCGCCACCGAAGTCGGTGTGCTGCGCCAATATCCACATGACCGGTCGGATCGTCTCCTGGGAGATCTTCCCGCTCTCGTTTCGGGAGTTCCTCTACGGCAAGGGCATCGAAAGCGACGGCCCCTTGTCCACCAGACAGCGGCTGACCATTCAGACGGCATTTGAGGACTACTGGCAGGTCGGTGGCTTCCCCGGCGCGATTCGACTCCACCAGCGGCAGTGCGTCGAAGCCTATCAGGCGAACTGGAACACCATCCTCGCCAGCATCATCGGGCATCACAACATCTCCCACCCTCGGGCGGTGATCGATCTGGCCCACTGGCTGGTGGACAACACCGGCTCTTTCTATGCCGTCAGTCACCTGACCGATTACCTGAAATCCCTCGGCCACCGGGTGCGCAAAAGCTCGGTGGTCGATTGGCTCGTCGCGTTCGAGGATGCCGGGCGGCTGTTCAGCGTGAATATCTTTTCCAGTTCGCCGACCCGGATCAGCGTCAATCCCCGCAAGGTCTACTGCATCGACCACGCGCTGGCGGCCTCGGTCAGCTCCGGCATCCTCAGCAACCGCGACAGCCTGCTGGAGAACCTGGCCTTCACCGCGCTGCGCCGGATGACGCCGGAAATCTTCTACCACAAAACCAAGACGGGCCGTGAGGTGGACCTTGCCGCGTTGCTGCCGTCAGCGCCGGGACAAGAATGAGCCATACTGCTGGTCCAGGTCTGCGCCTCGCTGGCCGATCCCCGCATCAAGCAAAGCGAAGTGCGTTCCCTCTCCGAAGCCATGGTCGAGCTGGCGGCGGCGGAGGGGACCATCGTCACCTGGCGCACCGATGAAACCATCCCCGTGGGCTTCGGCACCATTCATGTGATACCGGTCTGGCGGTTTCTGCTGGAGATGGAGCCGCGAACCTAAAATAGCGGCTCGTCTTATTTTAGGTTCGTGCCGTTTCCTAAAACTACGGTCACCATCGGTTTGATCTCGTACCCCATGGCTCGGTAGCCGCGCTGACGCTTGTCCCACATGCGGTTGAGCTGGGGCTGATCGGTCTCGGCATAGTCGTAGATACGAACATCCTGCTTGTCGGCGTGTTCCCGGTGCAAACGTCCTGCGTATTGCTGCAAAGTTCCCTTCCAGGAGATCGGCATGGCCAGCACCAGGGTGTCGAGCGGCGGATGGTCGAAACCTTCGCCAATCAGGCGGCCGGTAGCGAGTAACACCCTCGGTGCCGACTCATCCAACGCATCCAGTTCCGCGAACACCGCCGTTCGCTGCTTCTTCGACAAGCGGCCATGCAGGACAAAGCAGTGCTCGACCTCATCCCCCAGTGGCTCCTGCAACAACGGCAAATGATCCGTTCGCTCGGTAAGCACCAGCACCTTTCGCCCTTCCCGGTACGCGGCCAGCACATCCCCGGCGATGTGATGGTTGCGGGTCGCATCGTTCGCGAGGATGCGGAACACATCCTGAATCGGTGAATCCGGCGGGATCTCCGGCGCGGGCAGCACCTTCGGCCAGACCTCCAGTTGCGCCGGGGCGGTTTTCGGTCTGGCGGCACTGTGGCGGATCGGCCCGCACTGCATGAAGATGATCGGCTGATGACCGTCGCGTCGTATAGGGGTGGCGGTCAGGCCCACCACGAATTTAGCCTTGGCCTGTTTGAGGATCGCCTCGAAGGAAAACGCCGACAGGTGATGGCATTCGTCGATGATGATCTGCCCGTACTGGTCGAGCAGTTCGCCAAGATCCTCCCGACGGGAAAGAGACTGCATGACGGCGATGTCGATCTTACCGGACGGTTTCTTCTTGCCGCCACCGATGACACCCAAGCTTCCTTTCGGAAACTCAAGAAATCCGGTCAACCGCTCCTGCCACTGGCGCAGCAGTTCGGTGCGATGGACCAGCACCAGTGTGCTCACCTTGCGCCGGGCGATCAAGGCTGCGGCGGTAACGGTCTTGCCGAAAGCCGTCGGGGCGCAGAGCACGCCGACCTCGTGTTTAAACATCTCCCGCACCGCCGCTTTCTGGTCCTTGCGCAAGGTGCCGGTGAATTTAGCCGACACTTTCCGTCCCGGCAGACGTTCATCCTGTAGTTCCGGGCGGATGTCGTTCTCCTGCAACAGGGCGCGCACCGCATCGAGGCAGCCTCGCGGCAGGCCGATATGCTGGGGGAAATTCTCGGCGCAACCGATGATGCGCGGCTTGTTCCACACCGGCAGGCGCATGGCCTGGGCCTTGTAGAACTCGGGATTCTGGAAGGCGGCGAGTCGTATCAGGCGGTTGGCCAGTGGCTGGGGCAGATCGGCCTTAGCGATGAAAATCTGGTTGGCCAGCACCAAGATCAGCGATTCCGGCAGTGGACCGGCAATCCGGGCGGGTATTGGTGATGGTCGCTGCCATGGCTTGCGGTCTTCTTCTTCGGTCGCAAAGGCCACATCCAGGGGATGGCGACCGCCGCTGGCCCGCAGGATGGCGTCTTCCAGGTCCCGCCGGGACATGGGACGGATGGACGCCAGAAAAGCCCACTGGTCTGAATAGGGTCGTAGGTGTTCATCAACGAAAACGCTGCGCCCCGATTCCCTCGGCTGTTTCTGCAGTGGCAACGCGATCAGGTTGCCGAAGCCGCCTTTGGGCATGGTGTCCTGGTTGGGAAGCAGACGGTCGTAGCTGGTCAGGGACAATTGCCGGGTGCGGTCGCAGGTGTGGCTGATCAGTGCGGCCCCGAGCTGCCGGGCCTCGCGGGCCGGAACCGGCTCGGCCAAAAAGATCCAGGCATGAGCGCCATTGCCGGAGCGTGAAATCTCCATCGCCGCCGGGATACCGAGTTCCCGGCAGGATTGCATGAATGCCTTGGCATCATCCCGCCAGTCGGCCTCATCGAAATCTGCCGCCAGAAAGTAGCAACTGTCATCGATCAGGAGCGGATAGACGCCGATGGTCTGTTTTCCGGCCAAATGGTCATAGATCACCTGATCGGTCACGGGAAGCAATTGGCGTTGGTTGCAGTCGCCGCATTTCACCCGAGGCTTGTGACAGATACCGGGCTTCCACTCGTTACCGCAGGCCGGTGAATAGCCGGATGTGCCCTTGGCGGACTCCCAGCGCTGCGGGTAGACATCATCCCGCCCACGAAAAAGGCGGCGGAACACGGCGATCTTGTCCTCGGTGGTAAAATTGGTTGGGGCTCGTGCGAATTCGGTTGGGGCGGGGGCGGGTTCAGGGATGGTCGGTTCTTCCCAGGCGATACCGTGCTGGGTCAGCAGTTCCTTGAGGCGGCAGTTCTCCTGGCGCAGCTGACACAGTTCATCTTGTTCATTCTGGCTCTTGTCACTCTTCGGCAAATCCATACTCCGCCATCAGCATGTCGTTTGAAAACATTGGCCCCCAAGTCAGCCCCCAAGATGTCGCAGCTTTTGTCATAGTTTTGTCACAGCTCGGTGTCACAGCTTGTCATAGCTCAGCCAACGTGTAATGGCGGGTCGGGTCGGTCGCTCCCGCGCCAACTTCAACGATCAGTTTGTAGTCCAGCATTCCCTTCAGATCCCGCTGCAGGCTGCGGCGGTTGACGGTCGGGCAGAGCGCTTCGAAGTCCTGAATGGTCAGCTTGCCATGCTGGAGGAGATAACCCAGCGCCATGCCCTGGCGCTCGTTCAGGCCGTGCTGCTTCACCAGCACGTCGCGGCGGATGACCTGCTCGCTGCGCTCACGCACCTCGATCATCTGGGTCTCCAGGCCGGTGACGAAGTAATCGAGCAAGCCGGTCATGTCCATGCCGTTGTCGCGCACGCTCTGGATCGACTTGTAGAAGGTCGGCCGGTCGCGGTCGTAGTATTCGCTGATGGTGAACAAGCGCTTGAAATCGTACCCGGCCTTGTAAAGGCAGAGGGTGGAGAGCAGCCGCGAGGCGCGACCGTTGCCGTCCAGAAACGGGTGGATATGCACCAGCTGGAACTGGGCGATGCCGCTTACCAGCACCGGGTGAATATCGAGGTCAGCGTTCAGCCACTTGACCAGCTCCGACATCATCACCGGCACCTCCACCGCCGTGGGCGGGGTGTAGATGACCTGACCGGTGCCCGCGTTGACCACATAGTTCTGGATGCGCCGGTATTCCCCCGGCGCGGCGCTGCCGCCGCGCACGACTTCCACCAGTTTGCGGTGGATCTCGCGGATCATCCCCTCGGTGATCGGGTCGCCGCTGTCGAGGCACTCGGAGACAAACTCGAAGGCGGTGCGGTAGTTGAGTAGCTCCCGCGCATCGTCCGGATCGGCCTCCGGCACCGCTTCGCCCTTCCACAGCCGTTCGGCCTGATCCAGGGTCAGCCGGGTGCCCTCGATGTGGGTGGTGTGGTGCGCCTCCAGAATCAGCGCCTGTTCACCCACCTCGCGTACCCAGTCGGCAGAGAGCTGCGCCGCCTCCAGAAAGCCCCGCGCCCGCTCGATGCGGGTGATTGCCTGGGTCATGCGGTTGGTGATGGTGAACTTTGGAGTAAAAGTCATGGCATGTTCCCCCTCATTCAACGTCCAGATAATCAAAGCGGCCGAGCCGCAACAGATTTTCCCGGGCACGTTCAGCATTTTCGCGAACCTGAGGGTCTTCAGCGGTCAGGCCAGCCTTCAAAATTGGCTTGGCCTCATCGGCTGAAATATACATCTGCGTGCCTTGGTCCATGGCATCCGTGATTTTGGCAAAGCATTCGACAACCAATGCCAGGTGATTCGGGAGCAGTTTATTCAGAGCTCTCACCTCAAGCGAAAGTCCAACATCTTTTCCCCGGCCAAGATCGAGAATCTTCGAGTATGATTGCAAACGCCAGTCCGGATCGAGGCATTCGGCTTCCAACCAAAAGGTAAATTCCTGAAGCTCCAGCGGCTCAGCGGCTTCAAAGCGCCAATCGAAAAAAGCGATAATGCGGTCGGTCAGTGTTTTATCCAGATGCCTGCCGCTATTTCTCAATGATCGGCCAACATGATCGAAGAGTTGCCCCCAGCGTTTCCGGTCGTCTTTGGTCTTGTCATAGAAACGCTCAAGCAGGCTTTCGTCACCTGTCAGGGGGTAGACTTCCCAAAGGTAGTAGGTGAAAAGGTGCTGACCCAGTCTGTCGATAAGCTCCCTACCGTCGCCTTTTTCGTTCGCCAGGATATTGAGGTTCTCTATTGCGTATTCAAACTCACCCCGCAGAATTTCAAACGTCAGCTTGACCGGACGGTTAAAGCGGATATAGCTGCCGAAGGCGTCCCGCCAAACAGCCTCATTTGCCTGCGGGAAAAAGATTTCCTGTTGCTGGGCGGCCCAATCCCGATTGAGGGTGCAAAGGTTCCCAAAGTGCATCCCCAACAGCGCCTGCTCAGGTCGGGTTAGCGGGATTTCAGAATTCTCGGCTAGACGCTCCGCGAGGATGTCGGTCACTTCCGGCAACTGGTCTTCCGGAAACTGGCGGCGAACCCAGAAGCCGAAATTGACAAGGGATTCGAGTGACCGGCTGCGGGTATTGTTAATGGCCTCGGTAATAGGATCGTCGCGGTTAAACAACACCGGCCGGTCGTGGTCGAGCCGCCAGTCGGACTGACCGCACGCCTGTCGAAGCAGAGCGGCAAGGCCGTCCCTTGCGGTAATTGGCGCATCCGTATCCTTGTTCACACAGGCGTCAATATAATCAACCACGGCCCGGCGCGAGCTGCCCCAGTCGGGATGGTCGCGTGATTCGTCTCTTGGCTCGGGTTGTCCTTCCACTCGCACCGTGTCCGGATGTGACAGGACCCATGCACAGAACTCAAGCCACTGGTCCAGTTTGTCGAAATTCTTCTCCTTGACGAGTTCGAGCATAGCCTTGAGCATGGCGGCGACATAGACCGGCCGAGCAATCCGGTCACGGTTCGCCAGCCAGAAAGCTAGGCGTTCGTCATCTGGCACGATCTTCTCTTTGAACAAGGATTGAAAGACGTCAGCCAGCGCGGAGATATTGATCTCAACCAGCCAGTTGTCCTTGTCCCGATGCTCCTCGTTCCAATCGCTTAGATAGGCCAGAAGCTCATCATCGGTGAAGTTTTCAAGATCTTCGGCGGACTTCGGGCTCCGGTAGCTGACCGTGCCGCCGGTTACTCCGCCGTAGGGTGAATAGCTGTCATCAGTAATAGCTTCTGACGAGGCTTCACCTTCCAGCTCATCGAAATACCGTCGGACATCCCCGCTAAGCAGTGCGGAGAATGGGCGTAGCTGCATACGGTGAAAGTAGCGCTGACGCTGCTGAAAAGCCTCTTCACTGTACCGTTCACCCATCCATTCACGAAAATCCTCTTTCGAAGGCCCGCTGAGAATGGCGTCGAAAATCCCTTTTCGTTCCTCCTCACTAAGCAGGCGAGCGCCGAAGTGTTCACTGGCCTTGCGGATCACCAATTGAAATTCGAAGTGATGCTCCCATTTGAAATAGTCATCGTGACCAAGAATCTGCTCGCGTATCCACGGGAGGGTCTGGTCATTGGGATGTGACGCATAAAGGTGCTGCCGCAGTCGCTTGAACACCTTCCAGCGATGATTTCGCAATGCCTGATCCAGGGCATCAATGGATTCCGGGGCGTTCTCATAGACCCGCTCACAAGCATAGGTCAGCGTCTGCACCAGGGTTTCCTTCGCATCCTGATAGTCGCGAACCGGTTTATCCAGCCTCCGACACCAGATTTCCGAATAGTCCTGGTCGCTGCCTTTTTCGAAATCTTCCGGGTGCATTCCCAGCCGGATCATGCTTGCCACCGCATTAATCAGGATGCGGGAAACCTGATACGGCTCATGCTCAGCCAAGGGGCGAACACCTTTTTCTAGGATTTGCTGATATTCCCATTGATCGAAACGCGGGACCGGCTCTAGCGAAGTGTTCCAGGCTTCCGGGTTATCTTTGCGCCGGGACTGCTTTTCGTCCTTTTTCGGGTCTGGTTGAAAGGCAATCACATACTGAATAACTTCATGTGCGGCATTGCGAGACGGCCCTTGGTCGCTTCCCCACTTTTTGAGAATTTTGACGATGAGTTCTTCCTCGCCCCATCGGTAGGGTGATTTGAGAAACTGCTTGATCAGGGGCTTGAGGCGAAGTGAAAGCACAGTGTCTTTCATATCACAAGCGATCGAAAAGATTTCCCTCAAAATGCGAGGGTTGTCCGTCTGTTCCAGACCGAGAATGATTTCAACAACTTGTTCCGGATTTTGTTCGGAAACTCGTTGCAAGTAAAAGATTGGCCACCAGAGTGGAGTGATAATACGGCCGTCTCCTGCGGCCTCTACACCAGGTGGGTTCTTGAAAAAACCGTTTTGGGATAACGGATTGATCCATACCGGATTGTCGACGGTTTTAAAAAATATGCGTAATTGGCGCCACGGCGCTTGATTAACTCAAGCATGTTTTTAACATCGCCTTGTTCAGGTTGCGGCTTCTCCAAAATCGCTCGAATAGCTCCTTGATCCTGTGAAGTTATCGGGGCCAACAGATCGATGACAATACGCTCGGTCAGAGAAAGCTGCTGCCAAAATGTCTCCTCGTCGTGATCGGTGTTGTGATGGGCAAGTGCCTCAAAAAATTTCCACACAGAGTGAAATCGTTCGGATTTCTCCAATCTGATCCCTTGATCCAGAGCGTCGTGCATTGGATCAATTTTGCTCATCACGGAATGAATTTGTTCTTTTCTTGTGGGTATCTGGTTCAGTTCAAAATACTTATCAACTCCTCGTATGGTTTTATCCAGACCGGCATCAATCGTCTTGCCTTTCAATTCTCCCTCATAGCGATTCTTATCCGAACATAGTCGAGAATACAGGTTAACCCTCATGCCTCTAAAGTCAGGTCTCGACTCTTGAATCTCGCTTTCGACAAAAACACGGGGAAGTTTCTCTAGAAGTTCTCTCAAAGACTGCGCTGCCTGAGAGAACCGGTCGGGGTTGTAAATATTCTTGGCAGCATAAATGGCGCCAAGGTACCAGGTGGCCAGAGAATATTTTTGAGATTTTGTGGCGCTGAGAATTTCGAAGACCTGTTTTTGTATCGAGTTAAGCTCCAGGGGGCCTGGGTCTGACTCGGGAAAATCTAATCGATTCTCTTTTATGCGTTCAGACACGATTAATCCCAACCTTCCGCACCGGCCGGGATCTTTGAATTGATGAATTCGAACATGGGACGGAAAACTTCAAAGCAAGCCGGGGCCAGGGTTGGCACAACATCTTTGGCAAATGCTACTTTCTGGCCATCACTGACAAATTTTATAAAGCCATCTGTCCGATCGGTATCGACAACAAAGTATTGGTCTAAGCCTGGTACGCCATGAAACAACAACTCGGTGGTCAGTAATGACCTATTGCCATAATTACCGCCGGTATGTGGGTTTATTACCTGATTGCGAATCTTCCCGTTGGTGGGTACGGGTAAAAGCATCGCGTAACTTTCATGGGTATTGTGCTTTTTCACCAAACACTGACATGGATCGGTTTGAACATTTTGTCCAAGTTGGTTCCAGTCGTTGTATGCCTCATCAAAATCAAAAACAGAGAAAAAGGTACGACCTGGGTGGTTTTGGTAAAGCGTATTGTCCTTAATGAGATTACGAAGGAATCCACAACTGAACGCATTCTGTATCTCAAAATTGCGTTCCTCGGTTGGAAAAAGTTTCGACCAAGCAGTTTCAAGAATCATCTCATCGGTGATCCCCTCAGTAAACAAGACGGCCCCGGAAGTATTCTTGAGAACGTGATGAATGTTTAACCGAGCTTCACTCTCGGAAAAAGAAATCAACCCCGCAGAGAGCGATTTGATGACATCAGCTTTCCTGACCTTCTTTGAAACGACATTCGAGCCGTCAAATTCAAACAGGTTGATGACGCTCTCATTGGCATTTGTGATGGTCGAGGCGCTATGACTACTCATCAGCACATGGTTGTTCTTGGCGGTGGTGTCGGTGATCTCGAAGACCTGTTTGAGAAAGTCGAACTGCCATTCCGGATGCAGGAAGGAGTCGGGCTCGTCGAGCAGTGTGATGCAGTTGCGATCCTTGAACAGTTCAACGATGGAGTAGATATACACCGACTGGAACTGACCGTCGCTGAAGTGGGCGATGGTGGCGTCCATGCCGCCGGTCAGTTGCAGGGGGATGGTGATCTCGGCCAGCATCCCCAGCGTCTTCAGGTTGTCGAACTGGCGGAACAGTTCCTGGGGACTGAGGTCGTCGAATTCCTGGCGGATTTTGGCGATATCGAAATAGAGGATGTAACGGTCTGGATCAGCGAAATAACCTTCGGAGCGCACCGGGCTGCCGGTGGCAGTGTTGATACAGCCATGGAGCCGGTCGAGAAAGGTTGCGGTGATCCCCTCCGGTTTCCAGTAGCGGTCGGTTTCATCGTTCAATTCGATGTCAAAACGGGAATCGGCGGCGTAGGCGGGGCGTTCCAGCACCACCTTCGCTTCTAAGGCCACGGTTTCAATGCCGAGCTTCTGGCAGATGAACTGCCGCGCCTTGCAGGTGTCGGGCTGCATCAGCAGCACGGCCAGCAGCAGCTCCTTGTAGTCCGGGCCGATGCCGATGAAGTACCGGGCCTCGTCAAAATCGGCGCGTTTGATGCGTTTGCGGAAGGCCTCTTCATACTGCTCGACCAGCTTTGCCACCGTGTCGTTGTGGCCGGAGTAGTAGATCAGCACATTATCCGGTAGCGGCGTCTTGCCAATGGTTTTTCGCTCTTTGCCGCCGATGGTCAGCTTTCCCGAGTTCCAGCCGATTTCGGTGGCCTTGCCGTCGATTTCGAAGCCGATGCGGTAATTGAATTCACAGGCAGCCTTGTCACGATCGAACTCGACGATATGACGGAATATCTCGATGAGCGCCTCGAACAGGTTGGATTTACCGGTGCCGTTCTTGCCGACAAAGACATCGATAAAGCTGCCGCCGTCGAAGCTCAGGGAAAAGTCCCGAAGGTTTTTGTACTGACCGATATAGAGCGATGTCAGGCGCATGGCATCTCCCTATACCTGAGCCATCACGGCGTTGAGCAGTTCGGTCTGTTTACCAGTGGCGTCGTCAATCTGCTGGTCAAGAATTTCACACAAATCCATTAGTCTCTTTATCTTGACAACAATGCGATGCTGTTCTTCTAAAGGAGGCACTGGGATGGGGAGGCTTTTTAGCGTCTTTTGGTTAATCTTGGGCATTGTCCCAGATGTACCGGATGCATGTGCCCGCAAATACTCCCTGGCCGGAACTGAACTCATTGCGTAATAAACATAATCCGTGTCCATATGGCTAGAGACACGAAGTTTCATCATCAAGTCGGGATAGACATAGACGCCGGGATTGCCACGGTAAACGGCGGATACTCCGACGTACTCGATTGTATTTCCACGCTGCACCAAAATATCGCCGTCACGTAGCCAGAGATCGGAGTCATTTGAAATATCAGCGTCAATGAATTTTGAATACTCTCCTTTGAATGTACCTGATGTAGTTGCGCTTAGAGTTAAGGAGCGGATATTGGTTTCGTAGTCAACAGCCCTTGGTGAAAAACCGTTTGTAGGTCCAAAAATTAAAACGTCATCAAGGCATACCCATTTCCACTGTTCGGGTATTTCATAACCAAGAGGCTTTGGTGAATTTATTAAATCCGTTGTTTTCCTTATTTTCAGCCTTTGTCTCTCAGCGTGGACATTAGTCAGAAGGGCAGAAACTGATTCATCATTCGTTTTTTGCTCAGAAAGGCGCCCCATGACGGCGAGCTGGAGGATGGCCTTGCGCAGTTCGGCGACGTTCTCCTTGACGGTGTAGAGTTGGCCGAAGTGCTGCTGGATAAAGTCCCAGGCCGTGCCGTCCGGCGCGTCGAGCAGTTGTTTGATAGCGGCAGAGTGAACGGCCAGCTGCTTCTCCTCCCGCTCCTTGCGCAGTTTTTCCAGCTCATCGCAACGGGCAATCAACTGGTCGATGCGGGCGACGATGCGGTGTTGTTCGTCCAAGGGAGGAAGAGGGACCGGCAGCTCCAGAAATTTGGCAATGGATACGCCGCCTATGATGCCAGTCATGGCTGCGTTGAAGGATTTTCTGAAAACAGGAGAGAGATACAGATAGAGGATGAATTTCGAGGGAATCCCACCAAAAAGCTCATTGGCGAACAGCTTGTTGCCAAAACAGATATCCTGCTCTGTGATGCCACATTTTTTGCCAGCACTGCCGCCTTCAGCGCAGATCAGCACCGCACCCTGGTGGGCAATTTTGAATTTGTCCTCAAACTCAGGAATATATATCCCGTTTTTATAATCCAGCGCGTCAAGCCCATAGCCAACATCCTTGGTTGCAATGTAGGGCAAACCATTGGCTCCAGCGTATTTGGTTTCCTTCTCTCTGGCATTGATGCTGTTGCCGTTAAAAATATTGCCGATGGTGCCGAGGCGCGACCATGTCCAGCTTCGCGGTAAAACATAGGCGACACCCGACTGATCAATAGCAGGAAGAGATTTTGGTTTCTTGATTTTACCTTCTTTGACTTGGCGTTTTTTGTCGACCTCAATCTCTTTCAGTAGCTCCGAAGCTGGCGGATCATTCGGGTCCTGCTCCACCAGCTTGCCCTGCATGGCAAGCGTCAAAATCAGCTCGCGCAGTTTGGCGACGCCGTCGGGCGCAGCAAAGGCGGTATCGAAGTGTTGTTCCAGCAGTCGGGCGGTGTGCTTATTCATCGCCTTCCCCCGGTTTCTGAATGGCCTCGATCTGTTTCAGCATCCGGTCGAAGTCGCTCTCAAACAGCCAATCCTGGACGATACGGTATTTCTCGAACTCGGTTTCGGCATGGGCCTTGGCCAGCTCTGCCGATACCTTTCCCGCGTCCTGCAGAATCTCCCGGTCCCACAGGGTCAGAAAACCCGCTAGGCGTTTCTCCCAATCTTCCATGGTCATGGGGATTTTGCGCATGGCCTGAAGCTCGGCCATGTCGAGATAGGCGGAGACGATGCGTTCCATCTGTGCCAACTCGAACTCGGAGAGGTAGTTCTTGGCTATGGAGACATCGTATTTGTGGATCTTGCCGTGGGGTGAGCCCTCCCAACTTGTCAGCCCCATGTTCTCCTTGCGGTGGTCGGCGCGGTCCACGATGACCTCGGCGGCCGTCTGGCCGTGGATGGCGTAGTGCAACTTGTTCTGCACGGCGGCAAAGAAGCGTTTGGTTGCAGTGGCGGTCGGGTCGTAGTCCAGCGCCGTGGCGTAGATGTCGGTGATCTTCTGGTAGAACTTACGCTCGGAAAGGCGGATCTCGCGGATCTTTTCCAGTTGGCGCTCGAAGAATTCGTTGTCGAGGACGCTGCCACCGTGCTTGAGTCTGTCCACATCCATGGCCCAACCCTGGATGGTGTAGTCCTTGACGATCAGGTTGGCCCATTTGCGGAATTGCACCGCTCGCTCGTTCTCGATCTTGAATCCGACGGCGATGATGGCCTGCAGGTTGTAGTGATTGACCCGGTAGTTCTTGCCGTCGGCGGCAGTTGTTAAGTACTGCTTAACAACTGCCGACTCTTCCAGCTCGTTGTCGGCGAAGATGCGTTTCAGGTGCTGGTTGATGGCTGGGACCGAGACGTCATAGAGGGTTGCCATCATCTTCTGAGTCAGCCAGATATTTTCGTCCTCGTAGCGCATCTCGACGCTGGTTTCGCGGTCGCCGGTGGCGGCGACAAAGGTGAGGTATTCGGCGGCCGAGGAGCGAACGATGGAGACTTCCTTGCCGATTTTCTTCTTCCTGCTCATGCCTTGCCTCGCTTGCCTACTGATAGGCAGGCCATCAACTCGGCCTTCAAAGCGGTCTGCGCTGCTTCGAGCTGGTGGACGATCTGCTGGTATTCAGCCATCAGCTCTTCCGGATCGCGGTGGTTCACCTCCACCTCGTGGGGGTTCTTGCAGTCCAGGTTGTAGTTGCGCTCGGCCAGCTCCTTGGCCGAGACCTTCCAGGCCTGCTCGGTGGTCTTGCGCCCACGGCGCGAGGCCCCGCCCCACCAGCCCTTTTCGAGATCGAACTCGGCGATGGTCAGGGGCTTGGAGCGGGAGTAGGACTTGTAGCCCTCGGGATAGGGGTGTTCGAAGAACCAGACCTCTTTGGTCGACCCGCCCTTTTCGAAAAAGAGGATGTTGGTGGCGATACTGGTGTAGGGGCTGAACACGCCTTTGGGCAGGCGCACGATGGTGTGCAGGTTGAAATCCTCCAGCAGTTCGCGCTTGAGGGTGGTTTTGACACCTTCACCGAACAGGAAGCCGTCGGGCAGCACAACGGCCGCCTTGCCGGTATCGTGTTTGAGCAGGTGCATGATCAGCGCCATGAAGAGGTCGGCGGTCTCGCGGGTCTGGTACTTGCGCGGGAAGTTGTTCTCGATGCCGTCTTCTTCCATGCCGCCGAAAGGTGGATTGGTGATGATCAGGTCCACCCGGTCGCGGGGGCCGTAATCCTTCAGCGGGCGACTCAGGGTGTTGTCGTGGCGGACGTTGGTGGGCACGTCGATGCCGTGCAGCATCATGTTGGTCATGGCCAGCATGTGCGGCAGCGGTTTCTTCTCCACGCCGTGAATAGACTCCTGCAGGCGCTTGCGGTCGTCGGCAGTTTTGACCTGCTTGTTCAGGTGCTCGATGGCGCAGGTGAGAAAGCCGCCGGTGCCGCAGGCCGGGTCGAGAATGGTTTGCCCGAGCTGCGGGTCGAGCATGTCGACCATGAACTGGGTGACGGCGCGGGGTGTGTAGTACTCGCCCGCGTTCCCGGCGGATTGCAGGTCGGAGAGGATCTTTTCGTAGATGTCGTTGAACAGGTGACGGTCGCCGGATTTGTTGAAGTCCACATCTTCTTCGATGGTGTTGATCACCTGGCGCAGCAGGGTGCCCGACTTCATGTAGTTGTAGGCGTCCTCGAAGACCGAGCCGACCACCTTGCCATGGGGCGAAACACCGGCGGCGGTGGCCAGTTTCTTGAGCGCCGGGAAAAGATCGTTGTTGACGAAGTCGATCAGCTCCTCACCGGTCATCCCTTCGGGGTTCTTGGCCCAGCTGGACCAGCGGAAACGGCTGGGCAGCGGCGACTTGTAGCCAGGCACGGTAAGCTGCCACTCCTGTTCCTTGTCGTCGAAGATTTTCAGGAAAATCAGCCAGACCATCTGGCTGATGCGCTGAGCGTCGCCATCGACGCCGACATCCTTGCGCATGATGTCCTGAATGGCTTTGATCAGGGTGGTGAGTGACATGGTTGTGTTATCTCCTGTTCTTTTTGTCAGGCGCTATAGAGAGCCTGTTCCAGTTCGTTGATAGCCTGCTGATACTGATCCAGCCCGCCAAAGGCGCGGATGATTTCCAGCGGGGTGCCGAATTCGGTGAAGGGGGTAATGGTTAGAATCTGCGTCTCTTCGATATGAGCCACGCCTTCATCGGCATACTTGTCGAGCAGGGCCTCCAGCACCCGGCGGGCCTGCTCGCCGTAGCGGGTGAAGTAATTGCGTTTCTTCACCTGTTCCGCCCGCTCCTTGCGGGTGAGCGGCGGCATATCCCAGGCGACATGGCAGACCAGATCGAAGGGGTCGAAGGCCTTGCCGGATTGCCGCCCGATCTCATCGGCAAGGGCATCGAAAAACACGCCCTGTTCCGACAGTTCGTCGATGATGGCTTGCTTCTTCTCGGTGCTGCTCCAGCGGCGGAGGAAATCGTCGAGACTGGCATACTCCCTGGCCAGGGCCTTGCGGGTGTAGTCCTTAAGTGATTCGGTGATCAGCTTGCCGTTGGCATCGAAATACTGGACGCGTTCGGCGGCGACCTTGACCTCGACATTGGCCACGACGTAACGGCGAATGCCTCCTTCCTCGCTTGGGCCGGGTTCGGCGACACCGGTCCAAACCTGGTCCTCTCCGGGTTCCGGATAAGTGACGCCACCGCCAACTTCGGGATCAACGGGAACATCCGGCGGCACCGGTGACTGATCCACGCTGGGCTCGTAAATCTGCACCGGATCGCCGTCGAAATCAGGGTCGGCAAACAGCTCGGTGGCCTTCTTGAAGTCGATAATGGTGAAGTAGTACTTGCCGTAATCTTCGTTGATCCGGGTGCCGCGCCCGATGATCTGCTTGAATTCGGTCATGGACTGAATGCGCTGGTCGAGCACGATGAGCTTGCAGGTCTGCGCATCCACTCCGGTAGTCATCAGCTTGGAGGTGGTGGCGATAACCGGGTATTTGCTCTCCGGGAAGATGAAGTTATCGAGTTCGGCCTTGCCTTCCTCATTGTCGCCGGTGATGCGCATGACGTATTTGCTGTTCTGCGCCACCAGATCAGCGTTTTCATTGACCAGGGCCTGACGCAAACGTTCGGCATGGTCGATGTTTTCACAGAAGACAATGGCTTTGTCGAAGCGGTTGGTCTGCCTGAGGAACTCGGTGATCTTTTTTGCCACCAACTGGGTACGCTGTTCAAGGACCAGGGTCTTGTCGAAATCCTTCTGGTTGTAGATGCGGTCTTCGATCTCGTTGCCGTACTTGTCGATCATGCCCTTGTCAGGCCGCCAACCGGTCAAGTCCCGGTCGAGATCGATGCGCACGACCTTGTAGGGAGCAAGGAAACCGTCGTCGATTCCCTGCCGGAGGCTGTAGGTATAGATGGGATCGCCAAAGTAGTCGATGTTGGAGACTTCTTTGGTCTCTTTGGGCGTGGCGGTAAGGCCGATCTGGGTTGCGGACGTGAAATATTCGAGAATTTCACGCCAGGCCGAATCGGCGGCCGCGCTGCCCCGATGGCATTCATCAATGATGATGAGGTCGAAAAAATCGGGGCTGAACTGCCGGTAGATGTTTTTTTCTTCTTCGTTGCCGGTCACGGCTTGGTAGAGGGAAAGGTAAATCTCATAGGACTTGTTGGCCTGCCGCTTCTGGATCTTGGTCATGGCCGAACCGAACGGCTTGAAGTCGTTGGTCATGGTCTGGTCGACCAAGATGTTGCGGTCGGCAAGAAACAGGATGCGTTTCTTTGCCTTGGACTTCCACAGCCGCCAGATAATCTGGAAGGCGGTGAAGGTCTTGCCGGTGCCGGTGGCCATCACCAGCAGAATGCGATTCTGGCCCCGCGCTATCGCCTCGATGGTTTTGTTGATTGCCAGCAGCTGGTAATAGCGCGGACTTTTATCGCTGCCGTCGCTGAAATAATCCTGCGTGACCAGTGCATTCTGCTGATCGTTCAGGCCACGGTGCTGCGCCCACCATTGCCACAGTGTTTCCGCAGTGGGGAATTCGTTGAGTGCAAGTTCTCGTTCGACAATGCCGTCCAGGGAAATCTTGTTGTGGAACAGAAAACCATCGCCGTTGGAGCTGAACACAAAAGGCACTTGCAGCATGTCGGCGTAGCCCAACGCCTGTTGCATGCCGTCGCCAACAGTGTGGTTGTTGTCCTTGGCCTCGATAATGGCAATGGGGATGTTCGGCTTGTAAAACAGGACATAATCGGCGCGTTTGTGCTTGGCGCGGGTATGCAGCTTGCCACGCACGATGATGCGTCCCTTGGTGAGAGGAAACTCTTCACGGATTTGGGTCGTGACATCCCAGCCCGCCTTCTCCAGGGCGGGCGTGATGTACTTGGTGCAGATATCGCGCTCGGAAAGTTGTTTTTTATTCATCAGGCCAACTTCCCTTGTTCTTTCATCCGCTCACAAAAAGCTTCGAATTGCCTTCTCGCCAGCTTGAAGGGAACCGTCTTGCTGTTTTCCCAGCGGTTGATCGTGGAAAAGCTCACGCCCAGCTCGTGAGCCAGCTCCTCTTGGCTGAGCCCCAGTTGCTGGCGGACTTCTTTGACCGTCTCCGCAAAATTTTCCGGTGCTTTTGCCATATCGATTTGCCTCAATTCCTGGTGCGCCGCCAATTCACCGGCAGCAAGCGAACGCAATTTACCCAATGTACAATTACGGCCCTCAATATAGCAGGTGACAACGCATGTGGAAAGCGGAAAGTTGGCGCTTATTTCAGAATTTTCCGACACATCCTGAAGCCACCCGGTAAGTAAGCCCTCAGAAGCAATCGCGAAAAAATTTCATCAGACGCCCGACACTTTCTCCGTCTCTCCGGTAAGTAAGGGCAGAACTCACTACGAGGAGCGACCGACCATGGACATCAACGACCTGTTTGACGGAATCATGAAGAGTATCAACCAGTTTGCCGACGAGATCGCCGAACAGCAGTTGCAGGAAAAAATGCAGGAGTCCGGACGAGGTCCGGAGAATGGGGGTGAGAATGCAGAGAATTTTGAGGCGAAAGAGAAGCGGGGTATGACGGATTTCCCGAAAAAGGAGTTATCGGGGCAGCAGCGCCGACACCCTGAAAGCGGCGTAAGTCGCTGCCAATACGCAGAAAAAGAAAACCCGTCCAATAACCGGACGCGGTTAGTGGACGGGTCTGTCTTTTTTAAATGGTGGAGGCGGCGACAATCACATCGTCTTATTAATCAATACGTTGCGATGCTAAACGCCAAAAATGCCCCCATAGATACCCCCAGATGACTTCGCCTGGCTTTTTGGCGAGACTCCGGCAGATTTTAACGCTCTTCAGGCGCTCGCCATGCGCTGAATCGCTCCAGCGCATCGGTGCTGCCGATCAGGGCGCGCGCCCGTCGAAGTCGCTCTATTGTGCGCTCCCGTTGCTCGTCAGGTAAATCGTGCGCCCGGCGTTCGGCATCGGCGAAGAACGCATCGAGTCGCTTCGCCTCCGCCCAGGCATCGATGACCTGGAGCAGGTCCTCTTTGCTGTCCTTCAGCGCCTTCGCGGCTTGCCGCGCCTCCTCTTCGCGACGCCAGCGCTCATACTCAGCTTCCCGGCGTTTTCGTTCGATCTCCGCCTGGCGCTCCCCAGCCTCGACGAGCCGCGCGATTTCGACCGTGGCCTTCTCCAGCTCCCGAACAATGGATGGGATCCTGCCGGACAGGTCCCGGGACGGTGTCTCTCGCCATTGCTGGGTCCAATTGGCCCGCGGGTACGGCGAGTAGGCCTGGAGGCAGAGGCGCTCGGTCGGGAAGTCGTGGGTGCTCGTCCAGCCATAGTCCTGCGCGTACCGGCTGCGCCGCTTGGGGACGAAATCGGTCAGGCGAACGTATTCGCCGTTCACGTACCGGGCCTCGGCGGCCTCTGACATCTCGATGACGGTGAGGCCGATTGCCACGGTGCCGATGTAGACTACCGTGCAGCGCATCGGTGACCACAGATTGTTATGGTGGTGACCTTTCCTAGGGTTCTCCCGCTCGTCGACATCCGCCCTGTGGAATCGCTCCGAATTTGGCGCGATGACCACACGATGATCCCTGGCCTCCAAGGCCAGGAAGAGCTCGTTCGCAAAGGCGATGGCTTTGTCCAACCCTGTCTGGGTGACGGTGAGGTCGACGAGCAGCTTTTTCGCTGGCTTGAGGTACTTGCCGTGCCAGGAGAGACGGCCGGCCTCGAACAGCGGCTTGGCTCCGCTGACCAGTGGATGCCGATCCGGAAGCTGCCGCTTTACCGTGCGCTTCCCTCGCGGCCGCTGGTCGGGCGGCTTCGGGAGGGAACGGGCCCGCTTCGGCAGGGCTCCGTCCCGCGTCCACTCGAGCGGGTCGCCCGGACGCGGTTCGGGGAGCGGTGGTTGCTTTGGCGCTTTGCCGACTGCCAGCTTCGCCCAATAGCCGCGCTCAGGCCGCGGTACGTTGAGCAGCGTGCAGACGCGGGCCATGTAGCTGGACGAGACGCCGAACCGGGCCGCCACCCGGAGCATGGCCTCGGACCAGACCATCTCGTATAGCGCTTCTCGACTGACCGGGCCCTCGCTGCTGTCACTCAGCGGAGCCGGTGCCTGCGTTGTGTCTTGTTCCTCTGCCACGATGCTCGATTGACCCCACATCCGCCCGCCGGCGCTCATTAAGGTGGCGCGCCGCCCGGATAGATGATACAAATCCTCGGTACGTAGGGTCTACACATCGAGTATTTGTATCAATGGCAAAGCCCCGAACGCAGCGTGAGCTCGCACAAGACCTGCTGAAGAAGCAAGGAATCATGCGCCTGCTCGAGCTGCGCGAGGCCGGCGTGACCGCGGCGACGATGAGTCGTATGGAGCGGGCCGGCGAAGTCATGCGCCTGTCGCGGGGCGTCTATCAGCTGCCCGATGCCGATCTCGATCCCAATCACAGCCTGGCGGAGGCCGCGAAGCGGGTGCCCAAGGGCATCGTGTGCCTCGTCTCGGCTCTGGCATTCCATGGCCTGACCGACCAGCTACCGCCGAAAGTCTGGATGGCGATCGGACCCAAGGACTGGGCACCGCAGCGTAGTGGTGCGGGTATCCGCATTGTGCGTTTCACAGACAGTCTGCTGAGGGAGGGCATCGAGACGCATGTGATCGAAGGTGTGTCGGTAAGAGTTTTCGGCGTGGCCAAGACGGTGGCCGATTGCTTTCGACATCGCGGAAAAGTGGGCCTGTCCGTCGCGATCGAGGGGCTCCAGGAGGCGCTGAGGCAACGCAAGGCGACTCCGGCGGAAATCGCTCGTCAAGCCGATAAGGGCGGGGTGTCCACAGTCGTGCGGCCGTATCTCGAGGCACTGACCGCCAATGCCTAGGGAGATCAGAAACGTCGGCGCCTCCGTTCGGGCGCGCCTGCAGAATCTCTCCCGGGAAACGGGACAGAGTTTCGAGCTGATACTCACCCGCTATGCGTTGGAACGCCTGCTTTACCGTCTCAGCACGTCGGCCTTCTCGGACCGATTCGTGCTCAAGGGCGCGATGCTGCTGACGAGCTGGTTTGCGGACCCACACCGGGCTACTCGTGATCTCGACCTGTTGGGGTTCGGCGATCCAAACCCGGAGGCGATGGTTGCAGCATTCCAGGAGATTCTCGCGATAGACGTCGAGGATGGCGTCGAATTCGATTCGAACGCGGTACGTGTCGACCAGATCCGGGAGGAGCTCGAGTACGGCGGACTGCGGCTGCGCACGACCGCATCGATCAGTGGTGCCCGTATCGCTGTAACAGTCGACGTCGCTTTCGGAGACGCGTTGGAGCCAGGTGCCGAGGTCATCAACTATCCGTGCATGCTGGACCTTCCCGCACCTCGCCTGCGCGCGTATGCCCGCGAAACGGTGATTGCCGAGAAATTCCAGGCAATGGTGGCGCTTGGGCGCGCGAACAGCCGGATGAAGGACTTCTATGACATTTGGCTCCTCAGCCAATCGTTTCCGTTCGACGACGACCGACTGGCGCGCGCAATCGCCGCGACCTTCGAACGGCGCGAGACCGAGGTCCCGGTCGACCGACCGGATGCCCTTACCCTGGCCTTCGCCGAGGATGAGCAGAAGCAGCGTCAGTGGAATGCTTTTCTGGACAACGTGGCGCTTCGTCCCGGCAGCCTACCTGAGGTGATCGAAGGTGTTGCCCGATTCCTCATGCCTCACGCCATCGCCGCAGCGAAGCTCGGCAGGAGCGATTGATGCCATCGGATCCGAGCCGCCTCATTGCTGCACTCGCACGAGACCGGATCAATCTCGATCTGAAAACGCTCGACCTGTGTTTTCTTGCCGGCCTGTACCTGCGGGCCGACCGGGCGTCGCTCGCGTCGTTCGAAGAAGACGTGCTGATCGACATGTTCGAGCAGGTATGCGACGTGGTAGATCCGGGTGCAGAGCGTCCACGCAAGCGAGCGACCCACGCCATACAACGACTCCGCGACCAGCGCATGCTGGCCCGAGTGGATGGCGCGGGCATCGTTCGATCGGGTGAGTACACGCTGACGCGACTGGCGGCCGCAGTCGTCGAGTACTTCCTCGCCGATGAAGCACTCACACGCGAGAGCTTGACCCTACTCACGGGCACGCTTCGGGCTCAGCTTGCCGAGATCCTCGCGGCAGCCAGGCGTGCTGACACCGAGGACGCCTGGCGGGAGCATGTGGTGGCTCCCCTGCGGATAACCGTTGGAGATCTCGTTGGCGGCATTGAGCGCCGGCAGCGGGGACTCGATTCACAACAGGAAGAGGTGCAGACAGAGATCGCCAAACTCCTGCAGGTGGATTGGTTCGGCGCCGTCGATCGATGCCAGTCGCTGCTCGACACGACTACCAATACGCTGCGGGAACTCAACGAGGTCCTGCTCCGCGACACCCATCACTTCGTCGCGCTGCTGCAAGAGATTCAGACCTTGGCTTCCGAGGCGGAGCAGGCCGAGCCCGAAGAGGCGGTGCAACGCGTCATCGAGCACGTCGATCGCATAGCGGCCTGGGGCGGCGCCCGGCAGCGCGCGTGGTCGGAGTATTACCAATACGTTCATCGCTATCTTCGTGATGTCGTACGGCTCGACCCCGACCGAGCGTTGAGTCAGCGGCTGCGCGACCAGGTCGCGAACTGGCCGTCGACACCGTTCCACTTGCTCGTGGCGGCGGCACCTTCAATCCGGCTGCTCCGTCCCCTCGAATCACGAGTTGAGCGGCCAGCTGTCATGAGACCACGTACGGACCGGGAGGGCTCGCCTGATCTTGTCGATCCGGAAGATGCCGGCCTGAACATCGAGACATTGGTGGAAGACGCGCTGGCCGCAGGCGCTCGATCCCTGGCCGAGGTGACCGAGTGGGTGTTACCGCAGTTTCCCGCTGATCTTCGTTACGCCGTCACAGGCCGTGTGGCCGACGTGCTCGCGCGCAGCACCCGGACACGCAGCGCGATTGAGCGTCCGTGGCGTACCGTTGCGCCACGCCTGGAAGTGGAGGACTGGGAGCTGCCGAGAGAGGGAGATCGACGGTGACCACCGCCAGCTTTCAGTCCCTCGAAGAGGCCATCAGCGACGAGCACTTTCCCGAGGTCGACCTGGCCCTTCGTCGCGGTCGGCATGTCGGACGCGACGACGGCACCGCCTATGACTATCTCGTCGATGCCCTCGACCACCTCGAGCCTTTCTATCGGCGGTTCGGTTGTGAGCTGATGCAGCGGGCGGACGGGTACTTCTACCTTCTACCCTCGGGAGATCGGCTGGGCCGTCGCCAATTGACGGCTGGTGAGATGCTCGTCGGCCAGACCCTCGCGCTGATGTACCTGGATCCCGCCACCCTGCAGCACGGGGGCATGGTCCAGCGCGAGACGCTTCTGCAGAGGCTCTCGGGGTTATTGGGGACGGAGACGCTGGTCCGTACCCTCAATCCACGGCGCAGGAAGTTCGACGAACGGATAGCCGCCGAGACCGTCCGCACCAAGGTCGCCGAGGCCCTTCGGCGCCTTGCGGACCTAGGGTTCATCGATTCGGTCGACGACGCGATGCTGCGCCTACGCCCCGCATTGATGCGATTCGCCGAGCCGGTCCGTGACCTGAGCGACCGACAAACCGCGCTGGAACGGCTGGTCCGTAGCGGTGAGATCACCCTCGGCGAAGCCGTCGAGAAAGACGACTCTGACGAAGAGGACGAGAACGACGGCAGCGACGGTCATAGCGCCGAGGACGACGAGGAGGAGGCAGGCGGATGAGCCGTACTCGCGCCCAGACCCTCGTGCTCGTCAACTGGAAGGGCGTCTTCTACGAGCGCTATCTCATCGACCGGCATGTCACAGCCCTCGAGGGCGCCAATGGCGCCGGCAAGACAACGTAAGCGGTCAAACCACAGCGTCTTGCGCGCTACGCTGACGTGATGCGTGGTTACTTCCCGGGGCCCATTGCCCGGAAAAGGCCGATCAGGCGATTGAGGTCTGCCTCATCCATACGCTGGTAGTCC
>JAJVIG010000065.1 GCA_022072145.1 Pseudomonadales bacterium
AGGAGCTCGAACGGCGGTTCGCCGGCGGGCAGGCCGGCCGGCGCGAGCCGTTCGTGCGCGAGCGCGCCGTGCACCAGCGCGCCGGCAGCCGCGATCGCGTTCGATGCCGCCGCGGGGTCGGTGGCGGCGGCCTCGCGCAGCACGCGCAGGCGCTCGCCGCGCAGCAGCCGGCGCGTGAAGTCCTCCGGAATCGTCAGCACGAACGCGACCTCGCCGCGCGCGAGCTGCCGGTCGCCGGTGCCGCGTTCGTTGTGTTGGTGGCGCAGCTCGAAGTAGCCGGAGTTCGCGAAGGCGTTCACCACCGCGCGGCTGTAGGCGCTGTGGTCCTGCACGAACAGCGCGGTCGGCAGGTGCCTGGGATCGCTGTTGATCGCGAAACCGAAGATCACCAGTTCGATCAGCGGCACGCCGATGATCATGCCGAAGGTCACGCGGTCGCGGCGCAGCTGGATGAATTCCTTGACCAGCACCGCGAGCACGCGCGCCAGCGACAGTGCACCCGGTCCGGAGCGCCCGCTCACGGGTGCGCCTGCCCCTGCCGCCCGCGCAGCAGGTGGATGAACAGGTCCTCGAGCGAGGTTTCGCCTTCGTCCCAGCGCAGTGTCGGGTCGGCGCGGTACGGCGCCACCGCCGCCAGCAGCGCCGCGCGATCGGTTCCGGTCAGGTGCAGCGTCTCCCCGAACGGCGCGACCTCGTCGACGCCGGGCAGACGTTCCAGCGCGGGGCGCAGCGCCGCGGTGCCGGCGCCCTGCACCGTGACCGTGTGCAGCCCGGCGTTCGCCAGCAGGTGCGGGATCGTGCCGTCGGCGAGGATCACGCCGTCCATGATGTAGACGATGCGGTGGCAGCGTTCCGCCTCGTCCATGTAGTGGGTGGAGACCAGCACCGTCACGCCGGCGTCCGACAGGCGATGGATCTCGTCCCAGAATTCGCGCCGCGCCTGCGGATCGACACCGGCGGTCGGCTCGTCGAGCAGCAGCAGCCGCGGCTCGTGCATCACGCAGGCGGCGAGTGCGAGGCGTTGCTTCCAGCCGCCGGAGAGCGAGCCGGCGAGCTGGCGGCGGCGATCGGCGAGTCCGCTGCGCTCCAGCGTCCGCTCGACGCGCGCGCGGCGCGGGCGCAGGTCGTAGAGGCGTGCGACGAAGTCGAGGTTCTCCTCGATCGTGAGGTCCTCGTAGAACGAGAAACGCTGCGTCATGTAGCCGGTCTGGCGCTTGATCTGTGCGGCCTCGCGCCGCAGGTCGAAGCCGAGGCAGCTGCCCTCGGCGGCGTCCGGCACCAGCAACCCGCACAGCATGCGGATGGTGGTGGTCTTGCCGCTGCCGTTCGGCCCGAGGAAACCCACGATCTCGCGCTCGCCGACGCGCAGGTCGATGTGATCGACGACCGTGCGATCACCGAAGCGCTTGGTGAGCCCGCGGACGTCGATGACGTTCATGAGCCGGCGGGCAGCGTGACGTCGACGATCTGTCCCGGCGCCAGCCGCCGCGCCTCGCCGAGCGGCTCGGCCTCGACCAGCACCACCAGCTTCTGCCGGCTCTCGACCGAGTAGATCACCGGTGGGGTGAATTCGGGCGCCGCAGCGATGAAGTTCACGCGCGCCTGCAGTCCTGCGGCGCAGCCGTCGCAGCCGACCGTGAGCAGGTCACCGATGCCGACCGTCGCGATTCTCGCCTCGGGAACGAACAGACGCAGCTTGCGGTTCGCCTCCGGCAGCAGCGTCAGCACCGGCGCGGACGGTCCGGCGACTTCGCCCGGATAACGGATCAGCGTCTCGACCCGGCCGTCGGCGGGCGCCTTCAGGGTGCGCTCGCCGAGCCGCCACTCGGCGTCCTGCAGCTCCGCGCGCGCGGCATCGACCACCCGGCGTGCCGCCTCGATTTCCTGCACCCTGGCCGCGATGCCGGCCACCTGCAGGCTGGCTTCGATCTCGCGCAGCCGCGCCGCCGCCACGTCGCGTACGGTGCGCGCCTGGTCGAGCGCGGCCTGGCTCTGCAGCTTGCGCTGCACCAGGTCCGAGAGGCGCCGCAGGTCCAGCTCGGCCTGCGCGAGATCCGCGCGTGCCGCACCGCGGTTGGCCTCGATCACCGCGATCTCCTCGGCGCGCTTGCCGGTGGTGAGGTTGCCGAGCCGTGCCTCGGCCTCGGCGACGCGGGCACGCGCGCCCTGCAGCGCGTGGCGCGCGTCGGCGGCGTCCAGGGTGGCCAGCGGATCGCCCGCGCGCACCGTCGCGCCGCGGCTCACGGCCACCGACTCGATGCGCACCACCGCGATCGGCGCGACGAACACCGTCTCACCCTCGATGTAGCCGCTCAGCGTGGTGGTGGCGGGTTCGCAGAACAGCGTCGCGAACAGCGCGAAGCCGCACAACCAGTCGATCATTCGGGATTCTCCGCCGCGAGCGTGCGCGAATAGTAGTGTAAAAGCGCGGTGCCCGCGCCGCCATCAGCCCGCGCGCGGCGGGTCCGGCGTGAGCTGGTCGAACAGGAAGCGCTCGGCCCACCAGGTGTTCCAGTGCTCGGTCAGGTACGCGATGCGGCCGTCGGCGTCGAAATCGAACACGAAGCAGTAGACGTTGCAGTAGTCGCGGCCCGACCTGGTCTTCGCGTGCATGGTCTGCTGGCGCACCACGCGGTCGCCGTCGACCACTTCGATCACGTTTTCGTAGCGCACGGTGGCGAGGTCGTAGGCGTCGATGCCGAGGTGGCGCCGGTCGGTGGCCGAGCCGCCGATGATGGCGCGGATCGCCGCGATGCCGCGGTGCTCGCAGCTGCCGCCCGGTGCGTGCAGCCGCGGCAAGCCGTTCCACCACACGGCGTCGTCGGCGAACAGCGTCGAGGGATCGAAGCCGGGCGGCGGCGCCATCAGCGTGCGCACGGCCTCGAGGTTGCGGCGTTCGGTGGCGGAATACTCGCGGCTCATGGAGCGTTCTCCGGGGTGGATGGGCTATGGGGCGTGCTGGTCCGGCGGCAGCGGCTGCAGCGCCTGCAGTCCGCCGACCGGCGCGCGGTTGGCGCGCAGCAAACCGGGCAGGCTTGGATCGACGCCGTGGTGTCCGATCGAGGAGACCACGCCGCCCAGCGACAGATAGATGCTGCCGTCACGGTCCGGGACGATCATCGCCGACGAGGCGTCGCGGATCGCGGTCCAGCCGAGCAGCGCGCCGTCGGCCGTGTCGAGGTGTGCGAGCAGGAACTTGCGCGCCTGCGGGAAGGGAGTGTCGCCGACCGGCAGCAGGTAGTTGAGGTCCAGGCACAGCAGCAGTCCGTTGTCGGCGACCGTGATGATCGAGTCGACCGTGGTCGAGCGGCGCAGCAACGGCCGCCACGGCAGGTGTTCGCGCGCGACGTCATCGTACTGGCGACGCCATTTCACGCTGCCATCGACGCCGTCGATCGCGACCACGGTGCCCTCGATGCCGTTGAACGAGTAGATCGTGCCGTCGGGTCCGACCGTCGGCGAGGCCTGGCCCATCGTGTCGCCGACCTGCCAGACGATGTGGCCGTCGGCGGTATCGAGCGCGACCATCACGCCGGCGTCGTCGATCGCGTACACGAGGCGTCCGTCCGGCGCGATCGCGGGGCTGGTCCCCGAGCCTGCGCCCATCGGGGTCGCGAAGGCGATGCGCGCGCCGTCGGCTGCGGTGTCGATGCCGTAGAGCACGCCCTCGCTGGCGGTTGCGCCACCGGCGGTGATGAACACGCGCCCGCTGGCCGGATGCACGGCCGGGGTGTTCGCGACCTCGATCGCACGGCCGCTGATCAGGTCCCACAGCGGACGCACGAACTCCGGCGCGATCATGCCGCCGCCCCACAGCCCCGGCGGCGGGTCCTGCGTCGGCGGACCGGCGACGCCGGGCAGATCGAGCACCGGGAACGCCAGCGCACCGTCCTCGCGGCGGAAGAACGCCACCTTGCCGTCGGTGGTGACGCCGCCGACGAAACCCTCGCGGCTGAACACCGGTGTGACGAAGAAACCGCGTACGCCGGCGGCCGGCAGATCCGCGACCCAGCGCAACACACCGTCGGCCGTGAACGACCACAACTGGTTGGAGTCGCCGGCGTAGACGTTGCCGTCGGTGTCGATGATCGGCGCCGATACCACGGCCGCGTAATCGAAGTCCGCGCGGCTGCGCATCGGTGGCGCTTCCCACAGCAGTTGGCCGTCGCGCGCGAAGGCGTGCAGATGGCTCGTGCCGGTGCCGCGGCCGCTCGGCACGTAGAGATGGCCTTCGGGTCCGATCACCGGGCCGACCAGCAGCGTGGCGCCATCGAGCGCGCTCCAGGCGGCGCGCACGCGCGTGCTCACCGCGAGCGGCACGTAGTCGCTGTTGCTGGAGTCGCGGTGCAGGGTGGACCACGCGGTGGGCGCATAATGCGTTCCGGTCGCCGGCGTCTCCGGCAGTGGCTGGGCGGGCGGCAGCGCCACGCCATGCGGTTCGGGGGTCTTGGCGCAGGCGCCCAGCGTGAGCGTGGCGACGAGCGCGCAGGCGAGGGGCAAGCGGCGGTGCATCGGCGTTATCCCGGGTCGTCGTGCATTGCTGTGCCCATTGTGCGCGGTTTCATCTGTTCGCGCGTCGATTTTTGCTTCTTCGTAATGCAACATGAGCGCCGCCCCGCACGAGGAACCGCGATGCAGACCCCGAACCGATCCACCGCCCCGCTGCGTTTCGTGACCGCCGCCTCGCTGTTCGACGGCCACGACGCGGCGATCAACGTGATGCGCCGGCTGATCCAGGCGCAGGGTGCCGAGGTGATCCACCTCGGGCACAACCGCGGCGTGCGCGAGATCGTGCGCGCGGCGCTGCAGGAAGACGCCGACGGCATCGCGGTCAGCTCGTACCAGGGCGGCCACATGGAGTTCTTCCGCTATATGGTCGAGATGCTGCGCGAGCACGGTGCCGGGCACATCCGTGTGTTCGGCGGCGGCGGCGGCACGATCACCCCGGAGGAGATCGCCGAACTGCAGGACGCCGGCGTCGAGCGCATCTACCACCCGCGTGACGGCATGGAGATGGGCCTCGGCGGCATGATCGAGGATCTGGTGCAGCGAACCGCCGCGGTGCGCAGGCCGCCGGTGCGGCCCGACGCGACCGGCATCGACGACGAGATCGCGGTGGCGCAGATGGTTTCGGCGATCGAGACCGGTGCGTTTACGGACGCCGAGCGCACGCAATTGCGTGCGCAGTGGCGCGATGCGGCCACCCGCGTGCCCGTGGTCGGCATCACCGGCACCGGCGGCGCCGGCAAGAGCAGCGTCACCGACGAGCTGCTGGCGCGCTTCCTGCGCCATTTCCCGCGGATGCGCATCGCGGTGCTGGCGGTGGACCCGACGCGCCGGCGTACCGGCGGTGCGCTGCTCGGCGACCGCATCCGCATGAACAGCCTCGATTCGCCGCGCATCTACATGCGTTCGATGGCTACGCGCCGCCAGCACCTCGCCACCAGCGAGATGCTCGGCGACGTCGCGCTGTTCCTGAAGTCGCTCGGCTTCGACCTCGTGATCATCGAGACCGCCGGCATCGGGCAGAGCGACTCGGAGATCGTCGACCTGGTCGATTTCCCGGTCTACGTGATGACCAGCGAGTACGGGGCCGCGAGCCAGCTCGAGAAGATCGACATGCTCGACTACGCGGAGCTGATCGTGCTGAACAAGTTCGACCGCCGCGGCGCCGAGGACGCGCTGCGCGACGTGCGCAAGCAATGGCGGCGCAACCACCGGGCCTTCGATCTGCCCGAGGAAGAGCTTCCGGTGTTCGCGACGATCGCCAGCCAGTTCAACGATCCGGGCATGAACTGGGTGTTCCACAACCTGTGCACGCGGGTGGCCGCGAGGCTCGGGCTCGACGCCGGCGTCTGGACGCCGGCGATCGACACCACGCTGCGCGAGCCGAAGGCGGTGGCGCTGATCCCCGGGGCGCGCGTGCGCTACCTGGCGGAGATCGCCGAGCAGGGCCGGGGCGTGAACGCGCGGGCCGTGCAGCAGGCGGAGCTCGCCGACCGCGCGCAGCACCTGTACGAGGCGCTCGCCGAGCTGGCCGATCCGCAGCTGCCCGCGCCGCTCGCGGCCTATGCGCCCGAGGCGCTGACCGACCCACACGTCGACCACAGCCTGCGCGTGCTGCGCCAGCGCTACCAGGCGACGCTCGACGAGCTCACCGCCGATGCGCTGGCGCTGCTGCGCACGTGGCCGGCGCGCCTCGACGGGATCCGCACCCCCGAGTACAGCTACACGGTGCGCGGGCAGGAAATCCGCGGCGACAACTACCGCGAGAGCCTCAGCCGGCTGCAGATCCCGAAGATCGGCGCGCCGCGGCACGCGGGCTGGGGCGCGTTGCTGCTGTTCCTGCTGAAGGAGAACCTGCCCGGGCACTACCCGTACACGGCCGGCGTGTTCCCGTACCGTCGCGAGGGCGAGGACCCGACGCGCATGTTCGCCGGCGAAGGTACGCCCGAGCGCACCAACCGGCGCTTCCACTTCGTGGCGCGCGGGCAGCCCGCGAACCGGCTGTCGACCGCCTTCGATTCAGTGACGCTCTACGGCGAGGACCCGCAGTCGCGTCCGGACGTCTACGGCAAGATCGGCAACTCCGGCGTCTCGATCGCGACCGTCGACGATCTCAAGAAGCTCTATTCCGGATTCGATCTCTGCGACCCGCGCACCTCGGTGTCGATGACGATCAACGGCCCGGCGCCGATGCTGCTGGCCTTCTTCATGAACGCCGCGATCGACCAGCAGGTCGAGAAGCACCTGAAGGAGACGGGGCAGTGGGAGGCCGCGCAGGCGCGGATCGACGCCTGCTTCGCCGGCCGCGCGCGCCCGCGCTACGAGGGGCCGCTCCCGGAGGGCAACGACGGCCTCGGCCTCGGGCTGCTCGGCGTCTCCGGCGACCAGGTGGTGGACCCGGACACCTACGCGGCGATACGCACGCGGACGCTCGCCAGCGTGCGCGGCACCGTGCAGGCGGACATCCTGAAGGAGGACCAGGCGCAGAACACCTGCATCTTCAGCACCGGCTTCGCGCTGAAGATGATGGGCGACGTGCAGGAGTCGTTCATCGCGCACGCGGTGAAGAACTACTACTCGGTCTCGATCAGCGGCTACCACATCGCCGAAGCAGGTGCGAACCCGGTCTCGCAGCTCGCCTTCACGCTGGCCAACGGCTTCACGATCGTCGAGTACTACCTGGCGCGCGGGATGGCGATCGACGACTTCGCGCCGAACCTGTCGTTCTTCTTCTCGAACGGCATGGACCCGGAGTACACGGTGATCGGGCGCGTGGCGCGGCGCATCTGGGCGCGCGCGATGAAGGAGCGCTACGGTGCGAGCCCCCGCAGCCAGATGCTGAAGTACCACATCCAGACCAGCGGGCGCAGCCTGCACGCGCAGGAGATGAGCTTCAACGACATCCGCACCACGCTGCAGGCGCTCTACGCGCTGTTCGACAACTGCAACAGCCTGCACACCAACGCCTACGACGAAGCGATCACCACGCCGACCGAGGAGAGCGTGCGCCGCGCGGTGGCGATCCAGCTGATCATCAACCGCGAGCTGGGACTGAACTTCTGCGAGAACCCGTGGCAGGGCTCGTTCATCGTCGAGGAGCTCACCGACCTCGTCGAGGAGGCGGTGTACGCGGAGTTCGAGCGCCTCTCCGAGCGCGGCGGCGTGCTCGGTGCGATGGACACGATGTACCAGCGCTCGAAGATCCAGGACGAGAGCCTGTACTACGAGAGCAGGAAGCACGACGGCTCGCTGCCGCTGGTGGGCGTGAACACCTTCCTGCCACCGCCGGGGCAGGAGGAGACGATCGCGGGCCGTGCGCTGATGCGCTCGTCGGACGAGGAAAAGCGCCAGCAGATCGACAACCTCGCGGCGTTCCACGCGCGCCACGCCGCCGCGGCGCCGGCAGCGCTGGCACGGCTGCAGCGCGTAGCCGAGCAGCGCGGCAACCTGTTCGCCGAGCTGATGGAGACGGTGAAGGTGGCCTCGCTGGGGCAGGTGTCGGCGGCGCTGTACGAGGTGGGCGGGGTGTACAGGCGCAATATGTGATGCCGCCCCGTGAGTCAGTGCAGCCACGTTGCGCCGGAATGTCCTGGTGCGCCAGGTGATGGCCTGATGCGCCAGGTGATGGCCTGATCCGTCGTTGAAGTTGGCAACCACCACACCGAAGATGCGTCGTACGGCTCGGAGCCGACACCGAATGCGCCGATGGACCATGCGCAGGAGAGGCCGGCAATTCCAACGACAATCGAGGTGACACATCCATGCCGAAGCATCAGCCCCTTTCTACGTACCGCGCGTCCGCCATCGCCATCGCCATCGCCACCGCCGCAGGTGCCGGCACTGCGGTTCCGTCTATCGCGCAGGACGGCCAGCGCGCCACCGGACTCGAGGAAATCGTCGTGACCGCCCAGCGGCGCGAGGAATCCCTTCAGGACACCCCCATCGCGATCACCGCGTTCACGGCCGACAAACTCGGTGATCTGGGCGTGTTCGACGTCTCGCAAGTCGCGGGTTTTGCGCCGAACGTCAACATGATGAAGCAGCCCTCGTCGAACTCGAACATGGGCATCGCGATCCGTGGTATCGGCGTTGGCGAGACCCATCTCACGGCCGACCCCAAGGTCGGTCTGTACATCGACGGCATCTTCATCAGCAAGACCGTTGGCGCGGTGTTCGACATTGCCGAACTCGAGCGCATCGAGGTGCTGCGCGGACCGCAAGGCACGCTGTTCGGCCGCAACACCACCGGCGGTGCGATCAACGTGACCACCAGGAAGCCGACCGGCGAACTGGGCGGCAAGGCGGATACCTCGGTCGGTAATTTCGGCTACCTGCGCTACGGCGGCAGCCTGGACCTGCCGGCGATGGGCGGCTTCGCCGCGAAACTGTCGTTCAACCACATGGAGACCGATGGCTGGGCGTACAACCATTACACCGGCGTTGCGCAACCACCGCAGACGCCGACCGAGAAGGTCGAGAAGGACCTCGGCTCCGAGGACAACGACTCGTACCGGATCGCGCTGCGCTGGACACCGCGCGAGGACCTGACCCTCGACTACGCGTTCGACAAGACGGACAACTCGGGCGTGGCCACGCCGTTCCAGATCCTGAAGGTGAAGGACTACCTGAACAACGGCTTCACGAAGAACCCGGTCGACTTCCAGATGCTCGGCGGCTCGCTGTACAAGCGCATGGCGCAGAACGTGAAGAAAAAGAGCCACAGGGAGCAGGACTTCGTGCTCGACGAGATGACCGAGGAGTACCTGAAGATCGAGGGCCGCTCCTTCGTCGCCGCGTGGGAAGCCACCGACAACGTCACGCTGAAGTACCTGTTCGGCACGCGTGATTCGGAGCACAACAACGGCGCCGACCTCGACGGCGGCACGTACTTCGCGCGCGACCTGTTCTACGGCGTGTTCGCCGGCAACAACGGCAAGGTGCAGACGCCCGGCTTCCATTCGCGGATCGACGACGGTAGCGTCGAGATGGACTCGCACGAGTTCCAGATCATCGGCAGCGCCTTCGACGACCGCCTGCACTATACCGGCGGCGTTTTCATGTACGAGGAGGACGTCTACGAGCACAACCCGCAGACCTTCTCACTGCCGATCGCGTTCGTCGCAGCGCAGGGCGCGTTCACACCGGGGCTCGGCGCACTGTATGACGCAGCGGGATTCTGCCCTGCCGCGTATTACGGTTATCTATGCGTGGGCACGCAGCGGTTGCCTATTCCCGGTGCCGGCGATCCCTACGTGCCGGGCGTGGTCGACTTCGCGTACGGACAGAACACCGAGTCGCAGGCCATCTACGGGCAGGCCACGTACTCGTTCACCGATCAACTGGACCTGACCTTGGGCCTCCGCTACACCGAGGACGAGAAGAAGGCGTTCCTGTACAACCAGAACATGGTCCGTAACATTCCCACTCACTCCCAGACGAACCCCGTCCGCGGCAAGGACGACTGGAACAACGTCAGCTACCTTGCGAACCTGAACTACGCGTTCACCGACGGCATCAGCGCTTACGTAACCTACACCACCGGCTATAACGGTGGGGGCTTCAATACCCGTGCCGCCACGCAGGCCACGTTCCAGGTGCCCTACGACGAAGAGGAAGTCGAATCGTTCGAGCTCGGACTGAAGTCGGAATTGTTCGACAACCGCATGCGCGTCAACTTCGCGATGTTTCATTACGATTACAGCGACATTCAGATAAACCAGTTCCAAGCAGGATCCGGCGGTGCGTCCGCCCACACCGTCAACGCCGGCGCAGCCACGATGGAGGGCATCGAGTTCGACATGGTCGCGGTGCCGGTCGATGGCCTGACTATCGATCTCACCTACGGCTACCTCGATGCGCGGTTCGACAAGTTCATGGACCGCAACCCGGTCACCGACCAGATCAATGACATCTCAGGCACGGCCACCATGAAGTACGCTCCTGAGAACACCGCCTCACTCGGCGTGCAGTACGACTTCGAACCGTTCAGCTTCGGCGCGCTGTCGGCCCGGCTCGACGTCAACTACAGGGATTCCGTCGTTTTTCACACTCACCAGAACCAATGGGATTCGGCGAACGACCGTACGCTGGTCAATGGTCGCCTCAGCCTGAACGACATAAAGCTCGGCAGCGGCAGCGGCAGCGACAAGGGCAGCCTGCGGGTCTCGCTATGGGGCAAGAACCTGACCGACGAGGAGTACATAAACTGGGGGATCGATTTCGGCTCTATCGGCTTTGCCGGTGCAACCTATGGCGAACCGCGCACTTATGGTCTGGATGTTATCTACACCTACGAATGAGCCCCGATTGTCGGGCCGAACACTCGAAGAGCGGCCGGTTGCTCTTCGATACGAGAGCAGGATATCTGGAGGTCGAATGATCGAGGCACTATCGCACGGCATCACATGCATCGATACCGGTTATTACCGCCCGGGGTTGGCAGCGTGTTACCTCGTGGCCGACGCTGGCGAGGTGGCTGTGATCGAGACCGGCACCGTGCCGACACTACCGACGCTGCTCGCGGCGCTGGAATGCGTGTCGGTGAAGCCCGAGCAGGTACGCTGGATCATGCCCACCCATGTGCACCTCGACCATGCCGGCGGTGCCGGAGCACTGCTCGCGCGCTGCCCGAACGCAACGCTCGTCGTGCATCCGCAGGGTGCGCGTCACCTGATCGATCCGTCCCGACTGATCGCCGGTGCCACGGCGGTCTATGGCGAAAAGGGTATGCGCAAGATGTACGGTGAGATTCTGGCATCCCCTCCCGAACGTGTGCGTGAGGCGCTCGACGGCAGCCGCTGGCAGCTCGGCAGACGCGATCTGTTGACGCGCGACACGCCAGGTCACGCGAACCACCATTACTGCATCTGGGATGAGGCAAGCCGGGGCTGGTTCACCGGCGACACTTTCGGCAATGGTTTCCGCGAGCTGTATTGCAGGGACGAACCATTCCTGATTCCCAGTACTACACCGGTGCAGCTCGACTTTACGGCACTGCTCGCCTCGATCGATCTGCTGGTGGCGGCTGCGCCGCGCTATTACTACCTGACCCACTTCGGGCGCATCGAGGCAAGCGAGGTACATGCACACTCACTCAAGAGCCAGTTGCGCGAATATATGCGTTTCACGATTGAAAGCGACCCCGGCCAGGACCGTCCGCAACGTCTCGCGCAAACGCTGTTCATGTACACGGCAGGGTTGTTGCGCGCGGCGGGCTGTTCGCTTGGCGAGACCGAGCTGCGTGATCTGCTCATAATGGAGATGAGCCTGAACGCACAGGGAGCGCTGGTGTGGCTCGAACGGCAGAAGGCAGCGTCCGCCTGAAGATCGGATTGGAGGAGCAACGCATGAGTCGACGAGTGTTGGTGACGGCTGGTGCGTCCGGTATCGGACGCGAGATCGTGAAGGAATTCGTTGCCACCGGAGCGAAGGTGTTCATCTGCGACATCGACCAGGACGCAATCGATGTACTGTCGAGGGAGCTTGCGGGCGTCGGGACGATGCGCTGTGATGTTTCGAAACGCGACCAGAACGAATCTATGGTCGAGGCTGCCCTGCAATGGCTTGGTGGCATCGATGTGCTGGTAAACAATGCGGGTATTGCCGGACCGATGGTACCGGTGGAGGAATTCCCGCCCGAGGAGTGGGATCGCGTCGTACAGGTCAATCTCACGGCGGCATTCGATATCACACGACGGTCGATTCCCGCGCTGAAGGCTTCACCTGCCGGTGTCGTCATCGTGATCTCCTCTGCTGCGGGACGCTTCGGGTATCCGAACCGCATTGCATACGCAGCGACGAAATGGGGGCTGATCGGGTTCACGAAAACACTGGCTATGGAACTTGGTGCCTTCGGGATCCGCTGCAACGCGATCCTGCCCGGAGCCGTCGAAGGGAAGCGTGTCGAGAGTGTCATCGAAAAGCAGGCGAACTTGCAGGGCCGAAGTATCGACGAAGTGCGTGCTGAATCGATGCGCAACCAGTCGCTGAAGCGGCGTGTAGATCCGAAAGATATCGCGGCACTCGCGGTGTTCTTGTCCTCCAGTGCAGGGAGGTCGATCTCGGGGCAGGCGCTGGCGATCGACAACGATATCCAGAGACTGTAGGCTCCCTCGGCGAAGTTCGTGGGTAGAGCCCGGTTCGGCTAAGGCACCGGGGGCGCGATGCAGTGCGGCTTCCTGCTCATGGTACGTCCGGAAGCAGAAGGGTATCGAAGCATCGGACACTGGCGGGGGGCTCGTGGTTGCAATTAGCTATGTGGCGTGGCTCGGGGATTTCCTGCGTGGTCATGGCGTCGCCACAACGGATTTGCTTGTCGACACAGGGATTGCGGAGGCTGATCTGTCCGATCCCACAGCGAGCATAGACGACACGCAGTACATCGCCTTGCTGCGCAAAGCACGCGCGCTTTGCGCAGTGCCGGAGCTGGGTCTGGAAATCGGTGTCCAACGACATTTTTCGGTACTGGACCGCTTCGGGTTCGCCCTGACGTGTTGCGAGAACTTCGGCGAAGCACTGAGCGTGGGCTGTGAATTACAGGCTGCAGCATTGCGTTTTTCGGGGGGGCAGTTGTGCGTCGAGTCGCACGTGGATGGCAACTCCGCCGTGATCCGCATCAAGGCGGCCCCCGAGCTCGGCGATCTGCGCACGTTCGTGGTCGAAGACATGCTTGGAAATATCCTGGCTTCTACACATTGGGTGACCGGGCACCGTCTTCCGGTGCGCGAGGTGCGCTGTGCATACCGTGCGCCCGCGCATGCGGACGCCTATGGACGTTATTTCGACTGTTCCGTGCGTTTCGGGACCCCGGGTAACGAAGTACGTTTCGATGCTGGATTCCTCGCTACGGCATTACCGTTCGCCAGCCGTAATGCCGCAACGATGTACCGTACCCACTGCCGTACGCTGGTCGGCCAGGCGACCCCCGATGCGCTAGTCGAGGAGATTCGCGCACGTATCGTCGGAACGCGCGGCGCCCGGCTGTCGTTGGATGGCTGTGCGGCCAAGCTCGGATTGAGTGCTCGTACGCTCAGGCGACGGTTGAGCGCACGCGGGCTCTCCTACCAGATGATCGTCGACAGGACGCGCGCCGAGCAGGCGAGCCGAGAGCTGCGATCGACTCGCCGGTCGATCGATGCCATTGCCGACGAGCTCGGTTTCAGCGAACCGACCAGCTTCGCGCGTGCATTTAGGCGCTGGACCGGGATGTCTCCGCGCTCTTTTCGTCTGGCCGGCGTGCTCCCGTGTTGTCGCGAGAGGGAGGAACCGGACGCGCATGTACGCCGACGAAGGGTGTAACTGCTTACGGTCGGGCGTGCGATTGCGCAGTCTTGCCGGGCACCAAGCCCGGAGTCTCCGATGCCCCTCGTCCTGATCGTCGACGACGGTGAGCGGGCTTTTATCCCCACATTCCCCTGACCGGTAGCCGCCGCCGAGAATCGCACTCCGATATCCATGTCGGAGTAGCGCGATGACCCGTACCGACCGCGCCCGCTTCTGGGCGAAGCACCTCTCCCGCCAGCGCCGTGGCCTGCTCTCGCGCACGGAGTACTGTGCCAAGCACGGCCTGTCTCTGTCGAGCTTCGGCTACTGGAGCCGCAAGCGGGTAATGCCGGGCGCCGGAGCGACGCTGCCGGGCCCGTTCGCGCCGCGCCTGGTGCCTGTGGAACTGCGTGCCGAGGATGCGGCGGCGCCGATGTGCGGCTTCGGGACCGGCACGAGCGGCATTCAACTGCATGCCGGCGCGGTGCGTATCGATCTCTCGGTCGGCTTCGATGTGCCGACACTGCGCCGCACCCTGGAGGCGCGGTCGCAAGGACCTGCCCGATAGCCTCCCGAGCGAGCGCACCGAGTACACGCTGCCCATCGAGGAGCAGATCGCATCGAACACGCGCGCCATGTCTACGGCTGCCGCCAGTGCGAGCGCAGCGCCGAACAGCGCGCTCTCGCGAACGCTTCAGCCGAGGTAACCGGCACCCATCATCGAGGCAGCCAGGCGCGGGTGGACAGCCCGTGGACCACATCCCTGTTGTCCACCGCCTGCCCGCCCGCTGGTGAGGTCTCGAGGTACCTGACGAACGAAACCAACAGCGCCGGCCTCCATGGCCAGCACTAACCTGCAGATGATGAAATCGCCAGATTTACGCGGATTTGGACCGCCATCGACATGGCCTGGTTCCTGATCTCCTGGTTCCTGCTCGACAGCATGCTGGGCAGCGCCGCACCGGCCTACTCACAGACGCTGTGGGGCGATCTGCTAGTCAGCCTGAGCCCGACGCAGCTGATGTCCTATCTCGCGGCCGGCGGCATACTCGCCGCGATCGTCTTTTCGCTGTCGGTGGTATCGGTGCCGATGATGATCGACGCCGGTGCGGATGCACGCACCGCAATGGCGACCAGCCTGCGCGTGACCCTGCGCGATCCGCCCGCGATGATCACGTGGGCGGCGCTGATCGTGGTGCTGGTCGCCGTGGGCTTCGCGTCGCTGCTGATCGGGATGATCGTCGTGTTCCCGCTGCTCAGCCATGCGACCTGGCACGCCTATCGCGACCTGGTGCGCTGAGCGCGCGGTGACTTCAATCCCGCAGGCGGGCGTCGAGCATATCGACGATCTCCGCCCAGTCGGCGTCGTCGGCGAGCTGCTCGCGCAGAAACGCGGCCTGCGTCGTGCTCCAGAACGGAGCGGCGTCCAGTGCCACGTCGCGTGCGAGCGGGCGGTGGGTGGAGATGAATGCCTCCATGCCCGCCTCGTCGTCGGGCAGCCCGAGCTGGCGGAACAACTCGCTCAACGCGTGAACGGGACTTTCCATCGCGGATTCCTCCTCGAAGGACTGCGCGCCGGTTTGCGCGGACCCGGTCGGGAGTATACTCCCGCGAAACACGAACGACTCCCGCCATGAGCGCCACGACCATGAGCCGGGTGCGTCTGCTGGTCGGTACGCGCAAGGGCGCGTTCATCCTGAGTGCCGACGCGGAGCGCAAGCGCTGGCGCATCGACGGGCCGCAGTGGATGCACGGCGCCGGCGGCATGTGCCCGCACTCCGAGCAGATCCCGGATCCCGCGGCCGAGGTCGGGCACTGCGTGCACCGCACCGCTCGCGCCCCGAGGTGCTGTACATGCAATTGAACCAGGCCGGATTGGCCAGCCAGGCCTCGTCGCAGGCGACGGCGCAGTACTCGCGCCGGCCTTGCCGGGCATAGACGAGCGAACCGACCGGCAGGCCCGCCTTGCCGATGCAAAGCTGGACGTGCTGGCGAATCGGTGCGACGGCGACCATCGAAGCGCTCCCGAGGTGCCACCGGGCTTGCTGCGCATGCGCTTGGGCAGACGCTCGTCCATCAGCGTCAGGCCGATCTCATCGTTCGGTGTGTTCAGCAGATGCTCCAGCGCGTGGATCTCGCCGAAGACGTGCAGCGCGCGGGCAAAGAAGTGTATCGGCACGCGTACGTCGCCTCTCTCCATGCGGCGCACGGTGGACAGGGACGCGCCCATGCGCTCGGCCAGCATTGAGTTCTATCAGGACAGTTATGGCGCGATAGTCGGAATTTCACAGTAATTGAAGCCTTTTCCATTGCCTGCAGCGTTTGCTGCCAACGGGCTTGCTCCAGGTCATGACGCTCGAGAAACTCTGGCCTCACGAAGCGAGCCGCTTGCCCGCCGCAGTCTCGAAGTACCACTCGCCCGCATGGTTGGTGCGGATGCGGTAGCCGCCCTCGTGCAGGCGGCGGTGGTGCGCCGAACACAGCAGCAGCGTGTTGTCGAGGCTGGTCTTGCCGCCGTCGATCCAGTGCATCACGTGATGCGCCTCCAGCCAGCGCGTGTGCGCACAACCGGGATAACAGCAGTGCCGGTCGCGCGCCAGCAGCGCGCGACGCAGCGCCGGCTGCACGACGCGGTGCTTGCGCCCCAGATCGAGCGGATTGCCCTCGGCGTCTTCCGTGACCACCACCACGCCGGCATCGCAGCACAGGCGACGGACGCTCTCGATCGGCAGCTCGCTGCGCGCGCCCGGCACCGGCTCGACGCGCAGCGCCGCCTCGTCGACGTGCACCACGACCTGGTAATGATCCGCGGGCGAGGCGCTCCTGCCCGGTTCCCCCGCGAGATACGCCCGCGCCACGTCGACCAGCGCATCGGCCTGGCGCGCGTGCACCGATTCCTCGCCATCCGCGCCGGACGCATCACGTGATGCGTCGGCCATCGCGCGCTCCAGTGCCGCCATCACCACCGCGCCCGCCTCCTCGGTGAGTTCGACGGAAAGGGTCATCCGCCCGGAGCCGTCAAGCGAGCGGCACAGGAAGCGGTTGCGGTGGATCTCGTTCGCGTCGTGCGTGGACGCCGCACGGTCGGCGTTGCGCAACTGCTGGCAGCGCCGCTGCACCTGCTCGGCGGTGGCCTGCTGCGCGTACGCGAGCAACTGCGCCTCGGTGTGTGGCGTGGCCACGCGGCTGAGCGAGCGGACCTTGGAGTACGACAGCTCGCCCGCCGCGAAGGCACGCGAGATGCGCGGCAGATCGAACAGCGCCGCCGCCACGCGCACCTTCTCGCGCGCGGTGCCGACGACGATGCCGCACTTCATGTTCAGCCATTCGGCGCAGTTGTTGAACTGGTACGCCTTCCAGCCCTGGCGGACGTCGAACTCGCGCAGCAATTCGAGAAAGGCATACTCGGCGGCATTGATGCGCTGCGCGTGGTCGACGAGTTCCTGCTCGAGCTCGTCCAGCGAACGGCGGGGAAGTCTGAACAGCGCGGTCATCGGAAGCTCCTTTTCGCGAGGGTGCGACAACTGTTTAAACATACAGCATTCTATCGGCGCTGGTCGATCGCGGGAAGGAACGTGTGGTTACAAAAAACGCCGTTCAAATTCCATTTCAGCGTGCGAGCGCGTTCGCGAACCGGATCGAGACTCGCGCGGCGCGTGAAGGATCCTGGTGCGAGGGGCTCAGGGCGCGAGCCGGCCCGCCCGCAACGCCAACGGCCATGTGATGGTGAGCGCGGCATCGGTTTCGCCCCACAGCGTCGCGAGCTGTGCGCCGAGCTCGAGCACGGGATCGACACCCCGTTCCCGCACATAGCGTGCGGTCGCTGACCAGCTACGCACATAGCCGAGCAACTGCGCCAGCGACCAGTGCGCAGTCATGGCGAAAACCGGTGCCGAAATCTCAGCGAACGGGAAAGGCAGATCGCGATAGCCCGTCTCGACGTGCCGGCGCTCGGGCGGCCAGTACGCACCGACGATACGCGAGTAGAAGTGCCGCACCAGCGTATCGATGGACGTATCGCCGGTCGAATGCATGCCATAGGTCCACACCGCGAGCAGGCCGCCGGGTTTCACTACCCGGCGCACCTCGGCATGGAAGGCGTCCAGATCGAGCCAGTGCAGTGCCTGCGCAACCGTCACCAGATCGACCGTATGGTCGTCGAGACCGGAACTCTGCGCCTGCGCGACGCGGTAATGGACGCGTGGATGCGGCACGGCCGCTGCGATCTGCGCGCGGCTCGCGTCGGTCGCCACTACCTGCGCAAAGCGGTCCGCAAGAGCAACCGACGCCTGGCCGGTGCCGGCCGCGCAATCCCAGGCCAGGGATCGGTCCGGTGCCTGGCCTGCGAGCCAATCGAACAGCTCCGCCGGATAACGGGGACGGAAATCGGCGTAGCAGTTCGCGACGTCTGCGAAGTGGTCACCAAAGGGTTTGGTCACGGCTTATCCCGGCACGGAGCTGAGCAAACATATGTTCGCCGGGAGTGCGATTGCTGTCATGCGGCGCGGCAGGGGAAGGCGCACGCTAGCGAGCCGATCCCGAGGGGTTGGCGCGTAACGGCATTTTCCCGCACGCGCGTTAAGCCACGTTTCAGCCTGCGCCCGCACTATGCGCACAGGACGTTTTCACAGCAGGAGATGGCCCATGAAGGACGCGATCCCGTTGATCGGAGTCGTCACGTGTCTACTGGCCCCGGCCGTAATCGCCGACGATCACTGCCACGACCCGGTCGCCGACTGGCAGAGCCGCGAGGCATTGCGAGCGCAACTCGAGAGCTGCGGCTGGAAGGTACAGCGCATCCGGGTCGACGACGACTGCTACGAGGTGAAGGGCATAGACCTCGATGGCAACCGCTTCGAGGCCAGCTTCTCGCCCGCCTCGCTGACGATCCGCGAGCTCGAGATCCGCTTCGACAACCGGGACAGCGCAGCCGGTTACCTCGGCGGGGCGAACCGCTGCGAACCCGCCACCCGCAACCACCACACCGGAGAGCACAACTGATGGACATCCGCTTGCCTCGCCTCGCGCTCGTTGCCGTGCTGGCCCTGCCCGTGCTGGCACACGCCCGTCCCGTCGTACTGTCGACGCAACTGGCCGCGTACAAGGGCAATGGCGCGTACCTCGCGCTGTATCTCACCGACGGCAACGGGAAGTACCAGCGCACGCTCTGGGTGGCCGGCAAGAAGGCCAAGTACTTCAAGCACCTTCCGGACTGGGCGCGTGGCAGCGGCCTGCAGCCGGCTGCGTACGACGGCCTTTCCGGCGCCAGCGTCACCCGCGGCGGCGCGTTGAAGGTCACCGTCGACATCGCGGATGAACTGATCGACGCGGGCTACCAGATCCGCATCGATTCCGCCGTCGAGGACAAACGGGACAACCGCGCCGAGGTGATCGTGCCGCTTACCGCTGCCGGCGCCGGCAAGCCGGTGGCGGGCAAGGTGTACGTCGAGTCCTTCACCTATTCGTTCTGAGTGCGAAGGAGCCAGGCGATGTTGCGCAAGATCCATTCGCTGCCCGGAGTTTTCGCCGCGTTGCTGGTGATCGTGCTGGCGGGCACGGGCGCCATGCTCGCCATCAGCCCGGCATGGGAGCGGCTGCATGCCGGCATTCCCGCCGCGGGGCGCATCAGCGTCGCGGAGCTGGCCGGGAGGATCGCCCCGACCTACCCGGTTATCGAACAGGTCGAACGCACGCCATCCGGTTCGGTCATCGTGTACTTCTCCGATGGCGAGCGTTCCGGCGTGGACTTGGTGGACCCGCTGACGGGCAAGCGGCTGCGCGCGTACGAGCCGTCGTCCTTCATGCGCGCGGTGAAGAATCTGCACCGCTCGTTCCTCCTCGACACGCCCGGCCGGGTGGCCTCGGGAACGGGTTCGGTAGCGATGTTGCTGCTGGCGCTGAGCGGCACGCTGTTGCTGGCCAGGCGGGCAGGAGGCTGGCGCAGACTGGCGGGCCCGGTGAGCGGCACGACGGGGCAGCGACTGCATGCCTGGTGCGGCCGCGCCGCGGTGCTCGGTTTGCTGCTGTCGGCCTCGACGGGCGCATGGATGTCGGCGGTGAGCCTCGAACTGGTGCCCGAACCGCCGGAAGCCGAGGCGGCGTATCCTGCGGCAATCGAGCCTGGCGTGGCACTACCGGTGCAGACGCTCGCGGCGCTGCACGCCATCGACCTGAACGAACTGAGGCAACTGGTCTACCCCTACCCGGACGATCCGACCGGCACCTATTCGGTTCTCACGGACCAGGGCGCCGGATTCATCAGCCCGACCACCGGCGCGATGATCTCGTTCCAGGCCCATGACGGTGCCCGCACGGTCTACGAATTCGTCTACCGGCTGCACACGGGCGAGGGGCTGTGGTGGCTTGCGCTGCTGCTGGGCTTGTCGGCGCTTGCCGCTACCGTGCTGGCCGTGACCGGGGTGCAGGTCTGGTGGAAGCGCCGCCGCTCGTTGCCGCATCTGGCGAACAACGTCAGCCGTGACGCGGCCGATGCCGTGATCCTGGTCGGTTCCGAAAGCAACACCACCTGGGGCTTTGCCCAGACCCTGCACGATGCGCTGACCGCAGCTGGACAGCGGGTGCACACAGCCCCGATGAACCAGCTGGCAACCGCCTACCCCGTGGCGCGGACCCTGTTCATCCTGAGCAATACCTACGGGGACGGCGGTGCGCCTGCGTCCGCCGGCCGCTTCCTGCCGGCATTGGCGCACTTCGGTGGCACCCCGGCGTTCCGCTACTGCGTGCTGGGTTTCGGCGACCGCCAGTTCCCGCGCTTCTGCCAGTTCGCCATCGACGTCGATGCGGCGCTGGCGGCGAGAGGCTGGAACGCACTGTGCCCGCTCGAACTGATCGATCGCCAGTCGCCGCAGGAATTCGCGCGCTGGGGCAGCACGGTGGGTGGTCTGCTCGGCGTGGAGCTCAACCTGGTTCACACGCCGCAGCGCCCGCGTACGACCACGCTGCAACTCGCCGAACGCATCGATTACGGCCTGGAAGTGCAGGCACCGACCACGGTGTTTCGTTTCCGGACGGCAGCGCGCGCTCGCCTGCCCCGGTTCGAAGCGGGCGACCTCGTCGGCATCCTGCCGCCGGGAACGCATGCACCACGGTTTTACTCGCTGGCCTCGTCGTCGGCGGAAGGCGTGCTCGAGATCTGCGTGCGCAAGCATCCCGAAGGCTTGTGCTCGGGTTATCTGCACGGTCTGCGCTCCGGCGATTGCGTCGATGCCTTCATCCAGGTCAACCCGGTGTTCCGGCCCGCGTCCGGCAACGTGCCGGTGATCCTGATCGGCGCCGGCACCGGCATCGGGCCGCTGAACGGCTTCATCAAGCACAACACTGCCCGCCACCCCATGTACCTGTACTGGGGTGGACGCAGCCCGGAATCCGATTTCCTCTACGAAGCGCAGTTGCAGCAGTATCTGGACGACCGGCGGCTGACCCAACTCAACACCGCGTTCTCCCGCGCTGCCGACCCTGCGTATGTGCAGGACCGGATCGACGCCGATGCCGTGACGCTGCGTGAACTCATACAGCGCGGTGCGCAGGTCCTCGTGTGTGGCGGCCGTGAGATGGCGAGCGCAGTGCACGCGGCGATCGACCGCATCGTCGCACCACTGGCGATCAGCGTGCCGGTGCTGAAGGCGGAGGGACGGTATCGCGAGGATGTCTATTGAGACGAGCGCGGCCACTCCCGGTCGGCTAAGCTGGCCGCACTCGATCGAGCGCGTCGCCGCTAGCAGCCCCATGTCCCACCCCGCGCTGAAACGCTACGCCTGGCTGTCCATCGTGGCGGCCCTCGTCACCATCCTGCTCAAGGGGGTGGCCTGGTGGCTGACCGGCTCGGTCGGCCTGCTCTCGGATGCGCTGGAGTCCTTCGTCAACCTGGCCGGCGCGCTGATGGCCCTGGCCATGCTTTCCCTGGCGGCCCGGCCGGCCGACCAGAACCACGCCCACGGACACGGCAAGGCGGAGTACCTCTCCAGCGCCTTCGAGGGTTTCCTGATCATCCTGGCCGCACTGAGCATCGGCTATGCGGCGGTGGGACGCCTGCTCGCCCCGCAGCCGATCGAGGACGTGGGCGTCGGGCTGGCGGTCTCGGTGGCGGCGTCGATCGTCAATCTGCTGACCGCCCGCACCCTGATGGGGGTGGGCCGCGAGTACCACTCCATCGCCCTCGAGGCGGACGCCCACCACCTGCTCACCGACGTCTGGACCTCGGCGGGCGTCATCGCCGGGGTTGCGCTGGTCTGGCTGACCGGCTGGCTGTGGCTGGATCCGGTGATTGCCCTGCTGGTGGCGGTGAACATCGTCTGGGCCGGCTGGCGCTTGCTGCACCGGTCGGCCGGCGGCCTGATGGACGTGTCGCTGGCTGACGACGAACTGCGCGCCATCGAAATCCTGCTGGACGGGTATCGTGCCCGGGGCATCGAATTCCATGCCCTGCGCACGCGCCAGGCCGGCAGTCGCGCGTTCGTGACGCTGCATGTCCTGGTGCCCGGGGGATGGACGGTCAAGGCAGGCCACGACTGGTGCGAACTGATCGAGGCGGACATCGGCCGCGCGGTGTCCCACGCCCATGTCACCACCCATCTGGAGCCCGCGGAGGATCCCGTATCACTGGAGGACCAGTCACTCGATCGCGTCCGTGCCGATCATGCATGAGCCGCCCGGAGCACGGCGGCAGTCGAGCGACGAACGAGGGCTGATGTTATCGTTCGTCGCACGCTGCGGTTTTCGGGAGGCACGCGGGTTTGGCTACACACCGATTGACACAGCAGGCACTTGACGCCGCGCGTTCGCAGAGCCTGGGCCATCGCATGATCGCGGTGGCCAACGATTTTTCGGCGCGCATCCTGGTTCAGTACCGGCGCCACGGCTATGGCGCCATCCGTCCCGTGCACGGCGCGCTGCTGCGCAACCTCGAACTGCAGGGCAATCGCCTCACCACGCTCGCCGAGCGCGCCGGAGTTACCCACCGGGCGATGGCCAAGATCGTGGAGGATCTGGTTGCGCAGGGATTCGTGACGCGCGAGCCGGACGTCCAGGACCGTCGCGCGACGCGTATCCGGTTCACGGCGCAGGGCATCCGGCTGCTGGAGGACTCCAGCCGGATCATCGAACGCATCTATGCCGACTATTCCGGGCTGGTCGGCGCCGACACGCTCGAACAACTCGAAGAGCGACTGTTCGATTTCCTGCAACGACTGGGCGTGGAGGTCACGCCCAGCGGACAGCAGGCCATCCACTCCCCGCAGCCGGGCCACCGGCGAACCCGCTCCGGGGCTTACCTGTCCCACAATCTGGGGCGTTACCTGCAACTCGCGGGGGACGATTACCATCGACGCTGCGCGCAGATCATGGCGCGGCATGGTCATCACCGAATCCGCTTCGATCACGTCGCGGTCCTGAGCCACCTCGGCCTCGAGGGGATGTCCCTCGGGTCGCTGGCGGACTCGGCCGCGATATCCCTGCAGGCCATGGGCAAGCAGGTCACCGCCGTGCAACACCTGGGCTACGTCGAGTCACGCGAGGACCCGGGCGACCGCCGCGTTCGCCGCGTGGAGTTCACGCCGGCGGGCGTCGCGTTCAGCGCGGACCTGCTCGAAGCGTTCCGCGAAATCGACGAGGACTACGGCAGGATCGTCGGCTTGCGCCGCATGCAGTGGTTGCGTGCCAGCCTGGCACGGGTCATCGCCCGGCTGGGGCTGAAGGTCCCCGCCCGCACGTTTTCCTGATTCGGGTCCCCGGCCTGCCGGCCGGCGGGCGTGATTTGCGCTTGCATTTCCTGATACCTGGTTTACTATCGCCGAACACGATACTGCGTTTACCAATTTCGTGTGTGGATCGGTCTCTGTAAAACAACGATGATTCAGGAGAACCTGCCATGAACCATAAATACGACAAGTCCCGTTCCCTGCTGGTTTTCGTGGCGATGGCTGGAGCCGTCGGCCCGGCGCTGGCGCAGGAATCCGCGGATTCCCGCGCCGATGTGCTCGACGAAGTCATCGTCACCGCGCAGAAGCGCGAGGCGAACCTGCAGGAAACACCGATCTCGATCTCGAGTTTCGACCCGGTCAATCTCGAGCGGCTCGGCGTGCGCGAAGCCGGCGATGTGGCGAAGTACACCCCCAATCTCGAGATTCGCAAACCGCCCGGCAGTTACGACAACTACGGCTACAGCATGCGCGGCATGTCTTCCAGCGATCCCTCGCTGCTCACGGAGCCGACGGTGGGCTTGTACGCGGACGGCGTGTACATCGCCAGGATCTCCGGGGCCGCGTTCGATACCGTGGAACTGGAACGGATCGAGGTGCTGCGCGGACCCCAGGGGACGTTGTACGGACGCAATGCGATCGGTGGAGCCATCAACCTCGTCACCCGCAAGCCGGCGGCTGAATTCGGCTTCAAACAGAAGCTGGCCGCGGGGAACTACGACTACTATCGCAGCGAGACGACCGTGGACACGGGCAGACACGCGGACCTTTCCGCGACACTGTCCTACACGCACTGGCAGCGCGAAGGCTGGCTGGACAACCTGCTGGCCGACAACAAGCTCGGCGAGGTCGACAAGTCGAAGGCGGCCAGGATCGCGGTGCGCTGGGAGCCGACGGACAGTTTCACCGCCGATTTCACCTACGACTACACCGACCGGCTCACCAACGGCTCGCTGCCCCAGCTCGTGCACGTGCGGCCGTACCAGACCAGCCTCGGGGGCGCGATCTACGCCCAGGCCGCGGAGTTCGCGTCTCCTGACCGGCTCGATGGACTGCCCATGGCGATCTCCACCCGTCCGGATACCTGGTCCACGATCGACGGCTACGCCCTGACCCTCGCGTGGGAGGTGGGCGGTGTGACCCTGAAATCGATCACCGCGTACCGCGACTGGGATGCGGGTACCACGGGCAACGAATACGGCGCCTTTGCGTCGGATGGCCTGACGGTGCTCGACGGCAAGGGTGGCGTCATTCCCGCGGGGCAATTCGTGTCGATGTTCTCGGCCGTGCGCTACGACGAGCAGGACCAGTTCACGCAGGAGGTGCAGGTGCTGGGTGACGCCTTCGACGAGCGCATGAAGTACACCTTCGGGCTGTATTACTTCGAGGAGGAAACCTACGAGGACAATCCGCAGACCTTCGTTTTTCCGGCCGTCATGGCGTATGGCCGCCTTCCCCAGGCCACGCAATCCTTCCTCTGCCGCGATCCCACGTTCGCCAATCCGCGGGCATGCCTCGGCAAGGACACGGTATTGTCGACGCCCATCTTCCAGTACGGATCCGACAACGATTCCGTGGCAGCGTACGGGCAGCTGAGCTACGCACTGACCGAACGGTGGGAGGTCACGGCGGGGTTGCGCTACACGCGCGACAACAAGGAGGCATTCCTGCGCAATTCGGGCATCATTCGCAGCGAGGGGCTGAACCAGGTTGACGCGGACGACTCGTGGTCCAACGTCAACCCCGCGTTGACCGTGAGTTATGCAGTCAACGACGACATCAACACCTATGCCACCATCGCCACGGGCTTCCGCTCCGGCGGTTTCAACGCCCGTGCGTCCACCTCCAGCGGCTTCGCCACGCCCTTCGACGAGGAAAACGTCGTCTCGTACGAGATCGGAGCCAAAGCGGACCTGCTGGATCAACGGTTGCGGATCAACGGCGCGCTGTTCCATTACGTCTACGAGGACAAGCAGGTCACGCAGTTCGAGGCCGGCTCGAACGGGGCGTCGTCGATCATCGCCAACTCCGGTGAACAGGAAGCGCTGGGGCTGGAACTCGAGGTGGCGTTCATCCCCGCGCCGGGCTGGCTGCTGCAGGCGAACTTCGGCTACATCGACATCGACATCAACGAGTTCGAAACGACGCCGAGCGATCCGGTCACCGGGTTGCCCGCGGGCCGGGACAACGTGGACATCTCCGGTTTCGCGAAAACGATCCACACACCGCGGCAAAAGGGTTCGGTGGTACTGGAGTACGCGGTGCCCTCGTTCCCGCTGGGGGAACTGGCATTGCAGGTCGATGCGTCGTACACGGGCGAGCGTTATTTCCATCCGGTGAACAACCTCTACGACAGCGCCGAGGACCAGACGCTGGTCAACGCCCGTGCGACACTGAGAGGAGTCGACGCGGGTGCCGGCGAACTGCAGTTCGCCCTCTGGGGCAAGAACCTCGGCGACGAGGAATACCGGGAGTGGGGTATCGATTTCGGGGCGCTGGGCTTCGCGGTGGATTCGTTCATACCACCCCGAATGTACGGCGTGGACGTCACATACACGTACTAGACACAACGAAGGGAGAACCGGACATGCGGCCTCACAACCCGATCGATACACCGGGGCAGCGCGAACACGAGCTGCTCGCACTCGCGTATCACCAGCATCCGGAAATCGCGGCGGAGCGCGAGCGGCTGAGGGGCTACTGGCTGGATCTGGCGAAGCCTTCCGAGGCCATGCGGAGCTGCTTCGAGCGGTCGTTCGAGGAAGTGATGTACGGCGCGGTGATCTGGGCGCTCAACCAGGATCCGCTGTATCCGGAGGCGATCACGATCACCCGCCTGCCGCATGCACTGCGTGGCGTGCGCATCCCGGGCAGCCGCTGGGGTATCGACAATCCCGACTCCGTGTACCGGGTGATTCCGGTCGATCATGCGCAGCGCTACGTGATCCGTGGCCGGGTCGCCGGGCGCAGGCTGGTGGAGAACTATTTCACGCTCTGGAACCGGCACATGCAGACCGTGGGTCTGCTCGACGGCAAGGACCTGGTGGTCGACGCGCAGGGATACTTCGACGTCAGCGTGGACGCCGATCCGCCAGCCGGGAGGCCGAACCACGTGCGACTGACCGAAGACGCCCACGAGTTCTATATTCGCGACGTGATCTTCGACTGGGCGAACGACCGGGCCAACGAGTTGAGTGTGGAACGGCTTGGTGGCGATCCGTCGCGCCCGCCGTGGAGCGAGAAGGAAAACCTCGCACGGATCAAGCAGTACATGCACGACTGGGCGACCAACACCACGCGCTGGAATCGCCAGGCGCTGGACAAGCCGGCGAACGCGTTCAGCTTCGTCATCGACCGCGACAGCGACGGCGCCCTGCGCAACCAGATCTACATCATGGGCCACTTCGCTCTGCCGGACGCCGATACCGCCCTGGTGTTGAATGTGAAGATGGGGGGGGCGGCGTATTTCATCGCGCCGATAACCAATGTCTGGGGAACGACCAACGAGATCGTGCAACGCAACGGCTGCCTGAACCGTTGCCAGGCGTTGCCCGATCCCGACGGCGCGTATACCTTCGTGCTGGCGATGCGCGACCCTGGAGTCCACAACTGGCTGGACCCCACCGACATGCCCGAGGGGATCCTCACGCTGCGCTGGGCGGAGTTCGCGACCGGCCGGCCGGGGCCGGACCTGGGGGTGCGCTCGGCGCTGGTGCCGCTGGCGGAACTCGATGCGGTGCTGCCGGCCGGCGTCGTGCGCGTCGATGCGGCCGGGCGAAGGGAACAACTGGAACGGCGCGCGCAGAGCTACGCCTGGCGTCTGGCGGAGAACGGGAACACATGAAGGATCCGGCAGACACGGTATGGCTGATCACCGGCTGCTCGAGCGGCTTCGGGCGTGAAATCGCCCGCTGCGCGCTGGCGGCCGGAGCGCGTGTGGCGGTTACGGCGCGGCGTCCGGAAACCCTGACCGACCTCTGTCGTTCCTATCCGGAGACGGCCATCGCGCTGGCGCTGGACATCACGGATGCGTCTCAGCGGGAACGCGCCGTGGCGGATACCCTTGCGCGATTCGGACGCATAGACGTGCTGGTCAACAATGCCGGCTACGGCTATGTGGCTGCCATCGAGGAGGGTGAGGAAGCGGCCGTCCGCGCGATGTTCGAGACCAATTTCTTCGGCACCGTGCAGATGACGCTCGCCGTGCTGCCGCACTTTCGAGCGCGACGCGCCGGCCGCATCCTGAACAACTCCTCCCAGGCGGGGCTGATGGCGAATCCCGGGACCGGCTATTACAGCGCGTCCAAGCACGCCCTCGAGGGCTTGATGGAAGCACTGACCCGCGAGCTCGCTCCGCTCGGGATCCAGGTGATATCCGTGCAGCCCGGTGCATTCAGGACCGACTGGTCGGGCCGCTCGATGCAGCGCAGCCCGCGCCGCATGCAGGACTACGCGGAGACGGTGGGCGCACGGCTGGATGCAATCGGCGCGATGGACGGCAAGCAGCCCGGAGACCCCGAGCGCGCGGCGGAAATGTTCCTCCGGCTCGCGACGATGGACGACCCGCCGCCGACGCTGGTGCTGGGCGCCGGGCTGCTCGCGAGCTACCGCGCCAAGCTTGCCGAAGTGCAACGACGGCTGGACGACTGGGCGCAGGAATCGTGCGCGGTGGACTACCCCGACCCGGCGCCGTGAGTGACGGCAGATGACGGCGGTGCCGGTCGTCTGCGATAGACAGCGAGGTAGACGAAGGCGGCCGTGAGGAAGGCAGCGATCTGCACCTGGAACGCGACCACATAGCTGCCGCTGGTGTCGAAGATCCAGCCTGCCAGTGGGGCGGCGGCGAAGGTGAAGGGCAGCATCAGCAGGGTCGCCAGGCCCAGCGCGTGCGCGAACGCCGCGCGTCCGTAGGCGCCGTTCAGCAGGGCGCTGAAGGCGGGGTGGGCGCCGCCGCCGCACATCCCGATCCCGACCAGCAGCAGCACGAACACGGTGAAGCGGTCGGCGAGTATCAGACCACTCCAGCACAGGGCCTGGATCAGCCCGATGAGCCCCAGGGTTGCGCGGGCGCCGATGCGGTCGGCGACGTGGCCGAACACCAGCGCGCCCGCCATCGAGAACACGCCGTTCACCGACAGCAGCAGTGCCGCCGATGCCGTGGGTATGCCACGGTCGGTCGCGTAGGGCACGAGGTGGCTCATCAGCACGATACCGCCGGAACTCAGGAGTCCGGCCGCGAGCAGTGCGCCCCAGTACCAGGGGCTGCGCACCAGCGCGGCGAAACCCTGTGCGGGCTCCGGGGGGACGGCTGCGGACGCGTCCGTGTCCGTGTCCAGGACCGCACCACCCCCCAGCGCACGCTGGCCCACGTCCTCGGGGCGGCTCACGACCAGTTGCAGCAGCGGCAGCAGCACGACAAAGGCCGCGGCAAGCACGTTCAGTGCAGCGCGCCAGCCGTGTGCCTCGACGATCCACGCCACCAGCGGCGGCGTTACCGCAATGAGCAGGGGCAGGTTGACCAGCCCGATCGCGAGGCCGGCACGCGCGACGAACCAGCTGCTGGCGAGCGAGGTGGACGGTATCACCCCCAGCGCCGCGCAACCCGCGCCGGCGATCACGCTGTAGCCGAGGAGGAATACCGTGAAACTCCCGGCGCTGGCCGCCAGCGCGAAACCGGCCGCCATCAGCAGTGCGCCGGCGCTCATCACGCGGCGCGTGGGGAAGCGTGCGAGCAGGGTGCCGAGTACCGGTCCCGACACCCCCATCAACAGCATGATCACTGCGATGCCGAGCGAAGCCATCGCGCGTGAGGCGTGCAATTCGGCGGCCACCGGCTTGATCAGCACACCGAAACTGCCGAAGGTCAGTCCGATCGCCAGGTTCTGCGCCAGGAACCCGAGCGCCACCATGCGCCAGCCGAGGAAACGGGCGGGGGCGTCGCTGCTGCTCATGGCGTGGTACCTGTGTTTGCGTGATCGATCATGCGGGCTCCCCGGCAGGGCGTTGGACGGCATGGCGGCGCACGTTCACGGGCACCGCGCTCATGCGTGGCATGCCGCTGTGCGGGTCGAAATCCCGGTCCACCGGGATCAGCCGTGAAATAGTGCTCCCGACGCTGCGCACGCGTTCCTCCTCGTCGCCGCCGGGAAGGTCCCCGAAGGCGTGGCTCATCGATACCAGTCCGCGCCGCAACCCGGCATCCGCCGCGGCGACGCCGAGGATCGTCCCATGGTTCGAGCGGATCTCGACCAGCTCACCGTAGCGCACGCCGAGCGCGGCGAGATCGTCCGGATGCATGAAGGCCGGGTTGGTGCGGAACTTGCGCACCAGCAGCGCGTAGCTGCGCCCGAAGGAGTTGTAGACGTCCGGGAGACGGCGGGGAATGAGCCGGTACGGGAATTCCCGCGCCTCATCATCGTCCGCTTCGCGCACGACCTCCCCGAGTTCCTCCAGCATGGCCGGATCGGCGAGTTCGAGCCGCGCCGTGCATGCCGGATCCTTCGGCCGTACCGTGGCCGACCCGTCGCCGAAGACCTGACCGTGGGGGTGCGACCTGAGTTCTGCGAGCGGTATGCGTGAACCGCGGGTCAGGAGCTCGAGCAGGTCATCGGTCGTCGGCCGGTGCTCCATGTCGAGCGCGACGGGCTCGGCGGCACCGGTGGCGGGCATCCATGGATACGCGGCCTGCAGCGACAGGGAAAGCCCCATGCGCTGCGCGAGGCCATGGAAGAACTCCCAGTCCTCGACCACGTCGGATCCGGCCGGTGGATCCACGAGTGCGGGGGCGTATTGCGCATACGGTGCCTCGTAGCCCATGCCGTAGGCATAGCCTGAAAGCGTCTCGACCGGCAGCGTGATTCCCGGCTGCTCCAGCGACAGCCGTGGCGCGATCACGTAATGCGCGAGTCGCGCGGTGGCAGACATCTCGCAATCGATGGTGACGAGCAGATCGAGGCGCCGCATCGCCTCGAGCGTCTTCTGCTGGTCCGGCCATGCAGCCACCGGATTGCCACCGACGCAAATCAGCGCCCGGACCTTGCCCTCGCCTTCGAGCAGGATTTCCTCCGCCAGCGCCGCGGTCGGCAGCCCGGCGGCGCTCATGGTGAGGCCACGCACCCGCATCTGCTCGCCGAAACCCCAGCCCGGCACCGGCGCCACCGCCTGCGCCCGCGGCAGGAACGCGGGCATCAGCACGCCGGGGTTCGGCACGCGCTCGCCCGCGCGCAGCCACCGCCCGCAGACCGTGTTCAGGCAGAGCAGCAGGTACTCGCTCAGCGTGCCGCGAGGCGCCATGTTCGGTCCCGTCCCGGCAACGGCGAAGCCTCGCGGCCCGTTGGCGAAGATCCTTGCTGCACGCACCAGCAGTTCGGCCGGCACGTCGGCGCGCCGCGCCACGACGTCGGGGGTGAACGGTTCGACTGCAGCGGCGAGCCGATCCAGGCCCTGCGCGTTGGCCGTCAAGAAATCGCGGTCGTGCCGGCCTTCCGCCAGGATCACGCGCAGCATGCCCGCGAGGATCGCCGGATCCTGGCCCGGCCGGCCCTGCAGGTGAACCGTGGCGAGCCGTGCAGTCTCGGTGCGTCTGGGGTCGATGACGACCAGCTGCATTCCGCGCCGCACGGCCTGGTGCAGTTGTCCCGCGCCGTTGTTCGGTGGTGCCCCGATCGAGCGCGAGGCCGGTGGATTGGCGCCGACGATCATCCACGCATCTGCGGCGTCGAAGGTCTGCGGGCCCGCCTCCCAGCGGCCGTGCAGGGCCATCGCGATGCCCTTGCCCGGCTTGTCGATCGTGGCCGGCGCGAAACGCATCGGCGAGCCGATGGCATTCATCCAGGCCATCGCCACCGGCGCCGCCGCCGGGTACATGTAGGCATAGGTGCCAGTGTAGATCGCGACTGCGCGTGGGCCGTGGCGTGCGAGGATCTCTTGCAGGCGCGCGGCGATCTCGTCTATCGCCTGTCCGTGCGTGATCGGCGCATGCACGCCATCCTGTGCGTGCTTCATCGAGTGCAGCAGTCGTGCCGGATGATTCTGCTGCTCGGCGAGTGTGCGCCCCTTCGGGCAGATGTAGCCGCGATAGAGCGGGTTGTCACGATCACCGGCAACGGCGACGATGCGCCCGCCGGCAACCTCGGCAAGGATGCCGCAGTGGGCGGCGCACACGCGGCAGATCGTGGGGTGGACTTCCGTCATCATCGGCCTCCGGAGCCGCAATCCAGGCGGTTGCGGCCAATATAAACCAGCCGTCGGCAGCCGGGAGTCGTATCGCAGGCAGTTTCGCCGACCGGTTGGCTTGCACATGGCACCTGCTGTGCTAATGTCGGCCGGCCAACCCCAGGAGCAGTGCACATGACGAAGAAAGACTATTTCATCATCGATACCGAGACGCATCCGATCGACGGCGCCATGTGGCATCAGCTGGCGCCTTACCAGGGGACGCAGCGCTTCATGCACTCGCTGAAGGGCTGCATCCGGCCGCTGGTCGAGGAGTTCCCGTCGATGGAAAACGACGGCATGGGTCCGTTCGAGAAGATGATCACGAACATGGATGCTTCGGGGACCGACATGGCCTGTGTCATCCCGGAGGCGTTCCTGTTCTGCAGCGGCGGCACGACGCCGATCTCGACCAACGCCTGGATGCTGACCGGGGTGCAGCAGTATCCCGACCGCTTCATCATGTGTCCGAACTTCGGCCCGATCATCCAGCGCGGCGTCGACGAGGCCATCCGTGAAATGGAATTCCTGGTGAAGGAATTCGGCGTCAAGGTCTTCAAGTTCTATTCTCCCGAAGACACCTACATCAACGACAAGCGGCTGTGGCCTTTCTACGCCAAGGCGCAGGAGCTCGGCCTCGTGATGCAGGTGCACACCGGGACGGGCTATGTCTACGGCGGCCGCAGCAAGTACTGCCACCCGGCGCTGCTCGAAGACGTGCTCTACGACTTCTACGACCTGCGCATCGTGGCCTTCCACTTCGGCTGGCCGCACCATCGCGAGCTGAACCTGCTGGCGGCCACCTTCCCCAACCTGTACATCAGCGTGAGCTTCCTGAACCACGCCGCGAGCTGGCGGCCCAAGCTGTTCCAGGAGCTGATCGGCGAAGCGATGCTGTACGCGACGGTCGACAAGATCGTCTGGGGCAGCGACACCAACGGCTCCGGCATGAAGGACTGCGTGGATCCCTTCCACACCTTCCAGATCGACGAGGAAGGGCGCCGCGGCTGGGGGTACTCCTACATCACGGACGAGGACCGCGCGAAGATCTTCGGCCTGAACATGGCGAAGCTGCTCGGGATCGAGCCGATCAAGCGGGCCAAGCGTCCGGCCTGATGGCCGCGGCCGCCGGCATGAAAAAGCTCGGCATGATCGACGATACCTTCCTGCGGCTGGAAAGCCGCAGGCAGCCGTTGCACGTGGGCGTACTCATGCTTTTCGAGCCTCCCGCCGGCGCGCGCGGGGAATTCGCGGCGCAGCTCGCGGAGAAGTTGCGCCAGTCCACCCGGACGGCGCCTCCCTTCAACTGGCGGCTGGTTCGCCGCAACGGCCTGCACTACTGGCGCGAAGACAGTGACTTCGACCTGGCGCACCATTTCGTTCACCTGGCGTTGCCGGCGCCCGGCAGGATCCGTGAACTGCTGGCCATGGTTTCCCGTCTTCACGGAGGTCATCTCGACCGGGCGTACCCCTTGTGGCGCGTCTACCTCATCGAAGGTCTGGAGGACGGCCGCATCGCGGTTTACGTGAAGATCCACCACGCCGTGGTCGACGGCGTGGCCGGCATCCGCCTGCTGGTCAAATGCATGGCGACGAGCGTCGAGGAGTCCCTGCGCCTGCCGCCATTCTGGGAAGTCGAGACGATGAAGTCCGACACGGCGCAAGCGCTGCCCGTGCCGACGCCGGCGACCGGTGGCATCACGGCGATGCGCTCGCTGTCCCGCGAGGGCCTGAAGTCGGTCATGCCCGTGCTGCGCGAACTGCGGCGCAGCATCGACGATTACCGCGCCGGCAACCCGAAGCTGGTGATGGGCGGTCAGGCGCCTCGCTGCCTGTTCAACAACCAGGTCACCGGTACGCGGCGGTTTGCGGCGCAGTCCTACTCGATGTCGCGCATCAAGGTGGTCGCCAAAGCGCACGGGGCGACCGGCAACGACGTCATCCTGGCCATGTGCGGCGGTGCCCTGCGTCGCTATCTCGCGGAAGTCGACACCCTGCCGGAGGCTCCCCTGATCGCCTGTGTCCCGGTGTCGGTGCGGCGCCGGGGCAGTCACGCCGCCGGCAACGAAATCGCGTTCACGCTGACGCACCTGGCGACGAACCTCGATGTCCCGGGCGAGCGCCTCGTCGCGATCAAGGAGTGCATGGACTACAACAAGGAGCGCATGCAGAAGCTGTCTCCCGGCCAGCTGACGGCCTACGCCGCCACCATGATGATGCCCGGCGCGCTGAACAGCGTGCTGCGACGCAACCCGGACAAGACCCTCGGCAACGTGGTCATCTCCCACGTGCCCGGTCCGCGCCAGGACATGTACTGGCAGGGCCTGAAGCTCGGCGGCCTGTATCCGCTGTCGCTGATCATCGATGGCAGCGCCCTGAACATCACCGTGGTCAGCCGACGCGATGCCGTCGACTTCGGACTGATCGCCTGCCGCAAGACCGTTCCGCACATGCAGAGGCTGCTCGACTATCTCGAGGACGAACTGGCGCAACTCGAGGGCACGATCAGGCCGGTCGGCGCCGCCGGGAAAGGCGAGCGTAGCCGTCGGAAGGCGCGTGCACCGAAACCGGGGGCCCGCAGCGCCAGGCCTCAGCGGCCCGCGATGGACGCGAACGGCACCACCTCGGCGCGCGGCGTCTCGAGTTCACCCTCGGGCAGGAAGTAGCGCCAGAACACCAGCCCCAGTGCGCGCCCTTCGGTGTCGAGCCAGTTGGGCACGCCGGGGTCGCGGTGCGCGATCACGATACGGAACGAGCCGTCGGGTTCCAGCACGGTCTGGCGGCGGTTCAGCGACACACTCCGGTTGGCGTAGTCCAGCGTCTGCTGGAAGCGGTTCCACAGGCACACGTTCGCGAAACGGCAGCTGCCCCAGCGCCCGCGCACGACCAGCGCCTGGTCGGGGCCGAGGAACCACGGCGCCATCGAGTAGGCGGCGTCGAACGCTGCCAGTCCCATCTGCCCGGGCGGCACCGGCGCCGGGAACTGGTTCGGCGCCAGCGACAGGAACGCGGGCGGCGTCTGCTGCGCCATGGGGGGCATGCCGAGCGTGCGCGAGCGCACGAACTGCGCCGCGCGGCGGATTCCGGCGGCGACGCTGGCATCGTCGGGCGCAGGCGGCGGCGTGGCGACGCTTTCGCAGCGGATGTGCAGGTACGGATGACGCGCGGGATCCGCCGACGCGCTGCGCTCCTCCTCGTAGTAGTGGCGCGTCGTGATGCGCGTGGAGCCCTCGGGCAGCGCGACCCAGTTGCGCTCCGCCGGGGTGCCGCCCAGACGGATCTCGAACGAGCCGTCCGGCGCGACGTCGAACCGGGTATCGTTGATGATGCCGGCGGTCTGGGTGCCGAGGCTGCCGTCGGCGGTGCCCTTCTCGATCGTGATCGAGACGTAGACCGCGCCGTCCATGTTGCCACGCACGGTGTAGGTGTGGTCCGCGCTCACCGGGGCGTCGAAGTAGATCGCATCGGAATTGTCGCCGGTGAACTTGCGCGACGGCGTCACGATGCGACGGAACTCCGGGTGCGCGGGATCGCTCTCGAACATCCCCACCAGGCCGCCTTCCAGCATGTGCATCAGCGCGCGGTGGGCATCGACGACGTCCGCGGGGGAGTGCAGGTTCCAGTCCGGCCCGGCCCAGCGCGCGTCGATTTCCTCGAGCAGTTCGATGAGTTCGCGCAGTGCCGTGCGCGACTGGGTCTGGATGGCCATGGGGTTCTCCGCTGTCGAATGGATGGTGTCCGTCAGAGCTCGGTCCGGGTTCCGAAGCGATCGCTGTAGAAGCGTGTCCGCTCGCGCAGGTCCTGCACGTCCAGGCCGAAATCCGCCAGCTCGTAGACCAGCTTGCCTTCCCTGCCGCGCGCGTTGTCCACGGTGAAGCGCTGCATCGCGGCTTGCGTCGTTGCGGGCAGTTCGCGTCCGGCCAGGGCGTAGATCCGCTGCACGTGGCCGATGTCGTCGTGGTTGAACTCATGGAAGCGCACATCGATCGACTGCGCGGCGGGCAGCAGGGCGCGGTCGCGCACGCAGGCCCGCAGCATGCGCTCGATGCGATCGGCCCAGTAGCGGCCGATCGCCTCCGGGCGCACCGGATCGCGGCTCATGCGCGCGCTGTAGGCGGCCATGGTGGCCATCGAGGCGATCGTCGCCACCGGATCGCGGTGCGTCAGCACCACGGTCGCGTCCGGGAACACCCGCATCAGCGGGCCGAACTGCTCGAGGTGCTGCGGCGTCTTCAGCAGCCAGCGCTCGCCCGGTCGCAGCCACTGCAGCACCTTCAGCACCTTCTTCAGGTACGCGTAGTGCGGCGTCTGGTCGTGCGCGAGGTAGTGATCGCGCCAGCGCGGGAAGATGCCGAGGTTCTCGATGAACATGGTCGAGAAGTCGAGCGCCAGCAGGTCGATCTCCTCGTGTGTGCGCTCGGCCTGCAGGTTGAACATCAGGCGGAACTTCGGCATCAGCAGGTCCTGCACCTGCAACGCCTGGCGGCAGCGCAGCAGGCGCGGATCGGTGCCGTCGGCGCCGGGCGCCTCGCCCGGTACCGGCACCGGCTCCACGGCTTCCCAGTACGGCAGCGAGCGCAGCCCGGTGTCGCAGGCGAGCAGGTTCAGCAGGTGCGTGGTGCCGCTGCGCGCGAGGCCCGCGACGATCAGCGGGCGTTCGATCCGCAACTCGTGGATCTCGGGGTGGCGGCGCAGGATGTCCTCGATGCGCAGCCGGTTGACCGCGAAGCGCAGCAGCATGCCGAAGTTCGTCACGCGCCCGAAGGCGCTGAGGTCGCCGTCCTCGCGCATGCAGTCCACGATCAGGTCGAGGCGGGTGCGGAAGTCGTCGCTGCCGAAGTCCTCGAGCCCGGTCTGCGCACGCGCCGCGGCGAGCACCGCCTCGCTGTCGAGCACCACCGGGGTCGCGCCGACGGCGTCGATGATCGCCTGTGCCCCGGGGCTGAAGCGCGGCGTGGCGAGGTCGTCGATGTGGATGGTCTGCTGCATGGTGTCTGCCCCGGCGTGCAACCCGTGCGATCGGCACACCGTACCACAGGCGCTGATCCGCTAGCGCGGGTGTGGCACACTTCGGAACGCCTGTTCATCGCCGGGGACCTCGCCATGACACGCAGTGCGCTGCTGCAACGGATCATCGACGCGGTGCCCGCGGATTTCGCCGACCCCGCCGCGGATTACCGCCAGGTGCGCGCCACCATGGCGCCGTTCCACAGCCAGCCGGTCAGCGCCGAACTGCTGATCGAACGGCGCGAGTTCGGCGGCGTAGGTTGCGGTGTGTACCGGCTGCCCGGCCGGGCCGACGCGCCGGTGGCGTTCCATTGTCACGGTGGCGCCTTCGTCTCGTGTCCGCTCGATCACTACCACTTCTACGGCGAAATGATCGCTGCCCGGACCGGCTGCCAGGTCGTGATGCCCGACTACCGGCTCGCACCCGAGCATCCGTGGCCCGCCGCGCACGACGATTGTTTCGCTGCCTGGCGCGGGTTGCTGCAGAGCGGGGTGGCGCCCGGGCGCATCGTGGTGATGGGGGAATCCTGCGGCGGCAGCCTGGGCCTGGCGATGCTGGTGCGCGCGCGCGAGGAGGGACTGCCGATGCCGGCGGCGTTCGTGTCACTGACCGGCTGGTTCGATCTGGCGGTGGCCGGCCCGACCTTCGTCGAACGCGATCCGTTCCTGACGCCGGAGTGGGTGCGCAACCGCGGGCGCGATTACCTGGCGGGCCGCTTGCCGCTGGACGATCCGCGCGTCTCGCCCGCGTACGCCGCGCTCGACGGCTTGCCGCCGCTGTACCTGCAGATGGCGCAGTTCGACACCATGCGCGAGGGCGTGCTTAAAGTCGCGCTGGCAGCGGCGCGTGCCGGCGTGGCGGTGACACTGGAGACCTGGCCCGACATGATCCACGGGTGGCACGGACTGGTGAACAGCGGGGTGGAAGAGGCGCAGGAGGCATGGGCCGCGATTCGCCGCTTCTGCGACGAGCACATCGAGGGGGGAGGAACAGCATGAACGACACGGCCGTGGAGATCACGAACCTGCTCTACCACTACTGCGAGCTGATGGACTCCGGCCGGCTCGAGGAGGCGGCGGCGCTGTTCCGTCATGCGCGCGTCAAGGTCGCCGGTGACGCGGGATTCGCGAGCGAGGCCGGGATGCTCGCGCTGTGGCGGCGCCACGTCATCATCTACCCGGACGGCACGCCACGCACGAAGCACGTGGTCAGCAATCCGATCGTCGAGATCGACGCGACCGGGCAGCGCGCGAAGGTGCGTTCGTACTACTCGGTCTACCAGGCGACCGAGGGTTTCCCGCTGCAGCTGATCGCCGCCGGCCGTTACCAAGACGAGTTCGAGCGACACGAGGGACGCTGGCGCTTCGCCTACCGCGATTACACGCTGTTCGACCTCCAGGGCGACCTCAGCCACCATCTGCAGGGGCGCGTGTGAGCGTGCCGGCGCGCGGCGTGCTCGACGGTATCCGGGTGCTCGACCTCTCGTGGGGCATCGCCGGCCCGATGACCGCGATGCTGCTCGGCGACCACGGCGCCGAGGTCACGAAGATCGAGCCACCGGGAGGCGATCCGTTGCGTGTGCAGCTCGGCTACCGGGCGTGGCAGCGCGGCAAGCGCAGCTGTGTGCTCGATCTGCGCGACGCCGGGGATCGCGAGACCTTCATGGTGCTGGCGCGCCACGCCGACGTCCTGATCGAGAGCTTTGCGCCCGGCGTCACCACCCGGCTCGGCATCGACCACGCGACGCTCGCTGCGCTCAACCCACGGCTCGTCTATTGCTCGATCACGGGCTACGGACGCGACAACCGCCACGCCGGGCGCCCGGCCTGGGATGCGCTGGTCGCCGCGCGCACCGGCCTGCACTGGGAGCAGCGCGGGTGGCCGGAGGGCGCGGTGCGCCGCATGACGCGCCAGCCCGATCCCTACGCGGAGTTCGCGATTGCCTATCAGGACCTGCAGGGTGCGCCGCGGCCCGGACCGCTGTTCCCGGCCTCGCATTGGCCGAGCCTCGGGGCCTTCTTCGCGGCGAGCACGGCGATCAGCGCCGCGCTCTACGCGCGTGCGATCACCGGACGCGGGCAATGGGTCGAGACCTCGTTGTTGCAGGGCGCGCTCGCCAGCGCCTGCGGGTTGTGGCAGCGGGTGGAGAAGCCCGATGCGAAGGGCTTCGATACCTGGATTTTCGGGGCACGCTCGCCGAAGGGGCATTTCCAGGCGCGCGATGGCCGCTGGATCCAGAACTGGGTGCCCAATCCGCGCTTCATCCTCACGGCGGCGCGCAGCGAGCGGCTGGACGCGACGGCCGACTTGCGGGCACAGAACGACCCGGATCGCTTCGGCACCGGCCCCGAGGAACTGCTGGTCCTGATGCACTACCAACCTGCCCTCGCCGAGGCGGTGCGCAAGTTCACCGCGCACGAGTGGGTCGATGCGGCGGCAATCGCGGGCATGACGCTGCAGGAGGTACGCACGCCTGAGCAGGCGCTCAACGATCCGCTGTTCCTCGCCGACGGCTGCGTCGCGGAACTGGACGACCCCGAACTCGGCCCCATCCGCCAGGTCGGCATTACCTACAGGCTCGAGCGCAGCCCGGGTCGGGTGCGCGGCCCCGCGCCGCGCATCGGCGAGCACACGGCCGAAGTGAAGGCGGAGGCCGCGGCGCTGGTCGCGCGTGCGCCCGCCGGCCTCGGCGCCCGGCCGG
>JAJVIG010000026.1 GCA_022072145.1 Pseudomonadales bacterium
ACTCAGAAGTGAAACGCGTCATCGCCGATGGTAGTGTGGGGTCTCCCCATGCGAGAGTAGGTCATCGCCAGGCTCCTACCCCGAAGCCCAGCCGGCATCAACGGCTGGGCTTCGACTTTTTGGGGGTGCAGCCACAGGTCGGAATGCCGGGATTTGCCGGCAATGCGGGCGGACAACCGCAGGGTGGCCGGGCACAATGACGGCATGGAAACGGATGCGGAACGATGGATCGTTGCGTCGATGAGCATTGACTTGCGGACCGTCGCGGTCGATCTCACGCCGGTGTTGCCGGGCGGCGAGAACGGGGGCGCGAAGATCGTGATCCTGGAACTGCTGCGCGCGCTGGCGGTGCTGGCGCCACGGTGCCGGTTCGTGCTGCTGACCCAGGCCGCTTCGCACGCGGAACTAGCGGAACTCGACGCGCCGAACGTGGAGCGGCGCCTGGTGCTCGGGCAGCCGGCGCCGCCCCCGCGGCAGCGGTTGGTGTCGCGGATCGCCCGGCGGGTGCTGCCGTTGCTGCCCGGACGGGTACGGACGATCGTCGCACGGGTCGGTTATCGGCTGCACCGGCCGATGCACGACCGGCCAGCGAGCCGGCTGTTGCGTGACCTCGGGGTGGACGTGCTGTTCTGCCCGTTCACCGCCCCGACCTGCGCGGAACCGGGAATCGCGGTGGTCAGTCTGGTGCACGACCTGCAGTACCGCACCTACCCGCAATTCTTCACGCCCGACGATGTCGCGCACCGCGATCGCACCTTCGTTGCGGCCTGCCGAGCCGCGACGCTGCTGGTGGCGATCTCCGATTACACGCGCGGAGCGATCCTGCGCCACGGGGACGTCGAGCCGTCGCGGGTGCGCACGATCCATCACCGGCTGGCGCTGCGCGGCCGGGCGCCGGACTCCGCACGCGGCGCCGCGCTGCTGCAGCGCCTTGGGCTGCGGCGGGAACGGTACTTCGTTTACCCGGCCAATTTCTGGAAGCACAAGAATCACGAGATGCTGTTCACCGCATTCGCGGTGTCCGCGCAGCGCGGGTTGCCCGCCGACGTGCGTCTGGTGTGCACCGGCGCGCCGGGGCCACGTCAGGAGTTTCTGCAGCGTGCGGCGGGGGCGATGAACCTCGACGAACGGATCGTGTTCGCCGGCTATCTGCCGGGCGAGGAACTCGCCGCGCTCGTCGGCAACAGCCTCGGCATGGTTTTTCCTTCGCTGTACGAAGGCTTCGGCCTGCCGGTGCTCGAGGCGATGGCGGCCGGCGTGCCCGTGGCGTGCAGCAACCGCACCGCGTTGCCCGAGATCGCGGGAGACGCGGCGATCCTTTTCGATCCGCGGCTGGTCGATGAGGTGGCTGCCGCAATGGTCGCGCTGGCGATCGATCCACGGCGGCGGGCGGACCTCGTGCGTTCGGGCCGCGAGCGGGCCGCGGAATTCTCGGACGTGGGCCGGATGGCGCAGGACTACCTCGATGCGTTCGGCGATGCGCTGCGCGGACGACAGCGACGCGATGCGATCGACGGGGTGCATGCCGATGGCTGGGCAGGCAGCAGGGTCGTGATCGAGGCGCTGGACGTCGGGTGTACCCCGGTCGCCGAACTCGATGTCGAGGCGCCGGGCTGGCTGCCCGTTCGTACCCTGACCCTGGCGATCGAGGGCGGTACCGAGGCTGCGCCACGACGTCTGGAACTGGCTCGCGGGGAGCGTGCCACGGTGTCGCTTGCGCTCGCGCCGCAACCGGGCCGGCTCGTGATCACGATCACGCCGGTCTATGCGCCTGCCTTGCTCGGCATTTCGGTCGACGAGCGCGAAATCGCCTTGCGTGTGCATCGTTGCACGCTGCGTTCCGGCGACGGCAGCGGCGACGTCACGCTGATGCCGGAGACCGCCGCGTGAAAGTCAGCGTCGTCACGCCCTCGTACAACCAGGGTGCATTCATCGGCCGCACGCTGCGCAGCGTGGCGATGCAGGACATCGCCGGGCTTGAGCACCTCGTCTTCGACGGCGGCAGCACCGATTCGACGCTCGCGGTGCTGGGCAACGCCGAACCCCCGGTGCGCTGGGTGTCGGCGAGGGACCGCGGCCAGACCGACGCGTTGAACCAGGGGATTCGCGCCAGCGAGGGTGAGATCATCGGCTGGCTGAATTCCGACGATGTGTACTATCCCGGCGCCATCGCGCGCGTCCTCGAGGTGTTCCGTGACCACCCCGAGGTGGACGTGGTCTACGGCATGGCCGATCACATCGACGTCGACGACCACGCCTTCGAGGACTATCCGACCACCGACTGGGACTTCGAACTGTTGAAGGAACGCTGCTTCATCTGCCAGCCGGCGCTGTTCTTCCGTCGCCGCGTGGTCGAACGCCACGGACTGCCCGACGAGCGGCTGCAGTACTGCATGGACTACGAGTACTGGCTGCGTCTGGGCAAGGCGGGGGTGCGCTTCCATTACCTGCCGCACAAGCTCGCGGGTTCCCGGCTCTACGCGGACAACAAGACGCTGGGGGCGCGCGTGGCGGTGCACCGCGAGATCAACGACATGATGCGCCGGATGTTCGGGAAGGTGCCGGATCGCTGGTTGTCCAACTACGCCCACGCGCTGGTCGATGCGCGCGTGGATCGCGCGCACGCGCCGCGTCGCTACATCGTCTGCCTGATGCTGCACGTCACGCTGGCGGCGCTGCGCTGGAACCGCGGCCTCAGCCCGTCGCTCGTGCGCCTGCTGCGCGCCTGGGGGATGCATGCATATCGGCTTTGACATCTCGCAGGCGGGCACGGGCAAGGCCGGCTGCGGCTACTATGCGCACGCCCTGGCGCGCGCGCTGCTCGAGCTGGCACCGCAACACCACTACGCGCTGTACCCCGGGTTCGGCGATTTCTACTTCGATCCGCACATGCCGTTGCGCAACCCCTACCCGGGACGCGACGTCCACTACGGACCCCGGCACCTGAGCCGTGATGCAGCGGCGGAGTTCTGGAACACCACCGGACTCGACGAAGCGCTCGGGCATCCAGACATCGTGCACGCGAACAATTTCTGGTGTCCCACGACGCTGCGCGGTGCGCGCCTGGTCTACACGCTCCACGACCTGGGTTTCGTGACCGACGCCGCCTGGAGTACCGAGGAAAACCGCATCGGGTGTTTCGACGGCGTGTTCCGGGCGGCGCTCGCCGCCGACTGGATCGTCGCGGTTTCCGAAGCGTCGCGCCGGCAGTTTCTCGACTATTTCCCGCATTTCCCGCCCGATCGGGTGCGCGTGATCCACCCGTGTTCGCGCTTCACCGGTGCGCAGATCGCGGGCGAGCCGCCGCAGGTGTTGCGCGACCGTGCGCAACCCGGACGTTTCTGGCTCAGTGTGGGCACCATCGAGCCGCGCAAGAACCAGATCAGGCTGGCGGAGGCCTATGCGCGGTATCTTGCGCAGAGCGGCGCCGACGCGATGCCGTTGGTGCTGGCCGGCGGCACCGGGTGGCGGATGGAGGATTTTTCGGCCCGCCTGCAGGCGCTCGGTATCGCCGACCGGGTGATCCTGACCGGCTACGTCTCGGATGCCGAGCTGGTGTGGCTGTACCGTCATTGTTACGCTAATTTGTATCCCTCCCTGTTCGAAGGATTCGGCCTGCCGGTGCTCGAAGGCATGCAGTTCGGCGCGCCCACCCTGAGTTCGGACAGCACCTCGCTGCCCGAGGTCGCGGGGGGTGCCGCCTGGCTGCTGCCGCCGCACGATGTGGCGTGCTGGAGCGCGGCGCTGTCGCGGCTCGCGGCGGCGCCTCACGAGCGTGAGGCGATGGTCGCACGCTCGCTGGCGCAGGCGGCGCGCTTCGACTGGCAGCGCAGTGCCGCGGCGTTGCTCGCACTGTACGAGGAAGCCCTGGTCCAGCCACGGAGAGCGGTATGGTGAAGCGGGCACTGATCACCGGCATCACGGGGCAGGATGGCTCCTACCTCGCGGAACATCTGCTCGAGCGCGGATACACGGTCTTCGGTATGACGCGGCGCGAGAGCTGGTTCCGGCACCACAACGCCAGTCATCTGGCCGGACGCATCGAGGTGCTGTTCGGCGACATGACCGAAGGCGTGGACATCGCCGCCGCCGTGCAGGATGCGCGTCCCGACGAGATCTACAACCTGGCTTCGCAGTCGCGCCCCGGCGAATCGTGGGCGCGGGCACCCGAGACGCTGCTGATCAACGGACTGGCGGCGATCCGCCTGTTCGAGGCGGTGCGGCACGCCTGCCCCGCCGCGCGCGTCTATCACGCCTCATCCTCGGAGATGTTCGGCCTGGCGGAGCAGGTGCCGCAGAACGAGCGCACGCCGTTCAACCCGCAGAATCCCTACGCGGCCGCGAAGGTCTACGCGCACCAGATGGCGCGGATCTACCGCGAGAGCTACGGCCTGTTCATCGCCACCGGCATCCTGTTCAATCACGAGAGCGAGCGCCGGCCGCTGCATTTCGTGACCCAGAAGATCGCCTGCGGCGCCGCCTGCGCGGCACTGGGGATCGTGGAGTCGCCGGACCTGAACGAGCGCGGCCGGCCGCTGGTCGAGCACGGCAAGCTCGCGCTCGGCAACCTCTCGGTCGCGCGCGACTGGGGCCACGCCCGCGATTTCGTGCGTGCGATGTGGTTGATCCTGCAGCAGCCGCGCGCGGAGGATTTCGTGGTAGGTACCGGCGTGGTGCACACGCTCGCCGATCTGTGCCGGGTCGCGTACGCGCACGTGGGATGTGACTGGCACGCGCACGTGGTCAGCGATCCGGCGCTGGTCCGCCCGCTCGAAACCGGCCGCACCGTTGCCGACCCGCGGCGCGCGCGCGAACAACTCGGCTGGGTTCCCGCGATCGATTTCGAGACCATGGTGCGGGGTATGGTCGATGCGCAGGTCGCGAGACTGCGCAGCGCGCCGGCAACGCACCCGGACTGATTTCAGGAGAGTCAGCGAACGATGAAGAAGGCACTGATCACGGGAATCACCGGTCAGGACGGCGCATACCTCGCCGAACTGCTGCTGGAGAAGGGCTACGAGGTGCACGGCATCAAGCGTCGCGCCTCGTTGCTGAATACCGACCGCATCGACCATCTGTACCAGGACCCGCACGTCGAGCACCGGCGGATGTTCCTGCACTACGGCGACCTCACGGATTCGACCAACCTGATCCGCGTGATCCAGCAGGTACAGCCCGACGAGATCTACAATCTGGGCGCGATGAGCCACGTGGCGGTGAGCTTCGAGGTGCCCGAGTACACCGCCAACGCCGATGCGCTCGGCGCCTTGCGCATCCTCGAGGCGATCCGGCTGCTCGGGCTGGAGCGCAAGACGCGCTTCTACCAGGCCTCGAGCTCGGAGCTCTACGGGCTGGTGCAGCAGGTGCCGCAGAGCGAGACCACGCCCTTCTATCCGCGCAGCCCGTACGCGGTCGCCAAGCTCTACGCCTACTGGATCACGGTGAACTACCGTGAGGCCTACGGCATGTATGCCTGCAACGGCATCCTGTTCAACCACGAGTCGCCGATCCGTGGCGAGACCTTCGTGACCCGCAAGATCACGCGCGCGCTGGCGCGCATCAAGCTCGGACTGCAGGAGTGCCTGTACCTGGGCAACCTCGATGCGCTGCGCGACTGGGGACATGCGCGCGACTACGTCGAGATGCAGTGGTTGATGCTGCAGCAGGAGACGCCCGAGGACTACGTGATCGCCACCGGCGAGCAGCACAGTGTGCGCGAGTTCGTGGTGGCCGCCGCTGCCGAGCTGGGGATGCAGATCGACTGGAGCGGCAGCGGCATCGACGAAACGGGGATCGACCGCCACGGGCAGGTCATCGTGCGCGTGGATCCGCGTTATTTCCGCCCCACCGAGGTCGACACGCTGCTCGGTGACTGCAGCAAGGCGCGGCGCAACCTCGGCTGGACGCCGCGCACCGGCTTCGCCGAGCTGGTGGCCGAGATGGTGCGCGAGGACCTCAAGAGTGCCGAGCGCGACGAACTGGTCAAACGACACGGATTCCCCGCCTATGACTACCACGAATGACACACGCGACCGGCCGCGACGCATTTTCGTCGCCGGCCACCGGGGCATGGTCGGTTCGGCGATCGTGCGGCGACTGCGCGCCGGGGGCTACCCGGAGCCGATCGTGCGCACCCGTGACGAACTCGACCTGCTGGACCAGGCGGCGGTGGGACGCTTCTTCGACGAGCAGCGGCCCGACTACGTGTTCGTCGCGGCGGCGCGGGTCGGCGGCATCCACGCGAACAACACCTGGCGCGCCGAGTTCATCTACCAGAACCTGACGATTGCGAGCAACGTGATCCACGCCGCGTGGCGCGCCGGCGTCGAGCGCTTGCTGTTCCTCGGTTCGAGTTGCATCTATCCGCGCGACTGTGCGCAGCCGATCCGCGAGGAGTACCTGCTGAGCGGGCCGCTGGAGCCGACCAACGAACCGTACGCGATCGCCAAGATCGCCGGCATCAAGCTCTGCGAGAGTTACAACCGCCAGTACGGCACGCGCTACGTGTCGGTGATGCCGACCAACCTGTACGGGCCGAACGACAACTACGACCTCGCGACCAGCCACGTGCTGCCGGCGCTGATCCGCAAGGCGCACGAGGCGAAGCTGCGCGGCGACGGGGAACTCGTGGTGTGGGGAACGGGAACGCCGCTGCGCGAGTTCCTGTATGTCGACGATCTCGCCGATGCCTGCGTGTTCCTGATGGAGCAGGGGGTGGCGGAGGGGTTGTTCAACGTCGGCGTCGGCAGCGATGTCAGTATCCGCGACCTGGCCGCGACGGTGATGGACGTGGTGGGCTTCCGCGGGAGCATCGTCTTCGATGCAGGCAAGCCCGACGGCACCCCGCGCAAGCTGCTCGACGTGGGGCGCCTGGGCGCGCTCGGCTGGAGCGCGCGCACGGGGCTGCGCGAGGGCATCGCGGCGGCGTACCGGGACTTCCTCGAACGCGCGTGATGAACGGGACGCACCCGCCAGCGGTCACCGTCGCGGTGCCCTCGTTCGAGCAGGGGCGCTTCCTCGCCGCAGCCCTCGAGTCGGTGTTCGCGCAGGATCTGCCGCTCGAGGTCTTCGTCGCCGACGGCGGCTCGCGCGACGGTTCGCTCGCGGTGATCGAGCGCTTCGCGCCGCGGCTCGCCGGCTGGCGCAGTCACCCCGACCGTGGCCAGGCGGCGGCGATCAACGAGTGCATCGCGCGCGGCACGGCGCCGCTCGTGTGCTGGCTGAACAGCGACGACATGCTGCTGCCGGGAGCACTGGAGCGGCTGCTGCGCGAGCTCGCGGCGGCGCCGGATGCTCCGATGGCCTACGGACGCGCCTTCGATCTGGACGACGCGAGCGGCCGGCAGGCGCCGGTGTGGGTCGAGCATTTCGACCCGCGCCGGCTCGCGCTGCGCTGCATCGTGTCGCAGCCCGCCACGCTGATCCGTCGCAGCGCCTGGGAGCGCGTCGGCGGTCTGGACGAGTCGCTGCAGATGGCGCTCGACTACGATCTGTGGTGGCGCCTGTACCGTGCGTGCGGCGCGCCGCTGTTCGTCGATGCACCGCTGGCGGTCAACCGCGTGCACGCGCACACCAAGACCCGCCGTTACCGCGCACGCCATTACCGCGAGGCGATCGCGGTGGTGCGCCGGCACAACGGCGGACACGTGCCGCTCAAGTGGTGGCTGTACCAGCCGTATGCGGTCTGGTTCAAGGCGCTCGCCGGATGAGGCCGTTGCGGGTCCTGCACGTCTACCGCACCTTCTTCCCCGATACCCAGGGCGGGCTCGAGGAGGTGGTGCGCACGCTGGCCTCGCACACCCGGGGCGAGGGCTTCGAGGTGGTCGTGCTGTACCCGTCGAAGCGGGTCGCACGCAGCGAGCGGACCGTGGTCGACGGCGTGCAGGTCTGCCGCGTCCCGGAACTGTGCGAGATCGCCTCGTGCAATATCTTCGTGCGCGGGCTGGGGGCGTTCCGCCACCTGGCCGCGTGGGCGGACGTGATCCACTACCACTTCCCGTGGCCGTTCGCCGATCTGCTGCACCTCGCGATCGCGCAGCGCCTCGGCAAGCGCGTGGTGCTGACCTGGCACTCCGACGTGGTGCGCCAGAAGTTCCTGGGCAGACTGTATGCGCCGCTGATGCGACGCTTCCTGCGCTGCGTGGACCTGATCGTCGCGACCTCGGAGAACTACCGCCGCAGCAGCGCGGAACTCGCGCGTGCGCCGGTCCCGGTGCGCGTGATCCCGATCGGCATCGATCGCGCGCACCTCCCCTTGCCCTCGCCACGCCGGCTCGCGGACTGGCGCGCACGGGTAGGCGAGGGGTTCTTCTTCTTCGTCGGCGTACTGCGCTACTACAAGGGGCTCGACGTGCTGCTGCGAGCGGTCGCGGGTACCTCGCTGCGGGTGGTGATCGCGGGTGACGGGCCCGAGGGTGCGCGCCTGCGCGCACTCGCCGCCGATCCGGCGCTGTCGAACGTGGTGTTCACCGGACGCGTCGACGACGCCGACAAGTGCGCGCTGTTCACGCTGAGCCGCGCCTTCGTGCTGCCGTCGAACCAGCGCTCGGAGGCCTACGGCGTGGCGCTGCTCGAGGCGATGCATTTCGCGCGCGCGCTGGTCACCACCGAGATCGGCACCGGCACCGGCTTCGTCAACGTTGCCGGCGAGACCGGCCTCGCGGTGCCGCCCGACGACCCGCAGGCGCTGCGTGCGGCGCTGCAGTCGCTGGCCGGCGACGCCGCGCTCTGCGAGCGCCTCGGCCGGGCCGCGTACCGGCGCGTGACCACGGTACTCGACGCCGATCGCATGGGCGAGGCGTACCGGGCCGTCTACCGGGAATTGTGCGCACTGCCGCACGGCGCGGTGCCGCGCGATGCCTGACCGCTATAATGCGCCGTCCTTCGGTTCCGGGGCCGCAGCGTGCTGACCCAGTTGTATCGCGCCGCCTGGCGCTCCCGCGGTTTCATCGCCAGCAGCGTGCGGCGCGAGTTCCGCGCGCGCTATCTCAATTCGCTGCTGGGCGCCGCGTGGGCGGTGATCAACCCGCTCGCGATGGTCGCGGTGTACCTGGTGGTCTTCGCGCGCCTGATGCAGGCGCGCCTGCCGGGAGAGTCGGACACCTTCGATTACGGCGTCTACCTTTGCGCCGGTCTGCTGGGCTGGGGGCTGTTCTCCGAGATAGTGCAGCGCAGTATCGGGGTATTCCTCGAACACGCGAACCTGATCAAGAAGATGAACTTTCCGCGCATCTGCCTGCCGCTGATCGTGCTGCTCAACGCCGGACTGAACTTCGCGATCATCTACGCGCTGTTCCTCCTGATGCTGCTCGTCACCGGCCACTTTCCGGGCATGTACCTGCTGGCGCTGCTGCCGGTGCTGGCCATCCTGTGCGCCTTCGCGCTCGGCCTGGGCATCCTGGCCGGAGTGTTCAACGTGTTCTTCCGTGACGCCGGGCAGTTGTTCGGCATCCTGCTGCAGTTCTGGTTCTGGTTCACGCCGATCGTCTACCCGCTGGCGATACTGCCGCCGCAGGCGGCCGGGATCGTCGCCGCCAACCCGCTGACCGCGCTGATGGCCGCGCTGCAGACCATCGCGCTCGGACGCGGCTGGCCGGACTGGTCCACGCTGGCCAGCCCAGCGCTGTGCGCGCTGGGTGCATTGGGCGCCGCGCTGCTGCTGTTCCGTCGTCGCGCCGACGAGATCGTGGACGAGCTATGACGCACTCGGTCGAAGTCCGTGGCCTCGGCAAGGCCTACAAGCACTACCCCAGCCAGTGGGTGCGGCTGGCCGAGTGGCTGCTGCCGTTCGGCGGGCCGCGGCACCAGCCTGCCTGGGTGTTGAAGGACATCGACTTCAGCGTCGAGCCCGGCGAGGCACTCGGGATCGTGGGTTTCAACGGCGCGGGCAAGAGCACGCTGCTGCGCATCATCACCGGTACCACCCGGCCCACCGAGGGCGAGGTGCGCCTGAACGGGCGGGTGGCGGCGCTGCTCGAACTCGGCATGGGCTTCCACGCCGAGTTCACCGGTCGGCAGAACGTGGTGCTGTCGGGCCAGTTGCTGGGACTGGGGCGCGAGGAAATCGAGGAACTGTTGCCCGCGATCGAGGATTTCGCCGAGATCGGCAGCTATTTCGACGAGCCGCTGCGCACCTATTCGAGCGGCATGGCGATGCGGCTGGCCTTCAGCCTCGCGACCGCGCGCCGTCCCGAGGTGCTGATCGTCGACGAGGCGCTGTCGGTGGGCGATGCCTATTTCCAGCACAAGAGCTTCTCGCGCATCCGCGAGTTCCGCGAGCAGGGCACCACGCTGCTGATCGTCTCGCACGACCGGCTCTCGATCCAGGCGCTGTGCGACCGTGCGATTCTGTTGCACGAGGGCCGGCTGCTGCGCCAGGGCGAACCCGAGGTGGTGATGGACTTCTATCACGCACTGATGGCCGACCGCACCTTCGCGCACATCCGTCAGGAGTTGAACGCGCAGGGCGCGGTGCAGACCACTTCGGGCACCGGCGAGGCGACGATCGTCGCCGTGACGCTCGCCAACGCCGAGGGGCGCGTCAGCGACGCCGGCCGTGTCGGCGAGGAGGTCGAACTGGCGGTGCGTTTCCGCGTGCACCTCGACCTGCCTTCGCTGGTGGTCGGGTTGATGATCAAGGACCGCCTCGGGCACGAGATGTTCGGCATCAACAGTCATCGCCTCGGCATCCCGATCCAGAACCTCGTCGCCGGAACCGAGTACGTGTTCCGGCTGCGCTTCGTGATGACGCTGGGCGAGGGGCACTACTCGGTGACCACCGCGCTGACGCGCTCCGACGCGCACGTCGACCGCACCTACGAATGGCGGGACCGGGCGCTGATCTTCTACGCGATCAACGTCGACAAGCCGCGCTTCGTCGGCTGCAACTGGCTGGCGCCGCAGGCCAGTCTCGAGTGCATCGATGCCCGGGAGCAAGTGTCGCCGTGAAGCGCCCGCTGCATTTCCTGTTCTGGTCGCGCATCAACGCCGGCAACATCCGGGAGTCGCTGGGCGCGCCGGAATACAGCTATTACTTCCTGCTGAAGGAGTTCCGTCCGGCGTTCGAGCGCCTCGGGCAGGTCAGCGTGCTCGACGATCCCGCGCAGGCGGATGCCCGCCACGACGAAGCTGTTGCGCGCGGCGAGGACTGCGTGCTGATCGCGTTCACCGCGCCGCAGAACCTGCCGCAGCCGGCGCGTTGCCCGGTGATTCCCCTGTTCGCGTGGGAGTTCGAACGCATTCCCGACGAGGCCTGGGGCGGCAATCCGCGCAACGACTGGCGGGTGGCGCTCGGTGGTGTGGCGGGGGCGATCACGCTCTCGGAACATGCGCTCGAGGCGGTGCGCCGCGCGCTCGGCCCGCGGCTGCCGTTGCTGGCGGTGCCGGTTCCGCTGTGGGAGCGCATGGAGAGTGTGCGCGGGGCAGGCGACGAGGCCGGACACACGGTGACGCTCGGCGTCGATGGCGCGGTGCTCGATACGCGCGACTTCGAGGCCGGCCCCGAGCGGCTGCGCTGCGCGCGACCATTGGCGGCCTACGCGCTCGAACTGTGGGACGGTCGCGCACATGCGCTGGATTTCCGGTTGCACGCGCCGGACACCGGCGCCCTGCTCGGGTTCTATCGCCCCGAGCCGTGGGGGGCCTGGTCGCGCAACGACGAGGTGTGGATCGCGTTGCCGTGGTTGCTGCACGGCGAGGTGGAACTCGAACTCGTGGTGCGCGCCTACGGCAGGAACCAGGGCAGGGCGTTGATGGCCGGACTCGGCGACGCGTACCGGGTGCTGCGCATCGGCGGGGGCGAGGAGTCGCACACGCTGCGTTTTTCACTCGATCATCCGGCGCGGATGCTGCACATCGCCGGTATCGATCCACGCCCCGTCCCGGGGGCGCGCGAGGAGCGCAGCATCGGTTTCGGCATCACCGGCCTGGCGGTCCGCGCAACGGTCGTGCCGATAGCACGCGACACGTTGCGGCTGGAGTTGCACGCGGAATCGCCCCACAGCGTGCTGCTGCAGGAGTTCTGGGCGCCCGAGGGCTGGGGCGCCTGGTCGGCCTCGAGCGCACCGTGGCTGATGTTGCCGCGGCCGGTTGCGGGGCGTGTGCGCGTGCAGATCGAAGCGCTAGGGCATGGCCGCAACGCCGTCACGCCACTCGGTGTGTACCTCGGTGGCGCACGCCACACGTTCGTGCCCGGCGCCGGGTTGCAGTGGCACACGCTGGAGTTCGATCTGGCGGAGCCGGCGCAGGTGCTCGGGTTCACCGGGGTGCAGCCGGAGCCGGCCGGTGCGGCCGGTGATATGCGCATGCTCGGGGTGGGGTTGCGCAGCGTCACGCTGGAGGAGCTCAGCGAAGGCGTCCTCGCCGAGAGCGACGATGGGAGCGTCGGTGGGAGCGGCGACGAGTGCGCTGAGGAGGCAGCACTGGTGGCCTGGCCGCACACGACGGTGGCGGCGCACGTGCGCCAGCGGCTGGTGCTCGACGGCACCGTGTACACCAGCGTGCTGAACCCGCTCGACGACCGCAAGAACTGGGAGCTGCTGGTCTCGGCCTTCTGTACCGCCTTCGCCGGGCGCGAGGGCGTCACGCTGGTGCTGAAGATGACGCAACGGCTGCAGCGCAGCTACCTCTTCGAGATGCACCGCCTGCTGCAGTGTCTGCCGCGGTTCGCGTGCCGGGTCGTCGTGGTTCACGGCTTTCTGGACGAGGCCGACTACGGCGAACTGATGCGGCGCACGGATTTCTACGTGAACGTCTCGAAAGCCGAGGGATTGTGCATTCCGCTGATGGAATTCATGAGCTGTGGCAGACCCGCGCTGGCGCCACGCCACACTTCCATGCTCGATTACCTGAACGACCGCAACTCGATCGCGATCGATGCCACGACCGAGCCGTGCATCTGGCCGCACGACGAGCGCGCTGTGTTGCGCACGCTGCAGTACCGCGTGAGCTGGGAGTCCGTGGTCGACGCCTTGAGGCACAGTTTCACTCTGCGTCACGAGAACCCCGGCACGTACCGGGGGATGTGCGAGGCCGCCGCCGGGACCATGCGTGGCTACTGCGGCATCGAGCGGGTTGCGGGCGAACTCGGGCGGTTGCTCGCCGGCACATCCCGGATGCACGCGGCAACGCCGTCGATCGCGGACGCGACAGCGGGGGGCGGAACGCGATGATGTTCCTGGTGCATGTGCCGTTCACCGCATCCTCGATCGGGGGCGATCTGGGCCGCGCCGATTACAGCTACTACTTCGTGATGCGCTCGTATCTGCCGGTGCTCGAGACGCTGGGTACGGTGCGCGAGATCGCCGATCCACAGAGTGAGGCCGATCAGTGGCACCGTCGCGCCGTGGCCGACGGCGAGTACTGCGTACTGCTCTGTTTCGCGCCGCCGCACCGTGTACCGGTCGGCCTCGCCTGCCCGGTGGTGCCGGTGATCGCGTGGGAGTACGACAGCCTGCCCGATACCCCGTGGGCCGGGCGCCGTGGCACCGACTGGCTGCGCGTGCTCGCGATTCTCGGCAGTACGATCACCCATTCGGGATTCACTGCGCGCGTGGTGCGCGAGGCGATCCGTCCGGACTATCCGGTGGTGTCGGTGCCGGCGCCGGTGTGGGACCGCTTCGCGCCGCTGGCCGAACGGCGCTGCGCGCCGGGCACGTCCGGTGCCGAACGCGGCGTATCGCTCGCAGGCACGCTGATGGACAGCCGGAGCTGTGATTTCGCCGCGGATGCGGAGGCACTGCTCGCTGGCCACCCGCCGCAGTCGCAGCGACTGGTACTCGACGGCGTGGTCTACACCGCGGTGTTCTGCCCGCTCGACGGCCGCAAGAACTGGGAGGATTTGCTGACCGCGTTCTGCTGGGCCTTCCGTGACGAGGCGGACTGCACGCTGGTCATGAAGCTGGTGCACCACGATCGCGACGAGGCAGTCCGGGAAGTGCTGGCCGAGTTGCGCCGGCTGCCACCGGTGGCTGCGCGGATCGTGCTGCTGCACGCGTACCTCGACGACGCGCAGTACGAGAACCTGCTGTGCGCGACCGACTTCGCGGTCAACTCCTCGCTCGGCGAGGGGCAGTGCCTGCCGCTGATGGAGTACATGTCGGCCGGCGTGCCGGCGATCGCGCCTGCGCACACGGCGATGCTCGATTACCTCGACGCCGCCAGCGGCTTCCCGGTGCGCGCGCACCAGGAGCTGTATCACTGGCCGGAAGACATGGGACTGATCCTGCGCACGCGCCGCTTCCGGCCCGAGTGGGAGGGGTTGCGCCAGGCGTACGAGCGCAGCCGCGCGCTGCGCCTCGGCGATCCCCAGGCCTATGCGCGGATGTCGGCCGCTGCGCAGGAGAATCTGCGGCGGTACTGCTCGCAAGCGGTGGCGCATGACCGCCTCGTCGCGTTCTTTTCTGCGCACGAAGCCGCTGGTGCAGCGGCGCGACGCGATACCCCTCCTCCCGCCATGGAGGCGTCCACGTGCTGCGGCGACTGAGGTCATGGTGGCACGTGCAAAAGGGGGCTCCGCCCTCCTCGCCCGCGACGCTCCCCGTGCTGGAGACGCCCGCGCGCGATGCAGTTGCCGCGCTGGACGAGGGCGCGTGGCGGCGTGATCCACGCCAGTGCGGACTGGCGGACATGGTGTTCAGCGGGTGGTGCCAGGCGGCGACCGGCGAGTTGTTCCGCGGTTTCACGGTGGGGCCGCACGACACCGTGCTCGACATCGGGTGCGGTGACGGCCTGGCGGTCACCTTCGCCGCGCAGCAGGGCGCGCGGGTGCTCTTCTGCGACCTCGACGCGGAGAAGCTGGCCTCGTTGTCGAAGCGCCTCGACGAGCGCGGCCTGGCGGGGCACGGCGCCTTGCTCGCCAGCGGGGAGCGGCTGCCGGTGCGCGACGGCGCGATGACGCGCGTGATCGCCACCGAAGTGCTCGAACACGTGGCGGATCCGCGCGCTGTGCTCGCGGAAATGGTACGCGTGGGGCACCCCGGCGCCAGATACCTCATCAGCGTGCCGGACGCCGCAGCGGAACGTTTCCAGCAGCCCTTCGCCGATCCATCGTACTTCGCACCGCCGAATCATGTGCGTATCATCGCGCCGCGGGAGTTCGAGGATCTCGTCGAGTCGAGCGGGCTCGCGATCGAAGAGCGCGGACAGTACGGGTTTTTCTGGTTCGTCTGGATGAGCTTCTTCTGGGCCACGCGCGACGGTGCCGCCGGGACGACACCCACGATGGACCAGATCGCGCCGCCGTACCATCCACTGCTCGAGAGCTGGGCAGAGACGTGGTCGCGTTTCCTCGAGCTTCCCGGCGCGCCGGCGATGCTGCAGGCGTTCAACGAGCGCATGCCTAGGACCCGCGTGATCGTCGCGCGGCGGCGCTGAGCGGGCGGCCACACACGGCAAGGCAACGGAGTGGATATGTTCGGCAGCAAGGGTGCGCAGCGCCCCGACACGGGGGCTTCCGACGCGCGGCTCGACACGATCGAGCAGCAGCTCGCGGCGCTCGGGAACCGGCTCGCGGGGCTGGAGGCACTGGCCACCGGCGCCGCGCAGCCGAACTATGTCGATCGCGGTACCCAGCAATTGCTCACCGCGCAGTACCGCCGTGACGCGGCGCACGGCCTCCGCCACGAGTTCGAGGCGGTGGAGTTCCGCAACCACTCGCAGAACGGCGAGGACGGCATCCTGCACTATGTCTTCAGCCTGGTCGGCACCACCAACCGCTACGTGGTCGAGATGTGCGCCGGCGACGGGCGCGAGTGCAATGCCGCCAACCTGATCATCAACCATGGCTGGCACGCGCTGCTCTGCGACGGCAGCGACGAGAACATCCGCGTCGCCAACGCGTTCTACTGGTCGCATCCCGATACGCGCCGCATCCCGCCCGCGATCTGCCAGGCATGGCTCACGGTGGAGAACGTCGACGAGATCATCGCCCGTTACGGTTTCGACCGCGAGATCGACCTGCTGTCGATCGACGTCGACGGCAACGACTACTGGCTGTGGCGGGCGATCACGGTCGCGAACCCGCGCGTCGTGATCATCGAGGTTCAGGCCGGCTGGCTGGACGATGCGTCCGTGACCGTGCCCTACGATCCGCAGTTCTGCGTGCGCAAGCTGGTCGATCAGGAGTTGGGAACCGAGGTCGATTACTGCGGCGCCTCGCTGCCCGCAATGGTGGCGCTGGGCCGCCAGAAGGGCTACCGGCTGGTCGGTGCGAACCGCTACGGTTTCAACGCGGTGTTCGTGCGCAACGATGTCGCACCCGGGCTGTTGCCGGAGGTGGATGCTGCGGCGTGTTTCCGCCACCCCGTGGCGCGCTGGCAATACGCGCGCGTGCAACCGCTGTTGCGGCGTGAAGCCTGGCAGGAGGTCCGATGAGCGCAGCGTCCACCCACGCGACGCCTGCCGGCGGCAGGATCGACGACATCGAGGTGCTGCGCGCGATCGCGGTGATCTTCGTGTGCGTCGAGCACATGCACATGAACCTGTTCGCGTGGGTCGGTGGCGAGGCGCACCGCATCCTGTTCGGCTGGACCGGCATGTGGTCCGGTGTCGATCTGTTCTTCGTGATTTCGGGTTTCGTCATCGCGCGCGACCTGATCCCGCGCATCAGCGGCGCACGGTCCACGCACGAGCGGCTGGTCACCACGCTGGCGTTCTGGATCCGCCGCGCGTGGCGCCTGATCCCGTCGGCGTGGCTGTGGCTGGCGGTGATCCTGGTCGCCTGCGTGTTCTTCGACCGCTCCGGCGCGTGGGGTTCGCTGCGCGCGAACCTCGAGGGCGCGCTGGCGGCCGTGTTCAACGTCGCGAACCTGCGTGCGATGCTCGTCTACGGCAAGTTCGAGCCGGGAGCCACGTTCCCGTACTGGAGCCTGTCGCTCGAGGAACAGTTCTACCTCGTGCTGCCGTTCCTGATCTGGCTGAGCGGCAAGCGGCTGGCGCTGGTGCTCGGCGCGGTGGTGCTGCTGCAATTGCTGCTGCCGCGCACGCCGCTCGGGACGATCATCCGCACCGACGCGCTCGCGCTCGGGGTGCTGATTGCGATCTGGTCGCGCACCACCAGCTACCGGCTGTTCGAGCCGCGTTTCATGGCCGCTCGGGCGTGGCGCGTGGTGCTGGTGAGTATCCTGGCGGGCGGGCTCGCGTTCGCCGGCGGCGAAGACCTGCACGTACCGGTGCCGATCAGCCTGGTCGCCTATATCGGCGCGGTGCTGGTGTTCATCGCCTCGTACGACCGCAACTACATCATGGCGCCGGGCTGGATACGTTCGGTGTTCCTGTGGGTTGGCACACGCTCGTACGCGATCTACCTGATCCACATCCCGGCCTATTTCGCCACGCGCGAGATCTGGTTCCGCCGCATGCCCGAGGGCATCGGCTTCGATCCGGGATTCACGCCGGAGTTCCTGGCCACGGCGCTGGTGCTGCTGCTGGTGTTCGCCGAGCTCAACTACCGCTTCGTCGAGATCCCGCTGCGCCGGCGCGGGGCGGAGATCGCGGCGCGCTTTCGCGCCGCGCACGCGCTGGACTGAGGGCCGCGGATCAGCGCCCGCGCGATGCCGGCGCGAACACGAAGTACTTGCGCAGGAAGAAGTTCCAGAAGAACACCAGCGCGATGGCGCCGATCTTCGCGACGTAGACGTTCAGCGCCAGCGCCTCGACGCCGGCCCACAGCGCGAGCTGGTGCCACGCCAGTCCGATCGCGCTGACCGCGTAGACGGCCAGCAGTTCGCGCGCGCGCGAGAAGCGGGCGCCGGCCGTGAACACGTGGCGGATGCTGAGCACGTAGTTCACGCCGGTGGCGAGCAGGAAGCCGCAGGCGCCGGCCACCAGGTAATGCCAGCCGAGCAGCTGGATCGCCAGCGCGAACACCGCGAGGTCGACCGCCGCCGCGACGCCGCCGACGAAGAAGTAGCGGACTATCTGCACCGCGGGATCACCGCGCCAGGTTGTACTTCAGGATGCAGTAGATCGCGCGCACGCCGTCCCTCCAGCCGATCTTCTTGCCTTCCTCGTAGGTGCGGCCGTAGTACGAGATGCCGACCTCGTAGATGCGGCAGCGCCGGCGCGCGATCTTCGCCGTGATCTCGGGCTCGAAACCGAAGCGGTCTTCCTCGATGGTGATCGACTGGATGATCTCGCGGCGGAAGACCTTGTAGCAGGTCTCCATGTCGGTGAGGTTCAGGTTGGTCAGCATGTTCGACAGCAGCGTCAGCAGCCCGTTGCCGAGACGGTGCCAGAAGTACAGCACGCGGTGCGGCTCCGAGCCCATGAAGCGCGAACCGTAGACCACGTCGGCCTTGTCCTGCAGGATCGGCGCGATCAGCGTGCCGTACTGGCGCGGATCGTATTCGAGATCGGCGTCCTGGATGATCACGATGTCGCCGGTGGCGGCGGCGATCCCGGTGCGCAGCGCCGCGCCCTTGCCGCGGTTCACCGGGTGATGGATCAGCCGGTCGACGGAGGCGGCCAGCGCCGTGCGCAGCAGCTCGCCGGTGCCGTCGGTCGAGCAATCGTCGACGACGATGATCTCCTTGTCGCCGCCGGGGGCGTTGCGCACCGCCGCGATGACGTCGGCGATCGTGGATTTCTCGTTGTAGCAGGGGATGACGACGCTGAGTTTCACAGGCTGTTCCGGAAGTAGTCGATGGTCTTGCGCAGTCCGTCCTCGAGCACGGTGCGCGGCTCCCAGCCGAGCAGCTCGCGCGCGCGCGCGATGTCGGGCTGGCGCTGGCGCGGGTCGTCCACCGGCAGCGGACGGAACACGATCCGCGAGGCGGAGCCGGTCAGCCGCAGCACGGTCTCGGCGATCTCGAGGATGGTCGATTCGCGCGGATTGCCGAGGTTGAGCGGGCCGGGGTCGCCGGCGTCGTTGTCCATCATGCGTACCAGCGCCTCGACCAGGTCGTCGACGTAGCAGAACGAGCGCGTCTGCGAACCGTCACCGTAGACGGTGAGGTCCTCGCCGCGCAGCGCCTGCACGATGAAGTTGCTGACCACGCGGCCGTCGTCGGGCTGCATGTTGGGACCGTAGGTGTTGAAGATCCGCACCACCCGGATCGCCAGCCGGTGCTGGCGGTAGTAGTCGAAGAACAGCGTCTCGGCGCAGCGCTTGCCCTCGTCGTAGCAGCTGCGCGGACCGACCGGGTTCACGCGCCCCCAGTACGACTCGTGCTGCGGATGTACCTCGGGATCACCGTAGACCTCGGACGTCGAGGCCTGCAGGATCGGCGCCCTGAGCCGTTTGGCGAGCCCCAGCATGTTGATCGCGCCGTGCACCGAGGTTTTGGTCGTCTGCACTGGATCGAACTGGTAGTAGATCGGCGAGGCGGGGCAGGCGAGGTTGTAGATCTGGTCGACCTCGGCGTACAGCGGGAACGTGATGTCGTGGCGCAGCACCTCGAACAGCGGGTCGGCGAGCAGGTCGAGCACGTTCGACTTGCGGCCGGTGTAGAAGTTGTCGACGCACACCACCTCGTCGCCGCGCGCCAGCAACCGCCGGCACAGATGCGATCCGATGAAGCCCGCGCCGCCGGTTACCAGGACTCGCTTGCCTCGGGCCATTCCTCGATCCATCCGCCAGGGTTGCACCACCGCTCCTCGGCTGCGCATGGCGCGCGATCCCTGCGGATCCATCCGAGGCGCAGCATTCTATCACCGGTTCGTCGCGGCCGAGCGCCCCCGGTCGAGGGCCACCGCCGCCAGCGCCAGCGCGAGGCCGAGCACCGATCCGCCGAGACCGAGCTGCAGCGAGCGCGGTGCGAAACGCAGCTCGACCCGGTGGCTGCCCGCGCCGTGGGCGACGGCCTTGCCGAGCACCTGAGCGCTGCGCACCGGGACCGCCTCGCCGTCCAGCCTTGCCCGCCAGCCCGGGTAGTTCGCGTCGGCCACGAACAGCCAGCCTGGCTGCACCGCCTGCACATCGACGACCAGGCGCGTCGGGGTCCGCTCGCGGATCCGCAGCGTCGCCGGCGGGCCGGCCGACGGCGCGGACTGCTGCACGCAGGCTGCATCGGGGCACTCGACGATCAGCGTGTCGGGCGCCGTGTCCGCGAGCGCCGCGAGCGCCGAGGTGGCATCGGGCACCGCGCGGGCACGCGTGTAGGCGCGCAGCTTCTGCAGTGCCCGCGGATTCTCGAAGATCACCACTGCATCGTCGGCCGAGCGATACGCGACCGGCATCCCCTGCGGCACGACGATCGCCCCGGCAGTGAGGTAGCGGACCGACAGCGCATCGATCAGTCGCGTGCCCGCGGCGCGCAGCGCCGGATCGGCGATCTCGTCGATCATCGGCTGTTCGATCAGGCGCCGGCGCGCCAGGTCGAGCGCCATGCCGCCATGGATCGACGCGATGCCCCACAGCACGCAGGCGGTCGGGGTCAACGCCTCGATCGAATGCCCGAGTCCGCCCGCGACGCGTCCGCTGAGCGCGTTCTGCTGTGCGTACAGCACCAGCACCGAGCCGTCGAAATGGCGGAAATCCTCACGTCGATCGCCGGCGTAGAGTGCGGTGGAGGGCGGCTCGCGCAGCAGCTCCGGCGCGTGGAACAGGAACGGCTGCAGCCGCAGCGCGAACACCTCGAGCGCCAGCGCGCCACAGGCGATCACCGCCAACGGCAGTCGTGGCACGCGCGTCCTGGCGAGCAGCGCGAGCGCGAGCACGGCCGGGGCCAGGAACTGCCACGCCGATACCCAGTCGCTGTACGTGCGCACCAGCAGTGGCACGCAGGCCGCGGCCAGCGCGCCGAGCAGCCATGCGTTGTGCCGGCCGGTGGGCGCGGCGGCAAGGCGCTCGGTCGCGAGCGCGGCGAGAAGCGCGATGCCGCACAGCGCCACGTTGAAATACGCGCTCATCGCGCGGAAGCGGTCCAGCCCCGGCAGCAGTCCGTGTTCGTGCACGAACTGCCACAGCGGCGAACTGCTGCCGAAGCCGAGGTTCAGCAGCACCGCGGTGGCGACCAGGTGCGCCAGCACGCCGCGTGCGCGCACGAACAGTACCGCCGCGGCCGCGAGCAGGCACACCGCGATGCTGCCGCTCAGGTTGAAGTGCATGAACTGCTGTGCGTGCGCATCGCCGGGGCCGGCCGCGAACACCGCATCGGCCGGGTCGTACAGGCTGTAGAACAATCCGCGCAGGTACCACGTCGCGGGCGCCTCGAACAACGCCACGCCTTGCTGCCGATACGACAGTTGCGTCAGTTCGGCGAGCGGCAGCAGTTGCGCGGCGGCGATCAGCCCGGCCAGCACCGGCATCGCCGCGAGGCCGAAGGCCGTGAGCGCGGGCGCGGCGCGCAGACGGGCGCGTTCGGTGGCGTCGAGCAGCGCGCAAAGGCCACGCAGCGCGATGTACACGCCGGTACCGTGCACGATCTGCGGATAGCCGGAGCACACCGCCAGCGCACCGACCAGCGCGAACAGGGCCGCGTCACGCGGCCGCAGGGTGCGCAGCCAGCGCTCGAAGCTCCACAGCAGCCACGGCACGCACATCGAGGCGGCCGAGATGGTCAGGTTGTTCTGCGTACCCAGCCACAGCGGCGACAGCACGAGCGCGATCGCGCCGACCCCCGCCGCCGCGGGGCGCGCGCCCAGTTCGCGCGCCAACAGCCACATCCCGCAGGCCGACAGCAGCAGCGCGACGAAGTGATAGGCCGTGTGGCCGGTGAGCGGATCGAACAGCCACGCGATCGCGACGTTCAGCGGGTTGAGCGCGCCGATCTGGCTTTCGGCGAACACCGGATGCCCGCCGTAGGCGAGTTCGGTCCACAACGGCAGCTCGCCGCGCGCGAGACTCTGCTTCAGCAGGTGCAGCATCGGCACGCTGAACGCCACGCCGTCGCCGTGGATCTGAACCTTGCCCTCGAGCACGAAGGGCGCGTAGACCGCCGTGATCAGCCCCAGGCAGAGCAGCAGCGGTGACAGGGCGGCGAGGCGGCGCATGCACGGAACCGGGTCGGTTGCGAGGGCGCGCGCATCTTGTCATGCAGAGCGCGCACGGTGCAAACCGTGCCTATGAGCCCCCCGCCTGGTTCATCGACGCGAAGCCGCGCACCCCGATGCGCAGCCGCTCGACGTGGCGCTGCACGCGCTCGAGCAGCAGTGACGCGGCCAGCGAGACGGCCACGGCCGCGCCGATGAACCGCGGCTCGGCGGTCACCGGCAGACCGCAGTGCTCGACCACGTAGAACGCGAGGCAGTGGGTGATGAACAGTGGATAGGCGAGGTTGCCGAGGCGTTCGTCCCAGGCACGCCAGCGCGCACCCTGCAGCGTGGCCCGGCGGTGGCGGCCGAGCACCAGCAGGGGCAGCGCCAGCGTCGCGCCGAGCGCCACTTCCCGCGCGCGCGGCTGTTCGATGCCGGCGCCGCCCAGCGCGGCCGCGGCGAGCAGCGCGTAAGCACCCCACAGCAGCCAGGCGCCGCGGTGGCCGGCGGCATGCAGCCAGCCCATCAGGAACACCGGCAGCACACCCACGATGTAGCGGTAGCCCGGCGTGTCGGCGTTCAGCGCGGGCGACTCGTGCAGCAGGCTGGTGAACTGCAGCGCCAGCGTGCCCAGCAACGACGCGAGGAACAGTCGCGGGAACGCGAACAGCAGCGGCACCAGCAGGTAGAAGTGGAACTCGGTTGCCAGCGACCAGGCCGGCGGGATCAGCGGATGCGGCAGCAGTTCCGTGATCACCAGCGGGCCGAAGATGTAGTTCGCCGGCAGCAGCAGCGCGTTGAGCAGCAGTTTCAGCGGCGTGGGTTCCTGCTGCAGCAGCCAGAATCCCGGTGACGGACCCCACGCGGCGAGCAGCAGCGCGGTGGCGGCGAGCGCCAGCAGGTACTGGGGGTACAGCTTCAGTACCCGGTCGAGCAGGAAGGCGCGCGCCGGCGCCGCCGCGTGCTGCGTGAAGCGTTCGTAGCTGCGGCGCATCAGGTAGCCGCTCAGCGTGTAGAAACAGATGACCGCCACCACGCCGGGGTTCAGCGCGAAACCCGTGCCCGGCACGTGCGAGAGCAGCACCGCGAGTGCGAGCACGACGCGGATCAGTCCCAGCACGGGGGTGTTCCGGCACTGGCGCGGGCTCGTGGTGGCATCCGTGGCTCCTGCGGGGATGGCGCATCTTCGGGTACACCCGCGCAAGCCGCAAGATCGCGCGAGCGTCTGCGGCGGCGCCCAATTTTTACCGCGTGCCGGCCTATGGCATCGCGGGGCGGCAGCAATTAAGATCGGTCCATCGCCGCCCGCGCGGCCTGCAACGATCCAGACATCCTCGATGAGCGACCGGGCCACCATCGCCAGCATCCTCGCCACGCACCTCCCGCGTGCGCTGCCGCTCGCCCTGCTGCTGCCCTGAGGGGCAGCATACGTCGCGCTCACAATTCCACCGTCACGACGAATTCACTAGGATGGGTGCACCGTGCGCGCCCGTCCGGGCATGAGGACCAGCCATGAGCAAGGACCGTCTGATCATTTTCGATACCACGATGCGCGACGGCGAGCAGAGCCCCGGTGCATCGATGACCCGCGACGAGAAGATCCGCATCGCGCGCGCGCTGGAGCGGCTCAACGTCGACGTCATCGAGGCCGGCTTCGCGATCGCCAGCCCGGGTGACTTCGAGGCCGTCAAGGCGGTCGCCGAGACGGTGAGGAACTGCTCGGTCGCCAGCCTCGCTCGCGCCGCCGCGCGCGACATCGAGGAAGCCGCCGCGGCGCTGAAGAACGCGGTGCGCCCGCGCATCCACACCTTCATCGCCACCTCGCCGATCCACATGCAGTACAAGCTGCAGATGACGCCGGCACAGGTGCTGGACCAGGCGGTGCGTTCGGTGCGCCAGGCGCGCAACCACACCGACGACGTCGAGTTCTCCTGCGAGGACGCCAGCCGCTCGGAGTTCGATTTCCTGTGCCGCATCATCGAGGCGGTGATCGCGGCCGGCGCCACCACGATCAACCTGCCAGACACCGTCGGCTATGGCGAGCCGGGCCAGTACGGCGAGTTCGTCGGCCGGCTGATCCGCGCCATCCCGAACGCCGGCAAGGCGGTGTTCTCGGTGCATTGCCACAACGACCTCGGGCTGGCGGTGGCGAACTCGCTGTCGGCGGTGATGCACGGGGCGCGCCAGGTCGAGTGCACGATCAACGGGCTCGGCGAACGCGCCGGCAACGCCTCGCTGGAGGAGATCGTGATGGCGGTGCGCACGCGCGCCGACGTGTTCCCGGTCGAGACGCGCATCGTGACCGAGGAGATCGTGCCGGCATCGCGCCTGGTGTCCTCGATCACCGGCTTCCCGGTGCAGCCGAACAAGGCCATCGTCGGCGCCAATGCGTTCGCGCACGAGGCCGGCATCCACCAGGACGGCGTGCTGAAGCACCGCGAGACCTACGAGATCATGCGCGCCCAGGACGTGGGCTGGAGCACCAACCGCCTGGTGCTCGGCAAGCATTCGGGGCGCGCCGCGGTGCGCGCGCGCTTCGAGGAACTCGGCATCACCTTCGAGACCCGCGAGGAACTCGAGAGCGCGTTTCGCCGCTTCAAGGAGCTCGCCGACAAGAAGCACGAGATCTTCGACGAGGACCTGCAGGCGATCGCCAGCAACGTCAGCGTCGGGGATGCGGCGGAGCGCTACCAGCTGGTCGCGCTGGAGGCGGTGTCGCATACCGGCGAGAAGCCGCGCGCGCAGGTCACGCTGACGATCGACGGCGTGGAACGCCGCAGCGCCGCCGAGGGCGACGGGCCGGTCGACGCGGTGTTCCGGGCGATCGAGAACGAGGTGCACAGCGGAACCACGCTGCAGCTGTTCTCGATCAACGCGATCACCACCGGCACCGATTCGCAGGCCGAGGTCATGGTGCGCCTGGAGCGCGACTCACGCATCGTCAACGGTGCCGGCGCCGATACCGACATCATCGTCGCCTCGGCGAAGGCGTACCTGCACGCGCTGAACGTGATGGCGGGCGCGGTGCGCGCGCACCCGCAGATCAGCGGCATCTGAGGCACGCGGGAGCACCGGGGCATGGACGAGGCGCTGCGTCTGGCCTACCTCGCCGCGATGGACATCCCGGTGTGGGTGCCGCGCGGCACGGACGGGGTCAAGGCCGGAGCGCAGTCCCGGGCGCAGGAGGTGGAGCCGGCGGGCTTCGCCGGCGCGCCCGCGCCGCCCATCCTGCCGGAACCGGTCACGACGGCGCGTGCGCCGGACGCCGCTCCGGGGCGTCTGGCACGCGAGCTGCTCGGCCCGGACCCCGCGCACGGGCCGGCCGTGGTGCGTTCCGCGAGCGCGGCGACCGTCGCCCCGCAGGTGCCCGCCGGCGAGCCGCTGGCGAGCGGGGTGGCGCGTGTGCCGGTCCTGCTGCTCGTGATGGCGGGACGCCATCTGTTCATCGACGAAGCCGGTGACCCCGGGCGCGATGCGCGCGTTGCCGCGCTCGCAACGGCGATCGCTTTCGCGCTGAGCGGCGAGCGGGTCGCGGCCAGCATGCAGCGCTTCGATCCGCTCGCGAGCGGGCTGGCGTCCGATCACGCCGGCGCGCGCGACCTGCTGCTCGGCCGGCTGGCGAAGCTGACCGAAGGGGCCGACGTCGAACACGTGGTGCTGCTCGGCGCGGTCGCCGCCGGCGTGCTGCTCGGCTGGGATGCGCACGCCTACGCGCAGCGCGTGCCGCTGGCGCAGCGCGTGGCCGGACTGCAGTGCGGCGTGCTGGTGACGCTGGCAGCCGATGCGATGCTGCGTGATCCGGCGCTGAAGGCCGACGCCTGGCGCGAACTGTGCGCGGCGCGCGCCGGCCATGGAAGCTGAACCGCGACGGGCGACCGCGGCGGACGCCGAGGCGATCGCCGCGCTCGATGCGCGGGTCAACGCCTCGCCGTGGAGCGCCGCCGCAGTGCGCGAGACGCTGCAGCGTGCCGCGGGCTTCGTGGTCCACCCGCACGGCGCCGGCCTGGTCGGCTTCGTGCTTTTCGCGGTGGCCGCCGACGATTGCGAGGTGTTCGATATCGCGGTCGAGCCGGCGTGCCGGCGTGCCGGGCACGCGCGGCGGCTGCTCGAGGCGGCACTGCGCGAGGCGGCCGCCGCGGGCGCGACGCGCTGCTTCCTGGAGGTGCGCGAATCGAATACTCCGGCGCGTGCCTTCTACGGCGCGGCCGGCTTCGCGGCGACGGGACGGCGACGCAACTACTACCGTACGGCCACCGGGCGCGAGGACGCGCTGCTGATGTGCCGTGACATCACAGGGGAGAACCGGTCATGCCGATCGTGAGCACCGAATCCTGGACGCTGGAACTGCCCGATGAGTGGAGCGCGGAACACGACGACGATGTCGTCGTGATCGGCGACGAGGACGGCGTCAGTTGCCTCGAGATCTCCTCGCTGGTGCTCGACGAGGGCGAGGTAGGCGACGAGGACCTCGGGGAATTCGCGCGCGACCTGCTCGATGCCGGAGTGCGTCCGCGCACCGCGCGCATCGGCGACTGGACGGGCCAGTTGTTCGAGCACGACGACGCCGACGGGCACTGGCGCGAGTGGTTCCTGCGCCACGGCGCCCACTTCGTCTACGCAGGCTACCACTGCCTGCCCGAGCACGCCGGCATGGACGACGCGGCGATCGCCGAGATCCTGGCGACGCTGGAGCCGCGCTGAGGCGCCACGACCGTACAAGCCCCGCAAGTTTGTTTCAGGTCAATGGAATATCCATTGATCCCGTGTGGATTGATGCGACAATCGGACCCTGCGACAAATTGTCGCGGTCACCGGTTGCCGGCCCCGCGGCCCAACCCGATCCGCAGCTTACGGAGGCAGCGCATGAGCGAGAAGCACGTCATCGAGCACGTCGATCCCATCGAAGACCAGCCGGCCGATACGGGCCGCCGCCGGTTTCTCGGCGCCGCCGGTATGGCGGGCGTGGCGGGGGTCGGGCTGTCCACGGTGCTCGCCGGTTGCCGCAAGGAGACGCCCGCGGGCACGGAAGGTGGCGCGCCGGTCGATGACCAGGCTTCCGCAGCGTCTCACCAGGGCGCGAATCCGCATCTGAAACCCGGTGAACTCGATACCTACTACGGTCTCTGGAGCGGTGGTCACACCGGTGACGTGCGGGTGCTCGGGCTTCCTTCGGGCCGTGAGATCCACCGCATTCCGGTATTCACCAAAGACGCACTGGTGGGTTGGGGCATCACCAACGAATCGAAGGCGATCATGGGCACCAGACCCGACGGCAGCCTGAAATACACGGTGGGCGACACCCACCACGTCCACGCGTCGTACCGGGACGGCAACTACGACGGGCGTTACGCCTGGGTGAACGACAAGATCAACTGCCGCGTCGCGCGCATGCGGCTCGATACCTTCACCTGCGACAAGATCACCGAGATCCCGAACATCCAGGGCTTCCATGGCATCTTCCCCGACAAGCGCGACCCGGTCGATCCCGCCATCAACTACACGACGCGCGTCTTCTGCGGGGCCGAGTTCAGCATTCCGCTGCCCAACACCGGCGAGCATGCGGACGAGGTGGAGACGTATCGTTCGTTGTTCACCTGTGTCGACGCCGAAACCATGGACGTGCGCTGGCAGGCGCTGATCGACGGCAACTGCGACCTCGTCGCCACCTCCTTCGACGGCAAGCTGGCGGCGACCAACCAGTACAACACCGAAATGGGTGCGGTGTACGAGAACATGATGAGCGTCGAACGCGATGCGTGCCTGTTCTTCCATGTCGCGCGCATCGAGGAGGCGGTCGCCGCCGGCAGGTTCTCCACGATCGGCGACTCCAAGGTCCCGGTGGTCGACTGCACGCGCGCCGCGAACGCAGATCCGGCCACGGCGCTGTGCGCCTATGTCTCGGTGCCGAAGAATCCCCATGGCGTGAACGCCTCGCCGGACGGCAGGTACTTCATCTGCGCCGGCAAGTTGTCGCCGACCGCGACCGTCATCGAGTTGAGCCGGGTGCTCGACTGGTTCGACGGCAAGCTCGACGACGCCGACAAGACCATCGTCGCCGAAGTGGAACTGGGCCTGGGGCCGTTGCATACCGCCTTCGACGGCCGCGGCAACGCCTACACCACGCTGTTCCTGGACAGCCAGGTGGTGAAGTGGAACGTCGATGCCGCGATCCGGTTCCACGCGGGCGACCAGAACGTGAAGTACGTCGTCGATCGTATCGATGTGAACTACCAGCCGGGCCACATCAACGCCTCGCAGTCCGAGACCGTGGCGGCGGACGGCAAGTGGCTCGCGGTCGGATGCAAGTTCTCCAAGGACCGCTACCTGCCGGCCGGTCCGCTGCACCCGGAAAACGAACAGCTGATCGACATCTCGGGCGAGAAGATGGTGCTGGTGGCCGAACACCCGGTGCGTCCGGAGCCACACGACTTCATCATCTTCAGGCGCGAGATCATCAACGCCAAGCCGGTCTACGACATCGACGACTTCCCGAACGCCGTGAAGGATGCGGCCGAGTCGGGTGTGACCCGCGACGGTGACAAGGTGACGGTGAAAATCAGTTCCGTGGCGCCGATCTTCGGGTTGCGGGACTTCAAGGTGAAGAAGGGCGATGAAGTCACCGTCATCGTCACCAACCTCGACAAGATCGAGGACCTCACCCACGGATTCGCGATCGAGAAGTACGACATCAATTTCATCGTCAACCCGCAGGAGACGGCCTCCGTCACCTTCAGGGCCGACATGGCCGGCGTCTTCTGGTGCTACTGCACGCATTTCTGCCATGCGCTGCACCTGGAAATGCGCTCGCGGATGATCGTCGAGGCCTGATCCTGCCGCCGGTCCCGATCCGCTGATCGGATATGATCCGCCAAGGGGGCGAGAGCCCCCGGTTCCGTCGCGTGATCCGCGGATCACAGGGCCGGGCAGTGCCGGCCAAGGGAGGCATGCAGGCATGAAGGGCGGGGCGATCTTCGGCTACGGTTTTGCCGCTGCGTTGCTGTGGCTGATCGTGTCGATGTCGGGCCCGGCGTTCGCGGCTTCGTATGAAGCCGTGTTGCCGACGGCGATGCTCACCGGTCCCGATCTGTGTGCCTACGCACCGTGCACCGAGGTCCTGCCGGGCGCCGTGCGCTTCTCCGTGCGCAAGGGCCGCCCGGCCTACGTCGAGGCCTACGACAACGCGGGTGGCAGCGACACACCGATCGGCTATGTCTTCCTGTCCACCGACATCGTCGATATTCCGGCCTATTCGGGCAAACCGATCGTGACGCTGATCGGCATGGACGCAGCGGGCAGGATCACCGGCGCGAAGATCCTCAAGCACAGCGAACCGATCCTTCTGCTCGGGATTCCCGAAGCGGAGCTCACGAAGTTCGTGCTGCAGTTCGTCGGCAAGAACGCCTGGGACAAGGTGGAAGTGGGCAAGGCGCGCGCGGAAGGCGGGTATCTCGGCGTCGATGCCATCAGCGGTGCCACGGTAACGGTGATCGCGCAGAACCGCGTCATGATGCGCAGCACCTACAGCGTGGCCCGCCAGGTCGGCATCGTGCAGGCCGAGCCGCGCAAGCCCGCGGTGTTCACGTCGGGACAAGCAGTGCGCACCTGGTCCGAGCTGCTAGCGGAAGGCAGTGTGCGCAAGCTGACGGTCGGCGCCGCCGCTGTGGGCGACACCGATACCCGTGATCCGCTGATCGAGATGTACTTCGGCTACCTGAACGCACCGGCCATCGGCCAGAGCGTCCTCGGCACGGCGGGCTGGGAGCAGCTCATGGGTCATCTGGGCCCGCATGACCATGCCATCTTCGTGATCGCGAACGGGCGCACCAGTTTCAAGGGATCGGGTTTCGTGCGTGGCGGGATCTACGACCGGGTGCAAGTAACGCAGGACGTCGAATCCTTCACGTTCCGGGATCTGGATTACCGCAATCTGTACGGTGTGCAGGCCGCGGGTGCGCCGGCGTACAGCGAATCGGCGATCTTCATCGTGCGCGGCGAGAGCTTCAGCGCTGCCTATCCGTGGAGCCTGGTGTTCCTGGCCAACAAGCTGGACAAGAAGAGCGGTCAGCGCAGTTTCACGAGCTTCGACCGCGAGTACTGGCTGCCGGCGGTCTACCTCGAGGGCGGACGGCCGGAGGTCGAGCGCGCCGAGCCGGCGTGGGTGCGCGTGTGGCAGTCGCGCGCGCTGGAAATCGTGCTGTTCGCCACGCTGCTGGTCGCGGTCGCCGTGGTCTACGCGATGCGCGATCGCCTCACGAGGTTGTCCACGCGGCGGAACAAATGGCCGGTCAATGCGTTCAAGTACACGGCCTGGGTGTTCAGCGTGGGATTCATCGGATTCCACCTGATGGCGCAGCCCTCGATCACGCAGGTGCTGACCTGGTTCCACTCGCTGGTCTTCCGCTGGACGTGGGAGCTGTTCCTGTCGGATCCGTTCATCCTGCTGTTCTGGATCTTCATCTTCGTCACGGTGTTCTTCTGGGGGCGTGGGTTGTTCTGTGGCTGGCTGTGTCCGTTCGGCTCATTGACGGAGATCCTGTACAAGCTCGCCAGCCGCGCCGGGCTCGCGCGTTTCCAGTTCAAGTTGAGCAGGCCCTGGCACGACCGGCTGAAATGGCTCAAGTACGGCGCGTTCTTCCTGCTGCTCGGCATGTCGTTCTTCTCCATGACGTTTGCCGAGAGGATGGCGGAAATCGAACCGTTCAAGACCATGTTCCTGGTCGGCATCCTGAATCGCGCCTGGCCGTACACGCTGTTTGCAGCCGGGCTGCTCCTGCTGTCGGTATTCACCGAGCGGCCGTTCTGCAAGTACCTGTGCCCGCTCGGTGCGTCACTGGCGATTCCCTCGACGTTCCGCTGGTTCGGCCTGCAGCGCAAGCAGGAGTGCAACACGTGTACGGCGTGCGCCGCCGGGTGCGGTTCGCTGGCCATAGACCGCCTGGGGCGCATCGATCAGCGCGAATGCCTGTCGTGCCTGGACTGCATGGTGCTCTACACCGACACGCACGCGTGCCCGCCACTGGCCCAGGAACGCAAGATGCGCCACAAGCACGCGCTGCCCCTGAGCCCGATCGATGCAGACGGGTACTACATCCCGCTGGCGCAGATCGACGCCGCGGCGCTGCCGGCACGCCGCGTCGCCGTACGCAGCGATGCCGACCCACGCATGCTGACCGATCCGGTGATGCCCGAATACCAGGCCTACGACTCCACGCCCGGCTTCGTGCTCGCCGAACTCCGTGATCACCTGTGGCCGTGGACCCGGGCGGGGTACGGGCTTCATCCGGTGGGGAACGCGGTGCTGGCGGTGCTGATGCTGGCCGCCTTCGTCATTTCCGTTCTGGCGACGATGGAGGTCCTGGTACCGGTTTCGATCCTCGGTGCCTGGCTGTTGTGGAGTGGCAGCGAGGTCTTCGCGCGCATGCAGAGCGTTCCCTACGTGAAGGAAGGTCGCTGGTGGCAGCGCCGGTACCGTGCGGCGACCTGGATGGACATGATCGCCTACGTCGGCTTCAAGAACCTGTTGCTCGGCGCGGTGCTGTTCCTGGTCCTCAAGTCCGCGGGCCTGCTGATCCTGGTCGAATGATGCACTTCCCGAACCGCGTGCGTGCCGCCGCCGCGGGGCTCGCGCTGGGCGCCCTGTCGTGTGCGATGCAGACGCTGCCGGCGGCGGCAGCGGTGTGGTCGGTCGCTCCCGGTGAATCGATCCAGGCTGCCATCGATGGTGCCGGGGCGGGGGACGTCGTGATCGTCGCGCGCGGGCATTACCGGGAAAACCTGCGTCTCGACAAGACACTGGTGCTGCGCGGCGACGGGCGCCCGACGGTCGACGGCGGCTTGCGCGGCGATACCATTCGCGTCGTGGCGCCGGGCGTCGTGATCGAAGGACTGATCGTCCGTGACTCGGGCGACAGCCTGCGCGAGCAGAACGCGGGCATCTACATCCAGCCCGGGGCACACGGCGCGCAGGTGCGCGACTGCGACCTGGTCTACAACCTGTTCGGCCTGTGGATCGAGAAGGCCGACGACGTCCGCATCGAGCGCAACCTGATCGCAGGCAAGCGCGACCTTGCCTCGCCGCGGCGCGGCAACGGTATCCAGCTCTACGACACCCGCCGCGCCCGGGTCACGTGGAACAACATCGGTTTCGTGCGCGATGCGCTGTACATCGACGTCACGCACGACGCCGTCTTTCGCGGCAACCGCCTGCACCACAGCCGCTACGGCGCGCATTACATGAACTCCTACCGCAACCTGTGGGAGGACAACGACGTCTGGATGAACCGCGGCGGACTCGCCCTGATGGAAGTGCGCGACCAGCAGGTGCGCAACAACCGGGTCTGGGCCAACTCGGATCATGGCATCATGCTGCGCACCATCCAGGACTCGGTCATCGAGAACAACATCGTTGCCGGCAACGCCCGCGGCCTGTTCGTCTACGACGCCGAGTACAACACGTTGCGGGACAACCGCGTCGTGGACAACCGGGTCGGGGTGCACCTGTGGGCGGGCTCGAGGAACAACGTCGTCGAACGCAACGATTTCATCGGCAATCGCGAGCAGGTCCGGTACGTAGGCGCGCGTGATCTGCCCTGGGGCGAGCAGGAAGGAAACCACTGGAGCAACTACCTGGGCTGGGATCGCGACGGCGACGGCGTGGGCGATGTCGCCTACGAGGCCAACGACATCGTCGATCGACTTGCCTGGCGACACCCGCTGACCAGACTGCTCCTGGCGAGTCCGGCGGTGCAGGTGTTGCGCATGGTGGGGCGGCAGTTTCCGGTGCTGCGCGCGCCCAGCGTGGTAGACCCCAAGCCGCGTTTGCGCCCCTGGCACGACGACTGGGAAGCGTGGCGAGGCAGATACCATCCGATGGTGAAATGAATGAATACCTCCGACCCACCCGCGGTCAGCCTGCGCGCAGTGACGCGCCAGTTCGGCACCGTGCGGGCGGTGAACGGCGTGGATCTGGATATCCGCGCCGGCGAACTGTTCGGGCTCATCGGGCGCAACGGCGCCGGCAAGAGCACGCTGTTCCGCATGATGCTCGGCCTGATTCCGGTGAGCGACGGCGAGATCCGCATCGAGGGCGTACGGGTGGACGGCAGCGCCTTCCGCGCGGTACGCCGTCGCGTGGGTTACCTGCCCGAGAACGTGGTGCTCTACGACAACCTGAGCGGCCGCGAAACCCTGCGGTTCTTCGCGCGCCTCAAGGGCGTGCCGGCAACGGCCTGCGACGCGGCGCTGGAGCGCGTGGGTCTGAGTCCGGCGGCCGATCGCCGCGTGAGCGGCTATTCCAGGGGCATGCGCCAGCGGCTCGGCTTCGCGCAGGCGCTGCTCGGCAACCCGCGCATCCTGTTCCTCGACGAACCCACCACGGGTCTCGATGCCGATGCCATCCGCGGTTTTCATGACGTGCTGCGCGGGCTGCGCGAGGAAGGGGTGACGATCGTCATGACCTCGCACATCCTGGCCGAGTTGCAGGAGCGCGTGGACCGGCTCGCCATCCTGGTGGACGGCCGGGTGCGTGCCGAGGGCAGCGTCCAGTCCCTGCGCGAGCACGTCGACCTGCCACTGTCGGTGACCGTTGCCGTGCGCCTCGATGGCGCAGCGCGGGTGGCCGCGGCGATCCAGCCGCTGGCGGTGGCAGCGGTGGTGGTGCGCGGGCGGGAGCTCAGCGCCGGGTGCCGGCGTGAGGCCAAGATGGCGATGCTCGATGCGCTGGCCGGCGTGCGTGCCGACGTCGAGGACATCCAGGTGCGCGAGCCGAGCCTGGAAGACGTGTTTTTCGGTCTTTCGACCGGCGGGGCGATGGCATGGAGCTGAAGCAGTTGCTGGCCATCGCAGCCAGGGAGTTTCGCGACCGCATCCGCAATCGCTGGGTGCTGGCCGTGGCGTTGGTGTTCACGGTGCTGGCGCTGGTGATCGCTTTCTTCGGCGGTGCGCAGCAAGGCGCCGTCGGCTTCCGCTCCGTGGAGTTCACGATCGCCAGCCTCGTCAGCCTGGTGATCTATCTGATGCCGCTGATCGCGTTGCTGCTGGGATTCGACGCCATCGTCGGCGAGCGCGAACGCGGTTCGCTGGACCTGCTGCTGTCGATGCCGATCACCCGCTTCGAACTGCTGATCGGCAAATACCTCGGGTTGGCGCTCGCGATGACGGTATCGACGGTCGCGGGTTTCGGGCTGGTGATGCTGATCCTGTCGCCGAAGCTGGATGCCGAAGGCTGTTACCATTACGTCGGGTTCATGGCCAGTTCGATCCTGCTCGGCCTGGTCTTCCTGAGCATCGCGGTGTCGATTTCCGCGCGCGCGATCGATCGCGCGCGGGCTTCCGGACTGGCGATCGCGACGTGGTTTTTTTTCGTGCTCGTATTCGATCTGGTACTGCTCGGGGTGCTCGTGTTCACCGGTGGGGCATTCGGCGGAGACATCCTCCCGTACCTGCTGCTGCTCAACCCGGCCGATGTGTTCCGGGTGCTGAATGTCTTCACGCTGGACGAACTCCGCGCATCGTATGGGCTCGCGACGGTTTTTCCCGAACAGCTGGCTTCCCCGTGGCTGCTGGGCACGGTCATGCTGGCGTGGATAGCGGGACCGCTGACACTGGCAAGCTGGAGGTTCCGCCGATGAGGCGTTGTTTCGATGTGGCTGCGATGGTGCTCGCCGCGCTGCTGATGGCGGGCTGCGGCGAACAGGTCGACGTGGCCGCGCAGGGGCCGCACGAGATCGTCGAGGGCACGTCCTGCGCGCTCGACGGCATGTTGCTGGCGGATTACCCGGGCCCGAAGGCGCAGATCCACTATATCGGGCGCAGCGAGCCGGATTTCTTCTGCGACACGATCGAGATGTTCAACGTCTACACCAACCCCGAGCAAGTGCGCGCGGTACGGGCACTGTATGTGCAGGACATGGGCAGCACCGGGTGGGACGAGCCGCGCGGCGCCTGGATCGACGCGCGCACGGCGTCCTACGTGGTCGGGAGCTCCCGTCACGGTGCCATGGGCCCCACGATCGCGAGTTTCGGCGAGCGCGCGGCTGCCGAACGGTTCGCGGCGACGTACGGTGGACGGGTGCTGGCATTCGACGAAATCAGCGCCGACATGGCGGTGCTCGACGGCGGCGCGCTGCACGACCACGCGATGTAGCCCTGCCGGACGGGTCGACCCTCACCCGGTCTTCGATGCGTCGCCGTCAACGCCACGCGTCGCATCCGGCGGCGATGCGGAACGTTTCTCCGGATACTCGCACAGATCGGCGATCACGCACGCCTGACAGCGCGGGTTGCGGGCGGTGCACACGTAGCGGCCGTGCAGGATCAGCCAGTGGTGGGCGTCCTGGAGGTACTCGCGCGGGGTGGTCTTCAGCAGCGTGTCCTCGACTTCGCGCACGGTCTTGCCGGGCGCGAGGCGGATGCGGTTCGCGAGGCGGAAGATGTGGGTGTCGACGGCCATCACCGGCTCGCCGAAGGCGGTGTTCAGGATCACGTTCGCGGTCTTGCGCCCGACGCCGGGCAGAGCCTGCAGCGCCTCGCGCGTGGCCGGCACCTCGCCGCCGTGGCGTTCGATCAGCGCCGCGCAGGTGGCGACGACGTTGCGCGCCTTGGCGTTGAACAGGCCGATGTGGCGGATGTACGGCTTCAATCCCTCCTCACCGAGCGCGAGTATCGCCTGCGGGGTGTTCGCCACCGCGTAGAGCGCGCGGGTGGCCTTGTTCACGCTCACGTCGGTGGCCTGCGCCGACAGGATCACGGCGACCAGCAATTCGAACGGCGTGCGGTAGTCGAGCTCGGTGCGCGGCGCGGGATTCGCCGCCTGCAACCGGCGAAAGATCTCGCGACGCGTCGCGGCGTTCATCCGATGTGACCGGTGACGCGTACGCGCTTGCTGCCGGGCGGCGCGGCGGGAGCGGCGGCGCGTGCGCGGCGCTCCTGCAGTCTTGCGTCGATGCCGTTCTTCGCTGCGATCAGCAGTCCGGTGAAGATGAACGCGCCGGGCGGCAGCACCGCGAGCAGGAAGTGCTTGTACTCACCGAACGGGCGCACCTCCCACGCGGCCGCGGCCGGGCCGAACAGCAGGTCCATGCCGGCGAACAGCGTGCCGTTGCCGAACAGCTCGCGCAGGGCGCCGAGTACGATCAGCGTGGCCGCGAATCCGCTGCCCATCATCATGCCCTCGAACGCCGAGATCGCCACCGGGTTGCGGCTGGCGAAGGCCTCGGCACGACCCAGCACCAGGCAGTTCGTGGTGATCAGCGGCAGGAAGATGCCGAGCACCTCGTACATCCCGTAGGCGAGCGCCTGCATCAACAGTTCCACCACGGTCACCGACGAGGCGATGATCAGTACGAACACCGGCAGCCGGATCGCGTTCGGCACCGTGTTGCGCACGCTGGCGACCAGCGTGCTGGTGGTCGCCAGCACCACGATGGTCGCCAGTCCCATGCCGAGCGCGTTGACCACCGAGCCGCTGACCGCGAGCAGCGGGCACAGCCCGAGCAGTTGCACCAGCGCGCCGTTGTTGCGCCACAGTCCGTCACGCAGCACCTGCGCGTAGCGATCGTCATTCATCAGCGTGCCCCTGCGCCGCGGGCGGCGCCGTCAGCGCCTCCCGGTTGGCCTCGAAGTACTGCAGCGCGCGCCGGATCGCGGCCGTGACCGCGCGCGGGGTGATCGTGGCGCCGGTGAACTGGTCGAACTCGCCGCCGTCCTTCTTCACCGTCCAGCGTGCCTGCGGCGGGTCGTTCAGCGAACGGCCGCGGAAACCCTCGATCCAGTCCGACTTGCGCCTTTCGATGCGGTCGCCGAGTCCGGGTGTCTCGTGGTGCGCCACCACGCGTACGCCGGCGATGGTGCCGTCGGCGTTCACGGCCACGATCGCCTCGATCGCGCCACCGTAGCCGTCGGGTGCGCTGAGCGGCAGGATCACGGCCGCGACATCGGCGCCGCGGCGCGCGACCAGCGCGTTGCGCGGCGCGCGCAGTCCCAGCAGTTCGCGGTCGGAAAGTTCGACCACATCGTCGAGCAGCACGTTGTCGTAGCGCGTGCGTGGCAGGATCTCCTCGTAGGCGCGCGCCTCGGCAGCGCGCCGCGCGGCGGTGATCGGTTCGCGCGTGAACCACTCGGTCAGCGCCAGCGCCAGCGTGAACACCAGCGCGAAGGCCGCCAGCACCGCCGCGTTGCGGGAGATCGCGCGCCGCATCATGGCGCGCGGCCTCCGCTGCCGTGTCCGTAGACGCGCGGCTGCACGAGGTGGTCGATCAGCGGCGCCGCGAAATTCATCAGCAACACAGAGAAGGCCACGGCGTCGGGGTAATTGCCCCAGCGCCGGATCAGGTAGACCAGCACCCCGACCAGCGCTCCGGCGAGCAGCCGCCCGCGCGTGCTGGCCGGCGCGGTGACCGGATCGGTCACGATGAAGAACGCACCCAGCATGGTCGCGCCCGTGAACAGGTGGAACAGCGGCGAGCCGCCGCTGGCGGCGCTGCCGCCGTCGTAAAACAGCGTCGCCATCAGCACGAGCGCGCCCAGCATTCCCGCCGGCGCGTGCCAGGTAAACACGCGCCGCCACAGCAGGTACAGCCCGCCGGCCAGGAATCCCGCGTTGACCCACTCCCAGCCGGTGCCGCCGAAACGTCCGAACTGCGGGTTCCCGCGCCACAGTTCCGCCACCAGCAGCGTCTGGTTCTGGCGCAGCAGATCGAGCGGGGTCGCCATCGTCAGCGCGTCGAGGCGTGCCGGCTCGAGCAGCCCGAGCGCGCCGCGCAGCGCCTCCAGCGGTCCCGGAACCGCACCGCTCGCCGCGCCGAGTGGCGCGATCCAGCGTGTCATCTCGAGCGGGAACGAGATCAGCAGCACCACGTAGCCGATCATCGCCGGATTGAATGGGTTCTGACCGAGCCCGCCGTACAGATGCTTGGCGAACCCGATCGCCGCCAGCGTGCCGATCGCCACCAGCCACCACGGCGCGGCCGGCGGCAGTGCGATCGCGAGCAGCAGCGCGGTGACCAGCGCGCTGCAGTCGCCGAGCGCGCGGCGCACCGGCAGGTCGCGCGCATGCAGGATGGCTGCCTCGCAGCCGAGCGCGAGCGGCACCGCCCACAGCAGGTTCACCAGCGTTCCCCAGCCGAAGCAGACGGTCAGCGCGATCAGCCCGGGCGCGCTGGCGAGCACCACGTCACGCATGGTGCGCGCCGTGCTCGCGGGGCCGTGCAGGTGCGGGGAGCTGGGGCGGGGCAGTGTCATCGTCGTCTCAGTCCTGCAGCTCCGCCGCCATGCCGAGTTCCTCGCGCAGCCGTTCGCGGCGGCGCAGCAGGTCCTCGCGCGCACGCTGCAACAGTTCGCCCGTCGCCTCGTCGACCTCGGCCCGCGCTTCGGCGAGCTTTTCGGCCGAGCGCAGCAGTTTCTTCTCGATCACCGCGAGGCGGCTCTCCAGCACCTCGCGCGGCGGCGGTGCCTGCGGTGCCGGCGCCGGGGTCGAGGCCACGCGTTCCAGCGCCTGGCGTCGGGCGCGCTCGATCGCCTCGCCGACGATGTCGCGCGTCGCGCCGCTGGTGTTCGCGAGCTTCTTCGCCTTCGCGCGCTCGATGGCCGCCTCGACCTCGCGCGTGCGCCGCGCGGCGTCGTCCCCGGCGCCGACGGGCGTCGCGACCGCCGGCGTCAC